>CAYJSN010000043.1:0-1962 GCA_964373125.1 uncultured Nitrosopumilales archaeon | reverse complement strand
TTGGCAGTCTGTCACTTCACTATCACTTTTTAGATAATACGTGCCTAGATATATATCCCTTGCATAACACGTGAACCAAGAATAAATGTCGTGTAAAACGAAGTGGCAAATACGCATAAAATGCAACAGGACACTGGACATCTGAATATCGATTGAGTTCGCCTGCATGCGGACCTGGTGGGATTCGAATCACTCTTTCCGATATTCTTTTATTGATATAACCTGACTGCTAGATGATGGCCCGCGTCTTTCCGAAGCAGGAAGAGGGCCTGATCTCCGTAAGATAGGATGCAAAACATAAAGAACGGATGCGTCTTTCCTGAGGCTATAACATGAACATAGGACTCGTAGGCACGGGAATAATGGGAAGCGCGATAGCGAGGAGACTCCTCAAATCCGGATACAGGCTCACGGTGTACAACAGAACAAGAGCAAAGGCCGAACAGCTCGGGGGCCTGGGCGCCCTAGTGGCCGACACCCCCATGCAGGTTGCGAGGGACTCCGACCTTGTCATCACCGTGGTGAAGGACGCCGAAGCCGTCGAGCAGGTTGCGTTCGGGGAGAACGGCCTGGTTCACGGCAGGCATGACGGCCTGGTCCTTGCCGACGTGAGCACGATAAGTCCGCTCGCATCGAGGACGATCGCGAAGAGGCTCTGGGACGCGGGCATAACGATGCTGGACACGCCGGTGATGGGAGGGCCAAAGCTCGCGGAGGAGGGCACGCTGGTGGTGATGGTCGGCGGCAGGAAGGAAGTCTATGAGCGGTACAGGAGCGTCTTCGACACGATCGGTAACAAGACCTTCCACCTGGGCGGCAATGGCAACGCCCACGCGATGAAGCTCGCGCTGAACCTGCAGATAGCCATGATCGCGCTGGCGCTCTCCGAGGGCATAACCCTTGCAAGGAGCTCGGGCCTGAAGCCGGAGACCTTCTTGGAGATACTGAACACGACCTACTTCAGGACCGGGATGAGCGAGCGGAAGGGGCCGAAGATGATCAGGAACGACTTTGAGACCAGCTTTGCGCTGAAGATGATGATGAAGGACCTCCACACGATAAACGGGGCGGCCGGCGATTTCGGCGTCGCGCTGCCGATGGCGTCGCTGGCCGAGCAGGTCTACAGGGCAGCGGCGAACAGCGGCTTCGGCGACCTAGACTATACAGGGATACTGGCCTTCCTGCAAAGGATAAATGGCTTGGAGTGAGAGCTCAGCCGTGATGAAGACAAGGCAGTTGGAGAAGGTGAGCATCGGAGAGCTGACCCTACTGGCGTCGCTGCCTGACATGGGCAGGGTCGGGGGGCTCGTCTCAGGCTTCCTAGCAAAGGAGCTCAAGGCAAAACTCGTAGCGGAGATCGAGTCGGTGGAGAAGCCATGGGTCGTGCAGGAGAAGGGGATCGCGCGCCTGCAGGTGGACACGTACCAGATATTTACCGATGAGAATAACGCCATCGTGATCTTCACCGGCGAAACACAACCGCAGGACCCGCGCGAGCTCTACGCTCTATGCAATCAGGTGCTGGACACCGTGCAGGAATACGGGAGGATAAAGCGCGTCTACTCGTCGGGCGGCTACCTCAAGCCTGCCGTCGCCGGCGAGCCCCAGGTCTACGGCACCGCGAACAACGAGAGCATGCTGGGGGAGCTGGCCAGGTACAACATTGGCAGCCTGGGCGAGGAGATAAACTCGATCACCTGGTTCAACGGCCTCATCCTGGGAGTGGCTGCAAGGCGTGGCATCGATGGCATAGGATTATTTGCGGAGATAGACAACCCCGGCGCACCGCAGCACCTTGCAGCGAAGAGCATAGTGAAGGTGATCGCCAGGATGATCAACGCCGAGATAAACACCAGGGCCTTGGAGCAGGCGCACCTCAGCCAAGAAAGCGAGGCGCAGGGCGAGGGGAAGGACGTTACGCCGGGCGTAGCCTGATCTCGTTTGTTTTTTATGTTTCTGACA
>CAYJSN010000042.1:0-2048 GCA_964373125.1 uncultured Nitrosopumilales archaeon | reverse complement strand
TATCAGTACCAGCTTCTCCGCAATGTTAGGATGTTTTATCGCAAATTCGGCCGCGTTCTGGCCGCCCATCGACGAACCGACTAGGCTCGCGCGCCTTATGCCAACGGCATCCATGAATTCGCGGAGGAACCTGACGAAGACGGCCGGGCTGTACCTGATCCGTGGTTTTTCGCTCTCCCCGAACCCTATCAGGTCCGGAGCGAAAACGCGGAAGTGTCTTCCAAGCTTTCCGATGTTGTAGACCCAGCTCGTGGCAGAGCCGCCTAGGCCGTGAACTAGTAACACATTCTTGGCTCCCTTTCCCGACTCGGCGTACCTTGTCCTGTACCCCATAACCTCCGTGAACTTGAACTCCACGCGAGTAGGTTAAATTGAACCGTGATTTAAGGAGGTTTCGTGCGGATCAGCATAGCCCTGGTGGAGCCAGAGCACGAGGTCAACGTCGGCCACATAGCGAGGCTGATGCAGAACTTCGGCCTGGACGAGCTGCTCCTCATCAAGCCAGGGTTCGACGCCGAGAGGGCAAGGATATTCGCGGCCCATGGCAAAAACATCTTGGACAGCGCCAGGACAATTAAGTTCAGCGACCTCGATGATTACGACCCACTTATAGGCACAACCGCCATCCGCGCACGGAACAGGCTCAACATCGTGAGGGATGCGATCGCTCCCTGGGAGCTTCCCGACCTGCTCTCCGGCAGGAATTCCAAGCCCTGCATAGTTCTTGGCAGAGAGGCCACAGGGCTCACGAACGAGGAGCTCGCGAAGTGCGATGTCGTCGTCAGCATAGACACCCGGTCCAGCTACAAGACCCTGAACATATCGCACGCGCTGGCGATCCTGCTCTACGAGCTCCATGCTAGGGGCAGGACCAGGAAGCGGGACCTCGCAGACGCCGGCGAGCTGGAGCTTATTGTAGATTATGCGCACTCGCTTGCCGAAAGCTCGGGCATCATGCCACATAAAGTTCAGAAGGTTGAGCTGGCCCTGAAGCGGATACTGGGCAGGAGCACGCTCACATCCAAGGAAGCAATGCTGCTGGTCACGCTGCTACGGAAGGCCAGCCTTGCGATAGGACGAAGATCTGGCAGAAAGTAACGCGTCAGGCGCGCTTTCCAGCAGATTTCTCGAGTTCTCTTTTCAGCAGCGCGGCGACCAGGGCGGCATTGACCTCGTCTAGCATGAAGTTCAGCCCCAGCGCGCGCTGCTTGTAGGGCTCGACGCATCCGTGTGCCCTAGCTATGCGGAGATTGCGCGCATCCTCCCTGCTCTTTGTGAGGGCCAGCTCGGCTATGCCACCCACATTTACGGTCTTGGCCCTTATGCCAGCAAGCTTGCAGGCGTACGCGGCCGAGCCCTTGATGATGACCGCGTCCTTGTAACTTGGATACAGCTTCCGTGCCAGAGCCTCGCATCTGAGAACGAACTCCTGCTCGCTGCCGAGCTTGCTGCTGGGGCTGGTTATGTAACGCTTGTTCGAGAAGATCTCGGCCAGCGTCTTCCTGAGCTCCCTAGTCTCCGAGGCCGAGAACTTTATCCTTCCTGTCACTATCTTCACCGGATTAGTCCAGCATTGTTCGAGTCAATATATATATTGACGAGCGGCTAACCGATTTGCATAGGATGTGCTCGATTATCGCTTACAGGGGCAGTAAGACTGCAGCCCCCATTCTCGTCAAGGGCCTCAGGCAGATGGAATACCGGGGCTACGACAGCGTTGGGATAGCCACGATCCCCGGGTCCATGCGCAGGAGGCAGATACTGGTGAAGAAGGGCGTGGGCAGGGTGGACGAGGTCAACCGGGCTCTCCAGCTGGAGGCGATGCAGGGCAACGTTGGCATCGGTCATACCAGGTGGGCCACGCATGGCGGTGTTGTTGACAGGAACGCCCACCCGCACCAGAACTGCCGCAACAACATAGCCGTGGTGCACAACGGCATAATCGACAATTATTATGACTTTAAGAAACAGCTGATCGCGAGGGGCCACAGGTTCAGGAGCGAGACCGACAGCGAGGTGATCGCGCACCTGTTGGAGGAGGCCGTGGG
>CAYJSN010000041.1:0-2072 GCA_964373125.1 uncultured Nitrosopumilales archaeon | reverse complement strand
TGCCTGGCCACGCCTAGCGCGGCGGCGAACTTTATCCAGGGCTCGACGTGCTCCCTCTCCTCCCTGAGGTTTGTCGTTATCTCCTCGTTCTTCCCGCCCTGCAGGGCTATCCTTTCCACCATGGCCGGCACCGCCTTCACCAGGTGGAAGTACTCCTTCGCGTATCCCCCCAGCGACTCGACTGTGAGCTTGCCTTCTGACCATGCCTGGTAGAACGGGTGCTTCAGCAGGCTGCGCTTCTCAATCTCGAGGTCGATCCGCCTGACGATGCTCATCGGCTAGGATGATGGGCCATCCTGTAATAAAGTCTTCCGCCGGAAAAGATTTTATTGCAACGGGAGACTGTCCCTGCATGTGCTCCGGTGGTGTAGAAGCTTAGCTGCACAGCCCGGTCAAGCATAGCGGCCTTTCGAGTCGCTGATCGCGGGTTCAAATCCTTTGTGGTGAAAGTCCCGCCCGGAGCACACATCAGTCATACATGGAAGCTGACACTTCTCGGAGTACTACCATTTAATGTCAAATGCCCAAATTCAAAACGCATTAATAGTATGTAGATATCTATCCTCCTAGTGCTGCATAGTGAGTAGGAGAACCGGCAGTGTTAATCCCCTGCAGGAATGCTTTGCCGATCATCTTGCAAAGATCGAGGAAACACTGGCACGCGAACTGAACCTGTATTCATGGTCCGAGTTTTATGCGCCGCTCAAATATGCTATAGAGGGAGGTAAGAGGATAAGGCCGCTCGTGCTCGTGCTCTCGGCCGAGAGCGTCGGAAGGTGCGAAGAGCAGGCCTACTTGGCCGCCTCCGCTATAGAGCTGCTGCACACCGAGTCAATAATACACGACGACATACTGGACGACGAGAACGAGCGGAGGGGAAAGACCCCCTTCCATGTGAAGTACGGCTACAATATGTCGATCCTCACGGCCGACTTTGTGCTGGGGATGATCCTGAACATAGCTTCGAGGCTGAAGGACCTGAGGATCGCGAACGAGTTTGCAAGCGCCGCCCTGCGCATGAGCGAGGGCGAGATGCTCGAGGTCAAGCTCGACTCGGATTCTATGGGACTGGACGATTACATAAACGTGCTCGCCCACAAGACCGCGTCGCTCTTCGAGACCTCCGCCAGGATAGGCGCGATGATCGGCGGCGGCACCGAGGAACAGATCAACGCGCTGACCAACTTCGGCAGGCTCATCGGAGTGGCGTACCAGATACACGACGACCTGGCGGACTGGAAGAACGAGGACCGGCTCTTCAACACATTACTACGGAATAACCCGGGCGACGGCTTCATGGAGAAGATGCGGGAGCTGCTCCGCGATTATACGGAGAAGGCAAGGAAGGAACTCTTCGCGGTGCGGGACGGCAGGGCCAAGATAACGCTGGACGATCTCCTGAGCCTCACAATGGTGAAGTAAAGATTGGGTTATATTCTTTGAAGGTGATATAGAGGATAGTGGCGATGACCTCACCCCGTGATCGCGACCGCTTCAGAGACACAGAGACAGACGAAGATTCCAAATTTCTGAATCCTCTTGCATTGCCGTATCCCTGGTGGTACGAGCTGTACCAGAGGTTCAAGCTGGTCCCGTGGTGGCTGAAGTACAACCTCGGGATCGCGAAGGAGGCAGTGCTGAAGGACAAGATAGTCGAGGTCGCCGTCAGGGCCGGGCTCCAGGAGACATGGGTGAGACGGATGGTGCGGCACGCGGTCTCCGAGTTCTCAAAGAAGGGCCTCGGGCCCGACTACTACGGCTACCACAACATAGACCACGAGCTGGAAGCAACCTATTTTACGCTGCTAGCGGCCTCGAAGGACCCGAGCCTCGACTACGAGAGCCTCTGCTACCTCTTCGTGGCCGCGCTCTTCCACGACTTTGACCCGCTGAAGACCTTCGACAAGCCCAACGAGGAGGCGGTCGAGTGGTTCCTGCGGCACGACGACACCATACAGAAGTTCATCCAGGATGCTGGTATCAGCATCGACCTAGTTCTGGTGCTCATATACCGCACCGCGTATCCCTTCAGGGGCAAGATCAAGGAGGGGGCCGAGGCAAGGATGCGGGAG
>CAYJSN010000040.1:0-2104 GCA_964373125.1 uncultured Nitrosopumilales archaeon | reverse complement strand
GCCGCCGTGTACGGGCATGCCGAAAGGATACCGATCAGGGAGGACTTTCCGCTCAGCCCGATAAACCCGTACGGCGTGACCAAGGTAAAGATGGAAGAGCTCTGCAGGGGCTGCATGGCTAGAGGACTCAGTGCTGTGATCCTGAGGTACTTCAACGTCTACGGAAGGAGGCAGAGCAGCAACGTCATAAACAGCTTCGTCAAGCGGCTGGGCGCAGGCAAGCCACCGGTAATCTACGGTGATGGAGAGCAGGTTCGAGACTTCATACACGTCTCAGATGCCGTGGGGGCAACCGCACAGGCCATGCTGCGAAGCGAGGCCGACGGTCTTACAATGAACATTGCGGGCGGTAGCCCGACGAAGATCAAAGACCTAGCGGATATCGTCGTCAGGTCTTTCGGCAGGGAGGTCGAGCCTGAATTCGCTGACGCGTTGCCGGGCGATATCAGGCTCAGTCTGGCGGATATATCCCTCGCCAGGAGCAAGCTCGGCTTCTCGCCCAAGATAGGCCTGGAAGAGGGGCTGAAGGGCCTAATCTGAAAGCTTCTGGTACAGCTTGATGAGTTTCTTGACCTCGACATCGGTGTTGTGGTTCACTTCTACCTCATGGCGCAACTTTCTGCCCAGCTCCCGGCGCGCGGCCTCGTCCCTCAGGTACAGCAACCTTTGAACGAGGTCGTCCGCGGTGTTGCCTATGAGCAACAGGTCGTTGTTAAAGTCGGCCGCGCCCCATATGGTGGTGATGACCGGCATCTCACACGCGGCAGCCTCCAGGAACTTGTTCTTCGAGCCCAAGTAGTAGGCAAACTCTGGATACGGCGCCAGCAGGACGCTGCACTGCCTCAGGACCTCGGGATAGTCCCTGGCCTCGCCGTTGAATACAGCGTTCTTGAACCTTAGCTGTTCCATGAACGAAGAGTCAGCCCTGCCTATGAAGACGAACTCCACGTCCTCGATTCTTCTTACCACCTCTCTTATCATATCCAGGCCGTAGTAGTTTGCTGTTCCAAGTACAAAGGGTCCCACCAGCGCCACCCGGAGGTCCCTGCATTCGGTGGGCCTGAACCTGCTTAACGTAATAGCATTCCTGACTATGGTCGAGCTCTGCAGGTTCTTCACCCTCTCGTAGATCGTCTCGCCCGAGCAGATCAGATGCACGGAGTTGTGGAAGACCCTCTCCTCCATCGCGCCGTAGTACCTTGCCTTGAACCTGAAGGCCCACTTCCGCCACGAATAGGCCGGGTAGGCAGAGGCGAAACGCCTTGCCGAGTCGTGCTCCAGCCCGTGTATATCAACCATATATCGGAGCCCCTGCAGGAACCTTCCGCTAAGCTGGTGTGCGTGGATCAGCCTGCCGGCGACGTCCTTTATCTTGGACCCATCGAAATTATCTATCAACTCTATGTCCGTGAAGCCGCTACGGTTCAGCGCCTCGATCTGCCACGCCGGCCTAACCGTGCTCCCCTTCACCTGATCCATCGAGTGTTCCGTAACCATTACCACCAATATTCTTCGCCTCTTGGCGAAGGTATGGGAGAATATGGATAAAATTAATGTTTCAAAAATCATCTGCCGAAATCTCAACAGCGCCAACGTTCCCAGTTAGGTTAAAATGGCACGCTCGGAACCATAGGTAAGAGATGACATGAATGCGGCTTTCCTGATCACGGTCCGGCTCAAGTCGACGCGCCTGCCAATGAAAGCGATCCGCGAAGTGGGCGGCCGGTCACTTCTTGCGCACATGATAGACCGGCTGAAGCTCTCGCAAAAGGTGAACAAGATCGTCGTCTGTACCTCGACCAACCCCCAGGACGACCCGCTGGTTGACATCGCAAAGGCAGAGGGGGTGCTCTGGTTCCGCGGCGATGAGGACGACGTGATAAAGAGGCTGTACGACAACGCCGTGGCGCTTAAACTGGACTATATCCTGAACGTCAGCGGCGACTGCCCGTTTACGGATCCAGTCTATGCAGACAAGATCGTGGACGCATACGAAGCAACGAACGCAGACCTGATCCGCGCCCTCGACCTGCCACACGGAGCCTACTGCTACGGCATGAAGCCGGCGGCGCTACAAAAGATGCTTGAGATCAAAGATAGCAAC
>CAYJSN010000039.1:0-2438 GCA_964373125.1 uncultured Nitrosopumilales archaeon | reverse complement strand
GTGCTCCGGTGGTGTAGCCCGGTTAAGCATAGCGGCCTCTCGAGTCGCTGATCGCGGGTTCAAATCCTTCGTGGTGAAACTCCCGCCCGGAGCACTTTTTTGCTAAACAGGCGTGCGAGCTGGAACGCGGGTAATGGCTAACCGTCATTATTATTGGTTATCCGTGCAAAATTTTTACGCATGCCCGGGGGCAGCGGTGCTGTTCCTGCGCTCCACAAAGCGCATCTTTGACACCTTGTAATAGATGACCTCACCACGCCTCTCCACTACTGCCACGACAGGTTCCTTGCCCATCCGGGCGATCTGCTCCAGCATGTCGTTCATCCTCTCGACGCCCATCTCGGTGCCCTCGTTCAGCCCGAAGACCACGTACTTGGCGGACTTGTTGCCGAACTCGCCCCTCTCGTAGACCCTGAAGTCCACGCCGAAGCCGAACCCCTCCTTCGCAACGTAGCCCCTGCTCCTCAGGTCTCTGTAGACCAGGAACCTGGTCCAAGCCATATCGTCGCGCTTCAGCGCCACGTCCACCAGCTTGTCAAAGTCGATAACAGCATTCTTCTGCTTCACGGTCATCTTGCCTATGTGGATCAGGTAGAGGGCCTCGTAGAGCTGCAGCGCATACTTCGCTTTCTCCTTCTCGCCGTAGCCGCGCTTTGTGAGCTCCTCGACCGCCTTTGCGTCGGCGATCAGGACCCTAGCGTCGGCGAGCTCGCCCTGCAGCGAGAACTCGATCTCCTGGGACATAACGATTAAATCATGCCATCGTGATTTAAGCGTTCAACTGGTTGCCTTATGAAGGGAAGAAACTACAGGGAACCGAGGGGGATGCCCTACGTGCGGCGCGAGTACATAGCGGGCGGCCCGCAGAATAAGATAGCAAAGTTCACTGGGGGCGCCAGGGGCAGCTACGACCTGAGGGTCGAGCTGATCTCGGAAAGCGCGTTGACCCAAGTACGACACAACTCGCTGGAGGCGGCTAGGCTGGCCGCGAACAAGGTGATGGCGGAGATCGGCGAGACGGAGTTCTTCAGCCTGCTCAGGGTGTACCCGCACGTCGTCCTCAGGGAGAACAAGATGATCGCCGTGGCCGGCGCGGACAGGCTGCAGGAGGGCATGAGGCGGGCCTTCGGCAAGCCCATGGGTTTGGCGGCCAGGATAAGGAGCGGGCAGATCGTACTCGAGCTCCGCATCAATGCCGACGCGCTGGAGAAGGCAAGGCAGGCGATGAGGACGGCGGCAAGCAAGCTCCCGATCAGGACAACCGTACGGGTGGTCCCTCTCAAGCAGCAGGCCGCGCAGGTTCTGAAGCAATAGTTACCTGTCCGTGTGATCCTACGGACAGAATGCGGCCGTTGTTGAAAGTGTCAAGGTTTTGTGGTCTATGCGTTATAATATCATGATTACAACCGATCAGCCGCGATGAGGACCCGCGAAACTGTTGTGATAGCGCTGGGCGGGAATGCCATAATGAGCGAGTTAAGGACGTTCGACTCGCAGTACAGGCGTGTATCCGAAGCAACGAAGGAGATCGCGAGGCTCGCGGCCGAGGGCTACAGGATCGTGATAACGCACGGCAACGGACCACAGGTTGGTGATACGCTGCTCAGGCACGAATCTGCCAGGAAGCTTGTGCCGCCGCTGCCGCTCTTCGCCTGCGTTGCCGAGACACAGGGCTTATTGGGGTTGATGATCCAGGCGTCGCTCGTCAACCATCTTAAGAAGTTTGGAAGGCGCACCGGCGTGGCCAGCCTGATCACCAAGGTCAGGGTCTCGCCCGACGACCCGGCCTTCAGCGATCCCACAAAGCCTGTGGGCCCGACCTACACTAAAAGCGAGCTCGTGGAGATAAAGAAGCTGAACCCGTCGATCGTCGTCAAGCAGATCGCGACGGGGCGCTACAGGCGGGTCGTGCCGTCGCCGGACCCGATATCGGTGCTGGAGCTCGAGGCGGTGAAGCGGCTCTCCGCGGCGGGGCAGATCGTGGTTGCGGCTGGCGGAGGAGGGGTTCCGGTCGTCATCGAAAAGAAGACGATGAAGTTCGTCGACGCGGTCATCGACAAGGACTTGGCCGGCGAGCGGCTGGCGACCGGCATCGGCGCGACGCGGTTCGTGAGCCTCACCGACATCGAAGGTGTGTATCTTGACTACAGAACCGAGAGGAGGAGACTGCTGAGAAGTGTGAGTGTGAAGGAGATGAAGTTGCTGCTGAGGCGAGGCGAGTTCGAGAAGGGGAGCATGGAGCCGAAGGTGCGCGCCGCGGTCAGGTTCGTTGAAAACACCGGCAACAAGGCCGTGATAGCCCACCTGGGTAGGGTCAGGGAAGCGGTCAGTGGAGAATCCGGCACGGTGATCCATGGCTGAGCTGGCTATGTTAACTTGAGCACACCTCCCCCCTCGTTTGGGCCGGAAAGTTGCGGTTGCGGTTGCGCTAATTTGTT
>CAYJSN010000038.1:0-3027 GCA_964373125.1 uncultured Nitrosopumilales archaeon | reverse complement strand
CCCCCCTGCCAAGGTTTCTCTACTGCTGGCAATCGGCGTTCCATCGACGATAAGCGCAACAAGCTCTTTCAGAACTATAAGACTGTGCTTGAGACGCTCAACCCCGTCGGCTTCTTGTTTGAAAATGTGCCTGGATTGACGAACATGGAGGGCGGACGGGTCTTCGAGTTAGTCAAAAGGGAGCTCGAGGACTATATGAAACCTGTGACAGTATGGAAGCTGAAATCCGAGCAGTATGCCGTCCCTCAGAGAAGAACGCGTATCATGATCCTTGCATACTCGTCCCGGTCGAGGATCGAGCCCCCAGCGCCTGTCACGACTGACAGCAACGACGTTCTACTCTTTCCCGAGCTGTCTCCAGCGGTGACGGCCGAACAGGCACTTGCAGATTTGCCTCCATTGAAGCATGGCGAGGATGGCTCAAGGAAAGATTACCTCTCAGAGCCTATGCATCCTTATCAGGAGTTGATGCGAGGTAGAATCTCACCTCAGCACTATCTCGAGCTTATCAAAGCAAGCACACCAGCCCTGGTGGCTGCTTAGATATCTAATTCGATCTCCAGGTCCATCCTTGTGTAGCGCTCATCGTGCCATCGACTGCTCAGGTCATCTGCAACTGCCACCATCGCTTGAAGTAGGTGCTGCTTAGCTCTTATAAAGTTCGCCGGGGCGACGCTTGGGATTCTCTGGACGAGCTGTTTCAGTTGTTCCTCCACCGAGCCCATACTTGCCTTAGAGAAAATCCTAGCCAGCTCTGCGTCTAGTCGCCTTATCTCAGATTCAGAATCCCCGAGCTCATGCAAGGCTTGCTGTAGCTCCTCCTCGGCAGTGGGTGGCCAGACGACGAGAGCATTACGATTTGCCTTCGTGAAATAGTAGCGTAGCGACTCGAAGGCTATTCGGCACCGACGTGCCTTTTGCTCGATCGCGTACTTCGTTTCGCGGGGCTTCCTACTCTCCTGATCGTATCGTGTTACGTGATCGACTACGTGGAGATTTGAGAAGGTTACCTCGTGGTCGGCGTATGCCAAATTCAGAAGCGTGGCTAGAAACGCAAAGTGACCACGTTGAGCGATCCTCTGTAGGACGCGCATGAACGCATGTCGATTATCCCGCATGACCTTGCTTAGGCGCAGAGCCGTTTCGTCGTCTATTACCCGTTCCTTGAGTTGGTCCCATACTGCCTGGGTATGCCAGGATGCCACCTGATCGCCCCGCGTTTCAATCGTCCTGAGAAGGCGGACGTCATTAAGTGACATGCGATTGTTCTTGGCACTGTTGCACGACTTACACAAGAATTGAAACTCTGGCCGGTGGGTGAATCCGAGAGATAGAGGGCCGATGTGGTCTGCCGAGCAGGGACCAGGGTGTCCCTCCCGGCAGGGCTCCTTGCTGAGGGTTGCACGTATCTGACCGATCAGCCTATCGGCTGCGATCCAGTCGCCATCTGACCAGTACTCAAAGACGCGGCGATCCGTAGCATAGGTCTGCAGATTAGTGGGATGCCGTCCAGTGTCGGCTTTTGAGCGACAACAGCGGTTAAAAGAGTGGAACCCATCGAACCGATCAGGGGCATTCGACATCGCGCCCGGGCTCAGAAGCTCCGGCTCTCTGGGGATGTACTCCCTTTCGATCCATATTAGCCAATCGGCCAGGCTGGGGGGAAGGTTCGGCGGCTTGATTGAACTTGTGCTCAGCAGGGATGGTAAATCTCGAAATACCTGATCCCCGTAGCGCTCTACTAACCTTGTGACAAGACTCGAAATATGTTCGAGGGGGTCGAGGAGAAAGTCCTTGGTAACGTAGAGGAGCCGCTTGACCCTGTGTATTAGTTGCGAGTTTGGGTATGCGTATCGAATGTCCATGATCCGTCCACATCGCTTGCAGGGCTTCACCTTAGTCGGATGCAGCCTCTTCGCGGCTTGACTGATCCACTCTGAGGAACTTGGAGGGACGCCGAGCGCTCCTGCCTTGCGACGCCACCATGATCTGCGTTTGTGGTGGGTGTTCTTGTACTTGCCCGACTTTCGATTGGAAGGAGCCTCCCACTGAATCTTGCCACCTTCAACGAAGGCATCCGGCATCCCCTCGTATGCCGCATCTTGAGCGATAGACCCCATGTACTTTATGAACTCGGGATGCCAGACCTGCCCCTTCCGGCCGTAGCGGATGGGCTTGGCCTTACTGACCTTCCTGGGTCGTCGCTTAGCGTGGACGGTCATAAGAGGTTGTTTCCAGGGAGTTATGTCCTTAGGTATAATACCTCAGGTTCACCAGGTGATCTATGGTGGCGGTTCGCTGCAACCTCGGGAGCCGCGTTCGATTCAGATGACCAACGTAAGCGCCACACCCAACTTACGTCTGACTGATCAGCAGCGGCAGGTTGCCCAGACGCTCCTACAGCGATTCAGCGATCTCGGGATGCAAGTGACAAACCATGGGGTCACTTCCCCGTATCGAGCCTTCGATGAAAAGCGGCGAACCAGTATCCCAGAGATCAACGCTCTTCTTCAAGACTTCGTGGCAGATCGTATCGATCTGACGACCTTTAAGGAGAGCCACGAGGTGCTGTGCCGAAGGCACGATTACTGGGGCTTTAAGGGATTTGCCGGTCAAATGCTTCTGAACCAGCTCACCAACTGGTCCAACCATTCCCAGGAAATGGCGGGCATACTACGCCAGGCCTTTCAGCTGCCTGGGACAAAAGCACAAGCAGCCCACCACATTCAAGATCTCATCGGTAAGGTCCCATCACTGCTGCCTGCCAATAGGCCTATCGGCCTCGCTTCGATCACCTACCTGGTCAGCTACTGGTGGCAAATTCAGGAACCGGACAAGTATCCTGTCTGTTATTCATCAGCGAAACGGGTCCTCGCCGATACGGGGCTGCTAGAACTCAGTGATAGCCATGGCAGTTACTATGTCAACTTTTTGAATCTCCATGACGCGCTGGCGGAGTTATACAGCAGCCAGGTCGACCTGCACGGTGACAACAAATACTGGTTTGACGAACATGTCTTGTGGGTC
>CAYJSN010000037.1:0-3412 GCA_964373125.1 uncultured Nitrosopumilales archaeon | reverse complement strand
GCAGATCACGTTCTCCATGAAATCGTCGTCGAGCCTCGCGCCGTAGGGGCTCTCCTGCAAGTGCGGAGAAAACAGCGCCACCCGCATATTCATCCGAGCTCAGCGGCACGCTTATTATCGTTTGCCCATTCTGTCATGAAAAATTTTCGCGGCGACTACAACGGCTCGATCTTTTCAGGCGCCGCGCAGGAGCTTTCCGAGAGCTTCGTAGGTATCGCCCACGGTTGCGCTGGCCGGCACCATCATAATGCTAGACCTTGCGTCCCTGAATGACTGGGCCAGGGTCTCGCTGACGGACCGGTGGTGCTCCTCAAGGAAGCCGACATGATCCTGCCGCTGGAGCCTCATGAAGGCATAGAAGAGCTTCACGTTCCGGTAGTCCTGGTTCTCGAACTCCCAGAAGAGGTTCAGGGCGGTCTCGCTCACCGATTCGGGGAGAGGAATATCCTTTGTGACGAACTCCGAGCCGCCGTACCTTTTGACGTGCACTATGTGGTGAAGCCTGCTCCGGGTGCCCATCTCGGGGTTCTCTATGATGTCACCGATGCTCGCGGTCGTGGATATGCTGCTGGGGCTGTCCTTGAAGTAGGACCTGAACATCTTGAAGAAGAGCTTCTCCTTCGTCCCCATCTTTTCCTTGATCTTTGACAGCACCTCGGGCCGCTCCGTGATGTTCCAGCCCTCCAGCTTGATGCGCTTGGGGAAGCTCAGCATCTCCCCTTCCCTCGACAATATTACAAGGTCGTCGCCGAAGAAGGAATACCCGTCGCTGACCATCTCCAGCGCCAGGCTGGTCTTGCCCACGCCGCTGTGCCCGATGACCAGCACGCCCTTGCCGTCCCTGGCTAGGCCCGCGCCATGAACGAAGGTGCAGCCCAGCGCGGGCAGGGTGAAGTACAGCAGCGGCTCAAGGACCGCCGTGATTATCATGTTCGTCCACCGCTCCTCCTTGCTCTTTGCCAGGTGCGGCAGCGTGTCGGCCTTCAGGTCAGCGATCGTCTCGCTCACGCCTGCCGAGACGCCCCTGTTGCGCTGCACGGTCAGCGGCGTTGCGATGCTGACGGACATGTTCCCGGCAGCTAAGGGGTTGCCCTCGACGACCAGCTCCACATTCTCGGGCCTCAGCGTCGTGCTTTTTCCCGCTGATAGTATTATCGCGTCCCTACCCTCGATGTAGAAGATGCCCTCGCCCAGCGCAACCGGCGTCCCTTCCAGATCGACCTGCGTTCCGACGCCTAGGCTGATGCTCTTCTTTGCCGTATCGCTGCGTGCATCCGGCAGGTCCCCGAACTCGGAATCGGCCGCCCGCATCACGGTCTCGCTGCCACTGAACTTTATGGAAAGCAGTCCGTGCAGGGAGTATGTCCGATCGACGGGGTTACTGTATGCAGTCTGGGACACGCAGGTGCAAGTGGCGCACAGATATTTAATTTATGGTAACAGACCTGGGAACCAACCGGCACGGCAGCCATCTGCCATGTTACAACTGCATGCAGAGTTGTCAGCTGGCGAGGACCTTTTTCTCAGCAAGGAATTTGTCGTGAAACGCTTGGGCTAGCCTGCCAAAGTCATCTTTGTAGGCCTCCAGGAACCCGGATACCTTCTCCATGCTGGGTGAGCTCTCGACCCGCCTGCCCTTGGTTCCGATCGGGATGGCGTGGCTGATCATGTCGTCGAGCCTGACCTCCACCGTCTCCTGCTTGATCGCCTCCGTCAGCAGGTACAGTTCGTACGGGTCGTGCTTGAAGTTCGCCAGGCCGTCCCTGACCAGCTTGGGCAGTTCATTGATGTCGGTCACCTTCCTGACCATCGAGAGGCAGTCGTAGAAGACGTTCCCGAAGATCAGCGCCGGCTTCCTGTGGAAGAGCGCCTCTAGGCCGGTCGTGCCGATGATCGTGATCACCATGCCACACTTCTTGATGAGCTCGTAGTTGTCCACATTAGGGTGGACCAGCCTGACGTTAGGCATCTCGAGCAGCTTCCTGTAGAAGGAGACAGGCCTCCAGCCCTTCACCTTCTGGTTGGGGTGCTCCTTCACGTAGAGCACATGGTCGACCGGCAGTGACTTGGCGATGTTCCTCACGAGGGCGATCTGGTCGGTGTAGAACGGTGCGAAGACCAGCGTGGTCGCCTCTGGCTCGGTCTGCAGCGGGAAGTAGACGAACTTCTCGTTCGCCGGCAGCGCTGTCAACGAGAACTCGTTGATGAACGCCTCCCTGGCCTTCAGTTCAGTCTTGCTCTGGATCTTGAACTTGAGCATCTTCCAGACGGTCCTGCCCCTCTCTTTGTATTGCAGCTCGTGTCTTTCGTCCAGATACTTGGGAGCATTGGCGATGTACCTCTGGGCCATCGATAGGAGGTTGTCCTTTCGGCGGAAATCATACGCCGAGAGAACCGATTTCACGATCTGGGTGGAGCCGTGCGATTTGATGAAATCCTCGTCCATCGTCTCGCCACCTGCCTTCGCTCCCGATTTCTTCAGCTCCAGGAACCTGCTTGCGATCTCCGATCTGTCGAGGCTGCCCGATATCAGGATCCTGTTGAAGAGCGGCGTGTGTATCGTGAAGAACGTCTTTATCTTGGCCGCCTCTGCCAATTTATACAACAACAGGTTGCCAAAGTTTTCGCCGGGGGCCTGCATTATCACAAAGTCGGGCTTGACGCGGTTGAATATGTCCAGGAACAATCCTGTGGCGCCGTCGAGTATCTTCAGGATCTCCTCGCGACTGAACTTGTAGAAGTGCGTCCTGTACTCGTAGAAATGCCTCTCCGCGTACGCGACCAGCCAGTAGTTTATCCTGTATTTCTCCTCGACCGCCTTGAGGTGGTTGACGTCGCCGCGAACGTCTTCGCGCGTGTAGGAGTCGTGGAAGTACCAGAGCTTCTCGAACGGGACCGTCTTCTGCTGCTGGAAGAACTCGAGCTCTGCCTTCGACATGACTATGCCGTAGAACTGGTACGGGCCCAGGTGCTGGAGACGGTCCGCGATACCGAAATGAATGAATCCGCGCGGCCCGCGATTCAACCAGATCAGGACTTTGGTATTAGCCAAATATCTTCGGTTTCATTTTCTATATTATTAACTTATCTGAGTTATTTTCAAACAACATCTGCCGACGGCAGCAAGATCGGCACAAAATTTTTCCGACCATCAGCGCCAACGGCGATCGCAATACTTTTAATGCGCCGGGAGATACCGGGCTCCATGAAGATCGCGATTACCGGCGGTTCCGGTTTTATCGGGCTTGAGATTGCGAGGAGGATGGCAGCAGAGGGCAACCATGTGAAAATCATAGACAGACGCCCCCCGCCGGCCGAGGTCAAAGGCGTGGAGTTTTCAAACTGCGATATAACGGATTACGAGGCACTCTCCAAGGCGCTCGTGGGCACCGAGGTCGTCTTCAACACGGCG
>CAYJSN010000036.1:0-5481 GCA_964373125.1 uncultured Nitrosopumilales archaeon | reverse complement strand
TTGCCACGGGGTTCTATCTCCAGCGCCTTGGCAACGATCTCGAGCTTTTCTCTCTCGCTCACAACCGGGCCGCTGGTTTCAGCGTCCGTTGTTATGTCTGCCTTGACTTCCGTGGTTACCGCTCTGGCCGGGCTTGCCGATGCGGTGCTCGTCGTTCCATCCAATTTAATTGGCGGCGTGGTCACCATCTTGGTTGTTTTTGTCAACTCGTCCTGTATGGTGTTCTTAGCCTTCTGGTATTCTCCGAGAACCCTGCCCAGCGTTTTGCTGGCTTCGGGCAGTTTTTTAGTGCCGAAGAGAAGGAAGAGCCCAAGAAGGATGATTACCACCCATTCACTGCCTCCTATGTTAAGTGGAAGGCCGGTTACCACGATCCTTGTACCGCCGAATGTCAAACTTAAACTTTATCAATTATACTGTTTGCCAAGTCCTCTTTTTGATAGAATCAGCGCCGCAGTATTCCGCCAATTCTGGCGTGACTGTAACGACCAGTACACCAGCAGGAGCACGCAACAGCTTGCAAGATACTGATGGTATGAGCATATGCCGGTCACGGTTCTCCAAGCGCTTGAGAAAGACACACGAGGCTATGAGAGAAATTCGAATCAATGAGATTTGGAGGTTTCGCTAAAATGTACGGGTTAGATTTAAATACAAAAATTGCCACCTAGCTTTGTGAAGTATTTACTCCCATCGATAGTCTCGCTAATCCTTCTGGTAAACCCTCTGCTCGTATCATACGGCGCGGTCCAGGATAAGACCTACAAACTCCCGGCCGATGGCTACATACAGGGCAGCGCGAGGATGACATGCGTGGATCAGGATGGCGAGCCTGAAATACACGTAAGAGTCGATATCACCAAAGCCTTCCACCTGAAGGGACCAAGGCTGATGTCGGCCTTCATAGTTGATCTGACGAAGAACGGCCCCGAGAGCTACATACAGATTGGAAAGCCCCAGGTTCCAATAAAAGAATACGATTACATTGCGTTCAGTGGTTCCTTTGACAGCAAGAATTTCCAGCCAGAGGAGTCCGAGCTAGAAGAGAAGAGCGCAGGCACGGTCGGAGCTAATTCTATGCGGGTATTCGTTAACACTGACAAAAAGGAATATGATGTGGGCGAGTCCGCTGTTGTCTTCTTCGCGTTTATCGATGCAGACGACAATTTCATAGACCCGGACAGCATAAACGCGAGCTTTAACGGGATGCCGATAGACGATCTTCTCGAGAGGAAGAAGGCCGGCTCCTTCACATACATGACATCCCCGCTGCAGCAGGGGCACAGCCAGATCATGGTAAGCCCCAGCAAGGCAGGCTTCGATAGGGAGACAGGAACCGTCACCATCGCTACAAAAGGCTCCGTGAACCTGGCCCCAGCCGCAGATACTGGCTTTTGCCCGATAGGCCACATGGGGAGGATAGTGGTGGTGGTAGGCACGTCGCCGCCCTCTGACGGGGACACGTTGAGCAAGGGCGATGTGGACATAATAGCGGCCACCACATCTGGCACCGCTGAGACGGGCGTGTTCTAACGAAATATTAAACTATAACAGGCATGTAAGCATGGCGTGCTCCGCAGCCGTGGCAGGTTAATCACAGAGAGCATCCCTGCCATGCACAAGGGCCGTCCCGCATTAATCCTGATATTGGCATTGATAGTCGGCCTGCCTTTTGGTTCGCTCCAGTTTTCGCAGGCATCCCACACCAACGGGTACGAGGTCTGGATTCTGGATCAGTCCGATACAAGCCCGGAAGGAGGCGGCACGCTTTACATTTACGACGGGTCGAGTTTCACCGGCAAAGGTTACAGGAGCGCTCCAGAAGCTATCAACTTGGCAGATAGTGCCGCAGGCATTGGCGACGGGGTTGGAAAAAGACCGCACATGATCTTCTTCAACACCGAAAAGACCCACACGATAATCTCTAATGTTGCCAGCGGACATATTTACATAATGGACGCTGATGCGCGGGAAATCGTTTCAAGCATTCGTATGGGGAAGGCCGGCGATGAGATGCGGGGTGCCCATGCGGCAATGCCAGCGCCTGACGGCTCGATGATTATCGTCACCAACCACAAGAAGCTCGAGCGGATACAGACCGACTATGCCGGCAATGAGTACAGCTATAACCCCGACGATGCTGTCAACCTGGCCAGTACCGAGGATGAAACACACCCGGATAACTGGATAGTCTGCCCCATATTCACAGCGGACAGCAGGTTTGTCTTTGCCACACTGCGCGGCGGTGGGCTCTATGTCATAGACGTCAAGTCAACCCCGATGAAGATAGTCGCGTCATTTGGCAGCGATCAGGTCAGACCAAATGGCTGCGGCGGCGCCATTGATGAGAGAGGAAGCAAGATGTACGTAAACTCGGGAGGAGGGACTCCCAAGCATCAGCTCGGTTCGGACGTCTATGTTTTTGAACTCTCCGGACTCTCGGCCGACCGGCTGGCCGTTCCTGCACCAAAGCACATCCTTTCCAGGGAGGGATTCGTTGACTCGCATGGAATGCTGCTCACCAAAGGCGATAGGTATCTCTGGACAACCGACAGGGCAGCAAACCTGATCGAGGTTATCGACGCTGCGACCGACAAGGCGGTTCACCAGATAGATTTAACGAACGGAAGCGACGGTTCTGATCCCGCGCCAGACCTGATATTTACATCTCCGCACAGGACCGTTGCCTTCGTGGCACTGAGAGGCCCGGCCCCTCTTACCGGCAACGCCCCAGATGTCAATAACGCCGTCGGTAACACCCCCGGTCTCGGCGTAATCAAGATCTCACTGGGCGGGGAAACAGGCAGGATGCTGTATGTTGTTCCGATAAGCCATGTTGTCGACGGCAAGGAAATCGCAGATCCGCATGGAATTGCCGTGAGAGAAGTTACATAGTTCGAAACTTATTTGTATGGTAAATAGGGAGCTAGCATCATGTCCGAGTCGCAGGAAGTTCACATAGTGCTGTTATCAAATGACCCCGGCAGGGCCTACTCTGCGCTGGTGCTCGCGCTGGGCAGCGTAGCGATGGGCGCAAAGTGCAAGCTTTACTGCACGATGGGAGGGCTGGACATTGTCAGGAAGGGAGGCGCCTCCAAGATAACGATGCCCGGAGCTCCTTCGCTGGAGAAGTATCTCAAGGATGCGCTTGACGCAGGCGTTGAAATTACAGCCTGCGGGCCATCGAAGGAGATGCTTGAAAATATGGGAATAACAAGAGACACACTTGAGCAGGGCGTTGAGTTCGAAGATGTCATAGGATTCCTGAACACCGCACTCCCCGCATCAAAGAAAGGCGGGATGGTAGTCTTTATATAAAGTAGCAAGAAAATGCAACTCAGGTGAACAACCTGCAAAATCAACCGAAGATCGTGATAAACAAGTCCACGACGGGGCTGCTGGAGAAGAGCGTAGCAAAGTCGGTTGATACGAGGGGAATGGCATGTCCTTATCCGTCGTTTGAGGCTGTGAAGAACATGAGTTCGCTTGAGCCCGATGGAATCCTTGAAGTGCTGACCGACAGCGACGAGTCGGCGCTGGATTCAATACCAAAGGTTTGCGAAAAGCGCAGCTGGGAATTCGTTGTGATCGAAGACGACAAGAACCTCTGGCGAGTCAGGATCAAGAAGTAACCGAGCACAGAGTGATTATCACGCAGGTTCTGGGATTATTATCGTCTCAATCTTGAACTCTTTATCAAGCGCTTTTTGTAATCTGTCTACGATCTCATGCGCCTGTTCCAGCGTCGTGCTTCCTGCCAGTGAGATATGGACCCGTGCATGGAATGTATGGCCCAAAGGTCGTATCAGAACATCCACAACCTTGATGTTAAACTCGCGTTGAATGTAGCCGCTGATCTCTTTCTTCAGTGTGGGGTGGGTGGTGGCATCGACCAGCACCAGCGTGGATTCTTTGAATGCCGTATAGGCCATGATGAAGATGTATCCGGCTATTATCATTCCTCCTATCGCGTCCATGTTGGGAATGCCAACATACGCCGCCAGGACGCTGCCAAAACCCACAAACGATGACGAGCTGTCTTTTATCGAGTTCCGCGCATCCAGCTGCAGGGAGACCAAGTTGTACTTCCTTGCCACGTTCCTTACCCTGATCGCACGGTGCAGCGATATGCCGCCCGCCGCAAGCAGGGTTATCATAGTGATTGTAGGATTGGTTATCTCGATTGGGTGCAGCAACCTATCATACGCGTGGTAGGCGATCAGAGCACCCAGCACAACCACTATAACCGCGGCCACAAACGCCGAAAAGCTCTCGACCTTGCTATAGCCGAAGTGAAACAGCCTGCTCTTTGGCTTTTGTATCATGCTGATGCCAAACCAGACGATAAAGGAGATCATCGCGTCAGCCAGCGAATCAACGCCGTCAGCAAGCAGCGTAAGACTGCCGGTCATGGTGGAGACTAGAATCTCTACTGCACCAATCCCCACCAACGTCCAAACAGAAAGCCAGGCTGCGCGTTTGCCTTCTTCAAACGCTCTAGATTTGTCCAAAAGCTATGAATCATTCAGGGCTTTAGTTAATTAAATTTTTACGCTTCGGACGAGAATCATGGTTTAATAATAACCGACGAATAAAAACCGAATCACTTGCAAAACAGAAATGTATTACGAGCCAGCTTGGGGCTGGCTGTATCGGTCTTAATAGGAATCTATTACCTGATATTCAACGACCACCTCTGGTTGACGGCACAAAGCCATGCATATGCGCTGATCGGCTTTGTTATCGCAGATTGCGTCTTCCTGGCACTTTTAGTTGGCAACAGAACCAAGATAGGTTTCGTCGGCGCGCTGGCCATCGCGAGCATCCAAGGCGGCACCATGTTCGTTGACTTGTACTCGTATCAGGACATCCCGTTTTTCCAAGTGAACGGCTCTAACTTTGAAGATATGATGGAGCATACCTACGGCACGTGGAGCTTCGACCTGTTGCTGGCAACACAGGTCTGGATCATTGCGATGGGTATTATCGGGTTAAAACGAACCGGCGATGGGAAGAAACCCACCAAAAGGCAGGGTATGGCTGTTCCAGCTGCACTGGCCGGGGTAGCGATCCTGCTGGCCGTCTTTCCCCTCAGCCCGATCTACGAAAAACAGGAATGGACGTACGTCCACGGGGTGGGCTGGCAGGCGCCGGAAACCTTCCGGAACGCGGATATCCAGCTGGCAGATCAGTTTCTCCACGTAAACGGAACCATGATACTGAGGCAGACGCACCCTCTGCGCGTTGAGGGGATGATAACGATGAAGGGCCCGTGCACAGAGGACGCAAAGCCGCTCGTGACAATATACGCGGGGGCCAGGATAAACCTACATGTCCTTGACATGGAGTATGTCGCCGGCCGTTCCGATCCCCCGATCTACTGCAGCTATGTCGGCAGGTTCCCGCAGAGCGACTATATCGTCAACTTCATCGGAATGGAGAATACGTCGGGCGAGCCTATATTCTTCTCGCCCGAGCACA
>CAYJSN010000035.1:4747-5638 GCA_964373125.1 uncultured Nitrosopumilales archaeon | reverse complement strand
TATCAGTACCAGCTTCTCCGCAATGTTAGGATGTTTTATCGCAAATTCGGCCGCGATCTGGCCGCCCATCGACGAGCCCACGACACTTGCATGTTTTATGCCAACAACACCCATGAATTCCCGGAGGAACCTGACGAAGACGGCCGGGCTGTACCTGATCCGTGGCTTCTCGCTCTCCCCGAACCCTATCAGGTCCGGAGCTAACACATGGAAGTGTCTTGCTAGCTTTCCGATGTTGTAGACCCAGCTCGTGGCAGAACCGCCCAAACCGTGTACGAGTAGCAGGTTTCTGGTTCCTTTTCCTGACTCAGCATACCCTGCCCGGTATCCCATGACTTGTGTGAATTTGAACTCCAACGCAAGTTGGGTTAAATCGAACCATGATTTAAGGAAGATTCTTTTAAATATAGATCGTTCTAAACCGAGTGAAAGGTCAGGAGAATGAGGATTGTTGTTACGGGAGGATCAGGGTTCATAGGCACTCATATAGCTAATTTGCTTAGCGAGAACCACGAACTGAGAATTTTCGACTCGCGGGACGCTCAGATTAGTAAAGCGGATTTCACCAAGGGCGATATCCTCGACCAACAGAAGGTCATCGGTTCGATGAAAGACTGTGACGCGGTCATCCATCTGGCAGCCGTGGTTGGCGTGGAAAAGAGCGAGACGGATCCGTTAAAAACCCTGGACGTGAACATCGGAGGAACCAAGAACGTCCTCGAAGCGTGCAGAATCAACGGTATCGGGAAGATTGTTTTTTCGTCATCTTCCGAAGTTTATGGCGAGCCATTAAAAGTTCCCATCGAGGAATCTGATACGCCCATCCCGATCACTACCTATGGCCTGAGCAAGCTTGTGGCAGAAGAATACATCAAGTCGTATGCGGAAGCT
>CAYJSN010000035.1:0-4737 GCA_964373125.1 uncultured Nitrosopumilales archaeon | reverse complement strand
CGGAAGCTTATGGCATACAATATTCCATCCTAAGGCTCTTCAGCGTTTACGGGCCCGGGCAATCGCCGGATTTTGTTATACCCAGGTTTGTAAAGCTGGCTCTTCAAAACCAGCCGCTAACCATTCACGGCAACGGCTCCCAGGTTCGTGCCTTCTGTCACGTCAATGATGTGGCAAGGGCAGTCCTGCTCGCGCTCGGAAACAACACCAACGAAGTCTTCAACATCGGGAATGATGGCGAGCCCATCAGCATGCGGGATCTCGCAGAAAGGATAATCTCGCTAACGAATTCGAAGAGCCGGCTGAAATTCGTACCCTTTGAAGAATCAGGAAGATACGGAAGAAAAGAGATCCTGCGCAGGATACCCAGCATACTCAAGGCTGAGAAGACCCTTGGCTACCGCCCACAAATTTCATTAAGCGAAGGGATAATGCGCATAATAGAGCATGTGAGGATTGCAAATTGAAGATTTACTCGCTGCCTCTAGATGAGGCCATCCAGCGGATCAGAAACAGAGACCTGAAGATCTGTGTGGTCGGGGTAGGGACTATAGGACTACCGCTCGCAACCTTCCTCGCAAACGCGGGGTTCAAGGTCGTGGGCAATGACACTGACAAGACACGGGTCGCCCAGATAAACGCCGGCAAGGTAACCTTCGAGTACTCGCAGCTGCTTGCAAAGGTCGTTGGCGAGAAGCGGCTGTACGCGACGCTAGACCCGAAGGAAGCAATAAGCGACGCCGACGTGGTCTTCATCTGCGTCCCGACGCCGCTTACCAAAGAAAGAACGATGGACATATCGCAGATTCTTGACGCATCCAGCAGAATAACTAGCCACATGCCGCGCGGGGCAGCCGTGATCTTAGAAAGCTCTGTTGCAATAGGAACCACGCGGAGGATCGGTAAAGTGATGGAGGAAAGGTCTGGGATGAAAATGGGAACAGACTTCGGGCTGGCCCATTGTCCAGAAAGATACAACCCGACCCTCCTGATGGAGTCCCACCCGAGGGTGGTTTACAAGAATTCCAAGGGCAACGACGCGTCTTATACTTTAAACAAGATAAGCAGGGTTGTAGGCGGCGTAGACGAAAAGAGCCTAAAGATCGCGAAGGAGATCTACTCGCAGATAATCGATGCTGATGTGAAGGAACTCTCCTCGATCGAGGCAGCAGAGGCCACCAAGCTCGTTGAGAATATCTTCCGCGACGTTAACATAGCCCTTGTCAACGAGCTTGCCAAGCTGAGCCCAAAATTAGGAGTCGACATTTATGAGGTGATCGAGGCCGCCAAGACCAAACCATTCGCCTTCCTGCCACATTATCCCGGCGCGGGTGTGGGGGGCGAGTGCATTCCTGTCGACACATGGTTCCTCATAAAGCAGGCCGAAAGCCTGGGATTCGACACCAAACTTTTGCGCGTAGCAAGAGAGGTCAACGACTCGATGCCATACCATCTTGCGGAGATTCTTGAGGAGGAGCTGAAGAAGTCTGGAAGGGAGCTAGCAGCCTCGAAGATATCCGTCCTCGGCCTGAGCTACAAGAAGAACGTGATTGATGCCAGACTGAGCCCCGCGATCACGCTCTTGGAGATTCTGAAATCTAGGAACGCCAACTTTGTCATCTCCGATCCGATCATGGAAGTTGGTAGCAGTCCATACAAATTAACGCCACTTCCCGAGGCTTTCAAGGATTCTGACGCAATCGTGCTGGTCACCGACCATGACGTCTTTTCCGGGATCGATTTCGCGAAAGTGAGGCATGAGATGAGAACGCCCATCGTCATAGACGGGCGTAACTTTTTCGACAAGAAAAAGATCGTTTCTTACGGATTTTCCTACAGATCAATCGGACGGCCTGAGAAATGAAAGCTAGGTTAAATTGAGTCGCGATTCAAGGAAGTCCGTGCAGATCAGCATAGCATTGGTCGAGCCGGCACATGAGGTCAACGTTGGGCACATAGCCAGACTCATGAAGAACTTTGGCCTTAGCGAGCTGCTCTTGGTCGACCCAAGATTCAATCGCGAAAAGGCGAAGATATTCGCGGCTCACGGCAAAGATCTCATCGACAATGCTAGCACAGTTGAGTTCAGCGACCTAGAAGACTTCGATCCTCTGATAGGCACGACCGCGATCCGGGCAAGGAGCAAGCTCAACTTGGTCAGGAGCGTCATCGCACCTTGGGAGATTTCTGACATACTCTCCGGCAGGAGATCGAGGCCATGCATAGTCCTGGGCAGGGAGTCAACCGGGCTTACAAACGACGAGCTCTCCAAGTGCGATGTGGTGGTGAATATAGACACACCCACCAGTTACAAGACTCTTAACATATCACACGCCCTGACGGTCCTGCTCTACGAGATCTCCACAGGCAGCAGGAAGAAGAATCGGGATCTTGCGAGCGCCAGCGAGGTGAAGCTAGTTGTTAGCTACGCGATCTCCCTCGCCAAGAGTTCCGGCCTCGGGAAGCACAAGCTAAGGATGATGGAGTTGGCCATGAAGCGGCTGCTGGGCAGGGGCACGGTCACATCGAAAGAGGCGATGCTCCTGGTTACACTGCTACGGAAGGCCAGCCTTGCGATAGAACGCAAGCACGGGTAAACGGCCTGAATCAACACGAGTCGCGTTTGCCGGTCGTATTTCCAAGGCTTCTTTCCAGCAGCGTGGCCACCACGGCCGCGTTCACTTCGTCCAGTATGAAGTTCAGCCCAAGCTTATGCTGCCTGTAGGGTTCCTTGCATCCGTGGGCCCTCGCCATCCGCAGCTTGAGCGCGTCGCTCCTGCTCTTTGTAAGGGCGATCTCTGCCAGATCGGCCACATTTACGATCTTGGCTCTTATACCCGCAAATCCGCAGGCATAGGCGGCCGAGCCCTTGATGAGGACGGCATCCTTGTACGCGGGGTATAGCTGCCTGGCCAGCTTCTCGCATTTCAGGACAAACTCCTGCTCCGAGCCGAGCCTGCTGCTCGGGCTTGCTATGAACCGCCTGTGCGAGAAGATCTCCTTCATCGTCTTTTCGAGATCCTGCAACTCGGATCTCGAGAACCGTATTCTTGCCAAAGAATCTTTCACGGACTGAGGGTAATATCGAAGTTAATATATATATTGATGAAGCAGCGAATCGACTTGTAAGATGTGCTCCATCATCGCATACAAGGGCAATAGAACGGCAGCTCCGATTCTTGTAAAGGGTCTCAGGCAGATGGAGTACAGGGGCTACGACAGTGTTGGGATGGCTACTGTCCCAAGATCCCTGCGCGGGAAGCAGATCCTTGTGAGAAAGGGAGTTGGAAAGGTCGACGAGGTCAATCGGGCGCTACACTTGGAGATGATGCAGGGCAATGTTGGTATCGGCCACACCAGGTGGGCCACGCACGGTGGCGTGGTTGATAAGAATGCCCACCCGCACCAGAACTGCAGGAACAACATCGCCGTTGTGCACAACGGCATAATTGACAACTATTATGATTCCAAGAAGCAGCTGGTCGCGCGCGGCCACAGGTTCAGAAGCGAGACCGACAGCGAGGTGATCGCTCACCTGCTCGAGGAGGCCCTCGATAAGAATAACGATATCAAGAAGGCCATTATGAGCGTCCTAAAGAAGCTCAGAGGCGCGTATGCTTTCGTTGCAGTCTTTGAGGACGGGACGCTCGCTGCCGCAAGGTACGACGAGTCGTTGATAGTCGGGCTGGGCAAGGACGACTACTACATAGCCAGCGACGTGCTGGGGTTCATCCATGATACTGACCGGGCCATATTCTTGGACAACCAGGAGTTCGTGATCATCGATGGCAAGAACCTAGCGATCTACAACCGGAACGGCTCCAAGGTGAGGAAGCAGGTCACGCAGATAGCGTGGGAGCTCGCAGATGCCGAGAAGGGCAAGTTCGCCCACCACACGCTCAAGGAGATCAACGAGCAGAAGCACACGATCGCGAGGGCATTCAACCCTACAGAGCCGGATCTGAAGGAGTTTGTAAGGACGCTGGCCGGCGCGGAAAGGGTGCTGATAACCGGAAGCGGAAGCAGCTACCACGCTGCGCTCATAACAAAGCACATCTTCTCAAAGTTCTGCGGGCTGCGGTGCGAGGCCGTCATATCGAGCGAGATCCAGTACGCCTCTGACATGCTGGACAAGGGCACGGTGCTCCTTGCGATATCGCAGAGCGGCGAGACCGCGGATGTCCTGGGCGCAATCAAGATGGCAAAGGCCTCTAGGCGGAGGGCGAAGGTGTTATCGTTCGTCAACGTATCCACATCCTCGCTGGCGAGGGCCAGCGATCTCTTCCTTAGCATAAACTGTGGGCCGGAGATAGGCGTCGCTGCCACTAAGAGCTTCACTGCCCAGCTAGCCCTGATCTACAGGCTGGCAAAGGAACTGTCGGACCAGGACCTTCCGATAAATGTGAAGGAGGTAGAGCGGGCCGTGAAGAGCATGCTCGGCAACTCCACGAGCATCACCAAGATAGCCGAGCAGATCAAGCATGTAGGAAATATCTACGTGCTGGGCAGAGGACTACATTTTCCAATCGCGCTGGAGGCCGCCCTGAAGCTTAAGGAGCTGGTGTACGTGCACGCCGAGGGCATACCAGCGGGGGAGCTGAAGCACGGACCGCTGGCGCTGATGGACGAGAACGTCGTCGTCGTGGTGCTGAACCCCGAGGACGAGACCTACGGGGACACCTTATCCAACGTGCACGAGATAAAGGCCAGGGGGGCCACCGTGATCGGTGTCTCCAA
>CAYJSN010000034.1:0-5761 GCA_964373125.1 uncultured Nitrosopumilales archaeon | reverse complement strand
GGTATAGTGATTGAAGATAAGTACAATTGGTTGGGATTGATTAGGATGGCTTGACAATTTCAGTAGCATCTATAGTATCCCACGGTGTTAGATCAATGTCAAATTTTTGTACGTGTTCTTGCATATGTTCGGCGTTTACCTTTAAAGTGATAGTATAGTGCCGTCCTAGTTTTAATTGTGTGTGATGAGCGTCAAGAAAATATGCTAGATCGCAGTGATCCTTTGTGAAGAGTAGCTCAGCAGTTTCAGCGTGGTTATGGTCAAGTTCAACAACAAAGAAGAACTGATTAACGGCGTAGCATTTTTGTATCTCGCTTGGCAATTCTATATCAAAATCTATAGGAAGCGTATCACGCCGCCATTTGACAGCATATTCTTCTTGAGTGACTGAATTCACCGTACAAAAAATCTTTATTAGTTTGGCGCTATCGCCACCACCAACATTCCGTACCTTGAATGAAAGCAGGCGAATGTTGTCGGATATGCCGTGTGTGGCAGGACTATTGGGTTCGATTTTAAATTTGGGTTTAGATTTTTCCATTTTTCTATCTTTGATTAGGTCTAAAACTAGACTGATAATTTGAGCAGCTTGCCCTAAAAGAATTCCGCCGGCAAAAGCCAGCCATGATGAGATTGCGGGTTGTTTTTGATATAAATCATTAACTATCCCAATTATACCAATGCCTAAAGCTACGCTGGCGCCAAATATGATAAGCTTGTATTTGCGTTCCACATGGTAAAACTTCTCATCTCATACTTAAGCAATTGAACCTGTTATTCAAGCACTTCGATTGTGACTCTAACTTTCTTGCCTAATAGATCGTCAAACTCTCGTGTTAGCCTGCCAGTTGACGCTTTGATAAATCGCGAAACGTGTGGGCTAACTTCAGAAGCATAACTATCATCTTTTGTTTTCTGCAGCTTCGCCGGAATAATTGCTATGTCATAATCGTCTATTTTGTCGAGTTTATGCACGTATCCTTCAAATGTTTTGCTTGTCATGTTTTAAATATCACCTCTATGTGTTTTAGTTCTTCCTAGCCGTTTTATGCTTTACCAACCATCCCTCAACAACCATTCTCAACACCCACTAGATTCGACAAGACCAAATCCTGCAGGGTATTTGAAGACCCCCCTATACTCGGCGCAAGCGCGGGCGTACTACGCAGTACCATAAGGGAAGGCCATCATTGTTACAAACTGGACAAAATCTGCTACGGCGCGTCCATCATGTAGTAGCTGTAGCGCTTCTCTACCTCCTTGTCCTCGCCCCTGACCACCAGCCCGATCACCCTCTCCATGCTATCCATAACAAAGGACCTGAGGGCGTCGTAGCTGGGCGTGCCTGCAAAGGACTCGAGGGTGCGCTCGTAGTGCCGCATGAACTCCACCACCTTCTGCCTGTACTCCTCCCTGCTAGGCTTCATCCCGTTGATCCGAAAGTAGTAGTTTGCGTTCGGGGCGCCGTAATTCTTTGCTAGGCTCTCGAGCATCAGCGTTATCTCGAAGTAAAGATCCGGCATGCGCTGTTTGTGCCCGCGAGAGTACAAATATCTTTGGTTAAGATGTAACTAGGAATGATCCAGTAGGATCTTCAGAACATTCACAAAGAATTTACATTTGACGACCGCGTACTGACATAATGCTCTTCAAGTCGTATCTGGTAGAACCGATACTCAACGGGAAGAAGACCGAGACCAGGCGCCCGTGGACTCGCTGCTTGGTAAAGGTGGGAGGAGTCTACAAGGCCAAGGTGGGCTACGGCAGGAACAGCGTCTTTGGCAACATCAAGATCACCTACGTCAGGAGGGAGAGGCTCGGCAACATTGACCCGGGGGGTGTGAGGAGGGAGGGCTGCACCTCGCTTGACGAGTTCAAGCAGATCTGGATAGATGCCTACGGTTCGTGGGAGCCCGGCGCTGAGGTATATGTTATCGGCTTCCAGCTGGTCTGATGTGGCTGCCTACTTCTTGGCAGGGCTGCACGAGTTGTTCTGCTTGTGCGCGTTGTAGTGCTCCATGCAAAAGTCCTTGCCGCATTCGTAGCAGTGCCAACCCGCCAGCGTGGAGCAGGTTATGCAGGTGGCAACCGGCTTGTTAAAATCGTAGTCGTGCCTAGCCCTGTTGGCCTTCATCAGTATACCTCGCGGTCTGCCTCAAGAAGAGAATGTGCAGAGCGGTTGTATGGAAGAACTGCTCGCATATTTCATTAACCTTCAGAACTTGCGCCGGAACCCAACGCACAGCAGGATCCTGATTCCGAGTTCACGATATTTCTTCGGGTGTATTGACCATGCATGCATATTTAAATATTCATCCCCTTAGAAGGCTCACTGTGGTGTCAAAGAACAGAATACTGGCAGAGATAACGGTCGTGGGCCCCGACAGGAAGGGCGTTGTCGCCGGAGTGACAAACTACATCTTCGAGCGGCGGGGCAACATCGAGAAGATAAGCCAGAACGTGATCAGGGGACTCTTCGGGATGCAGCTCGAGGCTTCCTTCCAGAGCTCGCTGAAGAAGGACGAATTTCGCAGGGGCATAAGGAACCTCGGCAGGAAGCTCGGCATGGAGATCAGGGTCCACTTTGACGAGCCGAGCAGGCCGAAGAATATGGCCATCTTGGTTACGAAGGAGCCCCACTGCCTTGAGGCCATCCTGGGGGCCAGGAAGAAGAACGAGATACGCGCCAACATACCCCTCATAGTCGGCAGCGAGAAGACCCTCAGGCCGCTCGCGGCCAGGCAGGGGATACCGTTCTTCACCGTGCAGCACAAGGACCAGGAGGCGGCGGAGCAGCAGATCCTCAGGCTGATGGAGCGGTTCAACGTCGACTTTATCGTCCTAGCCAGGTACATGCGCGTGCTCTCCCCGAACTTCGTCTGGCGCTACCCCAACAGGATAATAAACATACACCCGTCGCTGCTGCCGGCATTCCCTGGCGCCTATGCATACGTGCAGGCGCACGAGCGCGGAGCCCAGATAGTCGGCTGCACGGCACACTTTGTCACCGAAGATCTGGATCAGGGTCCCATAATCTGGCAGGACTCCTTCAGGGTCCGGCCCACCGAGAGCCTCGACAGCATAAAGAAGCGGGGTAGGCAGCTCGAGGCGGAAACGCTCCTCAACGCTGTCAAGCTCTACCTGGCGAACAGGCTCGAGATCTACTGGGGCAGGGTGCACTTCAAGAAGCCGCCCGCGGCGCGCACATAAGCCATCTTAGGCGTGCAAGTAAATTCATAAGAACGAACCCTTCACATCGCTAGCGTATGCCGGGCGTTTCGGAGGCCTTCGATCCCGATATTAGGGCATCGGTAAGGAAGGGACAGAGGCGGGCTATACTCCCGGTCGGGTCGCTGGAGCAGCACGGCCCACACCTTCCGCTTGCCACAGACGCCATCCTGGCGGAGGAGATAGCGAAGCGCATCTCCGGGCATGTCGATGCGTTGGTCCTGCCGTGCGTGCCCTACGGTATATCCAGCGAGCATAAACCATTGTTCAATGTGAGCCTCAGGAGCGAGACGTTCGCGGCGATGATAAGCGACATCTGCGCGTCGCTGGCAGAGAACGGCATCAGGAGGATCGTGCTACTCAACGGCCACTACGGCAACGAGGCAACGCTCTCATCGGTGGCGCAGATGATCGCCGAGAGGATGCCAAGGGACACGCTGGTCTACAGCCTCTCCTACTGGTTCGTGCTCGAGGATGGGATCGGCCACGCCGACGAGATCGAGACCTCGCTGATGCTTGCGGTCAGGCCCGATCTGGTCAGCATGAAGAATGCTAGGCGCGGATCGGCGCGGATACCGGGGAGGAAGAAGCAGCAGCAGATCGTGCTCTCCAAGCTGACGGCACTGCCCGCATCATTCCCGAAGATCACTGCCAGTGGCGTCTTGGGCGATCCCAGAAAGGCCAGCGGCAAGAAGGGCAGGACCATGCTGGATCAGATATCGAGGCGGCTGGCCGATGTGATACTGGATGTTGAAAAGTCTTACGCTTCGCTATTTAAGCGAAAGTGACGCCAGCTGGAAAGTCAATCCTTTCCTCGCTACTGCATAAAATTGACTAATTGAGGAATTTTAATATAGACCAAGTCTGAAGGGTAGTAGTGAGCCGAGATTGTCTGTAGACATGGCAGTTAAGGTGCTGGACGAGAGCCTCGGTAGGGTCGTGCTCATAAAGATGAAGGGCGGCAAAGTTATCAGGGGCACGCTGCTGGGCTTTGATCAGCACATGAATCTCCTCCTAGAGGAGTCAGAGGAGCTCTTCGAAGACGGCAAGGCCAACAGCCTTGGCACCATAGTGGTGCGAGGAGACAACGTGGTAATGATCTCGCCACCCCCGAAATGAGTGAGGGATTATGAAAGGCACCACCTCGATGGGCAGGTACATAAAGGGCAGGGTGCACATCAGGTGCAGGCGGTGCGGCAGGAACTCCTACCACGTGAGGCAGAAGCGCTGCTCCAACTGCGGCTTCCCGGATTCCAGGCTTAGAAAGTATTCCTTCATAAGGAGCAAGTAATCTATGAGCGAGCTGGTTCTTGCGGTGGGTTCGATCGCGGGCGCTTTCACCGCGATGACGCTGGACAAGTCATCCGCCCAGACCAATCCAGGTTCAGGCTTTGCTTCTGAACTGGAGCACAGAATGATCCTCCATGCGATGAACCGCATCTATGATCACGAGCGGGCGGGAAGGATAACCAGCGCCGAAAGGGAGCAGTTGCTGGCAAAGTACCGGGCGCAGCTGGAGAGGATGGGCCCGGCCTTCGGGTTTGGTTCCGGCACCCACACGCGCGCGATCGGAAATGATCTGACCGCGCTTCTGGATCAGAGGTTTGCCCAGCTAAGCACGAAGATCGAGGATCTCAGGATCAGCATAGGCAATGCGCCGGCTCCGTTGCGGAACTCCGTGACATCGGAGAAGACGGGGGCCGCTGCAGATAGGAAGGAACCAAAGATGGAGGCAGGCAAGCCGGAGTCGCATGCGGCTCCTAGCAGCGTCGAGACCCTGCCACCGGCCGATTCGATAGAGAGCAGCGACGGCGACGGCAGCCTGGAGGACATAAAGAAGCAGATAATGCAGACGCTCTCCAGGCTGGAGCAAGCTGAGGTTGAATAATTGGGTAGTGCAGATGCCCTCCGGGGCATGGCCCAAGACGCGGTTAAACACGTTCGCAACAACACCATAGTCGGTCTGGGCTCCGGAAGCACGGTCTCGGCATTCCTCGACGTTCTGGCCAAACATCTCAGGGATAACGGCTACCGGATCAGGTTCATGCCCACATCGCTGCAGATAAAGCTCAGGGCAGAGGCGCTGGGGTTAGAATTGGCGGACGAGACGCTCATACCTTCTGCTGACACATACTTCGACGGCGCCGACCAGATAGACTCGAAGTTCAACATGATCAAGGGAGGCGGCGGAGCCCTCCTCCGCGAGAAGGTCCTGATGCACGCTTCGAAGGAGACGGTGATCCTCGCCGACGAGTCCAAGTACGTTGATTCACTGACCAGGGCCGTGCCGGTCGAGGTCTTCCCCTATGCAAGGACATACGTGATCAAAAAGCTCAAGAGCATGGGCGCCGAGCCAGTGGTGAGGAGCTTGGAGAAGGGATATCCTTTCGTGACGGAGAATGGCAACCTGATCCTCGACGCGAGCTTTGGCAAGATATCTGATCCCGCGAAGATGGAGCACGAGCTGAAGAGCATTGCCGGCGTGATGGAGTCGGGCCTCTTCACCAGACACGCAAATAGATATTACAAGGCA
>CAYJSN010000033.1:0-5928 GCA_964373125.1 uncultured Nitrosopumilales archaeon | reverse complement strand
AGTGGGGTCGGCCGGATTTGAACCGGCGATCTCGAGCGCCCAAGGCTCGAAGCATACCATGCTAGCCGGCTCTTTCAAAGCCACTAGCCCACGACCCCAGCACTCTATTGCGCCGTTCTGCTTTCTAAAAACCTTGCTTGCCCTTCAAAGGACGGTACAATTCCTCAAAACCATCCTTGATTCAATACAGGTTTCCCAAGCATCTCAATAGCAAGCTATGAATCCTGCAGAGTATTTGAAGACCCCCCTATACTCGGCGCAAGCGCGGGCGCATCCCGGTATCATTAAGGAACAAGCATCCATCAATCGAACCTTGCCGACGCATCTTATATTAGACCCGAAATCTTGCAGATAACTGTGGGCACCGAGGACTACCAGAAAGCAGGCAAAATTGCGGCAGAGGTCAGGGAGGACGCAAGGAAGCGCTACCATGTCGGCGAAACGCTCCTACAGATCTGCGAGCATGTGGAGCGCATGATACGCGATAAAGACGCACAGCCTGCATTTCCCTGCAATGTCAGCCTGAACGAAATCGCTGCACATTATACAGCCGAGCCCGGCGATCAAAGCATAGTAAAGGACGGCGACGTGCTGAAGATCGACATCGGCGTGCACGTCAACGGCTTCATCGCCGACACAGCTGTAACTGTCTGTTACAACCCGGCCTACGATGCGCTTGTAAACGCTACGGAGACTGCGCTGCAGGAAGCGGTCAGGATCGTCAGGGCAGGCGTCAAGGCGAGCGATATAGGCAAGGTGGTTGAAAGTACAACGAAGAAGTTTGGCTTCAGGCCGATCGCGAACCTGAGCGGCCACTCCCTTGCACAATACACCATCCACGCGGGCAGGTCGATACCCAACATCTGGACGATAGGTACATTCTCCTTATCGGCGAACGAAGCCTACGCGATAGAACCGTTCCTCACCACCAAGGACGGCAGCGGTCTGGTGCAGAACGGCAAGGTAAAGAACATCTTCGCAATCGTAACCAGGAAACGAACCGGCAGCAAGGAGGCAGATGTCTTCCTCGATGAAATCTGGAATAGGTTCAGGACCCTGCCCTTCGCGCTCAGGTGGCTCGCCAACGGCCGCGACGAAAAGGAGGCAAGAAATCTACTGGAGTTCTTGATGAAGAAGAAGCTCGTCAGGGCCTACCCGATACTGGTGGAAGGCAACGGAAAGTTCGTCGCACAGGCCGAACACACATTGATACCCACCGAGAACGGCGCGATTATAATAACGCGCTAGACCTTGATGTACTCTGCGTAGATCGCGGTTATCAGCGTCGAGCCCTTGCACTTGAAGCAGAGCTCTCCTAACTTGTAGACAAAGTCATTCAGCTTGAAGGTGCGCTTGGTCTTCATCCCGCACTCGCGGCACTCCTCGATCGTGTAGACGATCGGCTTGTCCTTCAGCTCGTCCATTACTGTGCCACCCCCAGCGTGTTGCCCACGCCTATCACCAAGACAGTCTGGCCCTCCTTTGTGCGCTCGTCGATGAGCTTGAAGACTGATTTCGTGACCTTCTCGATTGACTCGGCGATCTCCTTCTTCATCACGGTGATGGCCTCGATTATAGACTGCTTGATTATCACCGCGTATACGGGAATGCCGTGCCTGGTGGCGACCTCCTCGATCTGGTACCTGTCAACGCCGATGCCGCCGATCGCGGCTCCTACGCCTTCTGCAAGCTCGCCGGTCTTCTCGCCCTCGAGCTTGAGAGCAGCGTCGATCATTATTATCGAGTCAATCTTCACGCCCATGTCGCTGATGAGCTTCTCCACCGCGGTGCCGGGCTCGCCGACGTTGCCGGCCGGGCCCTCGGCCTTCATCAGGTAGACCTTCCTGCCGCCGTACTGGTACTCGCTGATCATGGTCTCCTTCGCTATCGTCTTCTTCTCCATTCCCAGCATCAGCTTGCCGACGATCATCGGCCCGATGCCGTCGCCGATCGGCTGCCCTGCCTTGAACGTGGCGATTGCCTTGTTGAGCGCCGCCGCCTCCTGCAGCAGGATGGGCATTATCATCTGGAGCTGCACCACGAAGAACATGCTCGTGGTCTTCTTTCCCATAAGGTAGAAGTGGCGCACAATCTTGTAGATCAGGTTCAGCATCGTTGCAGCCTCGAGTATGTTCTCCATCTTGCTTGCCGAGAGGCTGTCCATCGCCGGCGCCAGCGCCCTGACCTCGGCGCGCATCTTCTCGTCCCTGATCCGCATCAGGTGCTGTAGCTTCCTGACTATCCCGCTCGGGTCCAGGTCAACCGGCATTATCGTGAAGTGCTCCAGCAGGCGGTCGATCCTCTCCCCGTGCCCGTCGCCGGGGTTCATAGACTTTAGATATTCGATTGTTTCGTTCCTCGCCTCCTCGCGCATATTCTTCAGCTTGTTCACCGACTTTGATACGTCGTTGAGCACCATCCACATCTGGAACCTCTGGCCGTAGAGCATGAAGAAGAAGATCGGGAGTATCCAGATGAGGTAGATCCACCAGGAGGTCTCGCCACCGGTGGGGAAGAACGGGTTTGCCTGCAACGGAAAACCGGCCAGATTCATGTTTGATTACTGGTATCAATTTTAGGAATACTAAATTAAAGGTTTGCCCCTCCGAACCCGCCGGCTGACGCAACGGATAGATCATTTATCCACAGCGAACATCCTGAGAGACTTTATATTGAATCGCGGGGCATCTAGGGACACAGTTTGAATCCGGATCTTATCGCCAGCTCCCTCCGGCGCGAGATAACAGGCGAGGTTCTCTCGGACGAGTGGCAGAGGTGCATGTATGCTAGCGATGCGAGCGCCTACGAGATCCTGCCCAAGTGCGTCGTGCTGCCAAAGTCCGTCGAGGACGTCGTCAAAGTGGTGAGGTTTGCCAACGAGAACAATATTCCGGTAATTGCAAGGGGCGGGGGCAGCGGGCTCGCTGGGCAGGCCGTCGGCGACGGCATCATCGTCGACCTGACTAGGTACATGAACAGGATAATCGAGGTGAACGATAATGATGGTTATGTGGTGGTCGAGCCCGGCGTCTACAAGGGCATCCTTGATGCGGAGCTGAAGAAGCACGGCAAGTTCCTTCCCCCCGACCCGTCCAGCGCCAACTTCTGCGCCGTGGGCGGCATGATAGCCACCAATGCCGGCGGCGCCCACACCGTGAAGTACGGCACCACGATCGACTACGTCCTGGCCCTGGATGTGGTGCTGGCCAACGGCCAGGTCATACACGCGGGGCCGCTCGAGATCGGGAGCACGGAATGGAGGCGCATGGTAGACAGCAATTCGCTGGAGGGCAGGATCTATGCGCAGCTCGCAGACCTGCTGCTTCCGAAGCGTGAGGCCATCGAGTCCGGCTTCCCCCGGGTCAGGAAGAACTCCTGCGGCTACAGGCTGGATCGCGTACTGAGCGGAAACGTCCTCGACCTGAGCAAGGTCTTCGTGGCGTCGGAGGGCACGCTCGGCATCGTTGTGAGGGCCTGGCTGAAGATGATCGACCGGCCCAGACATCGAGCACTCGCACTTCTTGGTTTTGGGAGCACGCTGCAGGCGGCTGAGGCCGTGCCGAAGATCCTGGAGATGAACCCGTCGGCGCTGGAGCTGCTCGACAGCACGGTGATCGACCTAGCAAGGACATCGAGCGAGGAGTTCGCGGCCAAGGTCCCTGCCAGTACAAACTGTCTGATCTTTGCAGAGTTCGACGGCGACGACGAGAAGAATGTCAGAGCTTCGATGGAATCGCTGCAGGCGATGCTCGGAGAGCTCGGCGCCAGGCTGGTGGCCAGCTCCGGCGACGAGCAAGAGATAGTGATGATCTGGAACGTGCGGAAGAACGCGCTCGCCTACACTATGAAGATAAGGAGCGGCACAAAGAAGCCGATCGCCTTCATGGAGGACGCAGCCGTCCCGGTCGACAAGCTTGGACTATTGGTTGCAAAGCTGCAGGAGGTCTACGCCAGGCACGGCCTGAGCTACGTCATCTACGGACATGCGGGCGACGGGAACCTGCACACCAGGCCGCTGCTCGATGCGGGCAGGAGCGAGGACCGCAGGATAATGGAGCAGATCACGCAGGATCTTCTTGCGGTGATCAAGAATGTGAGGGGCAGCGTGTCTGCCGAGCACGGCGACGGGCTCGCCAGATCGGAGTTCGTGAAGGACGTCTACGGCGATGAGCTCTACCGGCTCTTCGCCAGCGTGAAGAGTCTCTTCGATCCAAAGAGCATACTGAACCCGGGGAAGAAGATCGCCGAAGCAGGAATATTCATCCAGAACCTCAGGTACGGCCACGCCAAGAGGGAGGAAGCAAGCACGCTCAACTGGGAGGTGGAGCAGGGCAGGGTCGGCAGGAGGATAACAGGCTACGAGAAGGAGCTGAGCTTCGAGAACGAGGTGGACCTCTGCCACGGCTGCGGCGCCTGCAGGGAGCTTAACTTCGGGCTGAGGATGTGCCCGGTCTTCAAGGGGCTGAGCGAGGAGGTATCGAGCTGCAGGGGAAGGAACAACGTCCTGCGGTGGCTCTCCAAGGTCGATGGGTTGGCCAAGGACTTTTCTCTGTCCGACGAGTACCGCGACGTGATCTACAGGTACTGCGTCCAGTGCAAGATGTGCCTGGTCGACTGCCCGTCGAATGTTAACGTCGGGAAGAGCATGGCGGAGGCGAGGGCTGTATATGCGAAGGCGAGGGGCCTGCCCAGAGGTTACAGATACTTCGTGAACATCGACAAGTATGCCGCGCTCGGGTGCAGGCTCGCGCCACTCTCCAACTGGCTGATGCGGAGCGGGTTCTTCAGGAAGATGATCGAGGCCAGGACTGGGATCGATGCAAGGAAGAAGTTCCCGGCGTTCAGCAGGAGAACATTCGACAGGGTCTTCGAGGATTACTCGCGCAAAAAATCACATCATGATAAGAGCGTCGCGTTCTTCTGCGACACCTACATAAGATATGTCGATCCGGTGCTCGGCATCAGGATAGTGAGGATGCTGGAGCGGAACGGTTTCAATGTGATCTTCCCGGAGCAGATGTCCTCCGGCCTGCCCGCGCTCCTGGAGGGCGCGCCCGATCTGGGGAAAGAGATAGCAGAGCACAATGTCGGGAGTCTCTACCGGTACGCGGCGAAGGATGTTCCGATAATCTGTTTCTCGCCCAGCTCTTCGATTGCGCTGAAGATGGACTACCTCAACGTTCTGGACACCGCGGAGAGCAGGACGGTGGCCGAGAACACCTACGACATCCACGAGTTCCTCAGCGGCCTGCAGCGGAGAAACGAGCTCGACACAGACTTTCGGCCGGTGGAGGAAGACGAAGTTGGCATTCATTTCCACTGCCACACCATCGTGCAGGGCGCTGACAAGCACGTACTGAACCTGCTCAGGCTGATACCGAATCTGAAGTTCCACATTGTGGAGAAAGGATGCTGCGGCGTCGGTGGTTCCTACAGCTTCATCAGGGATAATTACGACCTGGCTATGCAGATAGGCAGTGAGTTATTCAACGCTGTTAGGCAAGAGCGAAAGGTCTACACAACCGGCGAGTCCTGCATGCTCCAGATCGAGGAAGGCTCCGGTAGAAAGGTTGGTTTGACCATCGATCTTCTGGCTAGGGCATATGGCCTTGTTTAATCAAGCTAGCTTGTTAACTGCAGAAATCCTGCTTGCGATGAAGAGATCTCCCTCGGCTTTCTAGATTCTGGACAGCTGATGAATCTGGCGGCCTTTGGGTTGCACTGTTCACGGTGTCACAAGAGATGGGTTCACGATAAAACGGTATCATGCAAGGACGCAAATAGTGTGAAAGCTAACTGCGTACTTTCTGTCGGATCATGTTCTTTAGCACGCGTGTACCGTCTCCACGCTTTGCTGAAATCGTGACTGATGGCAATTCTGCCGTAAGATTCTTGGCATGGGTTATTCCTTCATCTGATGCCAAATCT
>CAYJSN010000032.1:0-7131 GCA_964373125.1 uncultured Nitrosopumilales archaeon | reverse complement strand
CCGTCCTCTTCCTGCTCTCCGAGGTGCAGGCCGTGAAGGAGTTCACCCACAAGTACGGCCACCCCATCGTGCGCGTGCCCGCCAAGAAGATCCCGCTCCCGGTCGAGTCGCTGGTATACTCTCCCAAGCTCATCGAGATGCTGAAAGAAGGCTTTGACCTGTGTTACGTCACGGGTGGGTACTATGTGAATTATAAACTGCCATTCGATATGTTCGACTATACCGTCTCCAAGCTGCATGGCCAGCTCCCTATCTTGGCTCGCTGGGCTGGAGGAAGTTACGACTGGATGTTGCCCGGAAGAAGGTATCTGAAGAAACGGGCGCTGCAAAAATGCAGGAAGATAATCTGCAACAGCAGGATCGAGATCATCTCGCTCAAGGACAACTTCGGTATACCCCCGGACAGGATCGTGTACCTGCTGAACCCGATCGACCTCTCGATATTCAGGAGGCGGGACAGGAAGGAGGCGGCCGCGAGGATCGGGCTCGACCCCAGATACCGCTACCTGCTCTTCGTAGGGAGGATGTTCGAGCACAAGGGAATCCCGGAGATGCTGCGAATATTCAAGGGCCTCTCCGCAAGACATGATGACCTGCGGCTGATAATGATAGGCGACGGCCCAGCGATGGATCTTGTCACGTCGTTCGTAAGGAGCAACGCCCTCGATAACAGGGTTCTCATCAAGGGCAGGCTGACCCACGAGGACCTGCCTTATTACAACGTTGCCGAGGTTCTGATCTACCCTGCGCACGGCGGAGGAATTGCAAACGTCATAATCGAGGCGCTGGCCTCTGGCACCCCGGTCGTGGCGGCCGAGCCCGGTTTCGTGGGCATAGGCGAGTTTGTGAGCGAGGAGGCCGGGACGGGAGTCTTGTTCAGGCCCAACGACGAGGCGGGCCTCGGGAACGCGCTGACAAAGATCCTGACCGACAGGATCGAGCGGAAGAAGGAGTTCGACCAAGTTCTCAACGAGTTCTCCTACGACGCGTACGGCAGGAAGATGGTGAGCGTGTTCGACGAGGTGATGCGGGACTGGCGGCGCGGTTAATTTGTCACTAACTTTTGCGACTGCTTGGAGAACTTGTACGAGGAGGTGAGGCCGTACAGGTAGCTGTCCGGTGTTCCAACGTCGATCCTTATCTCGTCATCCCTGAGCGGCACCGTGGCAACGTATCCGCCCTTGTCGATGATGTACTGTATGGCATCCGTCAGCTGAAGCTCGCCCGACCTGTCCGGCCCGGTCTTTCTGAGGGCCTTGAATATGCTCGGCTTGAATATGTACATCGGCATTATGGCCAGGTCAGAGGGAGGCTTCTTTGGCTTTTCAAAGACCTGCTTCACGCCGAACCCGCCGCTCTTTTCAGAGCTGATGGCGTATGACAGCACTATGCCGTGCTGCCTCAGGACCTGGAGGTTGGTTATCCGTTTTGAGGCAATGGTGACGTCGGGGTCGTTGTCGTAGTAGAACCGCTTCATCCTTTCCAGTATGGGCATCCTCTGGTTGCCGAAGATGCTCACATCGCCCGCGTGCACCAGGAAGGCGCTGTTACCGCAGAACGACTCTGCCTGGAGCACCGCGTGGCCGAAGCCCATCGGCCTGGGCTGGTTCACCCATGCCAGCCTAGAGTTCTCGACCTTCCTGTAGAACCTGCGCAGGATCTTGTCGTAGGCGTCCGAGATGGAGTAGTTGACCGTGAAGTGGTCCTCGATCACACGCTTGCCGCGGCCCACGATGAAGCAGAACTCCCTGAACCCGACATCGTAGAGCTGCTCGAATATTATCTGGACGATCGGCTTGATGGCTATGCCGGTGTGATCCCTCGCATAGACGGGGAGCATCTCCTTCGGCTGCTCCTTGGTGAACGGCAGCATGCGGGTTCCCCGCCCGGCCACTGGAAGCACGGCTTTGTCTAGTTCGAGAGACACATGCATCATTGACTGCTCCCCTTTTAATGCATATCGGAGTTTCAGCTAAGCCCTCGAGCTGCTGACTATCTTCACGACCTGATCGGCGGCGTCCACGCAGGTCGGGATCTTCCCCGAGAAGATCCTGATTATCCTGTCGCTCACCCTGGTAACGATGGTGGGCCTGGCATCGTCGTGTTCGCGGTAGGCCGGCACAGTCCTGACGGTGAACATCGAGCCGAGGTGCTTTGCCTTTGTGATCTCCGGAAAGAACACCGAGGCTGTTTGCATGAACTCGGAAAATTTGGTCTGCGGCGGATCCTTGACCACACCCCTGTTCAGGTACGGCCTCAGCTTGTCGGGCACCTCGGGATGCAGCCCGGTGTTTGTGTTCCAGATGGCACGCTCAACATTGCCGAGGACAAAGAGCTTGGTTGAACCGTACGGATCGACGCACATGAACGGCCCGTCCATAACGACGACGCTCTTTTCGTTGAAGCACTGCGGCAGGCTGACGACTGGTTTCTCGCATACCTCGAACTGGTACTGGGCCTGGCTCCCGGGGTAGCCCGCCAGCAGCTCGTTCAGTGTGGCGTAGGTCGCGATGACCACAAAGTCGTAGCTGCCGAATATCGCGGGCGTAACCTCCCTGTAGATTATGTTGACATTGTTGTCGCCCAGCTTTCTCAGGCACACCTCCTTGAGCTTGTGCGGGTCGAAGAGCGACTCCCTGACCTCGAACGAGGCCTCTACGCTGTCCGGGTTGATTACGTCCAGCGAGACCTCGCGCAGCTCCAGATCGCACTTCCTGCAGAACTCGACGTACTGGGCCGCGGATGTCTTGCTGCCCTCCCTCGCGATGCAGTAATAGTGCTTGGCGCTGTCCATCACGGTCTCGGGGTACTCCCTTCTGAACTGCTTCTCCCCGTTCATGGACTCGAGCGCCGTCTCGATGCTCCGGGGGTAGTGGTAGCCCCTGTGGAGCCTGTACTGGTTGATGCCGGACGCCGCGCTCAGGATCTCGCCGTTCTTCTCATACAGGTCAACCTGAAAGCCGTTTTCGGCGAGCTTCCACGCTGCGGTTACTCCAAAGATGCCGCCGCCTATAACGCAAATTCTCAGCTGATAACACCTGCATTGAAAGCAAAAGGAGCGCCCAATTTTAGTTTTCTGTGAAACTTAGTGGTTATAATCGTATTTCTTGGCTGCCCGCGTTCCCTCGAAGACCGTTATGAAGACGAGCTTCCTGCTCTGCGGATTGATAACCTTGTGGAACTCGCCGCGGGAGACCAGCATGACGCTGCCCTTACTGACGTCGTACTCCTGCTCGCCCACCTTCATCTTTCCACGCCCCTCGACAAAGAAGTAAACCTCGCTGGCCTCCGTGTGTTTGTGACCACGTGTCTCCTGCTTGGGTTTCAGCTCGGTCTCAGATACCGTAAGCTCGTTTATGTGCAGGTCGTAGATCGTGTACCGTTCGTTGTCTGCGACCAGCGTGCCGTTCTGTCTTATCGAAGACATGCCCTTGTCCGTTGCCGGCCTCTGCTCCTTCCTCAAGCTGTATCTAGCTATGCCTGATCACCCGAATCACAGATCCTTCGGACAATGCGAAACGGTCGAGCCACCGGATATTTAAGCGATGTGGACATTAGGTTCATAACTTGAGAGCAGGAATTCTTGAGCTAGGAAACAGCTGTTTTGTTGCGGAATGAGCTTACCACGCAAACGTGGACTGTATCAGAAACTGTGCGCTGCCAATAAAATAAATACTGAAAGCCACGCTAGACCTGTCATGGTGGATGTAAAACGCAGTGGATTTTATTCTAAAATCAAAAGAATGGTGAAATACAGGTCAAGCAAGGATTTCTGGGAAAACAAATACCAGAAGCGCGACAAGGAACACTGGGAGGCGCGCCGCAAGGAATTACTTGAATCCCATGTGGAAGAGTCGCCGTTTATCACGTACCTCGTAAATCTCAAGCCGACGCCAAGGATCGTCCTGGACTACGGCTGTGGAACGGGGAAGAACCTCAGGGCGCTTGAGGAGAAACTTGCCGACCCGGGCACCCGGCTCTACGGGCTGGACGTGAGCCCCACCGCCCTCGAGCTCGCGAAGGAGTATATTCACGGCAGGGCCGCGCTGCAGATGACGAACGGGACGGAGATTCCGTTCGAGGATAAGTTCTTCGACATGTCGTTCACCCATTGTGTGCTGCAGCACGTCCCTCCGCTGGACTTTGAAAAGATATGCGACGAACTCATCCGGGTCACCAGGGACACCATCATCCACAAATAAGAGATGACGGATTCCGGCAACAAGTACAAGCACGACTATGAGAAGTTTTACAGGGACAGAGGGTTGGAGGTCAAATCCTTTGTGGCCGAGGAGATCAACGATAAGACGCTTTACCTGATCCACGTGCCACTGGAAAAGTCCTGACTTTATGACCTACGCCGATCCCAGTCCGATGGCGAGGTAACTAGTCTTGCGAACAAAATCCGCGGAGCTGAAAACTCTCCTGGCATCGATTATGCAGGGATTCTTCATGTGCCGCACGAAATCCTCGGGCTTCATGCTTCCGTACTCGTCCCACTCCGTCAGGACTATGCAGCAGTCGGCGCCGCCGATGCATTCGAACCTGTCACTAGCATAAGTTATCTTACCGCCGAAATATTTCCTCAGGTTGTCCAGAGCCATCGGGTCGTGCGCCCTGACCCTAGCGCCCTGGTTGATGAGCTGCTCGATGACCTTGAGGGAGACGGCGTCCCTTATGTCGTCCGTGTCCTTCTTGAACGCCACGCCAAGCACGGCGATCGCCTTCTCCCTGAGCTCGCCCAGCGCGCTCTTGGCGAGTGCGATGACCTGCAGCGGCTGGGTCTCGTTGATCCTGTCGACGGACGCGAAGAGGAGCGGGTCATACCCGATCGAGCCCGCTGTTCTGATGAATGCCTTCAGGTCCTTCGGGAGGCAGCTCCCCCCGAAGCCGGGCCCCGCCTTGAGAAAGAGCTCGCCTATCCTGGGGTCCTTCCCGATTGCGCGGGCCACCTGCTCCACGTCCGCGCCGGGCAGCTTCTGGCAGATGTTTGCGATCGAGTTGATGAAACTTATCTTTGTGGCTAGGAACGAATTGTTCGAGTATTTTATCAGTTCGGCCGTTACCCAGTTGGTTCTTATGACCTCTGGGGGGCCATCCTTGTAAAACTCGAGCCAGAACCTCTCGACCATCCCGCCCGAGTGTTCCTCGGCTGAGCCTATCACCAGCAGGTGCGGATGAAAGGTATCGTGTACTCCATGGCCCTCCCTGAGGAACTCCGGGTTCACGACAAGACCAAAGTCCTTGCCTGCTATCTTACCTGACTCCGCCTCCAGAGTATTTTTGATCACATTATCGGTAGTTGTTGGCACGACCGTGCTCTTTACAACCACGACATGGTAGCCGGGCTTCTTCCCGAGTGCCTTCCCTAAACCCTTGCATGCCTGCGTTATCTGCGCTAGGTCTATGCTGCCATCCGGTTTGGAGGGCGTGCCCACCGTGATGAACGTCATGCTGCTGTTACTCACCGCGTCTTCTATACTGCCCGAAAATACCACATTCGTCCGTGCCTCGCTCAGGAGTTCCTTCAGCTGGGGCTCATAGAATGGCAGGCTGCCGGAATTCAGCGTCTTCAACTTCTGTTCGTCAACATCCACGCCTATGGTCTTCACCCCCTTGGAAGCAAGACAGATCTGCGTTACCAGACCCACCGCTCCCAGTCCGATGAATGAGATAGCTTCCATAACGCGTTGTTCAGGTGTTAACAATAAATCTCTTTCCATGTGCGCTACAGGTTTGGTGACTTGCAGATTCTTGTAAATTGTGTGGGCCTAACCCCTAGGTTGTCTCGGTGATGGTGCCAGTGGTTAAATGCTTAAACATACCAAGGTGTCATGCGGAATCGATGAGGGCGAGAGCACCATTCAGAATTGTTGATGCATGGGTGACTTATGATTCAGGGCCGGCTATGTTCCCGGGGCTTGCACGGGCGCCCGACGGCGACCTAGTTCTTACCTTCTCCACCATGCCCGACGGCCTGCCCGGCGGGGAGGTGCGGATCATGCGATCCAGTGATGGAGGGCGCAGATGGAGCTCGCCGCAGGTCGTGATGAAACCATCGACACCGGACAGATCGGCGCTGGCCACCGTCGGGCTGACCACACTTAGCGATGGAACGATGCTGCTCCCCTGCAACGAGATCGAGCTGCATGGAGGCTACGAAAATAGGGATGTGGAACTGTTCCTCCTCCGATCCGCAGATGGGGGGTGCAGCTGGAGCAAACCCGAACGTGTAGCCACAGACATCTATGAGCCATGCATTTACGGCCAGATCGTGGAGCGCGCAGACGGCACACTGCTCTGGCCGGTCTGGGGACGGCAGCGACAGGGAGAGCGGTGGCGCTCCGGCCTGCTGAAATCTTACGATCGGGGAATATCTTGGAAGGAATACCGCACCATCGCATATGACCCTGATGCCCGCATACAGGGTAAGTACCGCTTCTCTCCGATCTCTGGTTTCGACGGGAATGGAAGATTCGATCCGGTGGCCCCGGCCCATCCGAACTTCCGGCCACACTGCCCTGTGGACGGGTTCAACGAGACCTTCCTAGCACAGCTGTCCGATGAGAGAATCCTAGCTATCCTGCGGCAGCAGGGAGTAGGAAAGAGCGACAGACTAGAACTTTACAGGTCGATCTCCACGGATGGGGGCGGCACCTGGTTTCGCTACGAGCCTACATGGATCTGCGGCACCTCCCCCTGCCTGCACCGGTCACCAAAGGGACAACTGATCCTGGCCTACCGCCGCTGCGCGAGGGACGGAGATACGAGCATGCAACCGGGTGTGGCGCTGGCGTGGAGCCTAGACTACGGGCAAACATGGGAGGACGAACTTGCTCTGGTCGACCCCAACGGATACAGGCACACCGCCGAATACCAGGCCGGCTATCCAACCATGATCAACCTGGACGAGCGCAGCATCCTGGTCATATTCTACAGCTACAATCCCAAACTGCCGCACGGAAGGTACCTCGCAGCGAATCTATTGTGTGAAGATGGTTGATGACGCAAGTATCTGCGCCAGATAACGCCCGGACTATGCTAGTCTGCTGGGCTGATTCAGGGGCAGCTGCCTGTTCTTAAGATACTTCAGCACCTGCTCCGCACACTCTTCTGCGGCGTTATGTTCCG
>CAYJSN010000031.1:0-8258 GCA_964373125.1 uncultured Nitrosopumilales archaeon | reverse complement strand
ATGAATCGATAGAGATGAATCCAAAACTCATCGAAGCCCTCTCATTTGTAAGCGGCTATGCTTATTAGTTACCTATGAGATCCTCGATGCTTACCAAGTTGGTACGAAAAAAAGATGATGTAACCGAAAAGCAACTTTATAAGAGAAAATTAGAGAAATGGACAGAAGCTGCGTCACAACTGCGTCTAAATCTTAACCGCGCAAAAAATCTAGTCACTGCCAAGCAAATCAAGGAAACGATGGGAGAGGAACCTAGGCTTATGACAAAGATAGACGAAGAGGAAGATCTGCCATCAATATTCAAGAGATACGGCGTGTTCATTTTGCCGGTAGATCGTCATCTTTATGCAATACTGAAAGGAAAAGGGTACCACGCGCTGGAACCAGTGGATTTTACAGCCGAAAAGCATATCACCGAAAATCCATTCCCCGTATCATCAGAAGGTGTGCAAAGTGAATCTGCATATCTTGACTATGCGTACTCCACAGGACTTTTAGGACGTTTTACAGGCGTACATAATCTCTTTCTTGCCACTCGAGGCAGGAGAACTACTCCACAATTCAATCTTTCAGTTGGTGGCACTAATCTAACAGTTGATGGTGCACAGATAGAGATCGATGGGGGTTATGAAAATACGGAACAAATCGTCTTAGTTGAAGCAAAAATAGGAATCCCTACCACTTTCATCATACGCCAACTCTACTATCCGTATAGAACATTATGGTCAGATACCAAATCAGTTAGAGACCTCTTCTTCTGCTACGAGCCAAAAGAACGTGCTTACTTATTTTATGAGTATGATTTCCAATATCCATTTCAGTACGATTCCATAAGATTCGTTAAAAGTGGAAAATACGGTATAGTTTTCAAGCCTAGCTCCCTAAAAGAGTATAGGCAGGTTGTACCAGACAGAGAGAAGATTCGTATCCCACAGGCAGATGACCTGAACAAAATTATAGAATTACCATTCCGTGTTGCAGAAGGGATGGATACCTCTGATAAAATGGCTAAACACTTCGGGTTTGATAAGAGACAGAGTTCCTATTATCGAGAAGCGGCTGAGATCCTAGGATTGGTTGAGCTGTACCGTAATCACTATCACCTTACAAATAAGGGTAGAGAATACATACGGATGCCTACAGAAATACGAATGAAGTACTTCAGTAAGCTCTTGCTAGAATTCCCAGTGATCAATCAAGTATTCTTGAATCTAAGTATAGAACGTGACACACCTGTCACCAAGACCGACGTTGTAGAGATCTTGAGACAGAATTCTGGTTTAACAGGCTCTACCTTGATGCGGAGAACACAGACCATATTTGCATGGCTTCGCTGGGTTCAGCGTAATGTAGGTTTAGTGGAAGTGACCAAGGACAAGGTGACCTTTTCACGTCAATTAAAGCTAGAATTTTAAACATATTTGAAGTTCCATTGACACATTTAAGAGCATGCGGTTACAGTATTCCCACTCGATGAAGCTCAAACAGGTACTCTTCGCGGCCGCGGTAATCTATACAGGTGTCATCGTCTATTATAGCCTGTTTGCGGAAGAAGAGATGACACCGTTTCTATTATCAGAAGCCCTCAAAATAAAGGAGGGCTTCTACGTGCACCTTCTGGCTTACCTGGGAATGGCGATGCTGTGGCGTGGTGCCGGTTACGCTATGCTGGCCAGCTTCGTGCTCGCGGTGGCTATAGGCGGCTCGCTTGAATTTGCACAGCTCTTCCTGCCTTTCAGAGTAGCGTCCGTGACGGATTTCTTGGCCAACTCGCTGGGAGGCTTCGCTGGCGGAATGGTGAGCTCTCTGGTGAACAGAAAACCCAAGGTAACTTGATCGCAAAAAAGAAAAAGATCGGGCGCCGTGGTACTGGGTTTCTTACCTAACTGGTGAGAACTTGCGACCTAATGTAAAGATTATGTAGCAAAATATTGCGTGCTCATCTTCGGCCCAGCGTTCTCAGCAGAAACGGTAACTGATTCACGTTCTCGATTATCGCGTCCGCCTTCATCTCGACGAACATCCTGAACTGCTTCTCCCTGTCTATGCCGGTGCCGTACACGCCGCAGAAGACGATGCGATACTTCTCACCGGCCCTCCTGGACATTATGACATCCTCGGCCGAGTCGCCGACGCTCACTGCACTCCGTGCATTCATCGCCTCCATCGACTTGAATAGCGCGTAGGGCTCAGGCTTGCTTATCCTCTTGTCTAGCTTTTTTCGCACCGCTTCCCGCTCCTCGTCCTCTAGGAAGACACACGCGCCGATCATGAAGTGATGCAACAGGCTCTTCAGTGCATATTCTGTGGCGAGCCTGCCCCTGCCCGAGACTATCGCGACCCTCCCGCCGAACATCTTGGAGAGCTCGGAAGCGCTCTCGCCGGTTATCACGACCTCGTCCTCCTCGATGAACCCGAGGGAGTTGTTGAACCTCGGCTCGATCCCGTGCAGCCTAGCAAAGAGATCACGCCCGTAAAAGAACTCGTCAAAGACCGTGCTCAGGATGCTGGAGCCGACGCTGCCCGGGTATGCGAGCTCGGCCTTTGTCTTCTGCACGGCGCTGGCCCTGCCGGAGCCGGAGAGATACTCCTCGACCGACACTATCCCCTCGTCGGTTGCGTGCGACGCGGCCTCGAGCACGAACTTCCTTGCGTCTTCGACGCTGCCGGCCCCCCACGCCACGACCGAGAGTATGCATGCATAGGATGTATCAGTATCATTGTTGAAGCCGCCCGACATCCTGAACCTGAGTATCATCTCGTCGGTGACAAGGTCGTACCACTGCTTCCCCCCAACGAGCCGCTCCAAGATGAAGCCGGCAGTCTTCTTTATGCAGGCGTTGTAGGAGTGGTTTATGTTGACGAGCGTGCCGTCGCAGTCGAGCACCGCGCACTGCAGTTCCCTGAAGAGGGGCCGGCTGGCCTCTCGGATGGAGACGGTCTCAGTGATCTTCCTGTACGCCGCGCTCATCTGGCTGCCACTTCTTCCAAAGCATCGAGGAACCGGCTGTTCATCGTACTGGTGCCGACCGTCACCCTCAGGCATCCCTTGTGAGAACCGATGTTCCCGATCTCTCTCACCAGTATGCCTCGCCTGATCAGGCCTCTGAATATTGATCTAGCTTTGGACGCGCTCCCGGCCCCGAAGAGCACAAAGTTGGCATCCGACCTGAATGCATGCAGGCCAACGAAGGAGTTTATTGTTTTCTGGATCCGTTCCCGCTCCCGCCTCACCTGCCGGATGACCGACCTGAAGTAGCCGGCCCTGGAGAGCGCGATGCTCGCGGCCCTGAGCGACACGCTGCTCACGGGATAAGGATACTGTACCGTCCTTGCAAAGATCTCCGCCAGATCGCGGTTTGCGACCATGAGGCCGACCCTTGCACCGGCAAGCCCGAACGCCTTGGACATCGTCCTCAGCACCACCAAGTTCTCGTGCTTCCTGACAAGATCCTTCAGCGAATAGTCGGCAAAGTCTGCGTACGCCTCGTCCACTATCACTAGGCCGCCGAACGACCCCGCGATCTCGCGCAGGTCCTTCCTGCCGAACTGGTTACCCGTGGGGTTGTTGGGCGAGCATATGTAGCAGATGTCTGCGTTCGATTCGGCAAGGATCTTCCCCGCATCCAGCGCAAAGTCATTGCCGAGCCTGACCTTCTTCAGCCTTACCGAGTGCAGGTTGCACCTGTCGATGAAGAACGCGAATGTCGGATCAATGGTAACGGTCCTAGATCCCCTGCCGTTAAACGTGGCAAGCAGCAGGTCGATTATCTGGTCGGAGCCGCTGCCGGCCGCGATGCATGCTTCCGGCACGCCGAGATACTTGCTGTAGCGGTGCCTGAGCTCATCGAACTGCTCGCTGGGATACTCCCTCGGATCTGTCCTCCTCGCAGCCTCCACCAGGATCCGCGATACGAAGCTCCTCGAGAGCGCCATGTTCTCGTTCGTATCCAGCCTAAGAACATCCGGGTACCGCTCAGGCTTCTGGTAGCCGCGTATCCCGCGGAGCGATGACATCTTCTTCCTGAACAAATTGCTCCCCAATTACTCCCCCAGCCTGGCCATCACGGCCTTGTAGTGGTTGGGCAGGCCCTCGGCCTCGCTCAACAACCTTACGGTGTCGGCGACCTTCCGCAGCCCCTCCCTGCTGCTCTCCACGACATTGACGAGCTTGACAAAGTCAAGGCAGGACAGCGACGCCCGCGACCTTGCGAATGTCATCGTGGGCAGCACGTGGTTCGAGCCGAAGCCGTAGTCGCTCGCGGCCGACGGCGCGTAGTTGCCCAAGAGTATCAGCCCGGCAGATTCTATCCTCGCGCCGAGCCTCTTGGCATCCCTGGTGATTATCTGCAGGTGTTCGGGCGCGAGCCCGTTGGCAAATTTTACGGCGTCGTTGTAGTTCCTGCAGAGCGCCATGAACCCGTTCTGCTCCAGGCTGCACCTGGCTATCTCTCTCCGACCTGTGCCGTCCAGCGCTGCCGCGAGCTCCGATGCGACAGCATCCACAAGTTTCCTCGAGCACGTGGCGAGCCCGCAGAAGGTATCGGTGCTGTGCTCCGCCTGCGAGATCAGGTCCAGCGCCAGGCTCCTCGGATCGGCGGACTCGTCGGCCAGTATCAACAGCTCGGTGGGCCCGGCCAACATGTCGATCGAGACCCGGCTCGAGGCGAGGTACTTTGCTACGGTGGCGAACGTTCCGCCGGGGCCCACCACCTTGCTGACGGGCCTGATCGTCTTGGTGCCGTAGGCCATCGTGGCTATCGCCTGTGCACCCCCGACCTTGTAGACCTCCTTCACATTGCAGGTGTCGGCGGCAACGAGCGTGAGAGGATCGACGCTCCCGTCCATCCTGGGCGGCGTGCATGCCACCACGCGTTTCACGCCGGCCACTCTGGCGGGGACGGCGCACATTATCATCGTGCTCGGGTACCGCGCCCTGCCGCCAGGTATGTAACATCCTGCGCTGGCCACCGGCTTCAGCACCCTGCTGATCTTTGTGCCGTCGAACCGGACGACGATCTTCTTCAGCCTGGCTATGACCGAACTCTCTACTTTTTCGAGCCTTCGCTTCATCTCCCTGAGCGCCCTGACCTGCGCCCTGCTGGCTGCCGAGTAGGCTGCATCGATCTCGCGCTCCCTTACTTTAATCGAGCCGAGCTTCACGCCGTCGAGCTTCTGCGTGTAGTAAAACAATGCCTTGTCGCCTCTCCTAGCGACTGCATCCATTATGGTCCTGACCGCGGCTACCTGCGCCCCGGAGATCGCCGTGCCTGCCCTCAGCCTTTCCGCGCCTTTGACAGGATCGTCGATCTTGAGGGTGCGGACATTAACTCTCTTCATCCTGTTTGATCTCCTCAAGCGGAAGGATCTGCCTTGGCTCGTGCACCACAAGGCCCTGCGCGAGGCTACGCAGGACAGGTATGATCTTCACGAACTCCTCCTTGCTTATCACGGTGTTGACGCCGTACCACCCCTCCTCGCTGAGCGGGCTTATCGTGGGCCGCTTCAGGGCCGGGAGGCTCTTCAGCAGCGCCTCAAGGTTCTCCTTCCGGACGTTCACGAATATGTGGTACTTCTTTCGCCCGTCCACTACGCCCTTCAGCAGGGTGAGGATGTCGTAGATCTTCGCCTTCTTCTTGGGATCCTTGAGCGATTCCTTGCTCGCTATGAATACGGCTGTAGACTCCATTATCGTTTCAAGCAGCTTCAGGTTGTTGTTCTCCAGCGTGGTCCCGGTCTCAGTGACATCGATTATCGCATCGGTGTCCTCGGGTGGCTTCGCCTCCGTCGCCCCGAAGGAGAGCAGGATCTGGACCTTGTCGTTCTTGCCGATCCTCCACCAGGGCGTTATCACCATCGGGTCGGCATCGCCGAAGTGCTTCCTGTACTCCTCGTTCTGCTTCACATGCGCTGCAGATATCGTTAGGTACTCGCTCGAGATCCTGAGCGTCTTGCCGCTCGACGCGTAATCGTGTATCATGTCCGAAAGCGAGCCGTACGTTGCTGTTCTTGGCACTGCTACCATGAGCCTCACCCAGCCATACTCCAAGTCTAACAGCGTCTTGACGTCGGAACTAGTTTCCCTGATCCAGTCCTTACCGGTTATACCGACGTCGTAGAGGCCCTCGTGTACGTAGGTGGGGATCTCCTGCGGCCTGAGCAGCTTCATCTGGATCTCGGGATCGTTGACCGCCACGCGGTATGTTCGGCCCCTGCCGCGAACGCTCGCCCACGCCTGCTCGATAAACCTGAAGGTGAGCTCCTCGATGCTACCCTTTGGGATCGCGAACCTTACCGCAACCATATATGATGCAGTTCCTCATCAACTGAGCTTTAGATATATTCCTTTAGACAGGACGCGGGGAACTTCTCATCGCTTCTTCCGCTTCGTAAGCTCTCTCAGCACTTCTCTCGCTCTATGCAGTGAGACGTTGCCCTCATCGGATATCCTCTCGGCAACAGCGTCGACGAGCTTGCCGGTGGCCCCGGCCGACATCGCGATGTTGCGCGCGTGCAGCCGCATGTGCCCGCGCTGGATTCCCTCGGAGACGAGGGCGCGCAGCGCCGCAAGGTTCTGGGCCAGGCCTGCCGATGCCATCACGCACGCCAGTTCCTGCGCGCTCCTGATGCGCAGGATCTTCAAACATGCCTTGGCTACCGGGTGCACCGACGCTACTCCGCCGACTGTACCGACTGCGAGCGGCAGCTCTATTCTGCCCACGAGATCGCCGTTGTTGTCCTTGCTCCACCTGGTAAGAGGCTTGTAGCCTCCGTCCCTGCAGGCGTAGGAGTGTGCCCCCGCCTCTAGCGCCCTTGTATCCTGTCCGGTTGCGTTTGCAACCGCGATTATCCCGTTCATGACTCCCTTGTTGTGGGTGGTGCACCTGTACTGATCCGCGGCCGCAAATGCATATGCGAGCAGGATATCGTCCACAACCCGTCCGCCGCCGAGCTCCTCCTTGCTGAATACAGATTCGGCTCTTGCGAGCCGCTTCGTTGCATAGTTCGAGAGGATCCTAAGCAATACTCTGCCGCCTGTTATCTCCTCGATCACTGGAGCCGCGGCCTCGCACATTGTGTTCACAACGTTGGCTCCCATCGCGTCCCTCACATCGACGGTGATTTCTATAATCAACATCCTCCCAGATTCAGTGTCCAGAACCCGGAAGGCAAGGTCTTTTGCTCCAGCGCCCATCTTTGCCAGAGTCCTGCTCCTCGCATTTGCGGCCTCCAAGATCCTTTCCTTTGCCCTCAGCACCGCCTCGCCGGCATTTGTAGGATCCTGCAGGCCCACCACCTGTATCTGGCCTATCATCAACGAATCATCCGCGCTGGCAGTGAACCCACCCCTAGCTCCGGCGATCTTTGCGGCGTGGCTGGCGGCCGCGATCACCGAGGGCTCCTCGATCGCCATCGGTATGAGGTATTCCTTCCCATTAATCACGAAGTTGGTGGCTATGCCGAGGGGCAGCACTGTTGTACCTACAGCGTTCTCCACCATGCTGTCCGCGGTGCCAAATGAAATAGTGCCGGCCCTGAGCGCCTTCACCTCGTCCCTGCCGAGCTTCGCGAACTTCTTTAGAAACTTCAGCCTATCCTCGCGCTTCATCTCGTAGAGTTTTGGAGACTTGTCCTTTCTCAATCGCACTCACCTTGATCTGGTTATCCTTAAAATCTTATCATCGTCCGCCGCGGGTATCCCCCTCCCGTCCCTGTTGCTGGTCGCCACGTAGATGTATCCATCGGGCCCCACGGCCACGTCCCGTATCCTGCCGAAGCCGTCCAGGAAGGTTTCGAACTTCACGATGCTGCCCGAGTCGTCGGTCACCACCCGCTCAACATGCTCGCCCCGCAGGGCCCCGAAGAAGAAGCTGTTTCCGAAGGGAAGCCGGTCGGAGGAGTAGAAGGTTCCGCCGGAGGGAGCTATGCTGACCTCGTAACATGCGATCGAGTCGATATATTCCTCGGGGCCGGCGCACTGCTCGATGGGCCAGCCGTAGTTTCCCCCGGCCCTTATGATGTTGATCTCGTCGTTGCCGACCGGGCCGTGCTCCGTTGCATAAAGCTGTTTCGTGACCGGGTGCCACGCCAGACCCTGTGGGTTCCTGTGCCCGTAGGAGTAGATTGGAGAACCCTCGAACGGATTGTCGCCGGGAATCGAGCCATCAGGGTTTATCCTCAGGATCTTGCCGGCGAGAGAGTCCAGATCCTGTGGCAGGCTCTGGTCGGCCGCATCGCCGGTCGTTATGTAGAGCTTG
>CAYJSN010000030.1:0-10883 GCA_964373125.1 uncultured Nitrosopumilales archaeon | reverse complement strand
CCATCTAGATCTTATTCTATTTACTAGGGGGTGAACTAATTCTAGGATAAGATAGCCTGACCCGCAGGCAGGCGAACTTATAACGCTATATAAATAACCGAGCCGGCTCAGCTGTCGTAGATCATCAGCTGCTTCTCTTCGAGCAGCGTGTGCAGGTTGTGCACGGCCCTGTAGACCTCGCTCTCCTTCTTTGCGCCCGTGCAGACCAGCTTGCCGCTGGCGAAGAGCAGGATCACAGTCTTGGGGTCGAGCATCCTGTGGATGAGGCCGGGGAACTGCTCGGGCTCGTACATGCTCCTAGGCAGTACCCTAGCAGCCAGTTCGAGGTGGATCTTGCCCCCCAGGCTGGCCGACGCCACGATGTTCTGGATCTCGATGACGGGCTCGTGCTCTACGGGTATGCCGCCCTTCCTCAGCTTCTGGACCACGCTCTTCACCGCACGTATGGCCTGGTCCTCGGACTTGGCGCCCGTGCAGACCATCTTGCCCGAGCTGAAGATGAGCGTGGCCGTCTTCGGCGATTTCAGCCTGAAGACCAGGCCCGGGAATTGATCAGGGTGATACTCCACATCGGGGAAGATCTGGGTTATCTGGTTCAGGTTCACGGTCTGGTTGATCGTTGCCGACGCGACGACATTCTCGATGCTCACGACTGGCTTGGTCTGAGGCATTGCCTTCCCTTATAAAGGGGGGTATATATACCTAAGAGCCGGTGCCGGTGGAAGGCTGGGTGGTGCTCTCACCGGGCGGGGCCGAGTCGGATCCGGACTTCTTTGATTGCTTGGCCCTGCTGAAGAAGAGCAGCGCCAGGATTACGGCTATGATTATGTAGTTCACCGGCGGGTTGATGACCTTGGTCACGTAACCGATCTTGGGTATCACGTAGACCACCTTGCCTATGTAGTCCTGCTGGGTGATCGGATAATCAGTACCGGGTATCGATGCCGGGTTCGCATCGCCCTTGGTGGTCAGGGTCCGCTCGCTGCTCTCCTTGATGTCCACAACTCTGTGAACTATGACGCGCTCGTGATCGCTCGGCCTGTTGAAGACGATTATGTCGCCGACCTGCACCGCGTTGAATGTGGAGCCGTCCTTCACTATCAGTACGTCGTAGACGTTCAGCACCGGGATCATGCTCCCGCTGGATACAACGAAGAACGGGTTGTCCGTGGCAAAGGCTGCGCGGAGGCCCAGCCATATGACCAAGACTCCAACGACGACGATGGTCACATCTTTTACGGCGCGTGACACCCTCTTATCGGGCATAGTCCAACAAATCGAGCCAGATTACATTAGATAAATCTTACGAGGGGCAGCTCAGACCAATGCCTTAACATCACATCTCAGGGTAACTCTGATTCCTCACCGCTGCCAGCGTAAAAGAAGCGTCACCGATTATTTAACCTTCTGAGGCAAGGCGACAAGTAGCGCGTGATCAGGACAGACTGCCCTGATCTATTGCCCTGTTTGCCAGCCTGTCGGCCTCTCTGTTCTCTTCCCTCGGCACGGTCCTGTACTCGACGGTCTCGAACCCCTGCTCCAGCTCGTCCACCTCCTTTGCGATGCTCTTGAGATGGCGCTTCCTCGTCTTGTAGGCGCCCTTCCTCTGCTTCACCAGCAGCTCGCTGTCCGATAGTATCGTAACATGCTTCCTGCAGTAGCTGCCTGCAATCTCGAGCGCCCTCTTCAGCGCCGTGTATTCTGCCACGTTGTTGGTCTCCACGCCGATGTACTCCCTGTGGGTTGTGATGATATTATCGTCACAGTCGAGGATGATTATTCCTATCCCCGCCCTGCCGGGGTTGCCCCTGCTGGCCCCGTCTATGCGAACATTCACGTGCTCCAGCATCCTCCTGCCCGGCATACACCAACCTAGTGAACCAGAAGCATTTTTAGATATTGAAACCGATAAGGAGCCGGGTGGTACGGGATCATATTCTTCCGCAAAAAGGAGGGTAAAGAGGAGGTAAAGGCGGCGGGCCCGAAGGAAGAGATCGGGCAGATCGCGTTCGCCGACCTCGAAAAATGGGTAAACTCCAAGATAAGCGAGGAGCTCGAGGCGATCAAGCCCCAGGCCAACCAGATAAGGAACCGGGTACAGGTCGTGATGAACTCCATAAAGAGCTTCGGCGAGGAGCTGAAGAAGGTGGAGATAAACCCGGAGAAGGTGGCCGGGCAGTACCTGCCTGTGATAAAGGACGCAAAGGAGACTCTGCTCGTGGCCGTGCAGAAGGAGACCTCCGAAGAGCTGTCGGAGCTGAGGAGCCTGGACGATATCCTCAACATGCGTGAAAGGACGAAGAAGCTCCTGAGCAGGCTGGGCGACACCAGCGGCTCGCACAGCCGCATAATCCACTCCTTCTTCGCCAAGCACGCGAAGATCCTCAAGTTCCAGCTCGGGCTGCTGAACCGCGAGGCCGGCAAGCTGAACCGGCTGGTGGACAGGTATCTTGAGAAGAACTCGTCCCTGTCAGACTGCCTGGTCGGCATATCCAAGATCTCCTCCGCGCTCAGCGAGAGCAGCAACCTGGCGGGGAAGATCGCGGAGCTCGAGACCGACGTCGGGGCGCTGAAGGCAAAGGAGAAGGAACTCGTGCAAAAGATCGAGGCGTTCCGCCGCTCCGAGGACTTCCAGCGGTACAGGCTGGACAGGGAGGAGCTGGCCAGGATCAGGAAGGAGGCCGAGAACCTGCTGTCGGAGATCGGCGCGGCCTTTGCAAAGATATCCAGGCCGGTCAGCAAGTACACCTACGAGGTCGGGCTGGACAAGGAGAGCAACAGTTTCATCCAGTCGGTGATGGAGAACCCGCTGAACCTGGTCCGCAACCCCAAGATGGAGGAGCTCAGGGCGATCCTGGGGAAGGTCAGCGAGGCCGTGAAGGGAGGCAAGATCGTGGTCAAGAACCCGGAAAAGGACGCGGACAACATAGCGGCGCTGATCGTGAACGCCGAGCAGTACACGAAGACCTACAGCGGGCTCGCCTCCACGATACAGCTGCTGAGCGAAAAGACGTTGCCGGTCGAGGCGGGCCTGGTCAGGTTCGAGCAGGAGCTCGAGAAGATGCGGAGCCAGGTCTCGCAGAAGGAATCCTTCCTTGATGACTTTACGAGGCAGCTCGCGCAGGCCAAGTCTACGGTAAGCGAAGAGCTCAGGAAGATCGAGGAGCGCATAGAGAAGGTAGCCGGTTCAAGGATAAAGGTCAGGATTTAGCTCCTGCCGATCTCCCACGATACCCGCAGGGTACGGGATCAGAAACCTACATTGTAGAACCGAACAAAGGGCAAATGCTTAAGTAGTTCTCTGGCGATATCACCTAAGATTTGTGATGGCCGCGAGCTGGATTCAGCGAGTCGGGAGTTCCATCCCGAGGGGGTTTTCCCGCTACTACATCCTCACCCTGCTGAAGGAGCAGCCGCTGACAGGGAAGCAGATCATGGAGGCGGCCGCGAAGCAGAGCGAGGGGATGTGGAAGCCCTCGGCAGGGCTCGTCTACCCGCTATTGGGTAGGCTGCTGCAGGAAGGCCTCATCGAGGAGACCGAGGCGGGAAGGTACCGGATAACCAAGAAGGGACTCGACGTCCTTGGCGATATGCAGTCAATGCAGGACGTGATGAAGAAGCAGCTGAACGTGCTGATGCGCGTCAGCAATGTCGGCAAGTTCATCGCGATGGACATGCTGGAGAGGATGACGATGATGGGAACCGTGCTCAGCGACAACCTGGACAGGATGAGCAGGGCTGACAAGGAGAAGTACCGCGAGTTCCTCATGAAGGAGCTCAAGAAGCTGGACGAGCGCGGGGGCAAGCAGAAGGTCGAAGTCGAGTAAGACTATCAGTTTTACCTGAATCATGCCTGAATATTAAAAAAGGAGGGTTAGGCGTTACCCAGCGCCTATCAGGAAGGTAACGCTCACTGATGCCGAAACCTGCTGCTCAGACGGCAGGATGGGTGTTGGTGCCGCTCCGCCCTCAAACACGGCCTTATCATACCCGTAGACGGGGTAGTAGACGTCGTTCAGGCTAAGGTTCTTCACTCCCACGATCTGCATGTTCAGCGGCTCCAGTGCTTTCTCTGCCTTCAGCCGGGCGTTCTGCACAGCCTCCCCGATCAGCTCGTTGCTGGTCTGCATCTGGACTTCCTGCGAGACAAAGTAGTTCACGCCCTGCACTTGGTTTGCGCCGGAATCTACTGCCGAATCTATTATCTCGCCTATATCAGCGCTGGCCTGTGCCGTCACCGTTATCGTGTTGGAGACCCTGTACCCCACCAGCACCGGGTTCTGCGGCTGCGGGGGATAGATCTGCGGCTCCACGATCGGGTTGTACTCGTAGACCGGGTATATGCTGTAGTAGCTGGTGCTTATCTGGTTCGCGTTCAGTTCAAGCTTCTTCAAGGCATCGATTATGGCGTTCATGGCCTGTGCGTTCTTAATTGCTGCATCCTGCGCGGTCTTCTCTTGCGTCTCCACGCCCAAGGTTACCGAGACCTTGTCGGGACTGATCTTCCTGAAGGCGCTTCCCGTCACGAAGAGCTCAAAGGCGTTGTCGCTGTCATTTCCCTCAAAGGCTACGGTGCCGGTGATTCCCTGATCCCGGCCTGGCTGGATGGTGTCTATGCAGTGTATCTTGCCTCCGGGTATACAGTCGTCGTTGGGGGTGACTACGGAATTTCCGTTGGCGGCCGGCACCACCTGCGTGTTCGTCCAGGGCCCGTATGTAGCAACGGCGATTGCGAGTATTCCTATGCTTACCGCGGCGGTTATCGCGTATGCCGTCGTCCGCTTCTGTGTGTCGCTCATCTTTCCTCGCAGCCGTATAGGGTGGCAACCTGCTTAAGCCTAGGTTTCAGAACGAGAGAAACGAGCGTGTTCTACGGTTTCGAACGGCCCGTTCTCATCGGGGTTTGGCTTAAATTGAGCCCAGCGGGCTAGGGCATCTGGGAATGTCCGGGGGCGATGTCGGCAGGGTAGAACGCGAGCTGAGAGGCAAGACCCTCCAGGTTTACATCTACATGCTCAGGAAGAAGGAACCCGTCGGCGTGAGGGAGGTGCAGCGGGACCTCGACTTCTCCAGCCCCAGCGTGGCAAGCTACCACATCGAGAAATTGATGGGACTGGACCTCGTCAGCCATGACGAATACGGCAGATATTATGTAGCGCAGAAGGCCCAGGTGAGCGTGCTGGAGTCCTTCGTGAATGTGGGCGGGCGCACCGCCCCGCGCATGTCCTTCTTTGCGGCGTTCTTCACCACGCTGCTGGCGGCCTACGTCGTCCTCAATATAAGTTCGATCAACGTGCACGCACTTGGCTTTGCCATCGCTGCCGCCGCTGCGTTCTGGTTTGAAACGATCCGGGTCTGGAGGAGGCGGGTGTTCTAATGTCTAGCATTATATCGTTCACCAGCGTAAGAATGAGTGGTATGAAGCCTTCTGTGACATCGTATGCTACACTGGGGGTGGGGCTGGCCGTGGTCCTGACCGTGGGCCTCACAGCTCTGGCGGGGATGGTCGGACAGCCCGTTGTGGAGGTACGGCAGGCAGGAGAGGAGGCAGCCATGAAGGCAGCTCCGGTTCCGCCGTCCCTGGAGCGGGAGGCAGGAATAGGTGCAGCAGCACCGCCCGGACCGGGATTTGGTGGAGGCATCGGCGGCGGCTCCAGCATCGCACAGGAGCAGCGGGTTGTTGTGGAGCAGCCTCCGGCTCGGTCTGACGGGTTATCTGTGGCAATCCCGTATATCGCGGCCGCGGTGGCGGGCTCGGTTGCATTTGTTGTCACGCGGAAGCGGACGGGCCTGTAAATATCTAATTAGATGAGAATAAAAAAAGAGGAGAGCTATGCGGCCTGAAGCTCCGCATAGCCGAACAGCACCGAGAACTGCTTGCACCATATCAGCACGTAGCTGTACTCGGCCAGGTCCGCATCATCCGGGATGTGGTAGTTCTGGTTTCCGATGTTGCTCTTCAGCCTTCCCAGGTCAACGTAGCCGTCGCTTACGCTCTTGGCATCCTTGGACAGGTACACGTACAGGTCAGGGCCGTTGGTCGACCTGAAGTCCTCCAGGCGCAGCAGCCTGTGTTCGCTCTGGTCGTCGTGCACGGCCAGTAGCTTTGCAATGCCATCTGCGTTGTGTATGCCGTCTCCCGCTCCGACGAAGCTGCCGGCGAGCACGGCCTCCGGTACGGCTGCGGCCCCCTGCGAAGATTCGTGCTGCATCAGGCCTTCCGACATGGCCTCTTCCTTCATCATGGTATCCTTCTTTTCCATCATCTCCGTGGGCAGTGGCTCGTCAACCGTGACGTTCACGAAGAGCGGCGAGGCGTAGTAGACAGCGATCACAGCTATTGCGGCGATTATTGGTAGTGCCACCAACTTTTTCATACAGCACATTTCGCTGGTTCGGATTTAACGATTCTTCCAACTGATGTCCAAATCTTCTCCAAATCAAGTTTAAATGGTCACGCCTGATAGGTTAGGCGATGCCGGATCCCAGCGCGAAGCGGCTCTTCTGGTACCTCTTTGCGGGGTCGCGCGGCGGCGATACCAGAATCAGGATTATCACGCTGCTGAAGGAACGGCCGCTCAACACCAACCAGATCGCCGAGGCGCTCGGGCTTGACTACAAGGCGATCCAGCACCACATAGGCGTGCTTGAGAAGAACAGCCTCATCACGCGGCAGGGCGAAAAGTATGGCGTTATCTTCTTCATATCTCCGTATTTGGAGGTCAACGCCGATGCATTTGACGAGATTTGTAGCAAAATTGGAAAAAAGTAAATAAACAAACTTTGGGGAGGAATTGCGATGTCGATAATAATGGACGCGAGCGCGGTCGTGAGCGCTGCCAACGTTGCCATACTGATTGCCCTCATAATCCTCTACGGGAGGACGTACGGCAGCTCCAGGGCGCAGTTTACCCTGGGGCTGATCTTCTTCGCCTCGCTACTGCTCGTCCAGAACGCGATCGGCATCTATTCATACGTGACGATGGCGCCGCTCTTTGCAGAGGCCCTGCTCCCGTACATGCTGGCCATCAATATCGCGGAACTGGCCGGGCTCTCCGTCCTGCTGAGGGTTACGTGGTAACCGTGTATCTTCAGGCGCAAAGGTTAGCGCATGTTGAAGCCTATGCCGCCCCTCGATTTTATGGCAAAGACCGCGTCGTGGTGCATCTTCAGGAGGCTTGAGAGCCACTTTCCGTGCTTGACGGGCTCGATATTCTCGACGGAGTAGGAGCAGAGCACGGAACCCTGGCCGTTGAACCTGGCAACGACCGCGCGCTCTATTGCCAGCTGGGCCTCCAGGTACTCCTCCGTAACCGCCGCAGGCATGGGCTGTCCGGCCACCCTGAAGGGCGATTTGTGTGCCTGCAGGATCTCGTCCCAGATCTTTTCAACAATCTTAGTTACGCCTGCCGGCTCGTTCATCTTTGGAACCTGGTATATGCGCAGCAGGTTCTTCTGCTTGAACTTCTCGACATCGATTCCGTTATCTGTCATCTGTTTCTCGACGAGTCCGGCCTCTTCATACGTGAGATACGTGCAACCTTCCCCCTTCAGCAGCCCGTTCTTTATGAACCGAAACTCGAGCAACCGCCCGTAATTAGGGTCATCATAGAAGAGCACGACGTGCTTTCCCGAGCCCAAGTTATCCACGAAGACTGATGGATCCTGGCTCATCATGACTCCTCTGCCTTGTACACCGTGAGGGCGTCTCCGAGGATCACGTAACCGTGGGTATCGATCACCGCGCTGATCGATCTTTCCGGCACCTTCGCAACGTTATACGTGCAGAGGATTGACATGTTGTCGTCGATGCGCCGCTTTACTGCTTTCTCAAGGTCCAGGATCTCTTTCTCAAAGCCGTTCTCAAAAAACCATGCGTCCTCGCCCGCGATTCTCGTTGCGGCGCCGGTCGTATTTGACGAGTGCAGCTTTAACACCCATTCGTAGGCCCTCTTCATTGCTTCTTGCTTCTCTATCCCCAAAAGCTCGTCGTACACCATGTTGCTGACCCCGAGCGTAGTGGGCCTGACGGAGAAGAGTCCCCTAGGGGTCCGGCCAGCCGCGGAGGGCTCGAGAAATTGCGCTATCATACTATCTTTGGTGTCGTCCGTGCTGTAAAGAAGCGTTACATGCTCGTGCGCGGGTATCTGCCGGACGAACTCGAATGCATCTTTTGCGCGGAGCTCCTTTACGATCTCGCCGAGCGCCAAGTTTGCCTTGTCCTGGCCGACGCGGGGCAGCATTCTCTGCTTCGCGAGGGCCATGATCACGGCAGCGCCATTTCCAAGCAGGTCGTGCAGCGCGCTCGCCAGCAGCTCATAATCGGCCAGGAGCTCGCTTTCCGGCACGCCGTAACGTGAGGACATGTAACGCTGCAGCGCCTGTGAGGGCAGCTCGCCAAGCATGTCCAGTGCCTCCGTGAACGACTCTGAGATGATCTTATCTGCTTGTGATGGACGTGGCGAATACCCTAACTGCCTCAAGATGACCTGCAGGTTCATTATGCCCGCCGAATCTACAATGGCTTGATTATTTACCTTTTATCCTGGCAATAGACGAGGGTGTAGGTTACTGGTAGTCCTAGCGCCAGTTGGCATTCAAAGCCCGGTTGACTGTAACGCACCGTACATACAAGTCATTATCTTATCAGTTATCAAAATCCTACGATCAAATGAGCCGGGCCCTGAAATACGTGCTTGGAATATTTGTTCTAGTTGCCATGATAGCCGTTGGCATGCAGTACATCGACGAGGCCAAGGCCTACATCGAAGGCAAGGTCAGGAGCGAGGTTGACAATGCCAAGGACGCGATCGTCGACGAGTACAGCGAAAATATTGAGAAGCAGCTTAGCGAGCAGTTCGGCGGACAGCTCCCACAGCCGTAGCTGCAACTCGGATAATGCCTATCTGTGCCTGCGTGTATCAACTTGTTCCGCTATCATAGATGAACTCGGTAGTGGGCCCGAAGGTGTCAGTGCCTGTATCGGTTCGCTTTTGGGTTCTTGCAGGTCATGGCCAAAATACTCCGGCCGCGGCTCTACTGTTATGCCGTTAGAAGATGGTTAATAGATACATTCTAATTGTACGGTAGGTTACCAACAACGGGAAACATAATGCTCCAAAACATGACTAGATGTGATAAATGCGACGTAATAATTCACCCCAACTTCATAGAACACCATAAATGCGGTTTCGGAAACTGTCCGATTTGTAAGGACGCAGTTGCGAGGTCGGAATACTGGAACCACATTAGGTCACACCCGGGACATGAGAACGACAGCCCTCCGCCAAGGAAGACCTTCGATGACAGACGAAACCCTAGGCAGCGCGCCCCCGCGTCATCGTACTAAACAGCCGGAAGATTGGCCTCGTTCGTAAACGTGAAGAGGCGTCCATTCTTTTTCACAATAACTTTCAAGCGTGATAACCTGCATTCTAAATTAACTCGGGAGAATTAACTGACTGGCCTCGACGTTACGTAAAAAGTGGATCCGAAGGGACGGTGTCAGTGCCTGTATCGGTTCGCTTTTGGGTTCGGGATATAGAAACTGCGAAGTTAGCTTTAAACTTTTCTACAAATTAACTGTAAGATATTGTACCTAACGTGACTTGACAGCAACCGGTTTTCTGTATTCCTCCACCGCTTTCTCCATCGCTTTGCTGGCAAGAGCCATGTCCAGTTTGATTAACTGCTTCACCACTTCGTTCTTCCTGTCCAGCTGATACATTGTGGCACGCCCGACGCGCCTTGTAACCTTGACAGCGCCAGACTTCTCTAGTTCTCGCCAGTATTTGAAAAATGTCACCCGGCCCATCTCGAGATTCTTCACGATCTCATTCTTGGAGTAGTCCGACAGTGGATTGTCTAGGAAAAAGTCTATGATCCTCAGTATAGGACTCGAACCAAGATACTTCAGCAGTAGAGTTTCGTTCGGTTTGTATGTCATCAAAATATCGTTAGTATGGAACGTATTTAAACTTAGACTTTCAAAGTACCATAAGTGAACTCATGCTTTCGGATGGTGAAATAAAGGTAACAATACTATTCAAGCTCCACAAGAGGGGCAACTGGGGAGGTAGTCGTACAGCATTTGATAATCTTAAGAAAGGATTCAAGGACGCTGAGCTGGGCAAGCATGGTGCAAAGCGTGTAGATAAGCTAGCGAAGGAATTGATTCGCCAAGGGTTGATTATTCCAAAGCCCACGCATTATGGTCTACAGGTGTCGCTCAACCCTAGGGAGAGTGCAGCCATAATTGAGTTCGCGCAGAGATATTTCCCCACGTTTAGAATGAATGCTAGTGGGCCCGAAGGGGTTTGAACCCTTGACCTACCGGTCTCTCCTCACGGTGGATTATGAGCCGGTCGCTCTGCCAGGCTAAGCTTCCCTCTGCCCTTTTGGGACAGTTACGGGCCCACCTGATCACTGCCCGGCCCTTCCGCTCGTTTCAACCGAGCGTTTCTCTAGCTTAGAGCGAACCCTATATATTTTGCGAATCTGACGCCGCCCTTCCGAAGCTCAAGCCGGAAATCAGACCGAGCTACATTGAAGCACAGTATCGTTCGTAGACGGCGTCCAGCAACGAGTTCTGTGCCGCCAGCGACGCGACAGAGGCACTGAATACAGAATCGTGCTTCTCCGCAGGCAATCCTGCAAGTATCCGCCGCCAGACATCCGCGTGCCTGACATCCACGACAGCATGAATCCGCTGATATTCAGTAGCGTCATCGCCGGTTATATTGTAGAACTTCTGCAGCCCGTCGAGCTTCGTCCTGCTGATCCTGGGTATCTCGGCCTCGTAGGCGTACATGGCAGCAACGCCCTCCTCGAAACCCGAGGCAAGATCCAGCATCCTCTGAACCGAACCGCGTGTCTTCTCCGAT
>CAYJSN010000029.1:11928-12539 GCA_964373125.1 uncultured Nitrosopumilales archaeon | reverse complement strand
TATCAACGATACTGGTTCCCGTCAATTTCCTGGCAAACACGCTGGACAGCATCAACTTGGGCTTCAAACCCCAAATGATATGGTACGCTGTCCTGGCGTTCGAGCTGGCAAAGATCCCCTTCGCGCTTCTTCTCGTCGAGGTGGGCGATATGGGACTTGTTGGAGCCATCTATGCCACCTTCATAGCGCACATAGTAAGGAATGCGGTCTCGTTCTATACTGCGAAGGCAAAGATGCGGGAAAAATTAAACTTCAAACTGGTCAAGAACTGGATCAAATTAGCTTGGCTGCCTCTCTACGTAAATGGCCCGGGCCTGATCCTGTTTCTTGATGTCCTAGTATTTGCGCTGATTGTTGGCTCGGTGGAGCCGTTATCGTACTACGCCGCGGCAACCACCATCAGCGTCGCGGTTGTATACGCTTCAACAATAGCCTACTCGCTTTATCCCAAACTTGTGGCTGACCAGAAGAAGGAACACGTTGAGCAGGCAATCAAACGTTTGTTCTCATTTGGCATACCTCTTCTCGCAGGGACGCTCATATTCGCCAAGCCGGGACTGTTTGTTCTGAATCCGGTTTATGTTATAGCAGAACCGGTCGTCTACATAACA
>CAYJSN010000029.1:4451-11918 GCA_964373125.1 uncultured Nitrosopumilales archaeon | reverse complement strand
ACATAACAGCGGTGGCAAGCTTTGCCTATGCAGTATGGGCGGCGCTAGCCTACATGCTTACTGGTATAGAGAGGGTTGATGCGAATATGAACGCAAGGTTTTCAGATTATACGAAGAGCAAATTATTTCTCGTCCCCAGCCTCAGCTTCGTACAGTTCGGAGCCTACACAGGCGGGCTTGCATTGATGCTGCTGGCAACAAGGAGCCTTTCGCTCAGTGTGATAGATCTGATTATTTTATGGGCAATGATCAGGCTAGTAACGCAGGTGCCTTTTACCTTTCATTTTTGGAGGTTGGCAGTAAGGCATGTGGGCATCTCTTTTCCCGGTAAGAACGTTGCCAGATACTCGCTTGCAGCAATTGTGGCCGCTTTGCTTACGTACCTGCTGAACTCTTTCATCTTGGTTTATGATTCCAGCTTATTCTCATTTATCCCAAGGCTGGTCGCTGCTCTTTCCTTCGGAGCCGCGATCTACTTTTCAATCGCATACAGCACAGACCATGACTTCAAATCCATGACGCAGAGCATAATCAGGGAACTTGCTTCTATTCGTAAATGAACTTCGGTCTATGCCGCACCTGACTAACCGCCCGGCAAAAGTTGAAACTGCCGCCTGGCTTGAAAAGCGTCATCTATGAGAATTCCTGGTACAACTTGATGAGTTTCCTCACCTCTACATCGGCATTGAAATTTAGCTCGACCTCGCTTCTTAGCTTTCTGCCAATCTCTTTCCGCACGTTCTCGTCCCTCAGGTACTCCAGTCTCTCGACCAGGTCGTGCCCGTCGTTGCCTATGAGCAGGAGGTCCTCGTTGAAATCGGCGGTGCCCCAGGGTGTCGTCACTATTGGCATCTCGCAGGCCGCGGCCTCCAAGAACTTGTTCTTAGAGCCTAGGTAGGCGGCATATTCGGGATAGGGTGCCAGCAGCACGCTGCACTGCCTGAGGGCCTCTAGATAATCCCGGGCCTCGCCGATGAACTTTGCGTTGCCGAATTTCAGTCCTTCCTCGAAGGAGGGATCGGTCCTACCGATGAAGACGAATTCTATATTGGGCATCTGTTTCACCACGTGCCTGATCATCTCCAGGCCGTAATAGTTAGCTGTGCCGGGGACGAACGGCCCGACCAGTGCCACCCGCAGGTCACCGCACTCGGTGGATCTGAACTTGTCCAGCAACACCGCATTGCGGACGATGGTCGAGCTCTGCAGGTGCTTGACCCGCTCGTAGATCGACTCCCCGGCGCAGATAAGATGAATTGCATTCTTGAATATCTCCTCCTCCTTGGAGCCGTAGTAGCTCGCCTTGAACTTGAAGGCCCACTTCTTCCACGAATAGGCAGGATACGCAGAAGCGTAACGCTTCGACTGCACACGCTCTAGGCCGTGGATGTCAGGCATGTAGCGAAATCCCCGCAGGAAGCGGCCGCTCAGCTGATGCGCGTGTACGAGCTTGCCTGACAGGTCCTTCGTCTTGGATTTGTCAAACTCGTCGATCAGTTGTACCTCACCGAAGCCGTTCCGTGCCAGCGCCTCGAGCTCCCACGCGGGCCTCACCGTGCTGCCCTTTACCTGCTTCATGGAATGCTCCGTGACCATAACAACCTGTTCCAATCCTAGTCCACCGATGCCTTCGGTTGCGTATTAGCAAGTGTCAGCGCATAAATAGGTATCTCGATGAGGTTCTGGTGTGTTGATAACACAAGCGGACTAGTTCGTCCCGTGTTCCGTCTGGCACATCATGGAGTTAAGATCACATGATAAAATTCCCATAATCGGTTTTCCGAAAATTCAGGTTTGCCGAATGTCTTGATCGGATATCCTTTGTTCTTATAAAATCCGTCATAATCGTGCCTGTATTTATTCGAAGAATCTACCAGCTTCTCTCTGTGGATGATCGCGTTTCTCGTAACCCGGATAAGCTCGTTGCATAACTTGTCAAAGTCTCTTGGTGGAACACGCATCAGGACGGCGCTGGTGAACGACGCATCAAAGAACTTGTCCAGAAAAGGAATCGCTTTTCCGTCCACCAATTGTAATACTGCCTTGCCGTGCGTGTATTCCTTGGCGCGTTCTAAGTAAGCAGGACTGATGTCGCACCCGTATAATTGCGCATCATCGCCAAGCTTCTCCTCCAACAATCTTAGATTTCTTCCTCCCCCACAGCCATATTCCAAGACAATCGATGGCTTTGGTTCAAGGTTCGCGATATAATCGGTAGTGAACTCAGCTTCTGCGGGAAAGCCATCTCCACCGGCTCTGGCACGCTGATCCCAGAACTCTCTTGGATTACTCTCATATTCTGCACGCTCCTTCTTATTCCGTAACCAATTAGTCAGCCTGTTCCTTTTTAGATCCAATATGATAATGCCAGCTTCTCTAGAGCATATAATTAGATTTCGTTAGCTTAGGAATCTGTCCTGTGAATGAGCACCCTGGCAAGCCTCACTCTGTGATGCCTTCTAGAGCAACTCCATATATTACTCGAATTTGGTTCGATACATGCATCAGAACTCTCAATGATAATTACAAATAGAGCCAGCTGGTATCATGGTGTGGTTTATGGTCTTTGTTGTATCCGAGACCGGGGTTAACTGGGACGGCGATCCCAAGCTAGCCGAGTCAATGATTAGGGGATCAAAGAAGGCCGGCTGCGATGCGGTCAAGTTCCAGGCATTCAGGCAGGAACACGTGGCTGCGCACCCGCAGGGCGCGAGGCTGTTGAGGGCCGCTGTCACTGCTTCCAACGCGGGGGAGATGAAATCGATGGCCGACAGTGCGGGGATCGAGTTCTTCTGCACTTCCTTCTACCCCGAGGCTGTGAAGTGGCTGAATCCGCTCGTGAAGCGCTTCAAGATACGAGAGCTGGACTCCAGGCCGATCCTGCAGGGGAAGAGGTCGGCGTTGGTGGAGGCAGTGCTCGACACCGGCAAGGAGGTGATCATCAGCAGCGCCGAGAAGCCTGCAGACGAGGTTCTTGCAGGCCGCACGAACATCCGCTGGCTGTACTGCGTGCCGAAGTACCCAGCCGCGCTGGAGGAGATAGACTTTGCCAAGATGCGGGATTTCGACGGGTACTCCAACCACTGCCCGGAGACGATCGCCCCGATCACTGCGGCCATCCTAGGAGCAAGCATCGTCGAAGTTCACGTGACCCAGGACAAGAGTAAGGACTACATCGACAACAATGTCAGCTTCGACTTCCGCGAGCTGGAATACCTAGTAGGACAGATAAGGCTCGTGGAAAGGATGAAGATCAGGTGACCGGGAGTAAGGAGCATCCCATACAATAAAACAAATATTTGGAGGGCCGCTGTAGGCAGTTCCAACGGTGCCAGTGAATGAGCCTCAACATACGATTAACCCAGGATGAGTACAAAGAGATACTTGAGATGGTCCACAACTCGAAGCTGATGTCTGGCTTCTCAAGCAAGTACAGGGGCGGGGTCCTCCTGCAGGAGTTCGAGGACGTCTTCGCTAGGTACGTCGGGACGAGGCATGCGGTGGCGGTGAATTCCGGCACCACGGGGCTGATCATCGCCATGAGGGCGCTCAAGACAGCGCTTGGAAAGAAGAATGTGAACGTTGCGGTTCCATCGTATACCTTCACAGCGTGTCCGGCCTCCGTCATCTTCAACGGCGACTATCCGGTCTTCAAGGACATAGACCCTGAGACCTACTGCCTACTCCCCGACAATATCAACGATGTCGACGTAACTATGGCGGTACACAACCTCGGGCACTGCGTCAACATGTCTAGGCTGGATCCGTCGATCCCGGTCCTGGAGGACTGCGCTCAGTCATTCGGCTGCGAGTACAACGGGAAGAAGGTCGGCTCGATGGGCAGGATCGGCATGTACTCGTTCCAGGAAACCAAGACCATAACGACCTTCGGCGAGGGCGGCATGCTTGTTACCAACGACGACGCGCTGGCCGAGCTCTGCAGGCAGCTCAGGAATCACGGCGAGTACTACGCGAACGGGGACTATGCCGGCGGCAACTTCAGGATGACCGAGGTCCAGGCTGCGTGCGGGATGGTCCAGATGCGAAGGGTGAACGATATCCTGCGGGATCAGAGGGAGAAGGCCGAGTACCTCATCAAGAGCCTCCCTGAGTTCATAACCCCGCCCATCACAAAGAGCTACTGCAAAAGGGTCTACTACATAATCGCCTGCAGGTACGATGAGAAGGTGACCCGCGTGAACCGGGACCTCTATATCGAGGAGCTCAACAAGGAGCGGGCCAAGCACATCGAGACCATCTCTTCGGATATACAGGGTGCGAATAACATCCCCGGCAAGATAGTCGGCCCGGGATACAGGAAGACGCTCTACGAGGTGCCGCTGTACGCCAAGTACAGACCGAAGCAGAGGTGCGTGAACGCAGAGGAGTGCGTCAAGCGCTCGATCTGGCTTGACATCCACAGGTGGCGCTCCTACGACGAGATCAACCTAGAACTAGAGCTCATCAACAAGGTAATGAAGCGGCTCCAGTCACGGTAACGACAGCCTTGATCCGTGCCTGATCATTTGCGCTTTGCCTTGGTCACTTTGTCGCGGTAGGGGATGACTACCTTGTTGGGGCCGACCGAGCGATCCACAAAGGAACCGGCGCCTATCACTGTGTTCTCGCCTATTATGACGTTCGGCATTATGACCGAGTGAGCCCCGATCCTGCAGTTCTTCCTGAGCACGATCGGGCCGCTCTTGCCGTCTATGGTCGAGTAGGTCACGATCGCGCAGTGGCTGCCGATCTCCACGTTGTCCTCGATCGCCACGCCGAACTTTGCGTTTATGAACGTGAACATCCCTATATCGACATACTTGCCCATCTTCAGCTTCTCCGGGTAGTAGCAGACCCAGTTCCAGCGCGTGAGCTTGCCGTGCGTTATCTTGGGCTTACGCCATCCTCGCCTCCACTCGCTTCTATCCATCTTCAAATGTAACACCTCAGCCTCTTCATCAGGAGGCCGTTGTCTAACTCTACCCCGCTCATAAATCTCACAACCCTGTCGGCGCCACCTTTCAGCCATCTTATATCTATCTTGCCCCTCTCCCAGTTCCTCTGGCTCGGGTTTATCACCTTGCAGTCAAACATGGGGGCCTCGTATACAACGGCTGAAGAATTAGAAATGTACCTGTCACAGTGAGCCAAGAGCCTCAAGAACTTTGTTCTATCCAGCCTTCGCTCCACAATCTTTACCATATCTTGGTGCTTTGCTTTATACTGTTTGCATTTCCTGATCACGATATCCCTGAACCGGTCCTCGTTGGGGGGCAGTATGATCGTGTACTTGTCGATCAGCGATAATGCCTTCCGTGTATCTCTCCTGGTGGTTTCTGGGCTGAGAGTCACTGGGTTCATCAGCATCAGGTCGTAGTTCCCCTTCACAGGGCTGGGGCCTTTCTTGATGCTTTTTAGATCGATATCGTCAAAGTGTGTTGTTCCTGTTACAACGCACCGCCACGCTTCCTCGCCAGCGTCCACCAGCCTCTGCTTGGCCTCCGGGCTCTCGACGAAGATTATGTGCGAGAAGCAGCTCATCACGTGCCTGGCAACATCGTCCCATGTTCCCGATCCCTTGGCTCCACCCAGAAAATGGAATGTGGGGATGTTGCTGTAGAAGGAGGCCATCGCGACAGGGACCTGCTCCCTTCGGTCGCACGGAACCAGTACGATGTCAGGCTTGACGCGTGTCAGTCTCTCCTTGGTCTTCTTTATGATCTGATCGAAGTCCCACATCGGGTCAGGCTCGAACACGTGTGCCTCTAGGGCATTGCTCTTTCTGCATCTCCGTATTATCGGCTCCACTAGGTGCTCCACTCCCGCGCCCGCATTGCTAATCAGAACTATTCGCCTACTCAACCAGCCCGGCCTCCACTATCGCGTTTGCGATCATGAGGTCTTCCTCGTCATCTATGTCTATGCTGCGTATCTTGGGAACCACGACGCCGGCGCACTTCTCGCCTATGATCCTTCCCCCCTCCAGGAGGGTGCTCCGCCTTGTGCAGTAGCACATGCCGTTCGGCCTGTAGAGCTCCGGCAGATTCTGCCTGACCCCCCATTCGCCCTTCGTGGCCACGTTCATGAACGGTATCAGTATTCCGTCCTCCTTCATGCTGAAGGTCCACCACGGGTGCTCGGCTCCCGATACCCCGCATACAGTCATGCTCGAGTCGTAGGCGTTGTTCTCCAGTGTCTTTACGCACTTGGATATGTCTGATGGTTTGATCAGCGGGCTGGTGCACTGAACGGTGCAGACCACATCAAACGCTTTGTCCGGGGATGTCTTCGTTATCCTTTCGTATTCCAGCAGGGCGTGTTTTGCAACATCCTCCGAGGGCACATCCTCGGCCAGCTCTGCAGGCCTGAGGAAGGGGATCTTCGCACCGTATTTCCTGGCCACCGCAGCGTAGCGCTCCGAGTCGGTGCTTACTATGGTGTCCTCTAGATCGGGGCAAGCCAAGCAGGCCTTGATCGCGTGGGCTAGGAGCGGCTTGCCGCCCACTAGCCGGAGGTTCTTGTCCTTCATGCTGGACTTTGAACGGGCCGGTATCACTGCGAGAACACGCAAGGTCATACTGCCTCCTATTGGATCCTGCGTTATCTATAATTTGCGAGGGCCCGAGCCGGGCGGGCGCTCTCAGTACTTTCCATCGAGCCACTCACTCACAAGCTCGACCGCCTTCAGGCCGTCCTCGGCGGTGCAGCGGGGCTCCTGAGATGGATCCCTCACACACTCAATCAATTGCTTCACAGCATTGTACATGCCCGATTGCTGGGGGATCTCCTCGTACTTGGTGCGACCCAGCTCCTTTATGTTGTCATAGTGCTTGCTCTCTTCTGCCACCATCTCGGCAATCGTCCTGCCATTGTCCAAGATGCGGATCCTAGCGTTCTCGAAGAAGAGCTCGAGCTCGAATAACAGATACCTGCCGGGCACAAGCACAAAGCGTGCGAGGTCGCGTATACCGTACATATTGAAGAGGTCCGCCATGTGCACGCCATCGCGCATTATGCTCCCGGAGCAGCAGCCCACCGCGCTGACAAGTTTCCCGTAGGGAGCTTCCCTGATATAGGCGGATGCCCGCTGCGACCAGAGTGGGTCCCACCGCCTGGTGTGGTTCACGGCCACCTTAACGTTCTTCTCCTTGATCTTGGATACTATCTTGCGGGCACTGGCAACGTCTTCGGTTAGCGGCTTCTCGCAGAATATCAGCGTTATATCTGATTTAAGGGCCGCGTCGAGTATTTCGTAGTGGGTGTCCGACTCGGTGCATACTGATACTATGTCAAGGTTTTCTTTCTGGAGCATCTCCCTGTAGTCTTTGTAAGCGTGCGGAATGTTCCATTCCTTTGCGATGTCGCGGGCCTTGGATTCTACTATATCGCAGACCGCGGCTATCTCGCAGTCCTTGTGGGCCCTGTACGCGCCGAAGTGGGTTGCAGGCTTGACTCTCAGGCGGTCCT
>CAYJSN010000029.1:0-4441 GCA_964373125.1 uncultured Nitrosopumilales archaeon | reverse complement strand
TTCCCAGACCTATGATGCCAGCCCTAACCTTGTCCATGAGCATTCGCCACCTCACTTTGCGGTCTCTTTAACGGTGCGGGTATCCCTGTAGAGGTACTCCCTGAACGCTCCTTCGTCGGGGGGCAGTCCTCTCATTCGCCTCCACTCGTGCTCGGAAAGTGCCAGCAACCTTCTCAGGTTCTTGAAGTCCCTGCTCTTTGCGGCCTGGCCTAGTATGGCCTGGATGCCGGCCAGCTCCATCGAGGTGAAGTTCTTGCAGAGGACGGCTGTGACCTTTGTGGCGTCCTCCAGATCGGAAAGGAAGGCATCCATATCTCCGCCGTACTGGTCCAGAACCAGCTTCCTGTTGGTTTCAAAAATCTCCGAGCCAGGATACGCCGTCATTATGAATGGGACGGTCACGATGCCGTACTTCTCCCAGGCATCGACCATAGCTTTTATGCTCTCCCAGTCCTCCTGCGGAAATCCTATTATCTGGTTGGGGATCGGGCGGATGCCGGCCTCCAGTGTTTCAAATATTGCCTGTGCGTTGCGTTCGACCGTGCTGCCCTTGCCCAGCCATCTTAGAATTCTGCGATCCCATGTCTCCAGTCCGTAGTCTAGGTACGAAAAACCGATCTCGCGCAGCGTCTTCAGGTACTCCGGCCTGCAGAGGCCTGCGTGACCGGTGCCTCCCATGTGCGGGCCGTCGCACTTGTCTGGATCGTGTGGGAATCCTTCCCTTACGCACTTCGGTATCAGGTTCCGCTTCTCCAGCTCTTCCTTCAGGTCGGCGAACCACTTGCCCTTTGTCTTGGCTATGCTCGTCTGCAGGTTTTCGTCCAGCCACGCAAAAAAGTCAACAGGATAGCCGGCACCCACCCAGGTGCCGTCCTCAAGCTCGTACTCGATCTTCCTGAAGGAATTCCTGCAGTGCTCGATGAGGTCTGCCAGGTATTTCGGCGAGTGGTACCGCATCACGGTGGGGAGCGGCCTGCCGCCCTTGACCTCGATGTGGTCCTCGGCCTTGAGATACTTCGGTGTTGTTGTTATGCCAAGGTCCCAGCAGAACTGGCACAGGAACCCGCAGCCGAGGCTGCCGAGCAGGTCTATGCGTTTTCTGGAAAAGTACGCCTCCTCACTCAGGAGGTCGGCGCTGTTCCTGAAGTAGATCTCCAGCGGCGCATATTCGTACTTCGGGAAGGGTAGCCAGTCTAGGTCGGGGATGATCTCGCGCGGGGCCGTGAACCGGATCTGGTCATTCTCGCGCGCAGCTATCCCAGGCACGTCAACGTTCTTGCCGTGCTCCAAAGCATCAACAAGCTCGGGGAGCGTGCGGTAAGCCTCACCGATCACACCGTAGTCGATCTCCGGCATCAGCCGCATCAGGTCGTACGGCAGAGCGGAGAAGAACCCGCCTCCCACGATAATCCGGCAGTTCGGCCTGACGCGTCTTGCTCGCTTTACCGCATGTTTGATGTAGTTGTAGGAAGTAACGATGCCGCCGATGAGGAAAATGTCCCAGTCGTCGGCCTCCAGAACGGCGTCGAGGCCTTTCATGTGATCCAGCTCCAGGTCGTCGACCCTGTGCGCATTGGCATCGTAAAGTTGCTGCTTCCAGCGCCAGTCCCTATCTACAACGGCCATCAGCTGGCATATACCGAGCGGGAGATGCCTGGCCCTGTCCGAGTATCTCGTTATGGGGTTTACCCACAGCAGATTGATCGCTGATCGCCTCCATTCATTTTGCCAAGAATCTGTCGAGGGTCGTGTACTTTATGCCGGTCTTGCACATGATGCCTTCTCTGGTAAGCGAATATGTTCCGTTCCTAACTCTGGCCGGCACGGCCTTGAGCAGATCCTTGAAGGTGAGCATGTAGGTGTAGTAGACCGGGTCGGCAATATACCTTTTACGAACGATCGGATTCCACACCGTGACGTAGTGGTTGCTTATGCGTTTAAAGTCACCGTCCAGCGCCTTGTAGAGTTCTTGGTAGTACTGCGTCTCCATCAGCGGTGTTTCATCAGACCAGGAGAATTCGATTCCCAAAAGTCCGATCGGTAAACACTTCAGCAGGCCCCAGGATATGACCCAGCTCGAGGTTCCCACATTTCCGCCGGTCTGTATGCTGGGCAGGCCCTTCTGCTTCAGGAACTCCAGCTCCGGAGGAAGCAGCGGCTGCCACCAGTATATCTTCCACCCAGGTTCCCATACTATCTCCGACACGCTGGGATGGACGGTTCTGGCCAGCAGGACGCCCCACGGGGGTTTCTACAGGTCGCGCCAGTAGAATTTGGAGACTATGGGGCTGCCGTCGACGCTCACCACGTAATCCGGCACATATCCCGCCTCTCCGAAGAGGGGCAGGCTACCGTCGCAGGCCACGATGATCGTGTTCCGCCTTGCGTTGCCTTCGTAGATCGAGCGTAGCTGCTCCAGCCCCTTCTGGTGCATCGTCGGCCCCGCAGCGACCACGATTGCCCTGAGTCCCTTATGGCCGTCCACCAAGTTCTTTACGGTTGGCCGCAGGCCCGTCTTCTTATTTGCTTCAACATTTGCTCTCCAGAGATCACGCTTTACGACTATACTGTTCTTCATAACCTGCTGCTGGAGCTTTCGATTTTCACTCGAATTCAATGAACTTCCGACCCTTGACGAAAGCTACGCTCCCCCCGAGTTTTTTCAGTGCTGCCTCCTCGAAGGCTTTCGTTGTATCGTTCTCTTCGGCGCCTGAGACTTCAGGAGCATCCTTCATGGGATAATTGCCCCTCAAAAGACGTTTGGGCTGTTTTTTACCCGTCTTGTTCACGATAAAGAACCATTCGTCCGTATCTTATATATCTATAGCCGACAATCCTTTGCGCACGGCGTCAAACTTATGCCGAGGATTTTAATCTCTTCATCCTTTCCGTCACCAAGATCTCCACCATCTCCTCGACGCTCTTGAACCTCCCAATATCAAGAAACGATCTGGCTCTGTCCGTATTCACGGTCATGACGGATGGGTACGAGGATGAATCATCGGTGCCCACAATCTCAACAGGTGGTCTTATCCTGCCGCCAGAGACCTTCTCCACCGTCTTCTTGATGATGTTGGCCAGCTCGAGCACGGTTATGGGCTTCTCATAGTAAACGTTGAAGATGTGTTCTATACTCCTGTTACCCCCGAGACCGCCAATTATCTTCTTTGCAAAATTAGAATACGCAACAACAACATCGTCGATCCAGACGTACAGCATCGGCCTGCCAGCGCTGCTGGCATAGGGTGTGATCTTCTCCCCCCTTATGCCCTTCTCTATGAAGATGTTGGCGGCCGTCCCCTTTGGCATGTTCTCGCCCATCACTGTTCCCGTCCTGATGATGCCAAAGACCTTGTCGGACATCTCGTCGTAGTACCGCACTGTCGATTCCTGTATTATCTTCGATATGGCGTATAGTCTAGCCCTGTCCTCGACCTTGTCGGGCCTGTAGCCGTACTCCTCGTCCACCGTGCCGGTTATCTCCCGCTCGCCTATTATGTGCCAGCTCCCAGCCTGGATCATGCCCCTGACGGATGGGAGCTCGTCCACCACCCTGCAAATGTTCTGGGTTCCCCTGGCGTTGACGTCGTAGGCCAGCCTCTTCTTCTCGTTGATCTCGGGGATCTGGATTATCGCCGTGTTGAAGACGACCTCGGTGCCCACGAGCGCCTTGGTAAGCGCAGGGTAATCGGTTATATCGCAGGCAGAGAATGTGACATTCTTAGTTTCAGCAGGTGGAGGACGCTTGTCAACGCGTATGACTTCATTGCCTTGGGATGCCATCTTTCTTGCAATCTAAAATCCTATAAAACCGGAGCCACCAACTTCGGCTACTTTCACGAGGCGGGTAAATCCCCTGAGTATTAAAAGGGTTGCGATACTATGAACGTGATCTTGCGGTAATGAAACTTATGCACCAAACACGAACTCAATGGTCTGCTGGTGCTGGATCGGGATGCCGCGTGATAGATTGTTATAAATATAGATTCGTGAAATTCCGAGCATTGTAAGTGATCATATGAAAGTTGTCATTACCGGGGGCTCTGGCTTCATAGGCCCCCACATAGCAAATCTGCTCAGAGAAAAGCACGATGTGACAGTATTCGACTCCCGCGAAACCCCGGTCAGGGACGTGAATTTCGTCAAGGGCGATGTGCTTGACGGGCAGGGCATCCTTAACGCCATAAAGAATTGTGATGCGGTGATCCATCTGGCTGCGATAGTGGGCGTGGAGAAGAGCGAGGCCGACCCCATCAAAACGCTGGATGTGAATATAGCAGGAACCAAGAACGTCCTTGAAGCGTGCAGGGTCAACGGCGTAAATAAGATCGTCCTCTCCTCTTCCTCCGAGGTTTACGGCGAGCCCTCGAAAGTTCCCATCGAGGAATCGGACACTCCTGTTCCTATAACGACCTATGGCATCAGCAAGCTTGCCGCTGAA
>CAYJSN010000028.1:0-12651 GCA_964373125.1 uncultured Nitrosopumilales archaeon | reverse complement strand
GGCAAAGCGCGCCATATCGCGGAAGGGCTGGCAGGAGGCACGCATACCGGGGCAGCTAGTTTGTGTCATGTCCCCCGAGCAGATGGAGCAGCTGATGCAGGATACGAACATCCAGCGCTTCATCGAGTGGGTCAACGAGGGTGAAGCCATACGCACGGGCGCCGTACCCAGGCTGCACGGCATCGACCTGCTTGTGAGTACGAAGGTCCCAACCGGTAGCGGTGCCGGTTCGCCAGCAGTAACTACGCATAGGGCCTTCGTCTACATCAGGAACGTGTCAGTTGGCCTGGCGTTCACCAAGGACCTGCAGATCGAGAGCGAACGCAAGATCGACGAGAGAGCAACCACAATAGTGGCCAGCTACGAGCTGGCCGCGAAAAACAAGAGAGCTGACGCGGTCGCCAGGATCGTAACCTACGGAAGCGGTTAATCATGGCGACCTTCCCTAATTTTTCTCACGATAATGGAGGTATAATATGATGCCAAGTCCAGAAGTCATAACCGCGATACTCGCCATCGTCGGAGGGATCGCGGCATCGGCGGCGGCATACGCGAGGTTCAAAGCCAAACTCAAGCAGATACGCGAGTTTATTGACACCCTTGACGACGCCCTCTATGACAACGAGATCAGCGAAAAGGAATACCGGGGCGTTTGGGAGTCGTTCAAGGCGATCTTTGAACCAAAGGAGAGGCGGTAAGAGGTGCCCCGCATTTTTTCTACTCCCAAGATAGTTGCGTGTTACTCGGTTTACAACGAGGCGGCCTTGATAAGGTCTAGTTTAGACAGCGTCAAGCATTACGTCGACGAGGTCTTCGTTGCCGATGGTGCGTATCGCCTCGACAAGCTCAGTGATGACGAGACGTATGATATTATCGATGATTGCCTGACTGGTATGGATGATGATATAGGCCGGCTCTGGCTCAACAAGCCAAACCTCACGGAAATAGAGAAGCGTAACATTCTCTACTCGGGGGTTCCTGGCGGCAATTGGATATTCATCATCGACGGCGACGAGATATGTGTCGGCGACGTCAAGAGGGGGCTGGAGAAGGTGCGGGCGTCGGAATTTCCAATATGTGAAGTCCAAGTCTTTAACAATGGCCGCCCCTGGATGTGGTTCCCACGATTCTTCAGATCCCGCCGAGATTTTCATCTTAAAGGCAATCACTGGACTTACAAATACGGCGGCGAAGTTGTGTGGGAGGGCGCCGGCGTTAAGGTTCCAACGCTGAGGATCAACGACTTTGTTATCATAAACTGCAACGTTTTGCGTCCGGCTAACAGGCTCTGGCACGACACGATCTACAAGGCATTTATGAGTGCTAGGCAGTGGAATGAGAATAGCCGTGAGCCGCTGGAGGTGCAGGCCTGATGCCATACTCCACCCTCGCCCAGATAAAGGAGCGGCTCCCAGGCATAACGGGAACCGGATTCGATACCGAGCTTACGAACCTCCAGACCGACACAAGCAGGGAGGTAGACCGCCGCCTGCAGTTGGTCACATCGCTGCCCATCACCGACACCACGATCAAGAACGACCTTGCGAAGCACGAGGCGGACATAACTGCGAAGCGGTTCCAGCTACGGAGGGCCGGAGCGCAGGAACGCCAGCAGATCGAGGGCGAGATCAGGGAGATATGGCTGGAGTTTGATGAGATGGTCGCCAACAGGTTTGGTTACGGAGTGGTGATCGGCTGATGCCGGCTCAGAGCATAACTCTCCGGTTATTGCAGAAGGTGCGCCCAGATCAGCGCGTTCTCTTCGCCCAGGAAGAGTTCGGAGACGACATCAACTTCACGATCCAGGACAAGGACGGCAACGCGAAGAACCTGACGGGAATAACTCCGGCTCTCCAGGTGTGGAGCAAGGGCCTGGCGGCGTTCATCGACAAGGACCTGACGATAACTAACGCGGCGGCCGGCCAGTGCAAGTATACCACAGCCGAGGCGGATTTTAACGGCCGGACAGGAACTTTTTACGCCAAGGTGATACTCAAGACCGGGACGACGAAGAAGGAGGCGACGGAGACCTTCCTGCTGGTGGTGCAAGAGTGATACCGATCGTTACTTTATCGTTTGGTAAGCCACTGCTTCGGCAAGTTACGGGCATCGCTGCGCTATCGTTAGTATCATGGTTCGATATCTGGTCTAAACTTGATTGGTTTGGCGACTTTGTTATGATGGCGGCCATAGTATTGGCGGTGTTTTTTCCCCATATTTCTGTAAAGAGCAATAGGATCGAGGAGGCTGAAGAGTGATGGGCGCCGATGCCATTATCCAGAAGGTCATAGACAAGATCCAGGCCGACGTCGACCTAGGGACGACCGACCTGAAGGACGTCAAGAAAATTTACTTCGGAAAGCTCAGGACGCTGCCGATAGACTTTCCGGCCGTTATTGTGTGGCTGGAGGAGGAGGCGCCCAACGACGGCGTTCCGAAGGCCGACTCCACGCGGATCCTGTACCGCGACGTGGTAGGCGTCGCCGTTGTCGAAAAGAACACGGATGAGGATACCGGCGAGAAGAATGCATTAAAGAAGGCCGCCAGGATCGAGGTCGTCCTGCGGGCCAACAAGACGCTGGATAATACCGTTGCTGACGAGCCGATACCGGCCATACCAAAGCGGCCCAACGCCGTCGACGTCCAGGACTTTGCACTTACAGAGGTTCCGATGTCCGTAACCTACCGGAGGTGGGAGGATGCCTAGTTGCTGTGGAGGTAAAAACTGTCCCCAAAAAGGGACAGTCTGCGCTGTAGGCCTTGGTAGCCGTGAGAGTAGAAAAACGAAGGTGTCCCTAAAAAGGGACAGTTTGCGGGGAAGTGAAGTGTCCCTAAAAAGGGACAGTTTGATGCTGAGAAAATATGGTGTTACGCTAATTCGTATAATGGGTGTCGAAAGGCTAGCATCGCAACCTACCCAGCAATGGTCTTGGTGCTTAACAGTCCCGGAGGTCCTCAACCAATTCGCGGTGCCAGCCCGACAAAACCCCGAGAGGGGAGGATAAAGATGGAAAAAATAATCGAGAAACCGACGCACATCAGCATAAAGGACAAGGAAGGAAAGCCGCTGTTAGGACGCTCGCTCCTGCCAAAGGGAGCCGTGATCGTCCTTGAAGAGGTAGAGGAGGAGACAGAGTAGTGGGTCGATATCTTGGACTCGCAAAGGAATCGACGTACGGAACGGCGGTTGCGCCAAGCGTATTCATGCGGATCCTGAGCGAGTCGGTGAGGTTCAACCCCAACTTCGTCTACCACAGGACGATCGAGGGAGGCAGGAAGCTGCAGACGGCGCAGGCAGCGAGGCAGCAGTCCAGAGGTGCAGTAAGGTTCATGCCCGTCTATGATAAGGGGCTGGGCGAGATCCTTAACATGCTCTTCGGGAAGGTGACGACCGCAGTCCAGGAGGCAAGCGTGAGGTGGCAGCACGTCTTCGAGCCGCTGGCCACGATCACCAGTCAGAACATGCCATCATATACGATCGAGAAGGGGCTGGACGACGTGACCGGCGAGAGGTATGCAGGCTGTTCGGTTCCGAGGCTCAGGATAGGCGCAAACCCAGCAGAGTTTGTCGTGATGGACGCCGAGGTCTTTGGCAAGAAGCCAACCACGCAGACGCTGGCGACTCCGTCGTTCAGCTCGCAGGACTACCTGAACGCCGGGCAGGTCGTAACCCAAACGCTCGGCGGCGTGGCCACGAAGTTCGAGGCGTTCAGCGTCGACATTGTCGGCGGAGCGATCCCCGACTTCAAACCAGGCGACAAGGAGCCGTCCGGCATCGACATCGATCCGGTCATGGTTACGGCGAGCTTCGTAACCAGGTTCAAGACGCTGGCAGACCTCACGGACTTCCTCAACGCAACCACCAAGGCCCTGATCTACAAGTGGAAGGGCCCGGCGCTGGGAACAGACTTCTACTCGCTGCAGCTCGACCTCTTCAAACTGAACTTCGACGAGGGCGACGTGGTCGTGAACGAGCAGGGCCGGCTGGTGCAGGCCAGGAGCGTAACCGCGATAGCAGACGCCAACAACGACCTGATCAAGATGACGCTGCAAAACAATGTCTCAGGGTATTGATGGTGGTGAAGATGGCGGTAGATAGACAACGATTCATCAACTGCGTCCTGAACAACATACGCGTCTACAACCGGGGGTACCTCTACGCGGTGCTGGAGGGAAGGAGGGACGACCCGGTGATATCCGAGGCGTGGAAGAAGTGGCAGAACGAGAAGGGTTTCGGGTGCAAGCAGGCGGCGGCTTTCATCCGCGAAAAACGAGGGGACGGGCGCAAGGTGGATAAAAGCAGAGGAACGAAAAACCCGGCGGTCAGAAGGAGGCTGGCCGGGTCCTAAATTATTTTGAGGTGATCATGATGGCTATGGTTAGCATCGATGTCAAGGTCAATATTCCAGCGATGGACGAGCAGAGCCGGATGGTTGCAGAGGCGGGCATTAAGGAAGTTACGGAGTTCGGCCTGCAGACACTCGCATCCTTAACGCCGGTGCGAACCGGCAGGTTACGCTCCAGCTATCAGAAATTCGTATCCGGCCTGAGTGGGCGCATAACATCATCGGCGTCTTATATCTGGGCTGTCGAGAAGGGCACCAGGCCGCACGTCATAGTGCCCAGGACTGCCAAAGCCTTACACTTCATGATCGGCGGCAGGGAGGTATTTGTAAGGAGCGTCCGCCACCCAGGGAGCGCCGGGCGGTTCTTCATAGCCAGGGCTGCAGAGATTATCCGCTCTGAGGGCGAGCGGATAATGCAAAAACATCTTGCAAACGTCGGCAAGGAGGGAGCAGCATGACCGTCAGGAAGCGGCGCAGCGTGCTGATAAACAAGATTCCCGAGTCCATCGAGAAATCATCCGGATTGAAGGAATCAGAGATGCGTGAGCGCGTTATCAACGACGTTGTAGACGCGATGCTTGACGGGCTTAACGGACAGATCGGGAAACACGATATGACGTTCGAGGAGGCGTTCTACGCCACCGAGATCGTCGAGCTCAGCATACTTTCCAAATATATTAACTTCAGAATCGGCATGCGGCTTGCGGAAGGTTCGGCTCCGCGCAAGAACGGGAGGGCTGGCATAGCGTGACAGAGGAGAACAACCACAAGATAATCACGAGTCCCTGGACAAAGCGGACATATGTGATCAGGGGTCTTGACCCGACGATCCTGGCCGTCTTCTCCAGGCAGGAGACCCAGGAGGTCCGGAACATACGCATGAAGATGAACGACGTCCTCGAGGACATCAAGGCCGAAGAGAACCGGCAGAAGCAGAGCGGGACAAAGGACGAGTCAAAGCTCCAGGCATTGCACGAGCGGCTCCAGCAGTACCAGGCTGATATGCAAAAACTAATGCCTGTGGACGAGAAAGAGATCGAGAATAGGAAGAACGTCGTCAAGAACGGACTGGTAAAGCCGAAGATAAAGACCGACGATGATTATCTCGACCTTGGCGTCGACGCGTCGTTTCTCTACGCCTCGATAATCGGCGCCTCGCAGATCCCGGAAGACTTTGCCGAGGTCATAGGAGGCTTATTTCGACAGGCACAACCAGCTGACGCTCAGGGTGGTCAGAGTGGCTAGGCTCTTCAACCAGCGCCCCAGCAAGATAATAGACCCTGGGGGCAGGCTCGGCGCCATCTTTGCCATCGAGTTTGACGATTTCTGCGCGGTTGTGGTTTTGGAGATGATTGCGGAGGGCAAACTGGTATGATAGCGGCGCAGGAGGACTGGAGGCAAAAAAGCAGATGATCGGGCTATGCTCAAAGTGTGGGGTCGTGGCCGAGCTATATGACGGTGTGTGTTCAATCTGCAAGTTTGAAATGGGAATACAGCCGGCCAAAAACGCCGAGTCGGTTGTCAAGACGGCGCTTGATAAACTCGTCGGCGGTAGGAAATCGTCCAGCCTTGTCGTGAAGGAGGATACGGAGTAATGACGCAGCAACCTGAACAGAAGCGCTCGGAGCTTCCGGCGATCAGGTGGGACGCCGTGAATACTGTTTACGAGAAGCTTGATAATGTGTTCTGCGAGGAAGTAAACAAAAATCAGTTGACGTTTGTTGAGATCGAGAACGTCCTGAGTTTGATGCGGCTAAAGGTTCTCAAGTCGGAGATAAAGCACCTCGTTGGCCTCTCGATCGGAGACATCTTCAAGGATCGGAAGTGTGGGGGCGCGTGTGAGAAAGGGGAGGGCTGCCACACATGAGCGCCAGTTCTAACATCGTTCTTTTAGTAACTGCCGAGAACAAGGCCGCCCAGGTGCTCCAGCAGGTGCGTGAGCAGGCCGGTGAAGTTCGGAACACCATCACGGAGGCAAATACCAGAGTCTCGGAATCAATCCAGAAGGTCGGGCATAATTACCTGCAGGCGGGAGCGGCGTTCGCGGCCGTTGGCGCGTCCGTCGCCGGTTTTGTAACCTCGCTGGATAATATGGAGCGGGCGCAGCTCAGGGTAGATATCGCCCAGAAAAGGGTCAACGACCTGGTGGCCCGGGGCAGGGAGGGAACAGAAGAATATAGAATCGCCCAGGAGAAGCTAAGGCTCGCACAGGACAACCTCAACGATACATACACTAATTTCGTGGCCGGTATAGGTCCACAGATATTTACCACGATATTCGGCATCCAGAACGCAATGAGGGGCTTGGGAATAACCAGCATCCAGCAGCTCGTCCCGGCGATCAGGGGCGTAGGAACCGCGTTCACGACCACGTTCCTGACCAACCCTGTCGGCATAGCAATACTTGGCATCTCAGCAGTAGTTCTGGCCTTGGCGCTCAACGTCGGCGGACTCCGGGATAAAGTGGTGGAGCTGGGCAACCAGATACTGGCATTCCTCGACCAGCATATCAGGCCGCTGGCCGACGCCATCAGGTACGTCATTGACCTCTTCAGGCCGCTGGCCGACATCTTCGGCGTGGTGATGCCAGATAATATCACTGCCTCGCAGGACGCCGTTGACGAGTTGGAGAGCGTTGCTGTCCCGGCGCTGGAGAATATCACGCAGGAGGCTGTGAACCTGGGTACTGGCATGGGTGACATGGCCGAAAATATCCAGAAACAGACCGGCCTGGCGAACCAGGTAATTGAGAACATGGGCGCGACGACCACGCGTATATTTAACGGTGTCCGGGAGACAATCGCGTTTAACATCGACGCCTGGGGAAAGATGGGCCGCACGGCGATTGAAGAGAGCGAGAGAGTAACTAACGCCGCGCAGAGGGTTCGCGGCGCCATGACGCTTATCGCCGAATCCGGGGGCGGAACTGTGAAAACTACGGCTGGCGGTACATCAATCGTCGGTAGTTTAGACAGGGCGGCGCTTGATGCCACGTTCGGTTCGGTAGCCGGGCGTGGCGGGCGTACAAGCACCGACCCCCTCGGCATCGCCCGTCTATCTATTGACCAGATCATCGCCAAGTTCGCGGGAGCTGGTTCTGCCACGCTCTTTCAGGCATTTCAGCAGGCCAAAGGGATCGGAATAGCGGACGCCACTAGGTTGCACGGCCTCGCCGTGGATACGCAGCTCGCCGAGGTGTTCAAGACAGTCCTCGCTGGCGGCAGCGTGGATCTTGGCAGCGGTGGTCCGCTGCTGGGTGGTAGCGGAGTCAATAAGGTATTCGGCTTGCTAACGGCCTTGGGCTTTAATGTGCCTGGAGCGGGTGCCCGCGAATTTCTGCCGAACATACAGAATATACTTGCCGGTCTCTCACCGGAGACACGATCAGTAATACAGACCCTCGGCGCCCTGGCAGGTCCACGCGGCGAGGCGCGGGACTATGCGAGCTTCTTTGAGAGCTCGCCCGTAGCAAGAGGAATCATAGGAGCGAGTCCCGAACTGAGGCTCAGGGTCGAGTTTGTTGACGAGTTCGGTAATTCGCTTGACGAGAATCTCATTGATCTTATCAACAATGAGGGCACCGTCAGGATAAAGACCAGGGGGACGAGGTTGTTCTAAGATGGCCAACTGGTACTTTAAGCTCGAGATCGACGATGAAACCGGCCAGCCGCTGGTGCTGAGCAGCACGAACCGGGGCTTCAGGCTGATACTGAGAGAGCGGAACGAGCACGTCCTTACCTTTGCGGTCAGGGACCTGTCGATGGACTCCAGGATAGTCCGGGGCAAGCGATGCCGGGTCTTTGGCGATCATAATAACCCGGCGCCAACAACCAGGAGGTTCGAGGGCGTGATGGTCGACAAGGACGAGGTCGGGACCTGGGACAAGCACCTGAGCATCCTGGCAAGAGACTTTTTCAAGGATCGGCTGCTGACAAAGACCGTGAACAAGAAGTATGACCAGCAGAAGGCAGGCGTGATAATGCGGGACGTCGTGCAGACGTTTCTAGGTTCGGAGTTCACGGTCAGCGGCGTGCAGGACACATCGGTAACGATAAGCGAGGACTTCCCACAATTCAAGGCAGAGATTGCGGCCGACGTTCTGGCCGAGGACACACTGACAGAATACTTCTGCAAGCCCGACTTGGATGTCGTCTTCCGGCCGGTCCGGAGCGACGACTCGGGCCTGACGATAACAGAGTCGATGGTGAACGACGTATCCGAGGTGAAGCGGAGCCTGGCGGAGAGCGTTGCGGAAGTGATAGTGGTTGGCGGGCTTGATGACAGCGGGAACCGCGTGATAGCCAAGGCCGTTGACAGCACGCTGCCATCAGAGATCCAGGGCAGGATATACCCGCACCATGATAAACGCTATACAACTTACCAGGGAGCGAAGCTCAAGGCCCTAAGTATGCTCGCTGAAATAGGCCGGGACTTTACCAGTATTCCGCCCATCCTGGTGAAGGACATCACCGACCTTCCAAGGCCAGGACAGCTCATTGCGCTCAATATACCGACACATGGCCTCAATAATGTCAAGGTTCTGGTCAGGCAGATCGAGATCGTGATTAACCCCAGCGAGGATTCTGTCCAGTGGATAAGGATGTGGCTCGGAGAGACAGAAAAAACAATCGAGGAAAGGATCCTCATCCAGCAGGCGGCCTTCGAGAAGGAGCGGGCGCGGGGAACGCTGCAGGCCGAGATAGCCACACAACAGTTACTTAATGCCAGGGATGTGTTGGCGCTGACCGAGGTGAGGCAGTTCAAGAGGTGCAGCAACTTCTACATAGACTCGGTTCTTGGGGGCGACCCGGACGGATGCCTGGCCGGCTTTGACAACACCAAAGGCAACCAGACGGAGATGGATATCTAGATGAGCGAACTCAGCTGGACGCTGAACGAGACTCCGATAAGTTCCAGCAAGGCCAATAAACTGGGGGTGCCGAAGTGGACAACAGCAACTAGAGATGCAAAGGCAGATGCCGACCTGTTCGTCGGCATGGTCATCTATAATGTTACCACCGGCAAGCTGCAGAAGCTCAGGCAATTGACACCCTCGCGTATCTGGGTCGATCTCGTTGATGTGGACGACAAGAACGTTGCCAGCGGCGTTGCTGGGCTGGATTCCGGTGCAAAGGTTCCCCTGGCACAGCTCGACGAGGTCCTCAGCCTTGACGATCTGCTGGACACGATGATAACATCGCCAGCAAACGACGAAGCGCTGGTCTACGAGAGTGCCAGTGGGAAGTGGAAGAACAAGGCGTCGCAGGGTGGCTTCTACGCGGAGCTGGGTCGCACAAAACTCACTTCGGCCGCCACATCGATAACCGTAAGCGGCCTGCCGGCAAAAAAGTTCCTGCAAATACTTGTCTTCTGGCGCGTAACTAGCGTTATTGCAAACCCGGACGACGTAAGAATACGTTTTAATAATGACAGCGCCAGCAACTATGCAGAGCGCTGGTCTGTCAACGGCGGCGCACAAAATAATGCCGACCCTCAAACATCGATAATAATTGCTCGCATGCCAGACCCCGGCTCCAATGGCACGGTCGGCATGGCTGTCGTGGACATCGTAAATATAACAAGTTACCAAAAGCCGGTAAGCGCACGCGGCTATCATAACTATATACAGAGTATTACCATAGCAGGCGGCGTTTGGAGAAACACAACCGCACAAATCAACAGAGTTGATGTCCTTTCTGGTGGCAACTTCGACTTTAACACAGATAGCGAGGTGGTGGTGCTGGGCCATGACTAGGATAATCATAAAGGACCAGCCAGATTCGTTCATGGCCACTGTCAGGATAGAACTCGCCCCAGGCAAGTGGCAAGAATTTGAACTGCCAAAGCCGCTCGCTGACCTGCTAACAGAACTAAACACAAGGAACACGAAGAGCAGAACAGACCCGCAACGTGAAATAATAGATAGCCAGTGAGGTGTTATAGTTGCTTGCGAGTGACACAATAAGGTTCCCGCAGAAAAGCTTCTTTGCTGATGCCCTCCCAGCCAGCCTGCGAAACCTATACTACAGGACGCTCATAGCGCTCGGCATTGTCAGGCGGTACGGTCACGCCAGGATAACGGTCTACGACAAGAACGGCCGACAAAAAGCCAGAGGTGAGGGCTACAACTTGATCGTCGATGCTGGCAAGGGCGAGCTGGCAGACCTGATGCTAGGCATTGTTACCAACACAATAAATAACATGAACATCGGGACTTCGTCGCAGGCGGCGAGTGCGAGCGATACTGACCTGATCTCGCCGGCCACGCCCGTGCAGAGGCTTGCAATTCCATCGGGAGGCAGGTTCAGGACCAACTTGCTCTTGACGTTCAGCGCGCTTGCATCGAGCACGATCTATACGCGGCCGGTCACCATCCGTGAGATAGGCCTCTTCTTCGATCCAGCCGCGACTGGCAAGCTCTTCGCCCGGGCAGTGATAACAGCCGTAACTCTCACCAGCGGGGACAGCGGTCGTGTGGATTATGAAATTCAGTTATAGGTGGGCGGTGTAATAATATGGCAAAATCAAAACACTTACAAAAAAGCAAACCCGTTTACCTCTCCTACACATTACACAAAACAATCAAGGAGATTGCTCTCCTCTGCGACCTCACGATAGAAAAAATCGTAAATATGCTTCTGGAAGACGATGTGAAAGACAGGGAGCGGCTAAGAAAAGTCTTGCTAGAATTAGAGACAAACCCGGAATGTATTGACAGAATTTTTTCTGATTGATATGGCGCATTTATTTAGGCATTTATCAATACTCCTTGGCCTCTTCCAATATATTCAATCCCCTTAGCTTCCATATCATCACTGCTGTCATTATGTTGCCAAACATCATCATACCCTTCCCATTCCTCAATAAGCCCCTTATCTTGCGATGAATAACCACTTCCCTGAGTACAGTTAATCCGAAAGTAGCCCTTACATCACCTCCTGCTCATACAACCCATTATGCCTGAAACCAGAAAGGAAGCTGAGCCTTATCTGGAGAAGGACCAAGTTGATGCTGTGATAGAACTTTTGTGTAGTCAAGGTAAGGAATTTGAAATTACACCTGTCGTTTACTCCCGGATGGAAGAGGAGCAACTCAGAGACCTAATGCTAGGAATGTTGAATGCAGTATTTCAAGGGGATGCTACAGGGGAAACATTCGTTAAAACAGGGAAAACTGACATACATCTGAAATTAAACATGAAAGGAAGTATTCTAACGGCCGAGTGTAAATTCTGGCGGGGAGAGAAGCAATACCAAGAAACCATAGATCAGCACTTTGGATATGTTACTTGGAGACAAAACTTTGCCATTCAAATTACCTTTTCCACCAACAGGGGTTTTACAGATGTTATAGAAAAGGCAGTTGAGGCAACAATGGGACATCAAACATATGTCAAGGATTCATACAGGAAAATAGACGATTCATATTTTATAACACAACATACTTTTCCAGAAGATTCGAGAAAAAGAGTTGAAGTTCACCATCTGTTGTTCAATTTATACTACGAAAAAAGTTAGACCTGCTCAAAATCTGGGAAAACTTTCCTTAGAATATTCATAATTTCTTGTGAACGCTGCGAATTAAGGCTAACCTCCAAACCATAACTAGTCGGTTTTGATAGCATTAATCCAGACCTTATCATCTCCTTACCAATCTTGTCTACACGTTTTGCTCCTCCCTTTCCAAGGTCACGCATCGAAAATCCTTTCTTTAGATTTTCAAAGGAGGTATGGCTGGCGCCCCACTTGCTGTGCTTGAACAGTTTCAGGATAATCCTAGCTGTACAGCTTACAGACACAGGTAACAGAATAGCTTACACACATGGGTAACTCTTCTGGCGACGACCATTATTTGTATTTCATTGAGCAATTCGAGCCCTCTGTGGTTCCAGAATCCTCTCTGCTCATACACACATAGGTTATGGACTGTCAGGTCCGTTTTTCCAAGACGACCTCACCGTTTAGTGAAGCTAAGTTAAGAAATGATTATTTACTCGAGTTTGACGGTATATAAGGCAAATTCATTCATAAACTCAAAATGGCACCATTCCCTCATATGATATTGCCAGTGATACAAGCGTGGATATTACGAGGATAATAGCAAAGGCTCTCTAGGGGGTTTATATACCGTCAAACTTGAGTATTTAGTTATTAGAATTAACAAGCACAGCCTTCTTTTGCCATCTTTTCAAAGTGTTCTGGGTGTATCTTTTTGTGCTCTATCAGTATAAGATAGTCCACGAATAATTCCCCACAATATTCACATTTGTATTTTTGATTGTTCATTTTCACTCAGCACAACATGT
>CAYJSN010000027.1:6957-12741 GCA_964373125.1 uncultured Nitrosopumilales archaeon | reverse complement strand
AAAACAATTAGTGTTAGCGAAATGTTAGATTTGCTAAAATGAAAGGTTAGTCATCATATGTCACTAGCTCAAATTATTACCTCTTTTATGCTCTCTAGCTCATAAAAGCTAAATACCAGATTGGTAATCATAATTGCTAATGCTGGGATCGGCACTGCAAAACAGCCAGATTCCTCTCATGGAGAATAAGAAGCAAACCGGCGGTTCGATTCCCGCGGAGGCCCTCAAATTAGCGATGAATATCTAGAGCGTTTATATTGTAGTGATAACTGCCAAAACGTAAGACGGAGGTGGAATGTACGAGCTTTAACCGAGGGTTCAATTCTGGTCCAAAACCAGTTGAACAAGGCAAAGAATACGACGTAAATGTAACAGAACGAAGCAGAAAGGGCGACGGGATAGCAAGAATCCAAGGATTCGTTATCTTCGTGAAGGACGGACAAGTAGGCCAGAATTGCAAAGTCAGAATTACCCAGGTCGGAAACCGATTCGCTACGGCTGAAATAGTCCAGTAGTTATAATTTCGACCTGCCAGAACGACCAATTTTTTGTATTATTTTATTATAATAGATGATCAGAAGAGGCCGTACCTCGAGGTCTCCATCTCCGACTTTAAGTGCAGGTACGGCCTGTAGCCGAGCTTCTTCAGGCGCGCGCTCAGCCAGTTCACGAACTTGTTCTCGAAGGACTTACCCTTCACCACGAGGAACTCGTTCCCGAGCAGGTTCGCGAGCTTCACTATCATCCCCCGGCTCACAGAGACCGTGAAGAAGTACCAGCCCATCACAAACTCGGGCTCGCCTATCGTGAACTCGTTCCTGGTGTGAACCAGCGCCTCGATCTCCCTGAATACGTCCCTGAATACCCTGCTCTCCGTATCGAAGTTGAGGACGGCGACGCTGATCTCGACGGTCTCGGGGTTCATCGGTGGTACTTCGCGCGAATATCTAATAAATTTTATAGATGGTCTCGGCCGGTCACTCGCGTATGCTCTCCAGGGTGGAGACAGCCTGCCAGAGTGTGACCCTGACGAAGGACGGCATGTTGGGGTCCTGCGTGAGATCGTCGAGCGTGCTTATCGCGTTGGCTGCCCTGACGGAGACGCCCTGGCTCTCGTCCTGCAGCGCGGTTACGATGTCCTTCACCGTCTTGCGGATGTTCCTTGGCGCCGATGTGCCGTCGGCCACGCTGTTCAGCGTCTCTATCGCCTTGGCCAGCCTCTCCTTATTCTCCTGCACCTTCTGCTTCTTTGCCGTCACCAGGTGGATCACCTTCAGGGCGTCTCTTCCGGGCAACTGCCTTAAAAGTTTGTCATCAGGCCGTAAAAGGATTTAAGACAGCGCGAGGATAACTGGGGTAAGATGTGCTTCCTGGTGAAGTGCGAGATCTGCGGAGCCCTGTTGGAGCACGAGGACTACCCGTCGCATGCAAAGATCTGCAAGCCGGAACTCGAGAAGGTCGAGGTTCCGGTCACGAACGTGGAGAAGAAAAAGTCTAACTGAGCAGTAGAGGGGGGCTCTGGAGCAGGGAAGAAGAGTCATCTATCTTTGCTGATTTTTCGTATTTCTATGGCTGAATCTAAAAAATTAGAGGTTCTCAGACCTCCACGTACACGGTATCCCCTTCCACCGTTACCCTGAATGCTTCCTCTTCCTTCAGCGGCACCGGGAACTTGACCAGCTTCCCGGTGGTCACGTCCCACTTGGCGCCGTGCCAGGGACAGGTCAGCTCCTTCCCGCTCAGCTCGCCCTCGTGCAGGTTCGCGCCAGCGTGATTGCAGATGTCACCCATCGCGTAGTACTTGCCGTCCACGTTTACCACCAGTATCTCTTTTCCACCTGCCTGGGCGCCGACCATCTTCCCGGCAGGAATATCGCCGGTCTTGCCGACCGCAACCTTTGCCATGTGGGTAGGATGCAACGCCTTATTATTTATAAATTACAGTCACGCTGCATCAGGCAAAGATGACGCTGTTCCTGATCCTGCCGAGGTCTTCTATCCCGACCTCCACGAGATCGCCGTGGCGCAGGTAGCGCGGCTCCTTCATGAAGGCGGCGACGCCAGAGGGCGTGCCTGTAGCTATAATGTCGCCCTGCTCCAGCGTCATCACCCTGCTCAGGCTGGAGACTATGCGCTCGATCCCGAGGGCCATCATCTCAGTGGAGGAGTCCTGGCGCACCTCGCCATTCACTTTTGTGACGATGCGGAGCCTGCGCGGGTCCTGGATTTCTTCCCTGGTCGTTATCCACGGCCCGCAGGGGGCAAAGGTGTCGAAGCTCTTGCCCCTGGTCCACTGTTTGTCCCCGAACTGTATCTCCCTCGCGGAGACGTCGTTGAAGACCATGTAACCCAGAACGCAGCCGATTGCGTCGGCCTCGCCGACGTTCTTGCAGTCCCTGCCGATCACCAGCGCAAGCTCGCCCTCGTAGTCGAGCTCCCTCACGAAGCCCGGGCAGACTATGCTATCGTATGCGCCTATCAGGGTGGTCCTGGGCTTGATGAATATCACCGGCTCTTCTGGCGGCGTTTTCCCCTGCTCCCTTGCATGGTCCAGGTAGTTGAAGCCGAGGCAGATGATCTTCGATGGCTTGGTGATGGGTGGTAGCAGTCTAATCGTCGGCGGCAGGTTATCCGCCTGGTAGCGTGTTACCTTCCCGGCAATATCCGGCCGGGACAGAACCGCGGCGACAGACCGCGCATCGCCGAAGAGGAGCTCCTCCATGCTGCGCGGCAGGCTTCTTCCGGTAGCCTTTTCCAAATCCTCCCTCAGCAGCAGGGAGTTGTCCTGCACCAGCGCGTACGTCTCCGCTGAATCCTTCGCAACCCTGGCTATCCTCACCGCGGTTCACCTGTGTGTGAGTATCATTACCCCGGGGACGTCGACCCTGCAGAAGCCGAAGCGCATGAACTGGATCGTATCCCCGATCTTTAGTTTGGAAACGTGGGACTCGGCGTAGCCCGTGACAACCTCCAGGCTTTTCTCGTTGAACCGCTCGTTGACGAAGAGCGCCCGGGGGATCATGATCCTTACCCGCGTGGCGTCCTCTCGGCCCACCCACTGCACCTTGGGGATGCCCTCCCTGACCTCCTTGCCAGAGAAGGTTGACGATACCGTATCGCCGCTGACATTGTCGATCCTTACGTTGTAGAGGTCGATCAGCCTGAGCTCGGAGCTAGGACTGAGCTTGGACGCATCACTCCTGGGGATGTAGAAGGAATCGCCTGCCTCGACCTCCCTGCTGCCCATATCACGCTCCGGGTGGTTCTTCAGCCTGACCCTCTGCCTCGGCGCATCCCTTACCTGAAGCAGGACAGGATCGCTGACAAAGAAGAGCCGCGCCGAGACCGGATCCAGCATCTTCCTGTTTATCGCCTCGAGCACCTCGAAGGGCGGCTTGGTGTCGGCCTTTGTGAACCCCAGCGATAGCACGAACTCCCTGATCGCCTCGGGGAGGATGCCCCTCCTCCGCAGCGCCGCAAGTGTAAGCATCCGCGGGTCGTCCCAGCCCTTCACCAGGCCCTGCTCGATCAGCGGCTTTATCGCCCGCTTGGAGACCGGCATCCCCTCGAACTCCAGCCTGGAGAACTCCAGCATCAGCGGCTTCCTGATCCCGAGCCTCTCGATTATGGCGTAGTAGAGCTCATTCCTGAGCTCGTACTCCTTCGTCCGCATCGCGTGGGTCACGCCGTCGATGCTGTCCTCGATCGAGGCGGCAAAGTCGTAGGTCGGCCAGACCCGGTACTGCCTGCCGCGCAGCGGGTGCTCCGCGTCGATGATCCTGAAGAGCGTCGGGTCGCGCATCGTGGTGTTCTCGCTCGCCATGTCCCCCATGTACCTGAGTATGGCCTGGTTCGGTCCGTACTCGCCGAACATCTTCTCCCACCGCTCGAGGGCCGATGAACCGAGGTTCCTGCAGTTACATGGGGTACCGTTCTTCCTGTTCTCCTTGATCGTGTCCGGCTGGCAGGTGCAGACGTACGCGCCGCCGGCCTCGATCAGCTTCTTTGCATAACTGTAGAGTATTGTCATATCGTCCGAGGTGTTCTTCACTAGGTGCGGCCTGACGCTGAGCCACTCGAGCCCGTCCCTTATGGCATCGTAGAACTCGAGCTTCTCCTTCAGCGGGTTGGTGTCGTCGAACCTGAGTATGAGCCGGCCGTCGTACATCTTCGCGTATTCCTCGTCTATCACCACGGCCTTTGCGTGGCCGATGTGCGGGTAACCGTTGGGCTCCGGCGGGAACCTGGTGACGACCTTCCCCGCCTCGGCGCCTGGCAGCGGCGGCAGTGGAGCTCTCGCTTCCTTCTTCTCCTCGGCAAGCATCTCAGGTGCTGTCATCTCCAGCTCGCTCCGCTGCTCCGCCGGGCCCAGCCTGTTAACCTCTTCTGCGATCGTTTTGATCTCGCTGATGAGCAGCTTTGCGTCTTTCCTGAGTTCGGGCCTGAGCCCTATCACCTTGGCGATGATCGTGTCCGCCCTCGTACTGCCGCCGTGCTCCAGCGCGTTCTTCAGTGCCAGCTTCCTTACCAGGCTCCTTACTTCGTCCGGGATCATCTAGAGCGTCCTCTCGACAAAAAAGTTGGCCAGGGACTGGAGCGATCTCTTGGCTTTATTGTCCTTGTACTGTTTTATGCTGTCTATCGCCCTGGTCGCGTAGAACCTTGCCATCTTCCTGACCTCGCGGTCGACGCCGGACTCGATGATGACATTCACGGCCTGCTTCAGGTCTCGGTTGCTGACGTTCCTGGCCCCGAAGACCTTCAGGATCTTTTCCCTGTCAGCCGGTTTTGCCTTCTTTACCGCGAGCAGGATCGGCAGGGTCTTCTTCCCCTCCCTGATGTCGTTACCGACCGGCTTCTTCGTTACCTTCGGATCGCCGGCTGCGCCTATCAGATCATCGACGATCTGGAACGCCACTCCCAGATTCCTGCCGTAGCTTGCAAGGTTATCGGCGTCCTCCTCCCGCGTCTGGGCGCAGATCGCCCCCAGCTCGCAGGAGGTCTCGAAGAGCGTGGCCGTCTTCTTTCCTATCATCTTGATGTACTCGGACTCGGAGGGAATCTTCGAGCTCGAGGCCATTGCTATGTCGAGAGCCTGCCCCTCGCTCACGTCTATGCAGCTGCGCGCCAGCCTGGCGGTGAGCTTGACTATCACCTCGTCGGGCAGGCCGGCCCTCGGGCCGTGGGCGGCGATCGCCTGGATGGCCTTCATGAAGAGGACGTCGCCCGCTAGTATTGCCAGCGGGATGCCGTACTGGGTGTGGACGGTGGATACCTGATGCCGCATCTCGTCCTTGTCCATTATGTCGTCGTGCACCAGGGTGAAGTTGTGCACCAGCTCAATGGCCGCGGCGACCGGCAGCGCGCTTTTGGCGCTCCCGCCCAGAAGCTCGCAGCTCTTTATCACCAGGAACGGCCTGAGCCGCTTACCGCCGCTCCTGATGTAGTGCGCGGATGCCAGGTAGAGGTCGCGGGGACTCCCCTCTAGCATCGAGAGTATGAACTCGTCTACCGTCGACGCTGCCGATCTGAGTTGCTGCTGCAGTTCAAGGGTCATCTGAACCATTCTGCCAGCGGCCCCGTTAGAAGATACCTTGAACCCCGCATCGTCTTAATATCTTTCGCGCCCACCAGGAACATTGCGCTCCTGAGCTCGCTCAGCAAAAGGTTGGCAAACTGTAATACAGCTTCCTTCGAGACGGCGGCCTGCTTGAGGAACGGGAACGCTAGCGCGCACATATCGGCGCCCAGCGCGAGGCACTTGGCAACCTCGAGCCCGTTCCT
>CAYJSN010000027.1:0-6947 GCA_964373125.1 uncultured Nitrosopumilales archaeon | reverse complement strand
CAGATGCTACCACCGAGACCTTCACAGCTTTCCTGACCTCGATGAGGCTGGCTGCTGTTGGAATACCCCAGTCCCAGAACATCTCTCCCAGGTGCTTCTTCAGCTCGCTGTGCGCTGCCTCTGCCCTGAGCTTCTCCACGCCAGCCCAGCTGGTGCCGCCGGAACCTGCCACGTTGATAGCTTTCACGCCCGCCAGCTCTAGCCGCAGCGCGACCTCCCTAGATATCCCTGCGCCCACCTCCTTCACGATCACGGGAATGCTCAGACCTGCTACGAGCTCGGCGATCTTGGCGTAGACGCCCTTGAACTTGGGCTCGCCCTCCGGCTGGATCAGCTCCTGCAGCGGGTTCAGGTGCACCACCAGCGCGTTTGCCCTGATCATGTCCACGATCTGCTTGGCCTGCTCTATGCCGAGGCCCTTCGCGAGCTGCGCCCCGCCTATGTTCGCGATCAGAAACGTGCTGGGCGCGTGCTTCCTTGCGATGGAGTAGGTCTCCTCCAGCTCCTTGCTTGCGAGCCCCGCCCTCTGGCTCCCCAGCCCCATCCCCAAGCCGAGCTCCTCGGCTGTTTCTGCAAGGCGCTGGTTGATCTTCGTGGCCTCGGGGGTGCCGCCGGTCATCGAGTCGATTATCAGCGGTGCAGAGAATTTATGGTTGAGGAATGTTGCGGATGTGTCTACCTCGTCCAGGTCGAGCTCGGGCAGCGCGTTGTGGACCAGTGTTACATATTCAAGGTAGGTCGAGGTCGTCCTTGCCTGCACCTGTTCCTTCAGCGGTATCTGCAGGCCCTCGAGCTTGCGCTGCTTGATTACCTCGATCGATTGCTCGGTGTCGTCCTTTTCCTTCTCATCCTTCATTACGCCCGACTCCGAAATCCCAATCACTTCACGCCCCTGACCAGGGTGCCCTCTACATTTTTCCCGTTCAGCGCGTCCACGATCCTCTCGGGCTTCAGGCCGTTAACCATCATAACATCTACTCCCATCCTAGACATCTTAAATGCTTCCCCCAGCTTTCGGTTCATCCCGCCGGTCACATCGGCCGATACCTTGGAGAGTTTTGCGTGGTTCAGTGCTTTGATCTCCCTGACGAGCTTCCTGCTCCTCAGATCGCTGTAAACCCCATCGACGTTCAGCGCAAATACAACAACGTCGGGCTTCAGCTCCTTCGCGAGCATGCGCATCAGCACGTCGCCGGAGAGTATGTAGTATTTTCTATTGCTGTGATGCAGGACGTCGCCGTGGGTCACGGGTATCAGCCCGTTCATTGCAAGTTCCTTCAGCTCTCGCATCCTACTGCTGACCGGCCTGGCGCCATGCACCAGCACCGATGGCTGAACCGTGTACGGGTTGAGCCCGTTCTCCGCCATTATCTTCACGATGTGAACATTTAACTCGACCATAGATGATCTCACAACGGCAACCCCGCGGAGGTCATACCTAGCGGGCTTCGTGTGCATACCGTACTTCACAGAATAGTAATGACCGAAGGAGCCGCCGCCGTGCACAAGTATGAGCGGCTTCCTGACCCTGCGGAGCGCCCTGCTCATCTTTGTGATGGCCGACCGGTTCACCGACAACGGTTTATCCTTGTGGGTCACGACCGATCCGCCCAGCTTCAGAAGCACTAATCCCATCAGGAATTCGTCCCTCTGAAAGCCATTTAAAGCTTGGGCGTTCTGCGCGCCGAAATTTTGAGGTTATCTGACAATGAGCACCGGGCACGAGACGTGCTCCGAAACCTTCCTCGAGACGCTTCCCAGCGTCATCAGCTTCCTTACCCCGGTCCGTCCGACGCTCCCCATAACTACCAGATCCGCTTTCTTCTTGGCAAATTCGATGATCGTGGACGCCGCGTCCCCCTCCGCCACCTTGTACGACGCCTTCACGTTGCTTTTCTTGCACTCTTCCATCTTTTCCACCAGATAGTCGGTTGCTTCCTCCTCTGCCATCGTCAGGATCTCGCTGACCTTCCGCCTGACCATTGAAGGATGCGTCCATGTTCGATAGGCGCCAGCCGGCACGACGTTTTCCGGAATCGCGGTCAGCAGGATGAGCTCCGCACCGAAGGCTTTTGCGAGCGAGACGGCGTGCTTGAGCGCCTTCTCTGCCATCTTCGAGCCGTCCAGCGGAACCAGGATCGTCCCGTACATGATGCATAGAGCGCGGTTGCTATCTTATTTAATCTTATTACACAACCTATGCTGATTCCTCGACCACTACTCCCCTGCGGTCTATCTTTGATAGAAATGCATCATAACCGCGCACGCTGCGCAGCACGCGCTTCTTCGAGTCATCCCTGACAAGCACGATCACGCAGCCGCCGCCGCCCGCGCCCGTCATCTTTGCGCCGAGGGCGCCGGCGCTCAACGTAACTTGCACGAGCCTGTCGAGTATCCTCCTGGAGACGCCGAGCCCCTGCAGTACCGAGTGATTCATGGTCATCAGCGCCCCGAGCCCGGTGTAGTCCCTGTCGCGTATGGCCCTCAGCGCCTGCGAGGTGAGGCTCTCGCTCATATCCGCGAGGCCGCTGAACAGCCCGGGATCCTTCTCGCGCAGGCTCCTCACATTGGTGACGAGCTTGCCGGTGACGCGCCTGATCCCCGAGTTGACAACGACGAACTCGGGCTCGAGCAGGGTGTGTATCGGCCTGGCGCCCTCACTTTTTGTGAAGAGCATCAGGCCGCCGTATGTGCATACAGCCGAGTCGGCGCCGGAGGGGTTGCTGTGGACGATCCTCTCTGTCTCGAGCGAGAGGTCGCATATTCTTTCCCTGCTCAGCTTGCCGAAGAGCGAGCCCACCGCCGCTATTGTAGCTATGGCAGTCGCTGCAGAGGAGCCCAGGCCGACGCTGTGCGGGAACTCCGACCGTATCGACAGGTCGAGGCCCGTCGACGCCTTGAACTCCTTCATTGCGTCGCCGGCGGCCGAGAGCACCGCCTGGAGCATCGACCTGAACTTCTTCTCCCTCTTCACGGCATTCAATTTGTCGGTGCTGAAGGAGCCGGAGAAGCCCATGTTCGATCTTATAGTGATTTGATCGTCCTTCCTTACCCTGGCGCTGACGCGCACGCGCCTGTCTATCGATGCCAGGATCGCCGGCCTGCCGTAGACGACAAAGTGCTCTCCGAAGAGTATTATCTTTGCCGGTGCCGATGCCCTTGCGCGCCGCTTTACCGGGTTCATGTGAATAGTATCGAGCCGTATCCCACTACCGAACTTTTATCTCCTGCTATGTCCCCGCTCGTGGCGTACCTCAGGAGCTCGCCCCTTGTGGCGCCCAGCATCTTAGCCGCGATCATCACCGCGGCGATGGCCCCGTAGCCGCAGGCAGTTACATCTAACCTCTCCAGCACGGTATAGTATTTAGCAACATCAAGCGCCAAGATGGTCTTTATCAGCTCGCCGTCCTTCCTGTGCGCGTCCTCGTTCGGCTCGTAGTGCGTAAAGTCCGAGGACGCGATGAGCAGCACGCTCTCGTTCTCCTTTGCGAGCTCGGCTATCGCCTTCCCGACATCGGCAGCCGTCTCCCTGTCCTGCATCCAGAGTATTATTGGCAGGATCCCGAACCTGTGGCCGTAGATGTATTGAAGCATGGGCAGCTGCACCTCGAGGCAGTGGTCCCTGCTGTGCGCAAAGTCGTCGTAGTCGATCACGCCAGAATGTTTCACCACGGCCTCGGCGGCCCCGGTGCTGACATCGACCGAGCCCAGCGGCGTCTCCCATGTTACTTCTTTCATCGTGGCTATGCCGGACCCGATCCCGTAGTGGTTCGGCCCCACAATCACCACCAGATCGGGTTTCAGCGACGACCCCGCATAATATGAATTGGCTGCAACCGGACCGGAATACATGTACCCTGCGTGCGGGCAGACCATCCCGAAGATCTTCTGCTTGGTGCCCGCCGGCGGCTTCTTTCCCGGTCCGTACTGGTGCAGAAAGCAATCCTCGATGGCGTGCAAAAGTTCTTGCTTATCATCAGGGTAAAACGATCCTGCGACCGCGGGCTTCCTGACCCGCATCCGCTCAAGTTACCTCCTCTACCAGCTTTGTCTCAAAGTCGTCGATCTTGTATTCCTTGCTATCGAAGATGAACTTGTCGATCTGCTGATCCTCCGGCTTCATCCGATCCGTCTTGATCAGGACTGCCTTTGCGAGCAGCCAGTACACCGTTGCCAGAGCGCGCCGGCCCCTGTTGTTGGCCGGGATCACCAGATCAACCCTGGAGGTGAAGTTGTCGCTGTTCGCGATCGCTATAACTGGAAGACCAGCCCTAGTCGACTCGACAACGGCCTGCTCGTCGGCCTGCGGGTCGGTGACCAAGATCAGCTCGGGCTCGATGTAGGCGGGGAGCAGAGGGTTCGTAAATGTCCCAGGCATGAACCGCCCCAGTATCGGGAGCGCGCCGGTGAGCTCGCAGAACTTCTCGACCGGGGTCTTGCCGTACTCCCTGGCCGAGCAGACGGCCACCTTTGGGAGCGGCGTCCTGCTTATGAAGGCCGCGGCGACATCGATCCGCTGGAGTGCCTTGTCCATGTCCAAGATGTAGAGGCCCTCCGGGTTGGCCTTGACTATGAAGGGGGCCATGTACTTGGTCTTGACGGGGGTTCCCACCCTTATGCCCGTGGAGAGGAGCATCTTCTCAAAGTCCTCGCCCTCAGTCTCGCTCATCGCACACACCGCTGCAAACCATCCTAATTTTAAATTTCTGCCAGCCCCCCCACAAGGCCGGTCTCGGCCAGCCTTAACAACTCGTTCAGCTTGGCCACCCTCTCCCCGCCCAGCACGCCGGTCTTGATCATCCTGGAGCCGGTGGCTATGGCTATGTGGGCTATGTGGGCGTCGGTGGACTCGCCGGACCTGTGGGACGTTATAAGCCTGATGCCGTTCTTTGTTGCCTCGGCCGCGAAGTTGAGCGCGTCGTGCAGGCTCCCGGCCTGGTTCACTTTTAGAATTGCCGCGTTGCACGCTCCGCGCCTGACGGCCTCGGCAAGCCTTTCAGTATTTGTAACAAGCATGTCGTCGGCCGTGATGTAGACGTTGCTGAACTTCCTCGTGAGCTCGGCCATGTCCTCGAATGCTTCTTCATGTACCGGATCCTCGGCATAGATCAGCTTGTAGTCCCTGATTATGTTGGTCACATATTCAAGCTGCCGTGCGGGGGTCAGCTTCCGCCCGGTGCGCGCATAGACATAGGCCTTTGACTTTGGGTTCCAGAGCGACGAGGTCGCAAAGTCGATGCCCAGCGCGATCTCCTTCCCGAGCTTGAAGCCGCACTCGTTGCAGGCCTTCTCCACAGCGTCCAGGGCCTGGAGGTTGTTCATCTTCGGGGCCCAGGCACCCTCGTCGCCCCTGCCGTAGGTGAACTCCCTGTCCTTACGCTGAATGACGTCCCTGAGCTCACGGTGAACCTCGAAGTTCATCTCCAGCGCCTCGCCGATGGACTTGGCGCCGATGGGTATTACTAGAAATTCCTGGATGTCGGGGGTGCCCGGCCCGGCGTGCGCGCCCCCGCCGAGGACGTTGCCCAGCGGGCAGGGGAACCTGTAGGAATTATTCTTGCTCAGCATCCTGAAGAGTGGCATGTTCATGGCACGGGCAGCAGATTCCGCCGCCGCGATGCTGAGCGCATAGGCGACCGAGCCGCCTATCTTGCTGTAGTTAGCGGTGTCGTCGATCTTCTTCAGCGCATCATAGATGGTCTTGGTGTCCGATGCGTCTAGCCCGACGAATTTGCCTGTGTTTGAGTTTAGCAGATCGAGCGCCTTCTCGGCGCCGTTCTTCGGGAAGCTCACAGCTTCATGCTTGCCCACGCTCGCGCCCGAGGGAGCGCAGGCCCTGCCCAGATACTTGTTGCCAGAAATAACATCAACCTCTACGGTCTTCTGGCCCCTGCTGTTGTAACAGATGCGTCCCCTGATCTCGGTTATATTCGGCATCTCTAACCGCTTACTCTAGCTCTGACTGGACTTCCTGTTTCCTGCGCGTCAGGGCCTCGTAGTACGGCAGAATCTGGTAAATGGTCTCGACCGTGCCGATGAACATCCGCCTGCAGCAGTAGCGCTTTACACCAAGATCGTCGAGGACCTTGGCCGAGTCCTCTCCGGCCTTGACGCGGTTGATGTAGGCCTGGTACTTGTCTGCAATCAGGCCACCGCAGGTAAAACACCTAACCGGAATCAGCACGCCAATACTCGCCATGAAGGCTTATAAAAACCGTTCAGGGAGCTAATCCGAAAGCGGGAGTCGCCCAGCATGGCCAAAGGCGCCAGTCCTTCACATAGGGGCGGTACTGAGGCTCTGGTCTCTCAGGAGTTCGTGGGTTCGAATCCCACCTCCCGCATTTATGCTAAAATCGCAATACTAGGATACGCCTGTTAACAACTCATCGATCTTTTGTTTAGCTCTTCGCGACTCCTCTGGAAGTAAATCTATTCCAAAGGGACGCTGTGAGCTAATTTTATCCAAGATCGCAGGTGAGAAGACATTATCAGCTAAAATCTCAACAGGATATTTGCGAAGTTCCTCAAACTCAACTACAAATTTCCAATCATGTTCGCTCGCAAAAGTATAGTCCTTATCAAAGGGCTCTAATATTCTCACTCCTGAGACTTTGCCATCTCCAACTATAATGTATGCCGCGTCTCCTTTCTTCATCACGAAAAGAACAGTATTTCCCCTTCCCATTTCCGTGGGTTTGCCTGTCATAAAGTACCTCTTTCTTACGTTAAATACGCTATCGTAAAATTCTTGGTTAGCGATCTTAAGGATGTAGTCCCTGCCAACTACTCGCATCTAATAAACCGCTAAACCGTGTTTACCTTAAATCTTTTATTGAAATTTGTTACTGTAATCCCAATCAACTTGCTATCCTTCAACCTACACACTATACCGTCCTGCACTTCTATGCTGTCATTAGCTTCTTTTGGGTCTCCGAAGCTTATGTAGA
>CAYJSN010000026.1:0-14088 GCA_964373125.1 uncultured Nitrosopumilales archaeon | reverse complement strand
GCACCTCATCTATACGCCAGACCAATTGTCGGTCAAGCCGAAGTACGAAGGAAACGTTGAAATAAAGATCGATGAGTTGGGTGCGACACACGGTTGATCGGGAGCCGTGCAGTCTGTTCCCAAAGTTTAAATGATAACTCATGGAGATTTTCTGCGCTGCCGGGGTCTCCTAGCTTGGTATGGAGCAGGCCTGCTAAACACTAATTGCAGAGAGTCTGTGGCCCGTAAGGGCCTCGCGGGTTCGAATCCCGCCCCCGGCGCCTATCACTTGTACATATCGCTCCCGGCGAAGGAGCGGATATCGCGCATTATCATCATCACATTGTCAGCGTCGACTGCATCGGGCTGCATCTCAAGGTACCTGCTCAGGTTCGAGAAGGCCTCAGCGTAGCGCTGCCGCTGGTACAATAACATGCCTTTGTCCCTGAACTCCTCCGCCAGCTCCGGATTTACCGCTAGGATCATGTCAATCGCCAGCAGGGCCCGTTCGTGGTCGTACGAGTAGAGGAACGCGTCCTTAAGGTTCCTGAGCATCCGCACCAGTATCTGCTCGGTCGTTGCCGCGGCAAGAAACCTCGGCTCGAACCTCACCTGGCCGTGGTAGAGCTGGTCGAGCAGGGCCTGAAAGTCTTCGCTCCCCAGTATCCTGCCCTTGTTGAAGGGGTCTATGACGATCTCCAGACCGCCGGCGGAATATTTGACTAGAAAGTGCCCCGGGAATCCGACTCCCCGCAAATCAAACCCGATCCTCTTGGCAAGCTCGATGTAAAGCGCTGACAATGTTATTGGTATCCCCATCTTCCGGACCAGCACATGGTTGAGGTAGCTGTTCCTCGGGTCGTAGTAGTCATCGGAATTTCCACGAAAGCCAGATTCCTCAAAGATGTATTCGTTGATCGCTGCTATGATCTCGGTCGGCCTCTCGCGCCCTCCCACGCGCTCTGCGAGCTGCCTGCCCATCAGGTCCAGCCTGCTTATCTCTTCGTCTATGTCGAGCGATCTGTCCTGCAACGTCTTTGCCAACAGAAACACTGCCCTGTCGAGGACGATGCCATCTTTCCTTGCCACATAGCTGTTCCATTCCAGCAGTGGGGCTTCGGGCCCAGAGTCCACGATACTGGTGATTAAAAATGTCATAAGAACTTTTATGCGAGCGTGCCGAATGATGCATCACCCCGGCGAGCATAATGTCCGCAGACACCATCGGCGAGATCACCAGAATCCTAGACGATATGCTGGCCAAGATTCCCACAGAGCGCAACTATAACGCAGAGTTTGGGAGGGTAGCCGAGATACTGCTGAGAGAACACTCGGCCGCGATCCCGGCGCTCGACCTCCGCCTCAAGTTCACGCTCCTCATGCAGGACGAGTTCTCCGCTATCCCGAGGGAGGAGTGGAAGATTAGCGACATGGAGTGGCTTGCCCAGATGGAGCAGGTAACAAAGCAGAAGTTTCTCCAGTGGATCGAGGAACAGATAAAGGAGAAGGGAGACTGAGAGCAATAATATTATACGCTCCCGCCGCTATGCCTGCCGTTGGTCGGAATTACCGATCGGATCACGAAGCTCAACTACGAGAAGATAAGTAAGAGGATCGTAAAGTTCCTGAATGATGAGCTGGAGGCTTCGGGCCGTGAAGGTTACGTTGTCGGGCTGAGCGGCGGGCTGGATTCAGCCGTGGTGGCGACCCTCGCGGCCGAGGCTTCGCGGGACAAAACTATGTCACTGATACTGCCCCACTCCGGCATCACGCCCGCGCCTGATATTGACGATGCTGTGAACCTTGCCAGGAACCTAGGCATAAGGTTCCAGACTATTGATCTGAAACCGATTCATTCTGCGCTGATGGAGAACCTGACCTTTGACAGGCTCGCGGTCGGCAACCTCCTTGCAAGGCTGAGGATGAGCTTCCTCTACTACCATGCGAACCAGAGCAACTGCCTTGTTGTCGGAACCAGCAACAGGAGCGAGCTCCTGATCGGATACTTCACCAAGTTCGGTGACGGTGCTGCTGACATGCTGCCGCTCGGATCGCTATACAAGTTGCAGGTTAGGGAGCTGGGCCGCCACCTGAAGGTTCCTGCAGGCATACTCCAGAAGAAGAGCGGCGCCATGCTCTGGGCCGGACATACAGCAGAAGAAGAGATAGGGATGCCGTACGAGGAGGTCGACCCCGTCCTGTACTGCCTCTTCGACCTGAAGCTCCCGGCCGGGGGGACTGCCAGAAAACTCAACATCGACCCCGCCAAGGTCAGGCGCATAAAAGAGATGCATGCCAGCTCCAAGCATAAGAGGATCCTTCCGAAGATCTGCAAGCTCTGACGCTCACCTTGATGGTGAAAAGAATTCGTCGTGCCGTCGAAGGATTTTATAAGGTTAGCACAAAATGAGGCCTGCCATGAGCGCTGCCTTCGATCCGGTGAGCTACAAGGAAGAGCTGAAGGAGCTGTGGAGCGAAAAGGCCGAGCTGTACCATGAAAGGTTTGCCAGCAAGAAGGTCGGCCCCTTCAAAAGCCTTGAGCAGCTCATCGCCACCGCGGACCCCAAGGAGGGAGAGCGGATCCTGGATGTCGGAACGGGCACGGGCATCGTGGCGCTCGAGGCCGCCAAGCGGGTCGGAAGCAGCGGTCGTGTGGTGGGGATAGACTTGGCGCCGGGCCCGCTCGCCATAGCCAGGAGGGTCGCGGCTGGCAGCAACATGGAGTTCCTGGAGATGGACGCCGAGGACCTGAAGTTCCCGGACGGATCGTTCGATGCCGTGCTGAGCGAGTTTGCGTTCATGTTCTTCCCCGACTCGCAGAAGGCCCTGGGCGAGATGAAGCGGGTGCTGAGAAAGAACGGGAGGATCGCGCTGTCGGTTCACGGCTCCGCGGATGACGTGCCCTACTTCAGCGTGATAATGAGTACCATCATTAGGTATGTGCCGGACATAATACCGCCGGGAAGGCCCGGGCCGCACCGCTTCGGCGAGCCGGAGCTGCTGAGGACAGAGTTTGAGAGGTGCGGCTTCAGCAGCATCGATGTTGCAGGCTACACCTACCAGTACGACGCGGGCAGCTTCGAGGAGTACTGGGAAGAGTACATGCAGAGCATGGTCGTCTCCATACGATCAAAGCTCAACAGCCTGAGCCCCGAGCTCCACGCAAAGATGAAGGAAGAGTGCAGGCAGAAGGCCGGCAGGTTCATGAAGGATGGAAAAATTGTATTCCCCTGGCAGGTTCTGATCGCATCTGCAAGGGCATGATAGGTTTAAAGTGGAGGCGGTTCAACGTTAGGCGAGTGCGCGCATGACGAGCAGAGCCCTCCTCTTCGGTCCCCTGCCGATAAGAGTGCTGGTTGGAATAGCTTTCATGGCCCACGGCTACCCCAAACTGGTCGATATACCGGGCACGCAGGGCTTCTTCGGCATGATAGGCCTCCCCGCGGAGATGGCGATTCTCATCGCGCTGCTCGAGTTCATAGGCGGGCTGACCCTGCTGCTGGGAGTACTCACCAGGGTAGCGGCAGCCCTTCTGGTGGTGGATATGATCGGGGCGATCCTGCTGGTGAAGTTATCAAAGGGATTTGTCGGTGGCGCAGAGCTTGACCTGCTTCTGCTGGCCGGGTGTGCCAGCCTGCTGATAAGCGGCCCCGGGAGGGTCTCGATAGAGTGGGACGCGATCAAGCGAGAGATAATTCCCAGCGGCAAGAGACTGGTGGCAGGCACGCGGCAGTAGGTTGAATGCGAGGCATCCAGACTGAGAGCGCCTAGGTTTCCAGCTGTGCGAGCCTCTCGCTCAGAACCGTATCGAATGTCTCGTAAGGCTGCGCGCCTCTTATGACCAGCGCCTTTCCTTCGCCGTCCACGACCAGGAACGTGGGCGTGGCACTGATCCCTATGCTCTGCCCGAACTTGTAGTTGTTGATGACCATCTGCTCGTACTTGTGTGTCTTCAGGCACTCGTCAAAAGCTCCCGCCTCCAGACCCACGCTGGAGGCGAACTTCTTCAGGTTCTGCATGTTCACCCAGCCGGTGTTCTCGCCCTCCCAGTTGTTGTAGAGCTCGTCGTGGTACTCCCAGTACCTTCCCTGATCCGAGGCACAGTACGACGCCTCGGCTGCTAGCACCGAGGCGGGGCCGTTCAGGGTAAAGTCCATGAAGGTGAACCTGGCCTTGCCGGTCGCCACGAAGTTGCTCAGAACGCTGTCCCTTGTGTCCTGGTGGAACCTGTGGCAGTAAGTGCACTGGTAGTCGCCCCACTCCATAATCAGCAGTGGCGCGCTGGGATCGCCCAGTACCAGCGGGTCATCCTTCCTGAGGTCGGAGAGCTTTACGGTGCCCCGCTGCTCATCCTCTGCCGCCGTTCCCTGCGCGAAGAATACCGCGGCCCCGATGGATGCAGCTATCACGGGGATCGCTATGATGTACTTGTTGTTTCCGATCTTCACGGGCGCTGTTCTGCATGTGCGGTAGAGGTTAAAAGTCTTACTGGCAGACTCCCGGCCATCCTATGACAATCCAGTGGCTACTTAATTCTCAAATTGGTCAGCTTTTGATTGAAAAAACCTTAATTACAGAATGTGGCGGAAACTCATGTAGGCTAATGATCAAGACAGTAAACGTTGCCGGCATCACGACGCAGGGATCCTCCTTCAAGCTCTCGAACATAAAGATGGAAGAGATCCTGTCGGTCTCATCGACCTGTACGGTGTCGTGGACAGAGTGCATAGTCGACGACCTGCCGGAGACCGCCAAAGAGGTGACGCAGGTTCTGGGCATAACGCTCGATCCATCAGTGCTGCTCGGGAGCTACCTCTCCGGCTACGAGGACCGGGGAGAGACGCTCGGCCTGATGCTCCCGATAATCATGTTCATGGGAAGCAAGGTCAGGGTAACTCCCATGCTGATCTACATAAAGAAGGATCACATCGTCACCATCCAGGACGAGCAGGCGGGAAAGATCCTGAGGCTCTCCGAGTATGCGAGCACGTTCTTCAGGCGGCTGCCCACAAGGCCCGAGGACTGGGAGGACAGGCAGACAACGCTGCTGATCAGGATAATCGACGAGCTGAGCGAGCATAACTTCACGGTCCTGAGGAATATTGTGGAAGCGGCGGAGCAGCTCGAGATCGACCTTGCTGGGCTGAGACAGATGCCCAGGGACCTGACATTCGAGATGTCAAACATAAAGACCTCGGTGCTGACTTTCCTGAACGCGATATGGGCAACACACACAACCGTGCATGCATTAAGGTACGGCGATCCGGACATGATGAGCGACAACGAAGCCATCCTGGCCAAGTTCGACGTAATTCTTGGCGGCCTTGAAAGACAGATCCAGATGGCGGAGCACGTGCTCGAGGTCCTGACAGCCGGGATCAATGTGCTGCAGACCGAGGTCTCGAACAAGCTGGGCTCGTTTCTGTTATGGCTGTCGGTCGTCGGCACCGCGGTCTTGGTGCCCAACACCCTCGCAACGATATACGGAGCCTTCCCTGCGGTCGGGGACGAATCGCTGCCGCGGCTATTGGGCCTGATCTTCTCGACGGTCGGCGCCACATATGGTTCTTACTGGTTCATGCACAGATGGTGGCGGAAGGCCAGAAGAATACGGAGAAGGAAGCCGCACATCTAGCTCGAGGTTTCGATGCTTGGTGGAGCCCCGAGCGGGCCTTGATCCCGCGACCTAGCGCTTACGAGGCGCTCGCTCTACCAGGCTGAGCTATCGGGGCGCTAACCGCAAATTCTGAAAAGGGTTAATAAGAATCCTTTGGAGACTGAGTTCATGAAAGTCTCGATCTCGGGCGTCCGCGGGATCTTCGGCGGCGATCTGAACTTGCGACACGTGCTGGAATTCTCCCGCGCCTTCGCCAGGATCATCAACAGCGGCGCCTGCGTGCTTGCAAGGGATACACGAGCATCAGGCGGTGTAATGGGCGACGTCGCGAGTGCCGCACTGATGGAGCGGGGCATCGACGTTCACAGCCTCGGCATAGCCCCAACGCCCTTTGCCTTCAGGGAGGCCCGCAAGGTGGGCGCGGGTTTGATAGTTACGGCCTCGCACAACCCGCTGGAGTGGAACGGGCTCAAATTCCTGCTCGAGGGGCGCGGCATCTTCGAAGACGAGCTCAGGAATCTGAAAGACCTGCTTCACGCAGACGGATTGGAGGCCGTGCGTATCGGAAAGGAATCCACTGTGGGCTCAAGCTACGTCGAGGATGTGCTCGGACTCGTGGGACAGATCGGCGGACGGCCGAGGGTCGCTGTAGATCCTACTGGGGGGGCTGCGTGCCAGCATGCCCGCACGATCCTAGAAAGGAGCGGCTGCGATGTGACCAGCATAAACGACGTTCATGGGAAGTCATCGCGAACGCCTGACCCCACCACCGACGATCTAAAGGATCTGAGGAATACCGTATCAAATTCAAAATGCGATGCCGGCTTTGCCTACGACCTAGACGGCGACAGGCTGGTCGTGGTCGACGGCAGGGGAAGCAAGATGGACCCCGACGCCACGCTGCTGCTCTGCGTCTCTAGGGCGATCGAGATGGGCGCGAGGGAGATCGTGATCAGCGTGGATACCAGCGACGCTGTAGGCGAACTTGCCAAGGCCAGCAACTGCCGTGTCACGTACTCGAAGGTGGGCGAGGCAAACGTGACCCGCCTGATGATGGAACGGAAGGTCACTGCCGGCGGCGAGGGGAGCAGCGGCGGCTTCGTAATGGGCAGCTTCAACCTCTGCAGGGACGGCCTGCTGGCCTCCGCAATGATAGCAGGGATGCTTAGGAGCAAGAAGTACGACGAGTGCATGGAGGTAGCATCGAGGTACCACCTGCTCAGGCAGAAGGTTGCGGCCGAGACCGTCTTCCATGCGGCGGTGATGGACGAGATCGCCGAGCATATGGAGGGCGAGTGCTCCTCTGTTGATCACACGGACGGGGCAAAGGGCATCTTCGACGAAGGCACTTGGGTCTTGGTGAGAGGCTCGAACACGGAAGAGATCATGCGAATATCCGTCCAGTCAAAGAGCAAAGAAAAAACCGAGTCGCTCTGCAGGCGCTATGAGCTGAAGATAAGGGAAGCCTATGAAAAGGCTAAGCGAGAAGCAGATTATTAGGCTCTTGCAGTCGGCATTGGGCATACACAGTAAGAAGACGCTGTGGAACGACGACGTTGCGACCCTGCCGTTACAAGGAAGATTGCTTGTACTCAAGTGCGATATGCTGGTGCAGAGCACAGACGTTCCAAAACAGATGAGACCATGGCAGGCGGCCAGGAAGAGCATCGTCTCCTGTGTCAGTGACATGGCGTGCAAGGGCGTGCGGCCGCTCGCGACGCTCGTATCTCTGGCAATCCCGAGATATTTCACCAGCAGCGATGTGAGGGACATGGTAAAGGGATTCAGGATCGCAGAGAGGGAGTTCGGCATCAACATCATCGGCGGGGACACCAACGAGGGCAAAGAGTTGACTATAGACTGCTGCATGGCAGGGGTTGCAGATCGAATAGTGAGGCGCTCGGGTGCCCGGATCGGCGATCTTATCATAACCTCGGGGCCCTTCGGCTACCCGGCAGCAGGGCTCAGGATACTCAAAGATGGAGCAAGGTGCGAACCGGGCTTCAGAAAGAAGGTTCTCCGCGCCGTTATGGTGCCAGAGCCGAGATTGAAGTTCGGCTTGGGGCTGGCAAGGTATGCTACCTCCACGATGGACTCGAGCGACGGTCTAGCGATCACGCTCCACGAACTGAGCAGGGCGAGCAGGAAAAGGTTCGTTGTCGAGCAGTTGCCAGCAGCGCTTGGCGTGAGGGAGTTTGCCAAGACCAACCGCTACCGGGCCGAGGATCTAGTTCTATACGGTGGTGAGGAGTACGAGATCGTGGCCACGATACCGAAGAGAGATCTGGACAGAGTCGGAAGGCTGGCCAAGGCTTCCGGCTGCAGGCTCCACGTGCTCGGTCAAGTGGAGTCTGGCAGCGGTCTAGTCCGCATCGAGGACAGAAGGACGGTGCGGATCGAGGAGCGCGGATGGGAGCACCTATCCAGATAACGTGTGCTTGATGCGGGCTCGGCCGATTATCAGAAGAGCATAAGATTTTTTATACCCCAGGAAGCGTCACAACCTGTTGTCCGAGGATATAACCAAGGAAAAGTGGGGGATCGCACACATCTACAGTAGCTACAATAATACGATAGTGCACATAACCGACCTGAGCGGCGCCGAGACCATTTCCATCAGCTCGGGCGGCAGGCACGTGACCGCTGACAGGTACGAATCATCGCCCTACGCAGCGATGAAGTCAGGCGTTGCTTGTGCAGAGATTGCAAAGACCAAGGGTATCACCGCGCTGCACATCAGGGTGCGGGCCGTTGGAGGCGTGGGACCTAGAATTCCAGGACCGGGCGCGCAGGCAGCGATAAGGGCTCTGGCAAGGGCCGGCTTCAGGATCGGCAGGATTGACGATGTTACTCCGATACCGCACGACACAACACGAAAGCCGGGCGGAAGAAGAGGCAGGAGAGTCTAAGCACTACCTCATTATTACAAACTTACTCTTCCAGTTTCAGCCGCTCCGAGAGCGATACCAGCTTCCCGTGCTCCTCAAACTGGATCTTGGTGTCCATCCTCACCCGGAGCCCGACGGACCTGAGCAAAGAGTACAGATCGGTGCCGGAGATCTTGCCCTGAAGCGAACCGCTCCTTATCAGCTCGGCAAACTTTTTGGTCAGGGCGGCCATCTCCCGCGGATACTGGGCCTCGGCCGCATAGAATACTTCGTCGCCGCGCTCGACAAGGTAATCGAGCAGCACCTCCCGGTCGGATTTCTGCTCCCTCTCCTTCATCATCTTCTTCTTCATCTCCCGGAGCTTCTTTGCCTTGATTATCTCGACTTCCGGATCGTAGTCCGTCAACCTTTTATCACTCCCAGCGGCGTCAGCCTGGCAACCTTGGTGGCGATCCCCACCGCGTGTGAGACATCCGCGACCGAATCGACATTCTTATAGGCCTCTGGCGTCTCCTCGACGATGCCCTCCCTGGTGAGCGCCTTGACGTATATGCCGCGCGACTCGAGCCGCTTCTGCACCTCCTGGGCAGAGCAGCTGCGCTTCGCTGCCGACCGCGACATCGTCCTGCCCGCACCGTGGGCAGTGGAACCGAAGGTCACCTCCAGCGACTTGGGAGAGCCCAGTAATACATAGCTAGCAGTGCCCATCGAGCCGGGTAGCAGGACCGGCTGTCCGATGTCCCTGTACTTCTCGGGAACCTCCTCTTTTCCGGCGGGGAATGCCCGTGTCGCGCCCTTCCTGTGCACGACCACCTCCTTGGTGGAGCCGTCGATCTTGTGCTTCTCCACCTTTGCTATGTTGTGGGCGACGTCGTAGACCAGGCGCATCCCGAGGTCGGACTCGCTCATCCCGAAGACCTTCTCAAAAGTCTTCCTCGTCCAGTGCGTTATCATCTGCCTGTTGCTCCAGGCAAAGTTCAGGGCGCTGTACATGGCCTTCCTGTAGGACTCTCCCTCCGGGGAGCCGTTTGGCACGCAGGCCAGCTCCCTGTCCGGCAGGACGATGTTGTACTTGCGCAGGGCGGTCTCGGAGACACGCAGGTAATCGCTGCAGACCTGGTGGCCGAACCCCCTGGAGCCGCAGTGTATCAGCACGGTAACCTGGCCGACGCGCTCTATACCGAACCGCTTTGCGGCCTCGGCGTCAAAGATCTTGTCGACCCTCTGCACCTCCAGGAAATGATTGCCGGAGCCGAGGCTTCCGAGCTGGGGCGCGCCGCGCTTCCTAGCCATCTGCGAAACCTTGGCCGGGTCGGCGCCCTTCATGTGTCCGTCCTCCTCGCAAACCTCTGCGTCCTCGGCAAAACCGTAACCGTTCCTGACCGCCCACCTGACGCCCTCGGTGAGCACTTCGTCGAGCTGCGACGAAGTTAGCCTAATGGCGCCCTGGCTGCCGACGCCGGAGGGCACGGCCCTGAAGAGCTCGTTCACGAGCTCCCTGAGCCTCGGCCTGACATCGTCCTCGCTAAGATTCGTCCTGATGAGCCTGACGCCGCAGTTGATGTCGTACCCGACGCCGCCGGGACTTATCACACCGTCCTCGACGCTCATCGCTGCAACCCCGCCAACGGGGAAGCCGTATCCCTCGTGCCCGTCCGGCAGAACAACAACATGCTTCTGGACGCCCGGCAGGGTAGCAACGTTGAGCGCCTGGAGGATCGTCCTGTCCTGGGTCATCTTCCCCAGGAGCTCGTCGTTGGCATAGATCGTCACGGGCACCTTCATATTTCTCGCAGGGTCCTGTTCAATCCTGTACTCCACGTCCCCGACCTTCTTGATCTGATCTCTCAGAGCCAAAACCATCCCCTAAACCCCCTGCAGCTCATGGACAATTTAAACTATTAAGTGATGAGAGATGCCGCTGGTGGCATCTTTCGCGCCCGCAAAAGTTTATTTTCCTTGAAAAAGGCATGGAGTATGTGCCCATACTCCCGATCGATGGTGGAAGGTACGGCAGCGATGAGATCAAGAAGATATTCGACCAGCAGAAGACCCTAGAGTACCAGCTGGAGTTCGAGGCCACGGTGGCAGAGGCGCAGGGCGAGACCGGCCTGATACCGGCGGAGGCTGCCAGGGAGATAGCAGAGAAGGCCCGCTCGGGCAGGATAACCATGAAGCGCGTTGGGGAGCTGGAGGTCGTAAGCGAGCACGACACAGCAGCGATGGTCGAGGCCGTAAGCGAGCTCTGCAGCGAGAAGGCCAAGCCTTGGGTACATTATGGATTAACCAGCTACGATGTTGTGGACACCAGGATATCGATGCAGATGCGTGATTCGCTGGTAGTAATTGAGCGTAAGTTAGTCGAGCTTGCAAAGGTTCTTTCCGGCAAGGCCGCGGAGTACAGGGAACTGCCGGCAGTTGGGAGGACGCACGGCCAGCACGCAAGCATAATCTCCTTCGGGCTCAAGTTTGCGGTCTGGGCCTCCGACCTGGCGGCCCACATCAGCAGGATAAGAGAGATGAGGCGGAGGGTGCTCCTCTGCAAAACCCTCGGGGTTGTGGGGACCGGCTCGCTGATGGACAGCAAGGCGCCGGAGGTTCAGGAGCGCGTCGCGAGGAAGCTCAACCTGTTTCCAGTTGATGCCGCAACGCAGGTCGTTTCCAGGGAGCGGCACGCGGAGTTCATCTTTGCATTAGCGCTGGCGGCGTCCACGCTCGACAAGATCGCGGTGGAGATACGCAACCTCCAGCGGACAGAGATAGGCGAGGCGGCCGAGCCCTTCAGGGAAGGCCAGATGGGGAGCAGCGCCGTCCCCGTAAAAAAGAACCCGATCAAGAGCGAGCGGGTATCGTCGCTGGCGAGGATAATCAAGAACATGCTCGGCACGTCGATGGATAACATCGCCCTCTGGCACGAGCGGGACCTGTCAAACTCAGCCAACGAGCGGTTCACGATCCCCATGACGGTGATACTGCTCGATGAGATGCTCTTGAGCATCACAGGTGTAATCGCCGGCCTGAAGGTCGATACGGCGCGGATAACCAAGAACCTGGAGCTAACGAAGGGACAGATCTATGCCGAGTTCGTGCTGGATGCGCTGGTGAAGAAGGGAATGCCAAGGCTCGATGCCTACCGGACGATACAGCGGATAGCTTTTGACGCGTCAGCAAAGGATCTCCAGTTCCTGGACGCGCTGGGCCGGGACCAGCAGGTCTCCTCCAGGTTGAGCGGTGCGGAGCTGAAGACGATCTTCGACCCGAAGAACCACCTTGCGGCATCTGCCAGGATAATCGACGGCGTGGCGAAGCTGGTCAACCAAGTCTGTGGGTCCTGACCGACTTGGATAAGAGGTGGCCGGCGTACTTTGAGGGTAAGATTGAAAATTTTACATCGTGGCCGAACAATATCAAAAGATATTGAAAAAACTCCGGGAAACGATTCGCCCATGTAACCACAAGTAGACAAATAAACACAGAAAGTTCGACAAGATATCATAAGTATCATCCTGATGATTTGTGAACCAGCAATAGCCCCAACGTGCCCAGTACAGCCACGGCCCATGCAGCCCGGCAGAGGACAATCCTTATGTGCTCTGTCGGGCCGACACACTTTTCAACCCATAACATCCTTCGATCGCTGATCACGGTTGCGCGGCAAGAAAAAAGGCGGAACGAAATTGGTGATTGCCGGGCTCGGCCTGGCGTTTCTTGGATTCGTCGCTGCTTCGGCAGGCAAAGAATATTCCTTCGTGGCCGGGGCGATCTTCGTGGGCATAGTGATACTTGGAGTGATCGGTCTGATCAAAATGCGCGGCCGAACTAATGCTTAATAATCGGCGCGCGCTCCTAGACTTGTGACCGACCTTCTGCCGATAATAATGGGGTGCTTCAGGGATCCCGATTACTGGTATATGGCGGGAAAGCTCATCAAGGTACAGTTCGGAAAGAGGACGCCGTTCTTCGGCTCGGCCGACATCAACAACATCTGCAACCTGAAGTGCAAGCACTGCTACTGGTGGATAAACAGGAAGGACGTGCCCGACGAGCTCAGCGCGGAGGAATGGCGCGCGATTATACGTAACACCTTCAAGAAGCATCACCTTCTGCAGGTGACGATAGCCGGCGGGGAACCCATGCTGCGGCCCGACATAATAAAGGTATTCAGCGAAGAGTTGCCGAACAAGTTCAGCGTGGTGAGCAACGGCACCACCCCGCTCCACTACTTTGACGGGATGATAGCTTACTGGATCTCGATAGACGGACCCGAGCACATACACAACTACATACGCGGCCCGGTCTACTCAACGATAAGGCAGAATGTCCAGAGGTTCGTAGAGAAGCACGGCCGCAAGAAGGTGTGGATCGCGATGACGGTGAACAGCTTCAACTACAGGCATGTTGAGGAAGTGGCGAAAGAGTGGCACGACCTCGCGTACCAGATCGCCTTCCAGCTGCACACGCCGTTCAGCGACAACGACCCGCTGTGGATACCCTACGGGGAGGAGAGGGAACGGCTGATCGACAAGATACTCGAGATGAAGAAATCGTACGGTGCGTTCGTAATGAACAGCAAGCGGCAGATCAACATGCTGAGGAGGCCGTGGGGCGGAATCGGCACGACACCGACCAGGTGCCCGACCTGGGCGATACTGGCCCTGGACCACCTCGGGCGGGTGAAGCAGCCCTGTTGCATAGGGAGTGGCGAGGAAAAATCGATAAGACCGATCTGCGAGAAGTGCGGGCTCGCGCCATACTCCGCCATGCTATCCTTCGGGATCTCCAACCATGGCATCGCGGCAACCATTGAAAGCAAGATAAGGCCGAAGCAGAAGAGCCTCCTTGCCAAAGTCACTTCATGAATATGAATAACAGGACCAGCGGCACGCTCACAACGCCGGTTATGATTATGAGCGCCTGCACCGCCTGCGGGTTCACCTCAAAGCCCCAGAGCGGCAGGAATGGTATCGGGAAGAGTATGAATGCCCAGACTGCCGCAAAGGCAACCAGCCTCTTCCACTTCTTCCGCAGCCCGATCTGCATGAGACTCGTCTCCCTATGGTCACATTTATTTTATTGCGCACCGCTCCTCCACGTGGGCGCAGTAACGTATTCCTGACCAGGCTACCTCTGCGTACACATACGACCAGTAAGATTCCACGACCGTCTCCAGCATCACTAGCTCTGCATCATCGATGCTGAAGTGCCACCCCTGCTCCGCGCCCGCCTGCTGGGCCCTCTGCAGCAGTGCCAGGAGGTCGATGACGTACAATCCATCATTCACGGAGTATAACTCCTGCCCGGCCAGGTTTACGCTGTAGACGAAGTTCTCGTTGCAGGGCTCGATCCTTGAGAACTCGTTGCCCGCGCCCATCACTGTGTTGAGGCTGCCGGTCATCGTGTGGTAGAATATGTCCATGCCTAGGATCTTTGAATCGTAGTGCTCTGTCCCGCCGTCCTTCTCCACGACAACGTTGGTCACATTGAACCAGACATCGGTGAGCAGCGCGTACCAGGAGGGGATTATCACTGGCGAGAGCGGCGCGCCCATCCAGCCAGCGATCCTGGTCTCGAGCACGAGCGAGCCTAGGCCGCCCACGCCGAGGG
>CAYJSN010000025.1:0-17336 GCA_964373125.1 uncultured Nitrosopumilales archaeon | reverse complement strand
TTGAACCACTTTTAAGCTATCCTGAAATGGTGGATTAGCCGTAGAACTTGCTACTGTGGTGGTCGTACCTGCGTTTGAAAATTGAATGTAGGAACCAGCGTCATTCTGCCATGTTGTAAAAGCTGTGGTTACTTCTGTTCGTTCACCGGTGCCAGCTATGTCAGCCATGTCTAGAGTGTTATGATACCAAGAGATTGATGAGCCTGGCTGTGTATTTGAGTTGGTGTTAATATATCTGTACCCGAGTTCTGTTGATGAACCAAACACTAACGTGCTTGTGGACAACAAAAGGATTGTAACTGCTAGCGATGTCAGTATGGTCTTCGTCAAGATTTCACCTCTAATACACTTTCAGCGGCTACTTGCACTGGAGAGAACAAACTTGCTCGGATGGTGTATGTACCCGGTTCAGCACTTATCGTAGCTGCGTCAGAGTTCACTGTAAGTGGCCACTCGAATGTATAAAGTTGGTCCATACCCGATCTAAGAGTAAATGGTCTTCCTTCAGCATAATCACTCAGCATTCTATATCCAAATACAGTTTGACCATCCTTTAGAACGTCATATCCTATCAATGTGTTGTGATATTGAAGAGGTTTTGTTCCCGTACTGGTTAAGAATATTTTAATTTGTGCCTTTTCACCTTTAGCATATGAGGGTTTGTCCATCTCCATCCTTATCTTAACGCCTTGATTTTCACTTGGAGGTGCCTGAACTTGGCTCACTACAGGTATTATGTTAATGGTTATCAGCAGTGTAGAGATTGCTATTCCTGCTGCGATATATGGGGAGATGTTGTACAACGCGTTAACTCCAGAAGATAATGGATCCTGAGGAACTTCCGTCAAAATTGGTGGAGGTACTCGTATGGGTGGAGGTGGATAAATAGTTGGAATAATTATTTCGCTAACCACCTTAATTAACGCTGGTGCAGTTAGAGCTATAGCAACAGCAAAAGCGATTAGTTGCATTTTCGACTTGCAGGTAATGTTCATCACTAATCCACCTTCCTTGTTTCACGGTTTGGTTAAAACCGGATGAAAAGTTCTTTTTTAGGTTACTATATATATGTTATTGAAATAATTTCACTGGATTTTTCCGTCTATATTTATCATTTTACCCAAACGATCAGGTCGTTCTGGTAAAATCAAAAATATACACGCGCAGAACCGCTTGCGTTAATGAAGAACATAACAGACAATAGAATACGGAAAAGTCAAACAGTTTCAAAAGTACTAAACAAAACAAAATCCATAGCCTTATTGGCACTATTGATACCATCGCTGATAGGATTTTCAGCAACTGTTCCTACTCAAAATGCCGAAGCTGTGAAATGTACCGATCCGCACTGCTATGCGTTTGAGAGATACACGACGACATCTACCAGCGGAAACAAATACAATACAATAGTATCTAATCTGTCAGTACCAAACTATTGCGTAAATATTGCCGTAGTAACTCATTGGCTGGTCTTCAGCAACCTTGACTGGATAGAAAGTGGATTTACTGTAGGCCCATTACAAGGCGTGTGCCAGAGCACAGAAAAAGCATACTATGCATTTGCCACCGGAGGAGGATCGTTCTATCAAGAATTCAATATTGGAAGTGTTGCAATAGGTAGCAACCAATACTTCGAAATAAGTGACACCGACAAAGACAAGTTCTGGGATGTTTGGTGGAACACAAGTAACGTAGCACATATACAGATGACAGCAAGCTTCACCACAAGAACCGATGTAGGAGAAGAGTCAGATGTTAACAATCCTGGCTCAAGTACTATTCCAAAGACTCACATGTTCAACGTACAGCGTTTTGTGGGTACTCCGGGTTCATGGCAAGCTTGGAACAGTGGAACTCTAGGACAGGACTCTACACAAGGATACTGGATCGTTAACTGCACACCAAATTACAACCATGTACATGTCGGCACAGGAACGGTGGGAGATTGCACAGGAACGCACTAGGGGAGATGGTATGAAATGACACAAGTATGTGCGAAATCTGTCATTTGGAAGTTGCTAGTAATTGGAATTGCAGGAACCCTAGGAATAGCACTTGTGGTTTCGATGCTAACCTCTACTACACTAATATCTGAGCAAGTTGATAATACAAAGACTTTACAAAATTTCGGTGCATACAGCAAAAACCTGCCTCCACGACATCCATCACCAAGCCCTCTATCGGATCTATATGGTACAACAGTACAATCAGTAGCCGAGGCGCAGAAACTAAGCGGTATGGACGTAAAATTCCCGACGTACACACCAACCAGCTTGGAAATGAAGATGGCCAAGGCAAGGATCGAACCAGAGAACCAAGTGAGTATGGTAACGTTGATCTATGCACCTAAACAGATTGCCATTAACGAAAAATCGACTGCTGAGGATGTGTTGGATTACAATGGCTTGATCGTGGTGTATACAAAGGAACTTCCTAGCTTTGACACAGTTAAATGGATTGATGAATATACTAAAAATACACCAAACGCACATCCAGTCACCGTTAAAGGAGCAAAGGCTGTAGGTTTCGACGGAGATCCAGCGACCGGAAAGAAGTCGCAAGTCATATTCTATGATGGCAACATTCAGGTGATAATATTCTCCGTAGCCTATCAGAAAGTAGACCTGTTAAACATAGCCGAATCGATGCAGTGAAGTGACAGAAAGGAAATAATTGTTTGCTCATAAAGGCAAGCAACATACAATATTTTTATTTTACACTCGAACAATTGAATTATGGTTCCGAGCCTGTTTGAGTAGTAGTATACTCTTCCCAATGACACCCCAGATAGTTTCAGTGCTACTATGAAACTCTCTGCAAGACCATAATGCTTTGATGACTCCAGCCTCTTCAGTATATGCTCTATCTTGCGATTGTACTTGTAGATGGTTTCGCTGTCCCATTGTATCCTACTCTTTCCTGCAGCCTTTGGCAGGGATTCTGCAAGCATCAAACTGCAAAGTCTTTCGTTTGGCTTAAGCTCTTGATGCGGATTTCGGACTTCTGATGCTTCATCTTTCATACATCGGGCATCAAACTGGAACATGTATGCCGGGGACGGGATTCGATCCCGCGACCTCCAGATTATGAGTTTAGCCCCTTCTGCGGAGGACTGGCGCTCTAACCAGGCTGAGCTTTCGGGCTTGATCAAGCACCCCGGCAGTTGCCACCCGGCACGCATATCGCTATTTTACCAGCATTAATTTACCTTGCTCTTCACACGGGACCCTGATCCTTCCTTGTAAACTCTTGCCTGATCCTGATCAGGTTCTGTCCCCCAGCCTTCTTTATCTCCACCAGGTCTTCCCTCTCGAGGCGCTTCACCAGCCTCCACATCGTGGTCTTCGGCAGCTGGAACTTGTCCCTGAGCTCGCTCTCAAAGGCCTCGCCGCCCTTCTCCGCCAGGAAGGTCAGCGCTTCCTTGTCCTCCGGCCTCAGGTAAGGTTTCTCCGCGAGTATCCTGTTCAGGTCGATGACGCGCTTCTCCTTCACTATATGCTCGGGCACTTCCAGCCTTTCCGCTGACACGCTCTTCCTTCTGGCGCGCACATAGAACGCGGCTGCAACGCCGCCACCGGCGGCGCCGGCGATCCCTGCTATGATGTAGAACGGTCCCTGTCCGCCTCCAGCCTCCAGCCTGGCGACCGCGGCCATCGCTGCCGTCTTTGCCTGCTGCGCGAGCTGCAAGGAGTCTTTGTAACTGCCGTTGTTGTAAGCAGTGGTTGCCCTGCCCAGAAGGTCGCTGGCCTCGGCAAGCGATGCGCCTTTCTTGCCCGCATCCTCGATGTTAACCTCGGCATCGGTTATCGCCGCGGCAGCCAGGTCCGCGTCCTGCTTTGTGGCGTTTGCCAAAGAATCTGCTTCATTTGCGAGTTTCTCCGCGTCGCTGTAGCTGCCCCTCTCGAAGGCCGCCTTTGCCTCCTGCAGCCTGGCCTCTGCCTCGGACACGACTATGCCGTCAGACTTCAGGTCGGTTATCATTTTTTCTGCCGTGCTTATTGCAGCGCTGGCATGCTCCTTCGTGCCGAGAACGCCCAGGACGTAGCTGATCTCCACGTATCCGGCAGGCATCACCATCAGGTACTGGTCCTCGATGGTCTTTATCGAGTCAGGTATCTGGTTGAGCCCGATTATGACGCTCTCGGCTGGCAGCTTTACCGAGACGTCCACGGGCGAATCAACAGAGAAGGTCCAGAGCCTGCCCGTCTTGTTGACGAGGTCGGCCGTGGTGTATGTTATGAGCGCGCCCGGAGCTCCGAACGTGTCCATTATGATGCTGGCATCTTCGATCCTGTAGTCCACAAACTGTTCCTGATCATCGACCACCAGCACATCCTCGAAGACCATCCCGAACAACGTGACTGTTATCGTCGGCAGGTTCACGTCTGTGTTCAGCCTGTACTCGACCATGCTCTTCCCATCGGCAAAGAGCGTGATGAAGAGCGTCTCCGGCGTATAGTCCTGGGCAGAGGCACCATCGAGGGAGAAGATCAGGAAGATCATGACCGGTACCATGAGATAAGGCCGGGATTTCATGCTCCATCACATCCCGCTGGATGGTTCGGAAGAAAATAACTCCCTGCGAGCAGGCATGGTTGCTTCTCCCGTCCAAGCTGATATAAGTATTATTTGTTGTTTGAACTGATCCGTTCGCCTTCGCTATGCCGTCATCGCACCTTTTTGACCACGACCATCTTCTGCCAGCTCGGCGTGGTCTTTGTCACCCACATGAACTTCCTCTGCAGCGTCTTGGTGTAGATCTTGGTCCAGTCCAGGTTCACATGGTCGCACCAGGCCTTGTACACCCTCGGGTCTATGTAGTTGCGCAGCGACGTGTTCAGGTTGTAGTCCTTCGTGTTCTCCGCAAGGTCGAGCTGCAGCTCGAGCTTCTCAGCGCGTTCCTTCAGCCTGACCTCCTGCTTCTCCGTCTTCCACGCCTTCTGTCTTATCTTTGCCTTGACTGTCTCAAGCACATCCCGCTTCTTCTGCAGCGACTGCTCAAAGTTCTTCGGCGGTGCGCGCTTGTGGTTGCACGCTATTGCAGCCTGCAGGTTTGCCATCCTCGCGTGGTAGATCTTGACATATTCGGAGCCGCTCGACAGTTGGCCGTCAGCCTTGGCAAGGTACTTGGTGACAATGTCCGTGGCGAGGTATGTCCTGAAGACCTTCGCCGTCAGGCCCTTCATTATCTTGCCGAAGAAGTTGTTGACGTTCCTTGACGTGATCTCCGAAAATATCAGGTCGCTTGGTTTCTTGTTCTTTGTGAACTCTCTTATGTTCTTGTGCACCACGTGATCCCTGCCGTTTATGTCCACGCTCTTCTGCCACCTGACGCTGTCCTTGCCGAGGAAGTCGAACTCGACCGAGTTCTCGCCGAGCTTTACATGCTCGACCCTCAGCGTGGATGCGCCCACCGTATCGGCCTCGTCGGGATCCTTCTCGTCGCCCACCCTCATTGCCAGCTTGTAGATCAGGAAGCATGCGGTGGCTATCATCCTCTCCCGCAGCTCCTTGGACTCCATCGCCTCGTAGATCTTCGCAATCACCTTGTCGATGTACTTGCTCAGATCGTTGGCCTTGTCGTACTTTGCCTGGTCGCGCTCCTGCTTCAGGGTTGCAGTATCGGAGAGCCACACGTACTTCTCCTTGTCCGAGAGCTTGTCGATCCATCTGGCCAGCCACATCGAATCGTGGTCGTGTACTATCTGCCCCCACCTGCCGTCGGGAACCGGAGCGTCCTCTCCAATGTTGAGCGTTATATCCTTCTGGTGGACCCTCGGCTTCCACCTGCCGCGCATGGGATGGCTGCCGCGCCCCATGAATATGCCCGGAGGCTCGACCATCCAGTTCGCAATCTCGAACCGTTCACCGTCGACAACGGCCCACCCGTACTTTTCCTTCATCTCCTCCCTCTTATTCTTCCTCCCCTCTGCAAGTTTTTTCTTCGCGTCCTTGTCCAGCACGACACTCTTTTCTTTGTCTATGTGCGCGTTGATCTCGCCAAAGTCAATCTCCTCGATCTTCGCATCCTTATACTCTGTGGGGAAGAGCTTCAGGAAATCGCCGAGGAAGTTCTTCGCAAATATCTGGTCCTTGACGTATGGTGTATCTTTCTTCTTGGCCCAGGCCACAGCCATCTCTTCCTGCTCGGGCGTCAGCGCGATCTTCTTCCCTCTTATCTTGATGTGAAAGCCTCTCGGTTCGTACTCCGGTGCAAGGGCTATGCCGTTATGCGCCAGTGCCTTCCACTTCATATCATCTCACCATCTTGCAAATTTTCAAAAATTGTCGGTCTTTAAGCATAAACCTTAGCATGCAGTTCCAATTATAGCCATCTCCGGATCGAATATATCAACATTGAGGTGCAGCCCATGGGTAGCGAATTGTTAATAAATGTCGCGCCTTTAGTTGCTACGATTTCGCTTGAAGGTTGCGATCGTTACCGGCAGTTCCAGCGGTATCGGGCTTGCAACTTCGGCGGCGCTAGCTCGAAACGGCATTTACACATACGCCACGATGCGAGATATGGGAAAGAGCAGCGCTGTGACCGACCTTGCAAAGAAGGAGAACCTTCCGCTAAAGACCCTGCAGCTCGATGTCACCGATGATCATTCAGCCAGCGATGCCGTGGGTACTGTGCTGAAGGAAAAACAACGGATCGATATCCTCGTCAACAACGCCGGCTACGGCCTGCTTGGATGCGTGGAGGACCTGCCGATGGAGGGGATCAGGGCACAGTTCGAGACCAACCTCTTCGGGGTGATACGCATGATCCAGGCCGTGCTACCAACAATGAGGAAGCAGAGGCAGGGAATCATAGTGAACGTGAGTTCGATTGCGGGACGTGTAGGCTTCCCCGTCACATCAGCATACGTCAGCAGCAAGTTTGCCGTGGAGGGGCTCAGCGAGTCCATGAGGTACGAGCTTGAGCAGTACGGCATCAAAGTCGTTATAGTGGAGCCTGGAGCCGTCAGGACCAACTTCATGAACTCGATCAAGTTCGCAAAGAAGGCCTCCGACCCTGGCTCCCCCTATGCGGAGCTTACCCGCAAGGTGAACGAAGGACTGAAGCTGCTGCTGGATCACGGGACGCCGCCCGAGGAGGTCGCAAAGGTGATCCTGAAGGCAGTACAGTCTGAAAACCCGGCACCGAGGTATCTGGTGGGCAACGATGCAACCATGCTAATGGAGGCGAGGAAGAACATGTCCGACGAGGAGTTTGAGAAGTTCGTGAAGAAAGACATGCTTCAGTGACGCCAACTCGCACGGCCTTGCAGCTTGTGGGATACTATTTATTCCGCGTTTCTGAACAACCCCCGTGAACAGAAAAAAGGTCGTAGCCGGCGCAGCAATCGCCGCCGCGGTCATCATATCATCGGTAGTGTACTCCACGGCAAGCAGCACCGAGCCTACTTTTTCGAACACGGTCAGGATCGGTTTCTTTCCCAACCTGAGCCACGCCCAAGCATTGATAGCATCTGCCAACGGGACCTTCGAGCGCCACTTGGGCGACACAAAAGTTGAGTACAAGATGTTCAACGCCGGCCCCTCGGCGATCGAGGCGCTATTCACAAACCAGGTTGACATCACTTATGTAGGGCCGAACCCCGCGATCAACGGTTATCTTAGAACAGACGGAGAAGGGCTCAGAGTCATTGCCGGCGCTGCGAGCGGCGGCGCGCTCTTCGTTGTGAGGGCCGACTCGGGGATCGAGTCTCCGGCAGACCTGCAGGGCAAGAAGCTCGCATCGCCGCAGTACGGGAACACCCAGGACGTATCGCTCAAGTCATACATAATCGAGAACGGAATGAAGCTCGCAGAGCACGGCGGCAATGTCTACGTCCTCTCTGCGACGCCGGCCGACGCCATGATACTCTTCCTGAAGAAGGAGATCGACGGCGCTTGGGTCCCTGAGCCCTGGGGCACGATCCTAGTGAAGGACGCGAACGGCAGGATATTCCTCGACGAGCGCAACCTCTGGCCCGACAAGGAGTTCGCAACCACGCTTCTGGTGGTGCGCACAGACTTTCTCGAAGTGCATCCAGACCTGGTGAGGAAGGTGCTGGAGGCGCACGTCGAGACCACGCTATGGATAAACGAGCACCCCGAGCAGGCCGAGAAGATCGTGGGCACCCGGCTGAAGGAGCTCGTCGGGAAGGAGCTCCCGCCGGACGTGATCCACCAGGCATTCCAGGGGATGAAGTTCACATACGAGCCGATGGAGTTCTCGGTCTCCAAGTTTGCCGAGAGCGCCTACGATCTGGGAATGCTCGGAGGGGAGAGGCCCGATCTGGCAGGTATATATTATACCGAGGCGCTAGACGAAATACTCCTGGAAAGAAATCTGATCATTGTAGGGTAGTGATATCAGTGGCAAGGCTCGAGCTGCGCAATATAACAAAGATATTCAACCAGAACAACGGCACCGTGAAGGCGCTCTCGAACGTGAACCTGACGATCGAGGACGGCGAGTTTGTATGCATCGTGGGGCCGTCGGGCTGCGGAAAGACCACACTGCTAAACATCATTGCCGGACTGGAAAGACCCGACAGAGGGGAGGTGATACTTGACGGCAGGCCGGTGACCGGCGTGGGGCCTGACAGGATAATGGTCTTCCAGGAGGGAGCGCTCTTCCCGTGGCTGAAGGTGGTCGAGAACGTGGAGTTCGGGCTGAAGGTGGCTGGCGTCCCGAAGGAGAAGCGGAGGGAGCAGGCGATGCACTACCTGGAGATGATGCAGCTGAAGCAGTTTGCAGACTCGTACACCTATCAACTGTCGACCGGGATGAAGCAGAGGGTCGCGATCGCAAGATCGCTCGTGATGGATCCGGAGATCTTGCTGATGGACGAGCCGTTCGCCGCGATCGACGCGCAGACTAGGGACCTCCTGCTCGTAGAGTTGCAGCTGATCTGGCAGAGGACAAGGAAGACGATCGTCTTCGTGACGCACAATATAGGCGAATCGGTCTGCCTCGGGGACAGGGTCATAGTGTTTTCGCACAGGCCTGCCACTGTCAAGAACGAGTTCAGGATCGATTACAGGCGGCCCAGGCTGATCGAGGACACCAACCTGCACGCATACTCGCGGGACATCCTGAGCGAGCTGAAGAGCGAGGTCCTAGCCGCAATGAAGGAAGAATACGAGCCGGAGAGCGACGGCAAGAAACCTCCAGCCGGGGCAGGAGAATGATCTCCGTGCCGGAGCGTTCTCATCTTCGCTGTTAACGAGATTTAAATAACTCGCAAGGACGGATGATTACAAATGGTTCAAGCTTCATCGATCGCTAGGAGGCTGGTCTTCTATGCCGCCATCATAGGCGTATGGCAAGCGGTAGCTGCTGCAAATGTGTTCCCCGAGACCCTGCTGCCGTCGCCGCTTCAGGTCGGTGAGACGCTGGTCCACACTGCCTCTACGGGCGCGCTGCCGTTCGCCGTTGGGACAAGCCTTTGGAGGCTTTTTGCGGGTTTCGCCATAGCCGTGGGGCTGGGCTTCGTGATGGGATTCTACATGGCGAGGTACAGGACCGTGCACGAAACTCTCGGCTCTGTTGTGCTGGGACTCCAGTCGATACCCAGCATAGCGTGGGTGCCCGTCGGCCTGATCTGGTTCGGGCTGAACGACGCCGGCATACTCTTCGTCGTGATCATCGGCACGATCTTCTCGATGGCCATGTCCACATACACTGGCATAAGGAACGTCCCGCCGATCTATATCAACGCGGCCAGAAATATGGGCGCGCGCGGGCTCGCACTGCTGACAAACGTCATCTTTCCTGCCGCGCTGCCGCACATAGTCTCCGGGATGCGCCACTCCTGGTCGTTCGCGTGGCGCGCGCTGATAAACGCGGAGATGCTCTTCGCCTTCCTGGGGCTGGGCTTCATGCTGCTGGTGGGCAGGGATCTCTTCAACATGGCCCAAGTGATCTCGGTGATGATCGTGATAATGGCCCTAGGACTTGTTATCGACCTGTTGTTGTTTTCAAAGGTGGAGAAGAAGGTCGAGGCCAGGTGGGGCATCAAGTAGGGTTATCGGGACGAACCGACTGCCTCTCTGGCCAGCTCGGCGCCCCTGACGACCCGCCTCAATTTTTCGAACGCGATGCTCCTTGCCCTGGTCCTCAGGCCGCAGTCAGGGTTTGCGTACACCTTTGTAGGGTCGTCCAGCATCTCCGCTGCGTAGAGGAGCCGGTCCCTCACCAGCTCGGCTGGCTCCAGCTCGTCGACATGCACGTCCACAACGCCGAGTCCTATCTCGCCCGTGTAGCCTAGTTCCTTGAACTCCTTCAGCACTGAGTAACCGGTCCTCACATCATTGCTCACGCCAAGCTTCCAGCTGTCCCTGTTCGCGAATTCAAGGGCGAACTGCGAGGCCTTGATCTCGGTTGCGTGGGACACCAGCGACCTGTACTCGTTCCCGCTGTAGCAGATGTGGATGCCTATCTTTGCGTCGATCCCCCTGACACACTCGTTCATCGCTTCTGCGAAGATCTTCATCTCCGAGGGATGCGTTGTGGCAGCAGGCTCGTCGATCTGTACGAACCTGGCGCCATCCCTGACAAGGTCTTTTATCAGCGGCCTAACAACATTGCCCGCAAGGTCCAGCACGAACTCCTCCTTCGTCCTGTAGAATTCGTTGTAGGACCAGTCCGCCAGCGTGTAGGGCCCGGTGACCGGGACCTTCACCATCCTCTTAGAGTTATCCTTGACGAACTTGAACTCCTCGCCGTGAAAGTTGTTCTTGTAGGCCACCCTTCCTACGCACCTGGCCTTCTTGTAGTACTTGTTGTCCCAGGAGCGGACCTCGCCGGCGAACTCGAAGCCCTCGATGTACCTCACCGGGTACTCGTACATCTCGACCCTCCTCACCTCGCCGTCATAGACGACGTCGAGGCCTATGTCCTCCAGCGTCTTTATGTTGAGGTAGGCGGCGTCGTTGCGCGCCTTGACCTTGTCCTGCTCGCTGATGTTCCTGTTCCTCACCAGCTCGAGCAGCCAGCTCGGCTTCTTGAGGCTCCCGATCTCTTGGGTTGGAAATGCTTTAGCCGTTGTCATGTCTAACACTCCTTGCTATCTTGGCAAGTCTTGCGATCTTTTTAATCGCAAATTCGTACGGCAGGAACTCGAGATCGCACGTCGTACTAATATACGCTTCCTTCGGCCGCATCTTCTCCAGCGCTCTGGATACAATCTGGGCCGCGGCCTCCGCATCTTCCATCTTTGTGTTCATCGCGTCAACGGCGCCGAGCGACAGGCCGTTGCTTACGCTGTATCCTGTGATCGAATCGAGGTTTGTTGTGGAGAGGTCGATGCTCAGCCCGTCTATCTTTATCTCCAGCAGCTTGTTAAATATCTTGGAGACGTCGCCGAAGTAGAGGTGCAGGAATACCTTGCTCCGCACGTTGCGCTTCACCCTCTCCACCGCGTCCTTCACCAAGCTCAGGTCCGCGCGCCCGGCGCCGTACGCAATCGATGGAGCATTTAGCTGTATCAGCTTCACACCGGCCCTAGCCAGTGCCTGGGCCTCCTTGTTCAGCATATCAGCGACCGCGAAGATGTACTCCGCCCGGTCTTTGTAATACTTGTTCTCGTTGAGCTCGGTAAACGTGTAGGGGTCCGGCATGCACGCAGCTATGTTCTTTTTCTTCGGCAGCACCGAGAGTGCCAGGTTCGAGACGACAACCTTACCATAGCCGCTCAGCTGGTCGCTCACTATCAGCTTCCGGTAGAAGGTATTGGTCTCGAAGAACCTGTTGAGGGCGCCCAGCGTTATGCCCCTGACGGCCGAGAAGGGCCTGAAGATGTCGTTCCAGTCCAGCATGGGATCCGAGACGAAGCCCAGCCTGACCCGCTGCTGCTCCCTCACGATCTTCCGCTTCTCGGCAAGGAAGAGCGCCGGCAGCCTGTGGTCGTTCTTCCGCGTGGCCGCAATCAGCTTTGGGGATCTGGGGTAGATGCCCAGCGCATACGACCCGATCATCCTGCGCCACCTAACCTTCTCAGCATCGTTATGCCGTCGTCGAAGCTTTTGGGCGAGCTCAGCAGCACTTCTCCACAGGTATCATGCGCACGTTTTATAAACGAAGCAGGCTCGCGCTCGTAGGCGCTCCAGTCCAGCTCGATCGCCTTGGCAGATGACATGTTCTTAGGGGAAGGGATCATTATGCAGGGCAGCACCCTGATCTTGGAGCTGTGCGACCTGACCGCGTCAACGATCTTTTCTAATTGTTCCAAGGAGCCTATCGACTGCGTTATGAAACCGTAGGGCTCGGCCTCGAGCTTCTGCCTGATGGCGTTGGCATCGGGGCTGCACGGGATCGAGAGGAAGAGCTTGATCCTGTCGCCGAAGCCCTGCTCCTTCAGTGTCCTTACAACGCTGCTGGGCTTCAGCCCGGAGTCGATCGCCGGGCTGTCCGGCTTGTCCCCTTTCACGACAAGCAACCCGTCGATGCCGGCCATCACGGCATCGGCCACAAGCTGCAGGATCGCGCTCAGGTTCCTGTCCCTCACCCTGATGCTGCAGCGCAGTCTGATCGAACTATGCATACGCCTGACATCTTTTGCGGCACTCACGCTCGAGATCCTGGGTATGCCGAGTACCGAGTCGGTGATGTGCACGCTATCCGCTAGATCCTTCAGGACCGATATCCTGCTGTGAAACCTTTCCAGGTCCTGCTTCAGGGCCCCGGGATCGAATGATGTGTTTCTCACGATCTGCGGGGGATTCATCTCGTAGGATATTCTCATCGCATGCTGTGTGAAGCAAGCTCATATTTATGCTATAAATGCAAAAACGATAAGATCACTTCTCATCTTTGTGGAACAGCCAGTGTGTGACACACCCCACGTACATGTGTTTCTTGCAGCCGCATATCGGGCACCGCTTTTCTTCCACGCCAAGGAAATGTTCAGCGCTGTATATATCTCTGAATCAGTTCCTGCGGCGGCTCCGCACCTGCGGCCCAACCCAAAGTTATATGTGTGAGCATGTGATGGCATAGGAGCGATGAAACCCAGTCTGGACGGTGTGCTACAAGCAAGGAAGATCCTGGAAGGCGTGATCCGCAGGACCCCGCTGGAGTACTCCAACACCTTCAGCAGGATGACTGGCTGCAAGCTCTACCTGAAGATGGAGTCCCTGCAGAAGACCGGCTCCTTCAAGGTCAGGGGGGCCTATGTGAAGATAAACTCGTTATCCGAGGCGCAGAAGAGGAAGGGCGTAGTCACGGCATCGGCGGGAAACCACGGGCAGGGAGTAGCCTTTGCCTCCAGCATGCAGAAGATACCCTGCACCATAGTGATGCCCGCAAACGCGTCGCCTGCAAAGGTTTCTGCCACGCGGGGCTACGGCGCCGATGTTGTGCTCCACGGAGTGCTGTACGATCACGCGATGGAGAAGGCGTTGGAGATAGCCAAGAAGCAGAACAGGACGCTGATCCATGCCTTCGATGACCCACACGTCATAGCGGGCCAGGGAACGATCGGCTTTGAGATCCTTGAGGACCTGCCCGATATAGACGCGCTGGTTATGCCCGTCGGCGGCGGTGGCCTCGCGGCAGGACTCTCGCTCGTCTTCAAAGCGAAGAGGCCCAATGTGAAGCTGATCGGCGTGCAGTCAAAGGCGTTCTCGGCCATGAAGGCGTCGCTGGAGAAGGGCCGGCTTGTCGAATCAAGCCGTGGCTCGACCATAGCCGACGGCATCTCGGTGAAGCGCCCGGGCAGTCTCACCTTCGAGATCCTCAAGAAGAACCTGGATGATGTGGTCACCGTCGGCGACGACGAGATAGTAAAGACCATGTTCTTGCTGTTGGAGAGGGCGAAGGTCGTGGTCGAGCCGGCCGGCGCAGTTGGCTTGGCGTATCTCTTGTCGAACAGCCACGGCCTGAAGAACAAGAAGGTAGCCACGGTGTTGAGCGGAGGCAACGTCGACATGTACCTATTCGGGCAGATAGTCTCCAAGGGCCTAGTGGCGACGGGCAGGCTGCTCAAGATATCCATCCGGCTGGTCGACAGGCCGGGGGAGCTGAAGCGGGTTGTAGATACCATAGTCGCGAACAGGGTCAACATAGTCGAGGTCCTGCACGACAGGCTGAGCCAGGATGTCGCAGTGGGCAAGGCAAAGGTGACCCTGAGCGTTGAAACGGAGGACAAGGAGCACACCCAGCGCCTGATGAAGTCTCTCAGGCAGAACAATATCGAGTTCGAGATGGTCTCCTGAATAATCTGTTTCTAGCTCAGCTTGAGGTGGTGCCTGACCAGCCCCTTCACCGCGCTTGTTGCAACGGTTCTGTCGTGGCCGTGCGACGGGTCTCCCTCATGCTCCTCGCAGTAATAGATCAGCTGCCTTGGCGGCGGGGGCGAGCTCATCATAAGGAGCGACTCGACCACGAGCTCGGCAGAATCATCAACACCCCTGAGCTTGGCTCCCATCGCCTTCAGCTTGTTCGCGAAGTCCTCGGTGGTCTTGTGGGTTATCCAGAGGTCCACGTACTGGTCAATGTCTTCTTGGCTCAGTGGTTCGATCAGATCGGTGCCGCGGATGGGCGTAGCGGCGTTTACCGAGAACGTTCCCTTCGTTTCGGACTGGCTGTAGAGGCCGATGCTCGGTTCTCCGAGAACAAATTTCAGGTTGTAGGCTGTGGGATAGATTATCGGAGCTATCTCCACGGTCATGGAGCTTTCGTCTTGGACCCTTCTGACAGAGATGTGCGCGACCTTCCTGGTGCCTGTCACAAGGTACGGCGACCCCGGCGCTATCGAGTTTATCTCTTTTATCTTCCGCTCGGCCACCTCCAGCAGGGCGTGGTCGGCCGCATCGAATTTTTTGGCGATGTCGTCCCTTGTCTGCTGCTGGTACGTGCTCACGACCGTCTGCTGCCGCTGCTTCATTGCAGCGATCTCCTCCTCGACCATGCGGAGCGTCCTGTACAGGTCTAGGGGCATGCACCTAGTTTTGTTTCTGGATTATAAATAGTGTGAAGTGAGAATGTTCGTGGGATCAGCCCTTCAGGTTGTCGCTTATGTTTCCCCCGACCTTGTCCAGAATGCCAGCGAGCCTGCCCTCCTTCATCCCTACGCTGGCAACCTTTTCAAGCCGCTTCTCCGCCGTTATCTCGTCAATGCTGCGCTCGTCGAGAGCGCCCTCGAAGAAGAACCTGAACCGGTCGTCTTTGAGCTTCAGCATCGGCTCGACATAGACCCACTGCCAGTTCGAGAGCACAAAGTACACCCTCATCTGGTCTGTGCTTGCCTGCGTGCTGATCCTGTCCCAGACCTTCCTGGCCATATCGGCGATATTCCTGCAGCCGGTGTCAACCTCGATCCTGTCCTCGGGCATGCCTAGGCTGGCGGCATATACCTTCAGCGCCGCAGAGGGTTGCTGGCCAAAGAGCAAGACCTTGATGAACGCGTCATCGGCGTGGGATGCTGAGAGCCTCGTGAATACCTCGCGCGCCTTCTCTATCCTGTTCAGGACTTTTTTCGGAAATGTTCCAAAATCGCCCGTGGACGGATCAAGCCGGTCATCGTTGCTGAACCTGCAGTAGGCTGCTATCAGGTGCCTGTCTTCCCTACCGCTCATCTCCTTCTGCTCAAAGCTGTCGCTGGTTATTTAAACACAATCAGCGATCCTTCCGATCCGCGTATAGTTACTTGACAAGAGCTCAGCAACTTTCCATTCCGTCACTTACCAATTTAAATACTTACCTTTGTATAGTGACTAGCGCGAGGCAAGTACACAGATGGAATGCACGTCCGAATCATGCAGGATGGAAACAGGTGCGGAATGCCCCTGCGGCTCAGGAAAGCAGTACGCGGAGTGTTGCGGATGCGAGCGCAGAACCGGGAATCCCGCGGAGCAGGTGAAGATGATGTGGCACAAGGCGTTCTTCTATGCGATGCACGAGGCAAAGACGGAGCGGATGAGAAAAAGGATCGAGTCGGCCTACGGCCCGGTCATGGACAAGGCAGCAGACGCCGTCGCCGAATCGTTCGGCAGGTACTGGCAGGCTGTGCTGATGCAGTCCGAAGCCATGAAGGATCTCGACGCAAAGCTGCAGAAGATACTCTCCGAGATGGGGAAGAAGCAGTAGGGCAACGCACCATCCCTTATTTTTTAAGGTTCATAGCAGGTCCAGTATGAGGTCGCATGCCTTTTCGGCCCCGTTCTTGGTCCTGACCTCGCCCCGCTTTCTGTCCAATCCTTCCACGATCAGTTCCTTCAGCCTGTAGATGTCCTCAAAGACAAAGCCGTATCTCTGGGCGTTCTCTTCCTGCTCGAAGTGGCCCTTTATCGGGATGAATATGCTTGGCGTTCCGTAGGCGTCGGCCTCGTCGGTCGTGGACCTGCCGGCCAGCGAGATCACGAAATCGCTGGCATAGATCATCTCGTGGAGGTTCCGCACGTATCCCAGGCACCTGACGCCCTCGGCGCTGAAGCTGAGTGACGGGCCGCTCACTATAGCCAGGTCGGCATCCAGCTTCTGCCCGATCTCCCTGTAGGCAGAGAGCGCTTGCTCGATCAGGAACCTGCCCGCACCGGTGCCTCCGGTCGTGACAAGCACGGTCTTCTTTGTGAAGCCGAACTCCCGGCGGAGGCCGTCGCGGCTCTTCTCCAGGTCCCGCACAATCGGGCCTACGAAGACCGTGTTGCCGTGGTCCTCGCCCTCTGAGGGCACTATGACCAGTTTCGCGCTGCTGATTATCTTCTTCAGGCTCCTGTTCATCCTTCGCTCTAGGATCGAGCCTATCCCGCTGGTGAAATGGCTCTCGAAAAAGTCGGTTATCAGCACCCTTGGTAGGTTGGAGCTCTCGCTCGCAACCATCGCGGCGTAATCCTCGTCGGCTATTATCAGTTTTGGGCTGGCATCTTCCAGAGCTCTTGCGGCATGAACCTTGCACTCCTTGTAGAACCGGACGTATTCCATCAGCCACCTGAGCTTCCGCCTGAACTCGCCCTGCTCGATATCCATCGGCCTGGCATCGTAAAGGTCCATCACATGAAACCCGCTCTCTGAGATGTGCCTGCTCGCGGGCATCCCGCTCACGAATGTTATCTCGTTTGGTTCCACGCCCAGCCTTCTCGCCAGCTTGGCTGCTACGGGTATGTCCCTGCTTGCATGCCCCAGGCCTATGGGGCTAGTGAAGAACAGTGTGTGAACCATACCAATCCAAGGGCTACTGTGAAAAGTTGGGGTGCACAGGCAGGTCTCCCTCTATCTTGGTCAGCTTGATGTTAATGACCTGCACGGCCTTTTCTTTGACCGCGCGGACAGCCTCGACGAGCGACGACACGCTTTCATCAGCGCAGACTGGAATTCCCGCAAGACGCGACACGCGCTT
>CAYJSN010000024.1:0-18065 GCA_964373125.1 uncultured Nitrosopumilales archaeon | reverse complement strand
TCTGACTTGACCTAATCGTTGCTAGTAGAAATAGGATTATTTGGTATGATTGTTCGGCAGTTAGTTTTACCATAGCACTAATTGTATGAAGGCATATATTAATGTCCCGTATATACGGGACATTCCCGTGTTTACGGGACACTAGGCTAACGAGGAGTGTTACCAATTTTATACGCTAACTTGATTCAAATACGGATAATCTTCCTAGTTAATCAAAAGATAACATCTTGCTCTTTATCTTGTAATCTCAGGCTATTTCAAACCAGTAGGTTCGTTATCAAGTCGTTCCTGCAATTTTTTATAAAAAGAATTACAATCACGAAATACGCATTTAGAATATTCAGTTCATTGGAAGAAGAAAAGGAAGTACAGAAAGGACATAACAGATACACTGTTAGAACTAGCTATATCTAAGGGGAGGATCGTCCGAGACAGAAGATGGGTCGATGCGTACAACGCTCTCATTAAAGTACCTGATTCAGGAAGGGTACTCAAGGTAGTATATAGAAGGATTGGACCACAAAGCTATAAAATAATAACAGCATATTGGTTAGATTAGGTATGAGTGAATTATGGTACGATGCCAAAGAAGACATACTTGGCATTCAATTTAGCAAAAAGAAATACTGGAAAAGCGTTGAAGTAGCTCCTAATGTAGTAGTGGATCTAGCTAAAAATGGAGAAATTACAGGTATTGAAATCTTGAAAGCTAAAGAATCATTCAAGAAAGATGTGCCAGTAATAATTTCCAATGCTAAAAAACACAAATAGAAATTACTAGTAAATTGATGCGTAAATCCCACCCCCAGCACTAATTCTCCTTCCTACAATTCAGTTTATCAGTAATTGCACATGCCAGTAAATCCATCCACTTGTTCTTAGTGACACTAATTCCTGCTCGTTGGGCTGGTGTCTGTCCTATAATAGATGTCTCCGATTAAAACACAAGGCTTATCAACCTAGAACAAAATCCAAAAGGTATTGTGCTATATTATCGCATCGTATAGTAACAAGAAATGCCATATAGAATTAGCCAATTTTCTAACTCGATATCGACAAAGGAGGTAGAAAAATGCTCTGACCGCCCATACGAACAACCGCTATGACTATTTTCTTGGCCATACTAAAGAACGCCCTTGGATATCACATGGTATAGAGAGATACATGTGGTCAAGATACGACGTATTCCCTTCTATAACAGACAGCTGGGTTTCTTATCTTAAGAAAAATCCTGATTATAAGTTTGTTGTCGCTTCCCAACAGGTAGCATACTTTTACCCGCACAGTATTATACCCACAACAGAATTCACTAATGATATTACCTATATCTCACAACACTTTCAAGATAAAAACCATAACGCAAATATGCTTGAGTTCATAGTCGCTCTCGGTTTATTAAAAGTCCAACAAGAGTTGCCACAGGAATTTCCAAAGAGCATGGTTGAACTCGAGAAAGACATAGGACTGAAACTGGACATTTATGTCGAAAACAGTTATCAGAATAAGTTTGGAGTCGAAGTAAAGAACACGCTCGGATACATTGGGCTTAAGTATAAGCAAGGAGAACTACGACGCAAACTTGACACCTATACACAATACAATATAACACCAGTTGTCGTCGCTCCATTCTTGGCAAGGGACTTGCAGGATCATCTCAAGGATTGGGGTTTTTACTGCAACTTGGGTTATAATGTTACACAGTATATCGATGACGCACAGGTTGACAAATTCTACCGAAACTCGGTAGGAGACACAATCTTTTTCTACAAACTCGATGGCTGGGCTAGTGCTGCTGAAGCAAAAACTTGGCTCATTGAGCAGATTAGGCGAGGTAATTACGCTGACATGAATAAGGAGATAACTAACGCTGGGAATGATCCAAGAATTGACTTCATTTTTCGTAAAATACGTGGTATATACAAATATGCAAATTTAATAACTCAAGTTTGACGGTATATAAACCCCCTAGAGAGCCTTTGCTATTATCCTCGTAATATCCACGCTTGTATCACTGGCAATATCATATGAGGGAATGGTGCCATTTTGAGTTTATGAATGAATTTGCCTTATATACCGTCAAACTCGAGTAATAAAACTAAAACAGTTCTACCTGAATGTATACAAACAACAGGATACGCTAGGAGGAGTAAGAGTTGCTGAAGCCAAACTAAGGAGACTTGAATTACTCGATACAGTGTATTTCCTTTTCCTAATTGACAGAACACACAATGAAGTCAGCCAAGGATATAACAGACCTTGTAATGGAGAGGATTCAACCAGACTATCTTAAGAAGTTGAATCAAGACGAAAGAGAGAGCTTTTTCGATGGTATTTTAGAATATCTAATAAAACTTAATTTTGTGAAGAAAGATAGGATGCGATATTATGCTGATGATATAGAAACGCCATACATAAGCAAATCTGCTTTGAATCTTTCTACACCAGAAGTACAGTACGGAGGCAGATTTCATTCTGCTTGATATGCAGCGAAGTTATGTTTGGCAACTCGCTGTATGCCAATGTGGGTCAATCAGGTTATAACAGTTATGATGCTGAGTTCCTGTAACTTTTGGGAGATTGACACGATTCTGAGGCATTCTAGGGAGTTTTCATTGCTTGATAATCGTCAGGCGATCTATGGATCCGGCCACATGTTTCACTTGTTGCAAAATTTAGCATACCATTCTGCGAACCGTTCCAGCGCCATCTTCCGGTGCGAGACCTCGTCCTTCTTAGGGCCCAGCTCTGCGTATGTCAGGTCAAACGGATCAGGCATGAATATCGGGTCGTACCCCCAAGAACTTCCCCGCAGCGTTTCCGATATCCTGCCGTCGACCCTCCCCACGAAGGTCTGGGGCTCGCCGGAGCTGCCGCAGTAGGCTGTCACCGATACGAATGTAGCCTTCCTGTCCCCGATGCCCTGCATGAGCCTCAGGACGCCCGCGTTGCCGACGGTCCTGTACACAAAGGCCGAGTAGGGCCCGGGGAACCCCTTCAGGGAGTGTATGAAGAGCCCATCGTCCTCGACCAGCACGTCGTTCTTCAGGGACGCATGCGCGCTCTTGGCTTTCTCGGCTGCTATGACCTCGAGTTCGTCGGACTGTATCTCAACGAGCTCGGCTCCCTGCATGCGCACCTCGATGCCGCGTGCCGAGAGTATCCTGCTAGCCTCCTCGAACTTCTTCTCGTTCGAGGTTACAAAGTAGAGCGGTGTCTTCACGCACCGGGATCGCGCGCCGTGTTTATAATAATATTCGTAGAGCCCGTTTCATCCCTGGGGGTTTTATACAACCCTGGCGTACCTGCCACGCCTCTCTATCTCCCTGACCTTCCTGAGCGTCCTCTCAGTTGCCGATGCTCCGAGCCTGCTCCGGTAGCCCTGGACGAAGAGGTCGAACGTCTTCCTGAAGATATTGGCGTGGGCGCTGCTCATTATCTCTTTTATCAGCCGTATGTCCACGGCCTTGTCCTCGATCCTTTCGGAGTAAAAGGAGAGCCCAAAGTCGATCAGCACGAGCCTGTGATCGTGCAGGATGAAGTTCGACGTGGTCAGGTCGCCATGCACAATGTTGCTGGAGTGCAGCATTGCAGTATAGATGCCTGCCTGCCTGCTCAGCTCTGGAAAATCTTCAAGGATGTCCCTGACCAGATCGCCGCTGACGTACTGCATTATTATCTCGGTGTTCTTTGGATCGACGAAGTAGATCAGGGGGACGGGCACCCCGGCTCGCTTCGCGCTGGAGATCATCTGCGCCTCGTGCAGGGTGCGCTTCTTCCGGATCTCCTCGTCCAGCAATCTGTTTCTGTAGTTCTTTGGCCGCCTGACTTTTCTAACGGCCTTCCTGCCGTACCACTCGGTCAGGAAGATGTCCGCCTCCGCGCCCCGCTTGATCAGGATCATCTTGGCCACATAAGGTTATAACTTGGACAATTAAATTAATCTAAACGTGGGCAAGCCCGAGGACGAGGAGCGGGTCATAATGGAGGAAGACTGCGGCGAGGACAAGCTCGGCGCCGGCTACCTGAGATTGACGAACAGGAGGCTATTGTTTCAGAAGGGCGAGACGCGCATGCTCACCTTCAGCAAGAAGATGACCGAGCTGGCGCTCAACCTGCCGCTGGAGAAGATAGCCGGTGTGAGGACCGAGGGCCTGCTTGCCAAGAAGGTCGTCGTGGAGGTCTCGGAGCCGAAGGGAGTCGTGTACAAGTTCGGCGTCTTCAGCACCGGCAAGTGGAGGAAGGTAATAAGCGAGGCGGTCCAGGCCCTACCTAGTTCCTCCAAGTGATGTCCACCGTGTCAAGGCGCCACGCTTGTCTCACAAAGGCGTCCTTAACATCGGCTGTTATTCCGGCCCTGAACTCGAGCAGGCCAGTCCAGGCGATCTGGGCGCCGCAGTCACCGGCATAGTTTATCGGCGCCGCGAAGAGCTTCGCGCCCTGCCTGTCGCACACATCGTCAAGCATACCTGCCAGCCGCCTGTTTGCAGCAACGCCGCCCACGACCAGGAGCTCCTTCTTCCCGCAGAAGGCCAGTGCCCTCTCGGTTGCTTCGGCAAGCATCGCAAAGCCGGTCTCCTGGATCGAGTAGCAAACATCCTCGGTCCTGTGGGATTTTGCAGCCTTCTTCGCAGCCGTCAGCAGCCCGGAGTAGGAAACATCGTTGCCCTTCACGGCATAGGGCATCCTGATGTAGTTCCGCGATCTCGATGCGAGCTGCTCGATCCTCGCACCGCAGGGCGAGGCAAAGCCGATCGCCCGCCCGAACTGATCCAGCAGCTGCCCCAGTGTGATGTCGAGCGTCTCGCCGAAGACCCTCCACCTCCCGCTGGAGAGCGCGAGTATCATGCAGTGCCCGCCGGAGACCAGGAGGATCAGTGGGTCCCGCGAGCCGGTGAGCAGCATCCCGAGCTCGAGGTGGCCTATCGCATGGTTGACGGGGACGAGCGGCCTGCCGTGGTACTGCGAGAGGCACCTGGCAACGACAGCGCCGACCCTCAGGCAGGGGCCCAGCCCCGGACCCGCCGAGTAGGCTATGCAGTCCAGGTTGCTTACTGTCGACGCCGACTTTTCGAGGGCCTCCCTGAGAACTTCCGCGCTGTTCTCGGCGTGGTGCCTCGCGGCCTCCCTAGGATGAATGCCAGAACCCTCAGGCGGCGTGTAAACGCTCCTCACATCGGAGAGGATCCTCCCCTTCCTGCCCTTCAGCTCAACGACGGAGCAGGAGAACGTATGCGCGGTGCTCTCTATCCCCAGGCATCTCATCCCATGTCATCCCCTGCCCATGGTGGAGGCTATCTGGATCACATCGCCGTTCTTCAGCTGGTGGTCGGCGCCCAGCCTCTGCTTGCTCCTGGCGTCCACGGCGTAGAGGAATCCCTTCGCCAGGTCTGTGTGAATGACCGCGGCCAGGCCCTTCGCCGTCGAGCTCTCCCTGACCATGTAGGCATCGGGCAGAACGTTCCCCTTCTTGTCGGTGAGCTTTTCGGCATCCTCCACCGGGTAGACCACCATTAGCTTGAGCAGCTTGAAGCAGGCGGTGTTTATCACTTCCTGCACGCCGGTGGAGCCGGCCTTCTCCATGAATGTCTTCACCTTGTCAAGGGCCCTGGACTGTTCCGGCGAGAGATTAACACCATCCTTCATTTTGAAAGAGCCATCTCCAGGGAGGTAGTCGACCAGGCCCTTGCCGGAGGCCCGCCTCAGCATCAGCTCGGCCTCCGACGCGCAGGGTATGACAATCCTGCCGGCGCTCTTCATCCGCTCGATATTCTGATCTGCCGCGGGTATGTCTGCCTTGTTGGCGGCTATGACTATCGGCTTTGATCTGGTCCTGAGCGCCCGGCAGAACTCGAAGAGATCCTCGTCGTTCCAGGTCGATGGCTTTTTCCTAGACTTGCCGAGCACCTCGACGATGTGGCCCTCGCCTATAGCGAGGCCGCTGAGCCTCTTGGCAAGCAGCTGCTCGAGCTTCTCGCCCTGGTGCTCGGCCTCTCTCACAGTCTTGCTCCAGTCCCTGCTGATTATCGAGGTGAGCCAGAGGTCGAACTCCTTCTCAACGAACTCGACGTCCTGCAGCGGGTCCTGCGTGCCTGGGGCGCATATCCTCCCCTCGCTGTCGGTCGAGCCCGATGCGTCCACAACATGGATCAGGGCGTCCGCCTGCCTGGCGTCATCGAGGAACTTGTTCCCGAGCCCCCTGCCCTCGTGCGCGCCGGGCACAAGGCCTGCAACGTCGATCAGCTTGACGGGCACGAACCTGTTGCCGTCCACGCAGATCGAGTGGACAGGGTTGTCCTTCACGCCGAACTCCCTGCAGACGCACTTCACTCTTGCATAGCCAATGCCGACATTCGGCTTGATCGTCGTGAACGGGTGGCTCGCAACCGGAACATTGAGCTGGGTGGCAGCGTTGAAGAAGGTTGACTTTCCAACATTGGTTTTGCCCAGCAGTCCCACGAGCATGGGGCGTTAATCATACCAAGCACTTATTAGTATAGCGTAAGGACAGTGCAGGGCTTCGTTAAATATGCACCTTACTTCCCAGTACTGTGAGTATTATATTCCTCATCCTCTAATTACTATGGATAAGCTTGATGTGTAGTGCTACCCAAGATATGGTCAGCCATGGCCAGCACCAGATATCGCAACCGCAACTCAACAAATTAGCGCAACCGCAACTCAACAAATTAGCGCAACCGCAACCGCAACTTTCCGGCCCAAACGAGGGGGGAGGTGCTCTAAGATACTGAAGTTGGCGGAGCGAGTGTCGCAAGGTAATCCTTTTTAACATAATTTCTGGTCTGATGAGATGTTGCATGTCATAACGGGAAGCCCGGGAGTCGGAAAGCACTCCGTGGCAAAGATAGTGGCAAGTAAACTCGGCCTGAAGCTGATCGACATAAACACGGTTGCAATAAAGCATGATGCGATAATAACCAAGGATGCGGTATCTTATGTTGTTGATACCAAGAAACTTGCACGCCTGCTAAGGAAGGAGACCACCAAGAATTCTCTGGTTGTCGGACACCTTGCACCTTATGTTCTTGGAAGGCGTGATCCATACCTGATCATCGTGATAAGGCGTTCCCCCTATGAGCTCAGGCGGGTCTATGCCAGGCGGGGGTACAGCGATCAGAAGGCCCGCGATAACTTGTCGGCCGAGATAATTGGCCTGCTGGCGTTCGATGCCCTGAAGAGGTTCGGCAGGAATAAGGTGGCCGAGGTGGACAGCACCGGCAAGAAGCCTAGGCGTGTTGCCGAAGAGGTAATCTCCATCATAAAGGGTAGGTCTAGGCGCCCGGCCGGCAGGATTGACTGGCTCTCCCTCATAGCGGAGAGGCGCGAGCTCCACACGTTCTTTGACTATACGCCAGTGCGGGGCCGCTGAAACGCGAGTGAAACCAATTTATGATGATCTTGTCGAGTCAGTGTGGTTGTTCGAGGTCAGGAAGACCGATCTAGCGGGAAGGATAGGCAGGATCAGCACGGCGCACGGCGAGGTGGAGACGCCTGCCTTCGTCCCGGTGGTGCATCCAATCAAGCAAGCGATAAGCCCGGCCGAACTCCGGAAGATGGGCTTCGATCTTGTCATCACCAACGCATACATAGCCAGGAAGAAGTACGGCGAGCAGGCCGGAAGCATACACTCGATAATCAACTTTGACGGAGCCGTGATGACGGACTCTGGCGGTTACCAGGTGCTCAGGTACGGCGACGTGGATGCTAGCCCGGTTGAGATCGCGGCGTTCGAGCAGGCGATCGGCTCTGATATCGCAATACCGCTCGACAAGCCTACAGGTCTCGGGCTGCCGAGGGAGAGGGCCGAGTCCTACGTGAACCAGACCCTGCTGGCAGCGGAAGAGACCATTAATCTTGCAAACAGCAAGACGATCTGGGTCGGCCCGATACAGGGAGGCGAGCACCTAGACCTTGTGAAATACTCCGCGAAGAAGCTCGACGCGCTTGGTTTCGAGATGTTTGCACTGGGGAGCCCGACCGAGGTCATGGAGTCCTACGAGTTTGCGCTGCTCGCCAGGATGATAATCGCGGCCAAGTCATCCATCCCGGCCAGCAAGCCGCTCCACCTCTTCGGTGCGGGGCATCCGCTCACGATACCCCTGGCAGTGGCGCTGGGCTGCGATACTTTTGATTCAGCATCGTACATGCTCTATGCCCGCGATGACAGGTATCTGCTTCCCGGCGGAACCTCTAGGCTGGAGGAGATGCAGTACCTGCCCTGCGGCTGCGGGGTCTGCACCAGGTATAACGCCAGGGAGCTGGCCGGGCTGGAGCGCGAAACCAGGTTCGTGGAACTCGCCAGGCACAACCTACACGTGATAAAGAGGGAGGTAGATTCGGTAAAGCAGGCCATAGTGGACGGCAGGCTCTGGGAGTACGTTACCCAGAAGGCAGCCTCACACCCACGGCTGCTCGAGGCCAACGATGTTCTCATGGAGATCCCGGAGTACCTCGAGGAGGGGACGCCCATCTACAAGAGGCGGGCGCTCTTCCTGTTTACCGGCCTGGACCAGTACAGGCCGGAGCTGAGCAGGTTCAGGCGGACCGTGCAGAACGTGCGGTCGGGGAAGAAGACGCTCCTCCTGCTGCGGGAGCCCGACGATCACCCCTTCTACGCCTCGGGGATCTACAACGGGATCAGCGCAGCGCTGAAGGATCAGGATATACAACTTGCGTACTACTCGCCCTTCCTTGGCGTCGTGCCGGCTGAGCTCTCCGACCTCTTCCCGGCAGCACACCATGTAAGCACTAGGACCGGGCTGGACCCGGGGGACTTTCCGACGTTCGGGGCCGCACTCGAGTCGTACATCGGCGGGAACGGTTTCAGGAGGGTGGTGATAGTAGCGGACGAGTTCGTAAACGCTCATTTACAAAAGATCTCGAAGATCACGAACCTGATCGCGCTTGAGCCGGACAGCGCCGTGGACGATATCGTACAGAGCTGTCTGGGGAGATGAAAGATAAAAAAGAGATGCCGCTCGGCTCTTAACCTTCTGCCCAGCCCTTGGTGAACCTGCCGAACTTGTGCAGAGGTACTGGCTGACCGGGGGTGAAGTCCATCGGCCTCATCCAGAAGATTGCCTTTGTCGGGCAAACACCGATGCATGCTCCGTCAGAGATGCATCTTTCTGGATAGAAGACGAATGCCTTGCCTCTCTTCCAACCCTCGACCGGCTTTACTCTAAGCACGTCAGGTCCAAGTGCAGTGCAGATTTCGACACACAGCGCACAGCCGATGCAGGTCTGTTCATCTACGTCCGGTAGTATTGCTACTGGCATCTATACCACTAAAATAAAAAAGGTCGCTGTAAGTATTTAAACACTCTGCTAGTTGCATAACACTGTTTTATTGGGAAAAATTTCTGAGGTTAAAACAAAAATGAAAAAATTGTTTTAGAAAGCGCCGCTCTACTTCATCTGCCTGATTGCGTCTATCTCGCCGTTGCCGACCCAGCTCAGCAACTCTTCGCCGCTTGGCATCAGGCTGTGCTTTCCCTGCGCGCTTAACATTACCAGGACGAAGTTGATCTCGTTCAGGATCGGCTTGTACTTGTTCCAATCGTCGTTGCCCTTTGCCTTGTTCCTCAGATCGTCTGGTACATTGGCCCACCAATCCTTAAATTTCCGCGCCATTGCAGTTTAGGTTGGGTTTAGAAGTTATTAAGTTTTTTGTCTCTGCAACCGAAAGATATCGCCGACCCACCGAAAATGTTTAAAGGCGCACCAGCACGCCGCTATCTGGTAGAGTTTGAAGGTAACGGTACTGGGCGCAGCCAAGGAAGTAGGCAGATCGGCATTTCTCATAGATGCTGACGGGACCAGAGTTTTGCTAGACTACGGCGTCCTGCTCTCAAGGCAGGAGCCGCTCTTCCCGATGCATGTGAAGCCGCGAGATGTGGCCGCGGTGGTGGTCACGCACGCGCACTTGGACCACTCCGGGTTTGCGCCGTACCTCTTCCTGACCGATGCCGGAGTGAGGGCCTACGCAACAGACCCAACGCTCGAGCTCTCCGGCCTGCTCATCGAGGATATGATCAAGATATCCGGGTTCTACCTCCCCTTCGAGTACATCGACCTGGTCTCGATGATGAAGAGCTCGAAGGGAGTCCGCTACCGCGAAAAGTTCTCTGTCAACGGCCTGAACCTGACGCTGCACGAATCAGGTCACATAGTGGGTGGATCCACCGTGGTTGCGGAGCACAACGGCAAGCGGATCTTCTACACCGGCGACATAAACATCAGGGGCTCGAGGATGCTGAGGGAGGCCGATCTGGACATCGGGAAGATCGACCTGGTGATAACGGAGAGCACCTACTCGATGCAGGATCACCAGCCCAGGGAGAAGGCCGAGGCCGAGCTCGTGAACTTCGCAAACGATGTTGTGGAGCGCAATGGCGTACTCTTCGTGCCGGCCTTCTCGGTGGAGAGGGCGCAGGAGATCGCCTGCGTCCTGAAGGCCGCGAACTTCAAGCACGACATAGTGATGGACGGGATGGCGCTGAAGGCGAACAAGATAATCGCCAAGTACCCGGAGTTCCTCAGGGATCCGGACCTCTTCAGCAGGGCGATATCAGATGCGTGGTGGATAAGCGGCTGGGGCGAGCGTAGGAAGGTAACTAAGCAGCCGTGCGTGGTAATCTCCCCGGCGGGCATGCTGGTGGGCGGCGCGGGCGTCTTCTACCTGCAGCAGGTGGCAAAGAGCGAGAAGAACGGGATCGCGATCGTCTCGTACCAGGGCGAGGGCACGCCGGGCAGGGCGCTGCTGGAGAAGCGCGTCGCGCTCATCGAGGGCAAGGTCCGGAAGGTGAGGGCCGAGATCCAGAAGTTCGAGTTCTCGGGCCACAGCGGCAGGACCGACCTGTTCGACATGCTGAAGAGGATCGAGGGCAACCCCAGGGTCCTGGTCGTGCACGGCGACAGCGATACCTGCGAGAAGTTTGCAGCCGAGATAAAGGAAAAGTTTGGCTACGATGCCCACGCGCCGCACACTGGCGAGAGCGTAACCGTCTAAAACTCGATGGTATCGACCTTTATGTGCTTCAGGAGGTCGCCGGCCTCGGAGCTGTTCGCGACGTATATGTACATCTGCCTGGACTTTCTGAGCTTGATCTTCACCTTGTCGTCCCTCCTGACGACCAAGCAGGCCTCCGCGCCGTCGGCCATCTTGATGAAATCGTCCTTGTTGAAGAGCTGTTTGGGCATAGCGGCAGTAGCCGTTGATGCTCTTAATATCCATTGCTGGCTCAGATTTATTATGGCAGTACAACGCGCACGCCTGCTTGCACCAGCTATAGGGGGGTATTCAAATACTCTGCAGGATTCACAATTCACCACCGCCCTGCTGGATGAATTCGTATTAGAAAGTAGGATGATTTAAAAAGTTGCATGGGCAGATGTGAAAAGCTAGAACTCTCTGCGCAATACCAAATTCATTTAAAAGAAACTATCTCCTAGATGATGCCGTGCTGACCAACCGCGTCCCGCTCAACCTCGACCTCACGATCAACAGCGGCCAAGTATTCCTCTGGGACAAGATCGGCAATAGTTGGTACGGCGTTTATGGAGACAACATCGTGAAGGCTAGTATGCAGGGTGATGGCACGAGGCTTGCATTCGGTTCGTATCCGGATCACCTCAGCGAGAAACAAATCTTCAGGCTCGACGACGACTTGGCGGCCGTAACAAGAAGCATCTCCAAGGACGGGGTGATGCGCGACGCCATCTCCAAGTTTGGCGGGCTGAGGCTGATGAGGCAGGAGCCGTATCAGTGTCTCGTCTCCTTCATCTGCGCAACCAACACGAGCATAGCAATGATACGGAGAATGCTGAGCAACCTTTGCGCAAGGTTCGGCAAGGAGGTAGAGTTCGACGGCCGCAGGTTCCACCTCTTCCCCGAGCCGAGGAGGATCGCCGACGCAAGCATAAATGAGCTCTGGGGCTGCAGCCTAGGCTACAGGTCAAGGTTCGTCAGGCAGGCTGCCAGGATGGTGCGATCCGGGAGCATCGATCTGGAGAGCCTCAAACGCATAGGATATGAGGACGCAAAGGAAGAGCTGATGGACGTCCTCGGCATAGGGCACAAGGTGGCCGACTGCATCATGCTCTTCTCGCTGGATAAGCTGGAGGCCTTTCCCGTCGATGTGTGGATAGCTAGGGCCGTGGCAGGTTATTACGGCAACCTGCTGGAGGAGTCGATCAAGGGGAAGATAGTCAGCCCGAGGACCTACAGGATGGTCTCGTCGGGGATGCGCGAGTACTTTGGTGACTTTGCGGGCTATGCGAACCAGTACCTTTACTGCTACGCAAGGGACCGCCTGAAGCCCGCATAACGCTGCGAGGTTTGTACGAGCTCGCTGGTTAGAAATCAATATAACAAGTTTCCAGATACAGATGCAGGGGCCCGTAGCTCAGTTTGGATAGAGTGCTAGCCTTCTAAGCTCCGGCGGAGAAAGCTAGAAGTCGAGGGATCGAAGCCCTCCGGGCCCGCCAACACTGCGAGCGGAGCCCTTTGCAAATTGGGAGAGGCAGATTAAATGAGTGCTTCAAGACATAGCATTTTTAATAACAAAGACAACGAATAGGTCGTTCGGGTATGGAACCTAATCATAGTAAGAAAGAATCCCGATGGCATAGGCCAGATTCGCACATAACCATTGTAAGCATATACCTGATGCTTTTAGCCGCAATTACATCATCGATGCTTGCTTACTTCGCTTATACCAATGGCGTCGTGCCTGCAATCATAACGCCCGGCATCATATCGGTATTTACGTACATGCAGCACCTGGTGATAACCCCGGTAATACTCGTCTGGATTACCTTTTTTATGGCAGGCGGGTCAATCATCTGGGCTATTCCATCGGTAATAGGCGCGGTATTGCTGCTGCATAGAAAAAAGATCGGCGTGTTTGTTTCACTGGCGGCATTGGCATTTTTATTGTTCAGCTCGTCCATGCTGACTTCGATCTTTATGGCACAGAACCCATTCGCTGTACCAAGCCTCTTCATGGGACCGGCACTGGGAGTATTGATAGGCACTTTGTTGATAGTTTCAGCTGTGATAATGTGCGTCTTTCTAATAATCGGATGGAAGCGGGTGCGATGGAGATAACAGAAACTTTGGCGCCCTTCACTGCTACCCGATCTTTGTCATCCAGATCTCGAACTCCCGGTTAACGTAGCTCCATTCAGGGTTTACGGCAGTGTCCCGCAATTCGGCCAGGAGTGCCCTGAAGTCTTGCGCGTAAGCGTCCTCGAACTCGAAGTAGGTGAGAAAGTCGTAGCCAAGCACGGCATTGAGGTAGCGCGAGTGGTAAAGCTTCCGGAAGATCCGATCTACATACGGGAGGCCGATGGCCGTATGTCCTTCATGTTTGTCGGTCCTCTGGAAGTAAGCCTGCCGCTGGTCCTGCGCAAGCTTCCACCACTCCTCCGACTTTCTGATCGGGATTAAGACCGCGGTGGTCTGGTCTGACGGCTCCAGCTCCGCGCGGGAACGCTTCAGTTCCTGGCGCTGGGCATCGCTGGTGTAATGCAGGTTCTGCGTTACGCCGTAAAACTGGATTACCGAGCTGGGAGATACATATTCTTCCGAGGGCGAGATCGGCATCGGCGTCTCGATTCGCATGACATCCCAGCCTCCGGCAATACTGGCTGGAGCCTCCCCTGACACGGGAACTACTTCCCGGACTCGGTAGTGATTGAGGCGGCTGCCTTCGGTGATCAGCGGCCCCAATGCTGCTTCGTTCTCACCGGCAAGAAAACGCACCCATGTGTGCGGCGAGGGCTCGCCTGTTGTTTTGGCCGGAATATTTTTCTGCGTCGTTCCTACTTGGAAGGCACCAAACGCTACTGCAATTCCTGCACCAAAAGCACCGGCCATCTTCAGAAAATCTCTTCTTGTTATTGTCACAGCGCGTTCGCCGTGTTCAGAGTCTCACCAGATGTGAATTTAAGCATTATCGGCCCCACGTAATTTAACCGGGTAAAGGAATTTGATGGTCTTGGCAGGATCGATACAATTTTGCAGATAAGCTTTTATACCAAACAAAGACTGGTTTTCTTGCCTTGACCCACGAGGCCGCCGTCGGAGCTGCGGGCGCGTTCGAGCCTTTACTTCTCATGCTAATATTCAGTCTGATCGCCTCTGCACCGATGCTGATCATCGCGAAGATCATCTCCCCGAAGCGGCGATATACCAACCCGGTGAAGTTCCTGCCGATGGAGTGCGGCCAGGTTCCCTCCGGCGAGGGCAGGACACACTTCATGATGCAGTACTACGCCTACGTCCTGATGTTCGTGGTCTTCGACGTGATGGCCATCTTCCTCTACGCGTGGGGCGCATCGCTCTTCGGCCTAGCACAGACCGCGACGCTGCCGATAATCGCGTTCCTTGCAGTGCTCTTTGCAGCGATGGGGTACGCGATGTACCTCTCCGGGAGGAAGGACATATGGTAGGCCAGATAAGTTATAAATACAAAGCAGGCGCAGGGGAGGTCGAGAACCTGTGCTGAAAGACCTCATGAACCCGTCCAACTTCAACGTTCTCGTCGGCAAGATTGAAGACGCTCTAGTGAAGGTCATCGATAAGCCGCTCGGCTACGCGATCAACTGGGGCAGGCTCTGGTCCCTCTGGCCCGTACATCTGGAGACGGCGTGCTGCAGCCTGGAGTTCGGCGCTGCGTCGGGGCCCAGGTACGATGTGGAGCGGTTCGGCATAATCGAGGCCTTCGGCTCCCTCAGGCAGTGCGACCTTATAGTTGTCCAAGGGACGGTGACGCGAAAGATGGCCCCCAGGGTGAGGATGATCTACGACCAGATGCCGGAGCCGAAATATGTGATAGCGATGGGCGCCTGCGCGATTACCGGCGGGCTCTACTTCGATTCATACAACGTGCTGCCGGGCATCGACGGCATAATCCCGGTGGATGTATATGTGCCCGGGTGCCCGCCGAGGCCCGAGACGCTGATACAGGGCTGCATACTCCTTCAGGAGAAGATCAAGAGATCAAGGTTCAGATAGCTATGAGCCAGCAGGGCGGGGGAGAGCCTAAGCAGGAGCCGGGTCAGTCCAAGGAAACCCAGCCCAAGCAGGAGATCCCTCCGTTCGAGAAGAGCATCGTCGACAGGATCAAGGCAAAGTTCGGCGACAAGGTTGAACTATCGTACGCTAGGCCGGGAAGGATCAGGTTCGACGTGAAGACCGGGGCCGTCGTCGACTTTGCAAAGTTCCTACGCGACGAGGTTGGGTTTGACCAGCCAATCTCCGTGGCCGGCGTTGATTATCCTAAAGATAAAAGGATCGAGGTCGTCTACCACATAGGCTCCTGCTCGAAGCCCGAGCTCGAGTCCTCGGTCTTCGTCTTCGCGGTGAAGCTGCCCAGGGACGACCCGAAGACGCCCACGCTGATATCTGTTTATAGGGGCGTGGAATACCATGAGCGGGAGACGTTTGAGATGCTGGGCGTCATATTCACGGGCCATCCAAGGCTCGAGAGGCTGCTGCTCCCGGAGGACTGGGCTGACATTCCTCCTCTGCGGAAGGACTTCCGGATAAAGGGCAGAGAATAATCATCGCGCTAAGGTGTGAGGATGGAACTCCCGAAGGGCATGACGGTCGAGGGGACTGGCGAGGGCGGCATACTTACGATAAGCGTTGGCCCCCAGCACCCAGGCTCCGGCCACTTTCGGCTGGTGGTGAGGGTTGACGGCGACATAATAGTGGATGCCGATCCAGACCCGGGCTACGTGCACAGGGGCGAGGAGAAGATGTGCGAGTACAGGAACTTCATCCAGAACATCCCGCACCTGGAGAGGCCGATGATCGCCGACTCCTGCGGTATCCTGTACCCGTTCGTGCTCTGTTGCGAGGAGATCGCAAGCATCCAGGTGCCGGAGCGGGCCAAGTACATCAGGGTGATAATGGCCGAGATAAACCGATGTATTTTCGAGCTCTACTGGCTTGCGATATACGGGATCTTCCTCGGGCACTCGACCATGTTCATGTGGCCGATGGGCGACAGGGAACTCCTGATCGATCTTGCGGAGATGGCAACGGGCGCCAGGGTCACCCACGCATATTTTGTGCCGGGCGGCGTGAGGAACGACCTCCCCGACGCCTTCAAGGAGAGGGCGCTGAGGCAGCTCGACTACTTCAAGCACAGGCTGGACCAGTACATGGACATATTCTACAACAACCCGCTCTTGCGCGACAGGACCGAGGGCGTCGGCGTCCTCACCGCGCAGGACGCGATAAACCTCGGGGTTACAGGGCCGGTGCTCAGGGCATCGGGCGTGAAGCACGACATCCGCAGGGCCGAACCATACGATATCTATTCGGACCTGGACTTTGAGGTCCACTCGATGAAGACTGGAGACTGCTATGCCCGCGCATACGTCCCATACTTGGAGATGTACGAGAGCATAAACATAATCAAGCAGTGCCTGGAGAAGATGCCCTCCGGCTCGGTGCGGACCAAGCTCGGCCCCAACCCGAAGGGAGCAGCCGGCGAGTCGTTCAAGCGTGTCGAGGCGGCCAGGGGCGAGCTCGCCTACTACATGGTCAGCGATGGAACTCCAAAGCCCTACAGGGTGAAGCTCAGCGTGCCCTCCTTCAGGCAGATACCTGCGATGCCGCACCTGCTGAAAGGCGCGAGGCTTGCCGACATGCCGGCGATATACTGGAGCCTGAACTACTGGCCGGTGGAGGCCGATCGCTAGTGACCACGGTCATCCAGTTCAGTTTTACAGACTTTGTGAAGAGCCTTCTATGGCTCATATTCTGGGTGCTGATGATCTTCACGCTCATCATCCTGCCGCTGATATTCATCATACTCTTCTACGTCCCGGCCCCGGAGATCGAGGGCATCGAGATAACGCCCTACCTGATGATGACGATGATGGTAAACCCCGAGATCGGGGCGCCTCTCATCAAGGCCACGCTCGAGCAGCCGATGTTCAGGATAGCGGTCTTCCCGGGCTTCACCTTCGCGGCGCTCTTGGCGACCGTACTCATCTTCACCGAGCGCAAGCTGCTGGCAAAGATGCAGCTCCGCGTTGGGCCGCACCACGCGGGCAGGGAGGTCTTCTGGTGGGCCCACTCGCTGGGCGGGTTCCTGCAGATGTTCGCGGATCTGCTCAAGCTGCTGGGGAAGGAGATAATCATTCCGGCGGCAGCGGACAAGCCGATCTTCTGGGCCGCGCCGGTCGTGCTGACCATAATATCTTCGACACTGATCACCGTGATACCGGCCGGGCCCGGCTGGGTGATCGCGGACATCGATGTCGGCCTGCTGGTCGTCTTTGCGATCCTGGGCTTCTTCCCGCTGACCGCGCTGCTGGCATCGTGGGCGAGCAACAGCAAGTACCCATTCATCGGCGGCCTCAGGGCCCTGCACCAGATGGTAGCCTACGAGATCCCGCTCCTCCTGTCGGTGCTGGGCGTCGTCATCCTGGCCGGGACGCTGAACCTCTCCCAGATCGTGGTGGCGCAGGAGCCCTACTGGTACTTCCTGCTCCTCCCGATAGGCGCCTTCATATTCTTCATCACCTCGCTTGCCGAGCTGGAGAGGGTGCCGTTCGACCTCCCCGAGGCCGAGAGCGAGATAGTCGCCGGGTGGCTCACCGAGTACACGGGTATGGCCTACGGCCTGATACAATTAGCCTCATACATCAAGCTCTATGCGCTCTCGGCAATCTTCGTGACATTGTTTTTGGGCGGGTGGATGGGCCCGCCGGTGGCCGGCGACCTTGAGCTGTTCGGCGTCGTCATCCTGCCGGCGGCGGAGGGCAACGGCATCTTCTGGTTCACAATGAAGACCTTCGGCATAGCGTTCCTGATGCTCCTGCCCAGAGGGATCAACCCTAGGATAAGGATTGACATACTGCTGAGGACGGGCTGGGCCAAGCTGATCGCGATCTCCTTCATCAACATCTTCATAGCTCTGGGCCTCCTGTACACGGGCGTGGTGCAGCCGGTGGGAATGGTGGGTCCATGAGCGCGGCAGGCGGCATATTCAAGGCAATCGAATCGGGTACAAAGCACCTGG
>CAYJSN010000023.1:0-22214 GCA_964373125.1 uncultured Nitrosopumilales archaeon | reverse complement strand
GCTGTTTATTAATTTTGTGATTTTTGTCCAAATGCAGTAACAACACTGATGAGGTAGGTCGTACAAAAGTGATCGGTGCACTCTGGACTCACTGGCCGAAATATCTTCGTTTCAGAGATCTGCGTTCGGCCTTCATTATCAGGTCTATCAGTGTATCATCGAAGTCATGCTCTCTCTCTAGGATCTTCTGGATGTCCGATATGGGGAGGTTCTTCGCTGCCAGCGCGACGGCTGCTGCAACGCTATACTTTGCCATCAGCTCAGCTGCACCGACCAAATTTCTGTAAAGCCGCCTGAAACTCTTCGGGAGCTCGCCCGGGCGCGAGCGAACCTTCTCGCAGAGCATCAGGCACCGCTGCTCCGTATCCTCGGTGAGGCCGAGCTTCTTCGAGTTGCACTTTGTGCATCTGAGATCCTTTATGAGCTCCCTGACCGGGGTGGTCCTGACCTCGTCCCAGCACTCCGTACACACAAGGGTTCTGGCCTCCGAGAGCAGCCTGGCCTTGGCGGACTGGAGGAGGATCTTCTGCATCCTCTGCGGCGGGATCAGGTCAGATTTCCTCCCGATCTCCTCCATCCCTATCCTGGAGATAGGCGTGAGTTCTCCGTGCTGAAGGACGGCAACCTCGATCTCGCCGTTCTTGATCATGGATAATACTTTCTCCGTGTCCTCCAGGTCCGAGTCCATCCTGAGCACCGTCCTGACTGCCTCATCGAAGATTGCGGTGTCCCGGAAGGCCTCGATCATGTTACCCAGGCTGACGTTGGTTATGTCCGCGTCCTTCGCTATCGCGCCGAACTTCTTTGCCACGTGCAGGATCCTTCGCTTGAAGGTGCCTGTCTTCGCCAGTGCCGAGAGGAAGATGTCTCTTATGCCATTCTTGAGCCCGGCCAGCTCGCGGAGCAGCGATTCGGCATCTTCTGGTATTGTGTCCAGGCTCTTTATGACAATTCTGTAAGGATCCTGCTGCACGCCGACCGCGGTCCCGGTCTTTTCCGAGATCCTGTGGGCCAGCAGCCTTGCGAGGGTCCGGTTGACCAGGTGCCCGAAGCAACAGTTGACTATCAGGTAGCTCTCCCACTTCTCGATCGTGATCCTCTTGTCTGTTGGGACCGGAACTGATTTGGCAACCTGCTCGCCTATCTCCGCGAGCGCCTTCCTCGCTGTGTGCGTCTTCACCGGGTACTTCTTGCAAACTTCATCTACAACGCTGTCGATGGCAGCTCCCTGCTTCAGCCTGTCCTCAACCAGCCGCCTTATGGCTCCCACTTCCTGGGCTATCTCAAAGGGAACCGGGATCTCCTCGCCCACCCAGCTCGGGATCGCGCCTATAGGATCATCCTCCGGCACCACGTAGATCCTGTCCTGGTAGACCTCGACGATCCTCCAGACCGAGCCGCCCTCCACGAACTTGGTGCCGATCTCGGCATGCTCGGCAACGAAGGCCTCGTCAAGCACGCCGATCGGGGTCTTGTCGTCCTTCAGTACAAGATAATGCTTCTCTTCCGGTATCATGGAGAGGTTCTCGAAATAATACTCGTAGAGCTGCTTCGCGTTCAGCGGCCGCCTGATCTGCTGCTTGTCGTCGGAGAGCCAAGCGGTTCTTGGATAACGGCCGTTCATGTACTCCAGTACCTTCAGCAGGTCGCCGCTTTCCAGCATGGAGTATGGATACGCTTTCATCAGCACGGACAAGAGCTCGCCGATCTCCCACTCCCGCCTGTGCAGCAGCAGGCCGGCCACCTGGTGGGCCAGGGCGTCCAGGGGCTTCTCCGGGATCGATACCGGCTCCATCATCTCTTCATATGCTCGCCTAGCAATGACCATCGACTCGAGCGTATCATCGGAGTCTTGAGTTATTATCACGCCCCTCGCGATGCCGGATACAGTGTGGCCGGACCTGCCGACCCTCTGCACCAGCCTAGTCACCTGTCGTGGGGAGTTGTACTGTATCACCATGTCCAGCGAGCCGATGTCTATGCCCATCTCCAGCGAGCTGGTGCATATCACGCCCTGCAGCCTGCCCTCCTTGAGCTGCATCTCCGTGTTCAACCTGGTCGGCTTGGAGAGCGAGCCGTGGTGCAGCCCGAGCGGGTAGTCGATGTCCCATATCCTGAACCTGTTCGCAAGAGCCTCGGCCTCGCTCCTGGTGTTTGTGAAGATCAGCGCCGCGCGGTGCTTCCCCACCAGTTCCTTGATCATCCTCAGCCTCGCGGCCACGTCTGCGAAGATCATCAGTTTGGAGGCAAGCCTATAGTCTTCCTGTGCTGCCTCCGGATAGACGATCTCGAGCTGCATCGACCTGGCCACAGGAACCTTCACTACCTCACACTCCCTGTCCGTGCCGGCAAGGAACTGTGCCACCTTTTCCGGCGTGCCTATAGTGGCTGAGAGCCCGATTATCTGGAGGTTGCCGTGCAGGAGCTCGCGCAACCTCTCAAGAGCTACGGCGAGCTGGCTTCCGCGCTTGTCGTCCGCCAGCTCGTGCACCTCGTCTATTATCACGTACCTGACGCTTGACATATGGCGCCGCATCACGGAGCCGGGCAGTATGGCCTGCAGCGTCTCTGGGGTTGTTATCAGAATCTCGGGGGGCACCAGCGCCTGCCTGCCCCTGTCGCGCGTCTCGGTGTCGCCGTGCCTGACCGCGATCCTTATGTCTAGATGCTTGCACCACCACTGCAGTCTTTCTAACAGATCTCTGTTCAGCGCCCTCAGCGGGGTGATGTAGATCGCGATTATGCCGTGCTCCCTCTCAGGCATCGAGTAGATCGAGTTCAATATGGGAAGAAACGCCGCCTCGGTCTTTCCGGTCCCCGTCGGCGCGACCAGCAGGATATTCTTGCCCTGCATTATCAGCGGAATTGCCTTCTTCTGCGGCTCCGTCGGGGACCCGAACCCCTTGTCCTCGATCGCTCTCTGCAGTGGTTTTGCAAAACTCGCGAAGATGTTGTCACCCATCAGCATCGCTGCTCACGATCCAAAATCTCAATGCGTAGGATAAATTCCGACCGCACATTAAAGGTTATGCCGGCCTTCAGTCCTCTTTCCCGAACTCGGTGAGCTTGTGGTTCGCTTTTACCAAGGACTCGGCATCGTATCCGAGCTTGTTCAGCTCCATTGCGAGCTCCTCGGAGTAGCCGTGAAATGTGTATACCTTTGCAGGGTTGCACTGTTTGACGATGGAGACGAGCTCATGAAAGTCGCAGTGGTCGCTCAGCGGCACGGCATAGTCGGAGCCGGAAGAATACTTGTGCCAGTTAGCCACCGACCAGCCGGTGAAGCTGATCGTTACAGCACCGTGCCTGTCCTTCATGTCCGAGACGAAAGCTGATGCGGAGCCCATGTTCGGGGCGATCATCACCCAGGGCTTCTTCCTCAGCAGGTTCTCCTCCTCGGCCTCTGAGTAGGGCAAGGCATCGCCGTCGCCGAGATCCGCGCCAAGCTCGCAGCACAGCCTGTTCATCTCATAGACAGAATCATGTAGATAGAGTGGCTGCCAGTGTTTGAAGAGGCTTGTCAGGATCTGCGCCTTCCCCAGCGCGTAGCCCAGCAGGACGACCGGGACGCCCTTCGAGTATAAGTTCGATATTACAGTATTCACGTGGCTGCAGATCTCCTCGACGCTAGGGAACCTGAACGCGGGCTTGCCGTAGGTCGACTCGAGTATCAATGTATCACATTTTGGGAGCCGCGCGCCGCGCAGGAAGGCCCGGTCCCTCACGCTGACGTCGCCGGTGTACAGGATGTCATCGTTTATCAGCAGCGCTCTTGAACCGAGGATATGACCCGAGTCTATCATCTTGAACCCGTCCATGGATTCTACGTACCGCTCGATGCTGTAGCCCCGCGCTCCAGCCAGCAGGGAGGTCTCCCGCGAGGTCAGGATCTTTGCGCCGTTCCTGGGGGAGTGCAGGTGATCCAAGTGCGCGTGCGACACGAATGTGACATCCGACTTGGCGCTCCGGCCCGGATCGAGCAGGATCGTCTTCCTGTCGTATTTCACGGCTATGCCGTTGGCAGTGAAGGTTACTGACGGCTTCAATCTCGTATTATCAAAGAATTTTGGTATAAATTGTTATTGTACTGAAAACGTTTACATGATGAACAGAATGCGCAAATCGCCGGCAGAGATCATTCCAAAACGCGAAAATCAGTCGGCACATAAAATTGGTGTGTGTGAGGATAAGATAGCGGGACCGGGTTGTCCAAGCTGCTCCAGATGAAAATTTCGTAGAAGTAGTAGCCTTCCTGCTCGGGAATCCATTTGTAATCTACCAATGCTGACTGTTCGCGTTCTGCCATCGAGTGTATGATTGCTATATGTTCAGTCACTGATCGTTCCAGTACGGCTGGAAATACCATCGGATCCTCCTCAGGAAGCTTCTTGATCTGAAGAATTCAGTAAAACTCCTGATTATATCTAGCAATGCTTGTTATATTGCTCTTAAAATATACCTCATCGCCGATGTGCGCTGAACTGATCAGGACGCCATCTGCGCCCACTAAACTATGCTTCCCCAGCAGAGGAAAGTAGTATCCTTGGCGCAGGACCGAGTTCTTGGATTCTGCATGAATTTGTGCGTCAACAGGAGTTAGGCCGTGAGGAAGCCAAGTCGATACGAGAAAATCGTTTATATTCATAGGTTCGATCCTGGCAGGCTGTTTATCCGTCGTATCAAATCCAGCGACACCAATTATTTGTCCTTCTGCATCGTATAGTGTAGCTACAACATACACATCCTCTACAAGTTTCATGTCGTCATTCTTTATCACTCCGTAAACCGTCCATCTATTGCCAAACTCATTGCTATCTGTCTTGTAGATTTTCTTAGATAGCAGGACGAGATCGGTCGGTTTGAATTTTGCTTCTCCAAATTGCATCCCGGCGTAACTTCCGTATCTGACTTTCTGTGACAATTCTATGTCATCAAGCACGGCCTTGAAGGGTATCGGAGCAAGATAAGGAACGTTCATCTCGCCCAAAGGTGTTAGTCCCGCAACTTTGACTTCCTTCTCAGCAATGATGGTTCCGTTTTTGCCCATAAACTGAATGGTTATTGTCAGGTCACCAACGGGCTGCCTGGTGGGATTATAGTTCACGACCTGTCCAACCACCGTGTACTTTGTGGTTAAAGGATCCATGTATCCCTTCATCTCTGGAAAATATATTATGGCCTGAGCGTTGGATGTTGTAACGCCGAGTATCATAATTAACGCAACACACGCAGCAGCTCTCGCAATGGTCACATCGATTCCGTCCTTAAGCACAAGATATAAACGAACGCCTGTCATGTCATGTTTGTTGATCAACCTCGGTGTTCTGGTCTCGGGTCGGGGCAGCAACATGGAGGCGATGCTGGAGCGAATCCGGGACGGCACAATCAGGAACGTAAAACCCGGCGTTGTCATAAGCAACAGGAAGGATGCCAAGGCCCTTGAGATTGCAAAAACATATGGAGTAGATGCAGTCTTCATCGACGACGAGGGCAGGAAGGGCGCCTGGTGGGACTACGACCTGAAGATCGCCGACTGCCTCCAGGATCACGGCGTAACACCGCAGAACGGCCTCGTATGCCTAGCAGGGTTCATGCGCATCCTCAGCCCGGAGTTCGTCCGGCGCTACAAGGGCAGGATAATGAACATACACCCGGCGCTGCTGCCCGCGTTCCCGGGCCTGAACGCCCAGAAGCAGGCGGTCGAGTACGGCGCGAAGGTGAGCGGCTGCACCGTGCACTTCGTCGACGAGGGCGTTGACACCGGTCCGATCATCATCCAGGCTGCGGTCGAGGTGCGGGAGGACGACACGCCCGAGACGCTGGCGGCCAGGATACTCGAGCAGGAACACAGGATATATCCGGAGGCCGTCAGGCTCTTTGCGGAGGGACGGCTCTCGGTGGACGGCAGAAGGGTCAGGATCAGCTAGGAAGTACAGGATCCAACTTTTCGTGCAGGTAGGATTAATTATGAGTGTTCCAGAATATCGATCTCGCCATGCGGGTTGCGCTTGTTCTCGCCGCTTTATCGCTGCTCCTAGCAGCGCTCTTTACCGGATTGAACGGCGCCGAAGCAAAACACACGCAGGTATTCGTAGTCTCGATGCAGATCGAGCCAGCCAGCCCGACCGCCGGCGGCAAGGCAGAGCTCACGATCATACTTACCAACCTGGCAAACGAGCAGAAGACGGTCAGCCTCTCGTTCGCCTTGGACGGAAAGTGGGCCATCGAGGGTGTAAATATACAGGTACCGGCCCAGAAGAGTGCCGTGGCCACCATGCCGATCACGATGCCCCCGCAGCCGGGCGAGCACAGCCTGAAGGCCTGTCCCGACAGGTCGGTATACGGGGACGATGGCGACCAGTGCGAAACAATGAACTTTACCGTGGCCGAGGCGCCGAAGCTGACCGTTGCGATATTATCGCCGAAGGACGGCTCCGTCCTGAGCGGCACGGTCGAGGTGAAGGTGGCCGCGATGGGCGAAACCGCGGAGAGCGTTGACCTCTACATACAGGGCGAGAAGATCAACCAAGTCGTAGACACAAGGGCGAAAGCTCCCTATGATTTCACATTCGATACGCGCAAATATCCTGACGGGGACTACAAGCTTTACGCGCTGGCACACTTCGAATCTGGAATAACCGGGATCTCCTCGACCAAGGAGTACACGATCGACAACTTCGTGGAGGAAAGCCTGACGCTGAGGGTGAAACCAGGGATCATGCTGGAGGAGCGCGCAACAGTGGGGCAGGTGGTGGAGATAGGCACCAGCGTGACCAACAAAGAACAATTCAAGGTGCCAGCGACGCTGATAGTCTTGGTCAAGGACGCCAACGGCTACACGGAGCATATCTCCTGGTACGAAGAACGCATACGCACCGGCGATACAGCGTGGATATCGAGGGAGTGGATCCCGGAACGGAGCGGCCTGTACTCGGTCGAGGCATTCCTGTGGGATACCATTGAAACGGCAAACCCGCTCTCCGAGGTCATGAAGGCGGATGTTGTCGTATCGTAGGCCATTGCACCGGAGGCGATGCTTTAAGTCTATAAATGGGATAGCGAGTCTGTTGGATGTTGACAGCCACGATAATCGATGGCAAGCTGGTCGCGGGCAAGGTCAGGGAGCAGGTTGCCGCAGCGGTAAAGCATCTCAAGAAGCAGGGCGTCGAGCCCTGCCTGGCCACGGTGCTGGTCGGGAATGATTCCGCCTCCGCGACCTATGTGGGAACGAAGCAGAAGGCGTGCGCCGATGTCGGCATAAGGACCATTGATCATCATCCACCGGGAGACTACAGCACCCAGCAGCTGGTCGAATTGGTCACGATACTGAACGAGGACAGGAACGTGCACGGCATACTCGTGCAGCTTCCACTGCCAGCCCAGATAGCCGAGTTCGTCGTAACCGGGACGATAAGCCCCAGCAAGGACGTCGACGGCCTCACGCCGTTCAACGCCGGCCTCCTTGCGTATGACAAGGCTATGCTGATGCCCTGCACCCCTGCCGGCATCATCGAACTCCTGAACTTTTACAACATACCGGTGGAGGGCAGGAATGTCGTTGTTATAAACAGGAGCATGCTTGTGGGCAAGCCTGTCAGCCTGATGCTGCTGCACCGGAACGCGACCGTGGTGATCTGCCACTCGAAGACCAGGGACATCGAGGAGAGGTGCAGGAACGCGGACATCCTGATAACGGCCGTTGGCGACAGGGACAGGTTCGTCGTAGGGCCGGAGATGGTGAAGGACGGAGCGGTTGTCATAGACGTGGCTACCAACAAAGTGGACGGCAAGCTTGTGGGCGATGTTGATTTTGAGCGCGTGAAGGAGAAGGCATCATTCATCACGCCTGTGCCGGGCGGCGTCGGACCGATGACCGTGGCGATGCTGCTCAGGAACACGGTGCTCGCGGCATCGCTCATCCAGGGGATTCCCGTTGACCTATGATTCCAAAACAGCATTGCGGGAGGCGATGCTCAGGGCGAGGGACTCGCTCTCAAAGGAAATCCGCACAAGCATGAGTGAGATGATCCAGGCCAGGGTCTTGAACATGCAGGAATTCACCAATGCGAAGATCATTGGAGCATACCACCCGATAGGATCAGAAGTCAGCACACAGAAGATCCTTTCCTCTGCCCTCGAGGTGGGAAAGCGCCTGGCGCTGCCTAGGGTCGAAGGCGAGGACAGGATGGTCTTTGCCGAAGTTAAAGATCTGGGGAACGATCTGAGGGCCGGGCCGTACAATATAATGGAACCGAAGAAAAGCTGTCAGCAGGTAAAAGATCTGGGAATGCTTCTCCTGCCGGGCGTGGCGTGGGACATCGAAGGATACAGGCTAGGATACGGCAAAGGATACTACGACCGGTACCTTTCGGGCATTAGAACAGATGTGAAGAAGGTCGGGCTTGCCTACGACCTGCAGGTATTGGAGATGATACCGCACAATGCTAAAGATCTGCGCGTTGATGCGATAGTAACGGAGAAACGCGTCATCATGCAGCGCAAGTAAGTTCAGCAGATCCGTTCGCATTGTATTATTTGAGGTACTTCAGCGCCTTTCTACCTATGTCCTTCCTGTAGTATGCGCCGTCCCAGCCTATCTTCCCGACAGCTTCATAGGCGTTCCTTATCGCATCCTCGATTCCGTTGCCGAGAGCTGTTATACCGAGGACGCGCCCACCGCTCGTCACTATCCTGCCGTCCTTCCTGGCGGTTCCTGCATGAAAGACCAGCACCGAGTCGCCCCTTATGCTCTCGAACCCGCTGATCACCTTGCCGGTCTCGTATGAATCGGGGTAACCCTTCGAAGCCATTACAACACACACGGCGGTCTTCGGGCTCCACCTGAGCGGCTCCAGCTCGCCGAGGCTGCCGGCCACGCATGCCTTCATGTAATCGAAGAGGTCTGACTCCAGGCGCGCCACGATCGGCTGGCACTCCGGGTCGCCCATCCTAACGTTGAACTCTAGGGCTGAGGGCTGTCCGTTTCTGATCATCAGGCCGGCATAGAGGAATCCCCTGAACTCCCTGCCCTCGCTCCGCATGCCATCTACTGTCTTCTGCATCACGTCGCGCACTATGACCTCGTTCAGCTTCGCATCGATGAGCGGGGTCGGGGAGTACGCGCCCATCCCACCTGTGTTAGGGCCCTTGTCGTCGTCGTAGATTCTCTTGTGATCCTGACTCGATGCGAGTGGTATTACAGTCCTACCATCTGTCATAGCTATGAAGGAGGCCTCCTCACCCTCGAGCCGTTCCTCCACCACTATGTTGCGGCCTGCGTCCCCGAACTCCTTGGTAACCATTATCCTCTCGATCGCACCAAGCGCCTCCTGATTGGAGTCGCATACGATCACACCCTTCCCAGCCGCCAGCCCGTCGGCCTTTACCACGAGCTTCTTGTTAGCCCGCAACACGTAGTCCTTCGCCTTTTCCGCATCGTCGAAGACCTGGAAATCCGCCGTCCTGATATTATGCTTCTTCATGAAGTTCTTCGCCCATACCTTGCTGATCTCAAGGACTGCCGCGTCCCTAGTAGGCCCGAATATTTCTAACCCATTATGCTGGAAAAGATCAACGATTCCCCTCGACAGCGGTTCCTCCGGGCCCACGACCGTGAAACAATCATTCTTCTTTGCGAATTCGGCCAGCACGTCCAAGTCCTTCGCAGATATCGGCAGGTTCTCAGCCGTACCGCCGTTGCCGGGAGCGAAGTACGTCCTGCTTACCTTGGGGCTCTTCGAAAGCTTCCAGCCCAGAGCGTGCTCCCTGCCGCCCGAGCCGACTATCAGCACATTTGGCATCCCATCAGCCTCATTACGATTTGGTTTGAATCGATCTCAGCACGGCTATGACGTCGTCCGCGTGGGCCCTCACATCGACCTTGTCGAAGATGTGCCTGATGATCCCGTCCTTGTCTATCACGAAGGTAACCCGCCTTGCCATCTGCCTCTCCTCGTTGAAGACGCCGTAGGCCTTGCTTATCCTGAAATCTGGGTCGGCGACTAGCGGGAAGTTCAGGCGGTACCTTGATGCAAAGTCCTTGTGCGAGTCGAGATTGTCGGTGCTCACGCCGAGAACCACGGCGCCGTAGTCCCTGATCCTCTCGATGCCGTCCCTGAGGCCCTCGGACTGCATCGTGCACCCAGGCGTTTGATCCTTCACATAAAAGTAAAGCACGACGTTCCTTCCCCTGAGGTTCTTCAGGTTTATGACGCCTGCGGTCGACTCTTCGCTAAAATCTGGAGCTGGATCTCCCACCATGAGATCGGTCATGAGCTATGGCTGGGGCGTTCGGGATAAAAGTATTGCGTGGTTGTACGCGATCCTTAAAGTGTGCAGTTCGGTGCGCTAAGCATTCCTCACCGAAAGCAGCATGTCCTCCACCAGCGCCCTCAGGAATTGTTCATATTCTTCGTCGCTGAACTCCACGACCTCGACGAGCTTCTTCTGCCTTGCGATATCAGTTACTTGGAGGTGGTAGCAGCGCTCCTTCCCGCTGAGCGTCTTGAAGTAGTAGTCCTGGCAGGAGCAGTAGTCGTCGTCCGGGTCAACCCAGTACTCCCAGTCCTTGCCGACGACCGTCCAGATCTCCCTCATGCTGGGCCTGAAGATGTGCTGCTTGACGCGCTTCTCCACAGCCACCCTTACGGCCTTCTCGACCCGCGTGCCGCGCACAGAATCTCATCGTGTCCAGCACGTATTAAAGGAAACGGAGCTTAATACTTCCAGGTGCTGGTGACCAAAGGCTCGTAGGTTGCCTTTGCGACAGAGAATATCTCGCCCGGCTTGACCACCGATATGCCGGCGTTATTACCGATTATATCGACCCGAACTATCTTATCGGGGTTCTTCAGGTCGACCTTTTCGTCTATGTACTCAGCGAGGCAGGCGATGATCTCGGCCTTGTGGTGAAGCGTGTAGCGCCTCTTCTCCACGACCATCATCCACCGCTCGCCCCTAGCTATCTTATCGCGCAACATACGCATGCCGTTTGCCATCGACTCCAGATCAGAGGCGATCCAGTAATCCACCGGCGCCCACTTCAGCGTATGGACAATGCGCGAAGGATCCTGGTTGTAGATGCTGTACAGTCCCTTGATGACCTCCCGTGGGTCCAGGATCGTGCTGACGCCCGCGATGCCCTGTGCAATCGTCCTCTTGATTATGGGATTCTTATCTCCCAGCTCAGAAAGAATATTTCGCATCTCGGTCCGCGCGTGGTGAAACTTCCTCCAGCCAAACGATACAAGCAGGTTGTATCCGTACATGCTGGTATCAAGTCGCTGAGAACTATTAAACCTAGAAGGTGATTATCAAAACTAGGAATCGCAATTTTTGTGAACGCTGGCAGTGACCGTACATGGTTTATGCATCAAGAGTTGCGCCCAAACCAAAAGGTTATGAATGACAGGATTACACAGTCTGTGCGATGGTTCGGAGACGCGCACCGCACCCGTACCGTGAGCCCGAGGTTCCCAGCCCGGACAGCATCTGCGGCAAGTGCGGCAGGACTACTCCCCGCGTCTGCGGATGGTGCGGCATATGTGTGGAGTGCCACAAAGACGTGCGAAACGGAACCAGACTAAAGGGAGTTACCTAGTTTTGTACTCACAAACGGCTTTATCTGGACTCCTTTAACTATCCTTATGGCAAAGATCAGGATTCTGCACCCGCATCCTGCCTTGGTGCTGGAGGCAGACCAGAAGTATCTTGTGCTCTCAGACCTCCACATAGGGTTCGAGAGCGGTCTCAGCAGCAGGGGCATCAACATAGACCCTCGAAGATACGTCGAGGAGATGCTGGAAGAACTATCGACGATCATAAGGAAGGAGAAGCCCGATGCGCTCGTTCTTCTTGGCGACATAAAGAGCAGCGTGCACACACTTACCAAAGCTGAATGGAACACGATCCCGGAATTCCTGGAGAAATTATCAAAGATGATCAGCGTCCTGCTCGTCCCGGGAAACCACGACGGCGGCATCAGGCATTTAGTGCCCAAGCAGGTCAGGATGATCAGCAGCAGCGGTCTTGTGTTAGACGATTCGTTGCTTATCCACGGGCACACGATGCCAAGCAAGCGTAGCTCCTCGGTGAAGCGCGTAATCATGGGCCACATCCACCCGATCTTTGTGAAGGAGGGGAGCGTGGTGAGCGGGCAGAGGGTATGGATGTACCTCAAAGCGAAGAAGAAAGATGTATTTGGCGAGGGCGAGGGCGCGCTCGATATCGTGGTGCTGCCAACCTTCAACCGGTACTTTTACTACGCAATGCGGAGCAGGGCCTACAAGAAATCGATCTCACCCATCGTCAACAGGGCAGTGCAGGGCATCGAGAAGGCCATGATACTGACGCTGGACGGCTCGATAATAGGCGATGAGTCCCTACTGGCGCAGATAGTGTGATGGTGGTGGCTCTAATTACAGACGTTCATTTGTATTGAAGTATATTGTCTACGAAAAAATTAGAATTAACACAAAAATCAAGGCAAAAAATGCCAGAACTCCGGTTGCGAATCCTATGCTTCAGCTCCTACTCGTGCAATTCCTCAGATGCCTTGCTTCATAAGCATGAATCTGTACAATACAATAATGGATGAGCTGTGAATCCTGCAGAGTATTTGAAAGCCCCCCTATATCAAGCCCAAGCGCGGGCGTTCTTAATCATGGTTCAGCTGCATGTAGCCCTTCAGCGGGCTTATGCTCGCCTCGTTGTTCCGCAGCCACTCCAGCGTCTTCACGAAGGAGTTCGCCAATTCTAACGTCGTAAGAACCGGCAGACCCATCTCCACGGCCTTGCGCCTGATAAGATATTCGTCGTACAGCATCCCCACATACTTCTCGAGCGTGGATGTACTTGGTATGTTTACGATGAAGTCGACCTCCCTGCCGTAGAGCAGGCTTGTTATGTTCGGGCTGCGCTCCGGCTCGCTGACCTTGTACACTACATTAGTGTCCTTGAAGCCGTTCTCGATCAGGAACTCGGCCGTGTGCTCCGTGGCAAGCAGGTTGAAGCCGAGCGACTTGAGCACCGAGATCATCGGCAGCAGGCCGGTCTTGGCCTCGGCGCCGCCCACCGTCACCAGGGCCGAGCCCTTTGTTGGCAGCGTGTAGCCAGCCGCTATCAAAGCCTTGGAGAGCGCGTCGTAGAAGGTGTTGCCGAAGCACGCGACCTCGCCCGTCGACTGCATCTCCACGCCCAGCACGATGTCGGCGCCCTCCAGCTGCATGAAGGAGAACTGCGGCACCTTGATCCCGAAGCCGCTGGTCTTCAGCCAGGCATCTTCGGCTTCCTTCGGTATCGGTTTCCCCATCATAACCCTTGCTGCGAGCGAGATCAGGTTCAGGCCCACGAACTTGGAGACGAAGGGCATCGAGCGCGATGCTCTAACATTACATTCGATCACGTAGACGCTGTCGTCCTTCACTATGTACTGGATGTTGAACGGGCCCCTGATGCGCAGCGCCTTTGCGATCTTTGATGTATAGTCTCTTATCGTCTCCACGTTCTTCCTGCTCAGGCGCCAGGGCGGGATGACCATCATCGCGTCGCCCGAGTGGATGCCGGCGCTCTCGATGTGCTCGATTATAGAACCGATGACCACCTTGGAGCCGTCGGATATCGCGTCGACCTCGACCTCCAGTGCGTCGAGGATGAACTTGCTTATCACCACAGGATACTCCGGACTAACCTCGGAGGCCTCGGTCAGGTACTGCTTCAACTGCTTCTCGTCCCAGACCACCTTCATGGCCGCGCCGCTCAGGACATATGACGGCCTGACGAGGACTGGATACCCGACGCTCCTTGCAAACTTCTTTGCATCGTCGAGGTTGGTAAAGTCGTGCCAGGCCGGTTGTCTTATCTGCAGCTGGTCGAGCAGGTTGCTGAACTTTGACCGGTTCTCCGCCCTGTCCACATCTTCATAGCTGGTGCCGATTATCTTGACACCGCTGCTGGCGAGCTTGGGCGTAAGGTTGTTCGCGACCTGGCCGCCCACGCAGGTAACGATGCCGGAAGCCTTCTCCTTCTCGTAGATGTCGAGGACCCTTTCGTGCGTGAGCTCCTCGAAGTAGAGCCTGTCGCAGACATCGTAATCCGTCGAGACCGTCTCAGGGTTGCAGTTTATCACCGCGACCTCGCCCACGCCGTTCTCCTTCAGCCCCCAGACCATGTTCACGGTCGCCCAGTCGAACTCCACGCTGCTGCCGATCCTGTAGGGCCCGGCGCCAAGTACGATCGCGCGCTTGTTCTTGCCGCCGTTGTTCTCGATAACTACATCATCGGCCGTGCCGCCGTAGGTGAGGTAGAGGTAGTTGGTCTTCGCTGGCCACTCGGCCGCGAGCGTGTCTATCTGCTTCAGGGCAGGAATGATCCCGGCCTGTTTCCTGAACTCCCTCACATGCTTCTCGTCCATGCCGGTGCACCTTGCAACCTGCCTGTCTGAGAACCCCAGCTTCTTTGCCCTGCGTATGCGCTCGGGGTCCAGCTTCGATTCTTTCAATTCCCTCTCCATCCGTACGATGTTTTCCAGCCTTGCGATGAACCACGGGTCGATCGTCGAGAGCTCGCTTATCCTATCTATGCTCATCCCGCGCTCCAGGGCCTCGATCAGGGCCAGCAGTACTTCATCATCAGGGCTGAGCAACCGCTCCTCCAGCTCCTCAACCTGGAGCTTCTTCAGGTCGGCGCGGTTTCCGGTCAGGCCGTCGATTCCAATGTCCAGCATCCTGACTGCCTTCTGCACGGCTTCCTCGAAGTTTCTCCCGATCGCCATGACCTCGCCCACCGACTTCATCTGGGTGCCGATCTTCCTGTTGACCATCTCGAACTTCTTGAAGTCCCACCTCGGAATCTTCACCACGATGTAGTCGAGCGCCGGCTCGAAGCAGGCGGTGGTGACCTTGGTTATCTTGTTCACGAGCTCTGGCAGCGTGTAGCCCAGGGCTATCTTTGCGGCCATATATGCGAGCGGGTATCCTGTTGCCTTGGAGGCCAGCGCAGACGACCTGGAGAGCCTCGCGTTGATCTCGATCGCGTCGTACTTCTCGGAATTCTGCTCGAGCGCGAACTGGATGTTGCACTCGCCGATAACGTCGCAGACGCCGGTTGCCTTGAGCGCCGCGGTCCTGAGCATGTGGTACTCGTGGTTGTTGAGCGTCTGTGACGGCGCGACGACGATGTTATCGCCCGTGTGGACACGCATCCCTAGCATGTTCTCCATGTTGCAGACGATCACGCTGTTGCCCTTCGCGTCGCGCATCACCTCGTACTCGATCTGCTTCCAGTGGCCGATGTACTCCTCGATGAGCACCTGGTGGACCATGCTTGCGGCAAGGCCGCGCTGCACAATCTCGCTCAGCTCGTATTCATTATGGGCGACGCCGCCGCCCCTTCCGCCGAGCGTGTACGCAACCCTGATCATCACCGGGTAGCCGGTCTCCTTGACTATCTTCAGTGCTTCCTCCAGGCTGGTGGCGATGCTGCCCTTTGCGACCGGTATGCCGTTCTTCAGCATCGTCCCCCTGAAGAGGTCCCTGTCCTCGGTTATCTCGATCCCGTGGATTGGTGTGCCCAAGACCTTCACGCCGTACTTCTCCATGATGCCGGTCTTTGACAGCGCGACGCCGCAGTTCAGCGCGGTCTGGCCGCCGAAGCCAAGCATCAGGCCGTCGGGCCGCTCCTGCTCTATCACCTTCGCCACGAAGCCCGGCGTCACCGGCAGCAAGTACACTTTATCAGCAAGCCTTGTATCACTTTGAATGGTTGCGACGTTGGGGTTGATCAGAATACTCTGGACGCCTTCCTCCTTCAGTGCTTTCAGGCACTGGCTACCGGAGTAGTCGAACTGGCGGTCCCGTTTAGAGACTTTCGCCGGCCTCTCCGATCTTTATTGCGCCACTGCCCAGGACAAGCACCTTTTTTGCTTTCTCCCCATCATGCCCTTGCAACATTCTCACCTCGCATCAGCTTTGCAAGCATCTCGAAGACGAACATGCAGTCGTAGGGACCAGGCGATGCCTCCGGATGGAACTGGACCGCGATTACCGGTTTTTCCTTATGCATGATCCCCTCGACCGTGCTGTCGTCAGCGTTCTTGAACCATATCCTGAAGCCGGTGGATTCCAGCGAGTCCGGCTTGATGCAGTAGCCGTGGTTCTGGCTGGTCACGTAGGCGCTGCCGTCCCGCAGGTCGACGCAGGGCTTGTTCTGCCCCCTGTGCCCGTACTTCAGCTTGTAGGTGTCTGCGCCTGCGGCAAGCGCCAGGATCTGGTTCCCGAGGCAGATGCCCAGCGTCGGGACTCCCTGATCGATAAGGTTGCCGGCAAGCTCGATCGTCTCCTTGCAGAACTTGGGATCGCCCGGGCCGTTGCTCAGCACCACTCCCCTCGGCTTGTGCGACATCACCTGATTTAGACTTGCGGTGTGGGGAAGCCTCACAACCCTGTAGCCAGTGCGCAGTATGTTCCGGATTATGCTGTATTTTGTTCCGGTGTCGACGAGCGCCACGCACTCCTGATCCTTGCCGCCGTAGCTCTGTACTGATTTTGTGGAGACCTCTGGCATGAAGTTGGTGTCGTCATACTTCCTGCTGTTCCTCAGGGCATCGACGAGCGATTCCGTATTCACATCTTTCTCGGAGACCTCCATCGCTCCCATCATGACGCCCTTCACACGTATCCGCTTCGTGAGTTCTCTAGTATCTATGCCGTGTATGGCCGGGATCTTCTCATCGTACAGCCACTCGTCGAGCGTGCGCTCGCAGGCCCAGTGGCTCGCTAGCGGCGACAGTTCATGTATTATCAATGCCTTGGGCTGTATGGTTTCGGCCTCGAAGTACTTCGGTAGGCCGAACTCGTCCTTGGCCTTGTAGCTGGGCACACCGTAGTTGCCCACCAAAGGATAGGTCAGGCATAGCAGCTGGCCGCGGTATGACGGGTCTGTTAGTGCTTCCGTATACCCGACCATGCCGGTGTTGAAAACAACCTCGCCTACGGTTCTGCCGGGAAAACCAAAACCAATGCCTTCAAAGACACTTCCATCTTCAAGCACGAGCTTGGCCTTCAGCCCGTCGTGCTTGGGCCGCATCGTAGGAATTTTTGACCCTCCGCCATTTGTTACCAAACTAGATATAAGTATTTTGGTTGTCCGGTTCTTCAGAGCAGTTCCTTTTCCGCAAAACTGTCAAGCGTCGGCTGTAGGGCGATAAGGAGATCGTCCTTGTTCAGCCGCATCGGCCCGCTGAACTTTACATTCATCAGGACCGCAAGCATGTCGGGATCGGTGTGTGATCTCCTCGCCCACGCAGACGTTATCGAGGACATCTCGCTTATGTGCTCCTTCCACATTTCTGCCCGCTCGATCGCGACCTCCAAGTTTGCCCTGACTTGGTCAAGCTCGTAATCGGCGTCGTCCCGGATGTTGAGCTTCATCATTGGAAGGTAAAGCAGCCCGCCGTGGACGTGGTCCTGGTTCTTGAGCATCTGCTGTATTATCTCCTCCTCCTTCTCCTCGGGGTATATCTTGCCGAAGTCAGGCTGGAAGTAGCCCACGAGCTCCCGCTTCGTGTCGTATATCTTGTAGTAGTACTCCTCCTGTTCCAGCTTCCACTCTGTCAAGCGCTTCTACTACAAATCGGAAGCAATAAAGAGATTTTGTTTTGTGCGCGGAAATAATTTAGAGGGCCTTGAACTGCTCGGTCCACCTAGCATAGGCCCTTACCATCTCCGGGCTCACGCTCGGCTTCCTGTTCTTCAGTATGTCCTTCAAATCGCTGGTGCTTATCTTCCTGGTCTTGGAAGTTCCGTCGCTTGCTCTGCCGCTGGCGAAGAGCTCGTTCACGACTTTTAGCTGCACGGACTGGCAGATGTCCCTGATGTCGCTCGCCGAATATCCATCGGTTGTCTTTGCCAGCTCCTCGAGCTTCAGGTCCTCGTTCACGTTCAGCGCCGCTGTGTAGAGCCTGAACATCTGCGACCTTGCATCGTAGTCGGGCAACGCAACATAGATCCTCTTCTGGAATCTTCTTAGAAATGGCCAGTCGAGGCTCCAGGGCTTGTTCGTTGCTCCTATGACGTAGAGCTGGAGCTTGGTGGATTTGGAATTGATGCCGTCCATCTCGGTGAGGAACTGGTTCTTCACCCTGACCTCGCCGCCAACCTCGTTGGTCCTCGTGCCTAGCAGCGAGTCCAGCTCGTCGACGAAGAGTATGACCGGGACGCTCTCCTTCTGTGCGGTGCGCCTGGACATCGCGAAGAGCTTTGCTACGTTCTTCTCGGCCTCGCCGAGCCACTTGCTCATCATCGACGCCGCATCGACGTTGATGAAGTAGCCGTCGATCTCGCTCGCCGTCGCTGCTGCAATGAGCGTCTTGCCGTTTCCCGGCGGGCCGTACAGCAGTATGCCCTTCGGCCATCCCAGCGGGAAGAGATCCGGCCTCTGTGCCGGGTATACTATCGACTCCTGCAGCGCGGTCTTCGCGTCGCCGAGGCCTATGACCTCGTCCCAGCTTATCCTCGGCTTGTCCTTCATTACGAGATCGTTAAAGTCGGCCTTCAGCGTCTCCACGCCGCCGCTTGACTTTCCGTTCGAGGGCTCAGCGCTTGGCGTGCCGTCGCCGTCGTCAAGCCCACGGGACTCCTGCAGGGCCTTGATCCTGTTCTGGTACGCCTTAGCCCTCTCAACATAGATCTTGTTAAGCTTGTACTCGGGGTAGAGGTGCACGAGCTTCAGCAGGGAATCCACCGCCCTCTGGTAGTGCTGGATGGCCATTCCCCGTGAGCCCTGAGAATCTAGGCGTATGGCTTCAGCAGCGTATTTGCTAGCTGAGTTTTCAAGTTCTTGAGGTGCCAGTGCCAATTGAACCTTACCTCTCCAGCTTATCCCACTACCGTTTACCTATACCCGAATGTGAATCGCAATAGCAAAACTGGTTAACTAATCTTGACAGCCCGGCGCGCATCTGTCTTACGCCTCGTGCTCTGTCAGCACGCGCAGGGTTCGGCTTCGGGCGGATCCTTGGCCTCAGCACGTGCCTCGGCCTGCCTTGGCGCCGCCAGATCGGGCAAGGCTATCGTTTCCGGCATTACCTTTGGCAACTCGGTGCCATGCTCCGAGCGCGTCTCAATCTTGAGGTCTTCCTTTATCTCCATTATCGAGCTGCCTATGCTGTCGATCTTGGCATCAATCGCGGGCGTTATGCGTGAAATGTCCGACTTGATTACGCGCAGGGAGACCATGGCCCGGTCGAGTATGGTAACGAGTTCCTGCAGGTACCTGGCGCTGTCAATCTTGACTGAGAGGTTCTGGAGCAGGATCTCGGTGGACCTGACTATATTCAGCAGGTTCACGAGCTCGTCGTAATCCTCGCCACGACTGGCTGCTGCCTCCTCATCGGGGGCTCTCATGGCCAGGGCGAGCGCATCTCCCACCGAGGACTGGAGCCTGCTGCGGAGCGAGTACATTGCCTTGAGCTCGGCCTCGAGATCGCTGATCGCCTGAATGGTTCGCTCCTTCAACTCGGTGTTAGTACCCTGCTTGAAAACGCCTATCATGATTGCCCACTAGAAAAAAGGTGGATTTGCCGAGTAGCATAGTGCCACGCTGTGCCGCTCATGCAAATTCCTACTGCCCGACCACCCCTTTGGATGCAGTATCGTCGATTGCGGTAGCGGGGAGGTCGGGGAACTTGTCCTTCATTCTGTTCTCCGCGACGCTTGCTGCCTCTTCCATTATCTTTGCTGCTTCTTCGTTTGCGTTGTCGAAGTTTATGGTGTATCCGCCTATCTGTCCTGCGTCCATCAGGATTCCGCCAAGCATCTGCGATATTTCTCCCATTTCGTAGCCCACTTCCGGCATCATCGTCGAAAGGCCAGCCCTGACGTTCTTCACTACCGCCATAGCTGGGCTCAGTGTCACAACTACGTCTCCCAGCTCGGTTATAGTGCTAAGCCTCATCTGGATCTGCTCCAGGGCGAGCTTCGCGTGACTGACCATCTTTCCCATCTTCCTTATCTGTGCCAGCTCGTTGGACAGCACTGTCGAGTACTGCGTGTCGTGCTGTTGGATCGAAGACACTATCTTCCTGAATATTGTCTGGTCTCTTTCCCTCAGCTTCTGTACGATTGTGTCGAGCCTCGATACCTGCAACTGCAGCTTTCTCTGCGCCATCTCTATCCGCGGTTTCAGCGGGCCTGCCGGCTTGATCGCGTTCTGGAACTTCTCGCCCAGACCGGACTCGCTGGACCTGGACCACTTGCTTGCAAACGACATGTTTACACCGCGATCCTGATCTATTTATAGCACTAATACCGGTATGTGCTTGCAATTTGATTAATGCTGTAAACAATGTTTACTAACAGCAACATTTTGAGCGTTCGTTCAAATCTCCTTGGCTATTACACTTACCTTCCCAGCTCTACACCAAGATACGATGAGAAGAGAGGACCGAGCACTCAGCCTCCAAGAGTTCGGCCTTAGCAGGTACGAGTCCAAGGCATACCTAGCGCTCTTGAGAAAGGGGTCTCTCCCTGTTAGCGACTTGGCCTACCATGCGGGGATACCGAGAACAAAGGCATACGGCACGCTGAAGAAGCTCGCGAAGAAGGGCCTCGCAACTGCCACGTACGATAAGCCGGTGGTGTACACTGCCACGCCCCCGAGAGATGCGTTCGGGGAGCTTCTCGTTGAACAGGAAACCAAGATCAAGGGAATGAGGAATGCCGTAGAGACGCTGGGCAGGATGGATCTGGCAAGGAGGCCGAAGGGAGCACAGGGGCAGACCTACCTGATACTGGATCCCGGCTCTGTACTGAGCATGCTTCAGGAGCAGATTTCTTCCGCAAAGTCTGCAATGACACTGGCGCTGGACAGCTGGGGCACAAGGCTGCTCGCCCAGTGCATGAATTCCATCAGAACCTTAACCAGGAACGTGGACGTCAAGATTCTGCTTGGCGCCGAATGCGGTGCTGACCTCCTTCAATACCTTCCTGATGGCGCGGATGTCAGGAAGGGCGAAGGCGGCACGAATCTGTTCATCTTCGACAAGACCACCATAATGCTGGTGAACGCCAGCAACGGGCGCGGAATCCTCTTCAGGTCTACGGAAGTAGTGGCGGGCATCTTCAACGAGCTCTTTTACGGCATGTGGGGCAGGGGCGAATCAATACGCGTGGATTCCAAGGATACGCGCGTTCCTGCTGCCGAATCGAACCTGGCCAGCATTATTACGAAGGATCCGGTTCCCTAGGCTCGTTATTCTGCTTCGCGTCTGCCGCGCGCCATCTGGTCGCCGGCTGCTGCCACCGGGAGCAATGCAAATTTCATCCGGTTTACAAGTAACAGCGGCGATCGGAGCGATCTGTCATTCAAAATTTTACAAGAAATCATTAGCAATGTTCAGGCAATAGTTTGACGAACGGGCCAAGTAACGAACTTTCTTTCCTGTAAAAATCTGAAAAATTCATGCGTGCTGTCTGTTAGCCGTGCTGAATCATTGTGCAGGAGAACTGTCCAGCAGATCGAATTGGAGATCGTTTTTGTCGCCAGCAACTGAAAACAGGCCCCACCAAAGATGTAAAAGATAATTTTATTTAGTTGAGAAATATACCTATTGGAATCAGCTAGTCTCACTAATGAGTTGAGATGTGAAAGGAATTGGGTTGGGACGGCAGGAATCAAGATTCCTACGCCCCAATTCCTTTCCCAGCCGCGGCCTTTTAGCCACTGCTAGGGATCATTTCTCCGGCGGGCTTGCTTAAATTTTTTTATATTCCGCTGATATCGCTAGTGAACAGCAAGCCGCAGCACACCGACTTTTGTTCGATGCGAACGTCATCATTAGGTGCTACCTAGGATTTGCTGCTTAAGATCGGCAGATAAACCGAAGGTTGTGCTGTTCAGCTTTCTAGCTCAGAAGACTTTTGTCATTCGGATTCGAATCGAAGCTTGCAAAAATACTGTGCGGAGACCACTCGGTCCTTGAAAAGATGCCTTCAATGTGCCATCGATAAAACGATCTTGTACGGTTAACCGTAGAATCATTCCTCGCGGAAATCATTCAGCAAGTATCAGATCTCTGATGACGGGAAGCAGCCATTTTAAAAATCAGCCAAAAAATGTGGCAACTTAAATCTGGCTTGCTTCTGCTATTACGCTGAAGTCCATATGGTTGTCCATCATTGATCTGCCAGGGAGCATGACCATCGTGTGTATCGTGTAGA
>CAYJSN010000022.1:0-22313 GCA_964373125.1 uncultured Nitrosopumilales archaeon | reverse complement strand
CTCAAGTACCACAAATAGCTGTATCAGGTAGCAATGTGTATGTAGTGTGGTACGACTCCACACCTGGTAAGTTTGATGTATTTTTGGCAAAGAGCGCTAATAAGGGAACCAGCTTTGATAGTCCAATTAACATTAGCAAGAGCAGCGGCTTTTCAACACATGTGAAAATAGCTGTATCTGGAAGTAATGTGTATGTTATATGGTTTGATGATACTAATCAAGGCGGTCTCGGGGCAAATGCAGACATATTCTTCGCTAGAAGTACTGATGGCGGTGTAAATTTCAGTGATGCAATTACATTATGGAGTAATAGCCGAAAGCCAAGCGGTGGTGCACAGATAGCTGCTCAAAGCAACAACGTATATGTGGTATGGTTCGAGGGTGAGACTGAATACCGATTCCCAGATTTTGACGTATACTTTGCTAGGAGCACAAATGATGGAGCTAGTTTTGATGCTCCAGTTAATCTAAGCAACAATGCAGGAAGCTCAAGCAATCCCGTTGTAGTTGCATCAAGCAATAATGTGTATGTCGGTTGGCAGGATAATGCCCCAGGCAATGGAGATCCATCAAAGAACTGGGACGCATTTCTCAGGGCGAGTAAGGACGATGGAGCTAGTTTTGGCAATACAATCAATGTAAGTAACAACGAAGGGTCGTCTTTTGGCCCCAAGATTGCCTTATCTGGCAATAATGTATACGTAGCATGGATGGATAATGGTGTTGGAAATGGCGATGTACTTTTTACAGTAGGAAGTGCAGGCAGACAATCTGCGAAACAAATACAAACTTCACTTGAACCAATAGCTATCAACTACATCAGTAATCCCACGCCAAGATGGAGTTTGGATGAAATTACTATATCAGGAACCGTTAGTAAGGTATCATCTCTTGACACAATTACAATAGATTGGGGCGATGATACAATATCAAATGTTAGGTTTATCAAATCTGATGGCTCATGGGGCCCCGTAAGCCATACTTATGATGTTGAGCATGTCGGCAAGAACAAAATAGTTGCAAAATTGTTCTCAGGGAGAGTGCTGAAGGCAAGCAGCATTGCTTATGAAGTTGATGTACAGAAGCATGCTACTAGTATAGATATAAATCCAATTTCTAATGTGGAACCAGGATCATCCATAACAGTAAAAGGTACACTTTTTGATACTGATGCAAAAGTAGGAGTAACAGGTAGGCTTGTAACATTTAACGCAACTGGAATAGAAGACCTATCAAGTACTATTACCTTCAGGGATGGTGTATTCTCATCCAAGGGCACAATACCAACTAAGCCTAATAACATCGCAGTCCAAGCGCAGTTTGAGGGAGATAGTGTTTATCTTCCTTCAATTAGTTCTGTACAGAAATATGGTACGGTCGAAACACTAACAGAATCAATGGTACAGTTGTCGAATATAGCGCTGGTAGACAGTGATGGCAACGAGCTTAACAAAATATCAACGGGAGATCAAATACTGATTCAAGGCAATCTTGTGAACAAACAAAATAAAGAACAGCCTATAACATACATAATTCAAATCAAAGACAATGATGGAAATACGGTATTCCTATCGTGGGTAAAAGCCAGTATAGAGAATAATCAGTCAATGAAAGTAGCAGTTATGTGGGCACCTGATACTTCTGGCAATTATACTGCGGAAATATTTGTATGGGAAAGCATGACTAATCCAATACCACTATCTGAACTGTCGCGAATAAAACTCAGTGTCACGTGAGTTAATCTAGAGAATTCGTTGCAGTTCATAATTGAATTCCCCACATGCTAATGACAGGAAGCTTAGACCCTCTTAAATAAAACACTATATCGTTAACAAACTATCAGATATCCGCTAAGTTTAGCTAATTTTCATAATGCACAAATATTACTGTTCTATAATTGTCTCATGGCTGGAAAAATAGACGGAGAACAAATAGAAGAACGTAGGGACGTCACTTATTCCTATAACAAAAGCAGTCATGAATACGGCATACAACCAGCGAAGGAGAACCCGTCCCCGGCATACATTGAAAAATTAAAAAAGACCTGCCGCATTTAACGTGCAGATGACCGTAAGACAGGAAGGATTTCATGATCAGATTTCTGAGGAATTGTATCCCGAGATACCAAGGAAGAATGCCGTCGCGAAAGCACTGCTCTCCTTAGAGGATATGGACATAGGCGAAGCTTGTGTCACTGCAAAGATCGAGAACAGAGATGGCGATATTGTGAAGATGAACATCCAGTCAGGCACGCCGAGGATATCGCTTAACGAGACACTTGTGAACCTGAAAGGCCAGAGACCATCGACCGCCTATCTGCTTACATGTCCAAGGAAGGAAAGATTCTCGTGCGCAAACTACCGGTTGTGGGATTCTCCGACTGGCTTCTCATCTTTGAGGATACACTGTTCGTGCAGGCAGTGGAAGGCGGCTGCCAAGAAATTGAAATGTTCGTTACCTGACTATTTCACGACAGTGACTGCCAGTACAGCGACCACAACCAAGGCAATCCCGATCCCGAGCACCCAGTTTGGCTTCAGCTCCGGCAAAGTGAGGCCGTAGCCTATCAGGGCCAGACCTATGATCAGGATGGTAACAAATCCCGGTAGCCTTGATAACAGGCGCATCCAGTCTCTCTTTTCGTTCTCGGTATATAACTTGCGTAGTGTGTCAGGTGATCCCGCCAAGCAATCTGGCCAGCTCGCTCAGAGAATGAATCGCGCCCTCTCCGGCCCTGCCCTCCCTGTCGATCAGCAGCACGCTCATGCCCACCGACCTAGGTACTGTCAAGTCGTGCTTTGGATCGTCGCCCACATGCAACATCTGCTCTGGTCTTATGCCGAGCCTTTCGCAGATGCCGGCGTAGAACTCCCTGCTCTTCACGATCCTGTTAAAGTCAGATACCGAGGAGAACGTGTGCGTTATGAACTCCCTCGCCTGCCCCAAGACATTCAGCTTGTGATCGAGTATAATGCGCGGGTTGTTGGTCGATATCACGATCATGTACCGCCTGCTCAGCGATGCAAGCAGATTAACATCGTCGTAGATTCCCTCCGCATACCTTACTTTATCGAGGAGCTCGGGTATGCTGGCAGGGAGGTCGAACCGCTCGAACCAGTATTCAGGAATGTACCACCTCGGGTCGTCCGGGCCGATCCTGTCGTACTCTGCTAGGATGAGCCGCCTTGCGTCCTCAAAGCCGACCTTCTTCTTCTCTGCATACAGCCTGGGGATGAGCTCGTTCCAGAAGATGTCGTCGAAGCCCTTCCTTATCAGGGTGCCGTCCAGGTCGAAGGATAATACGCTCAGTACAGCAGCATCGATTTTGCCAGCATCAATGCCCTTTCGGAGTCGGTTCCCGCTATATCTTCGTTCTTGTACTTCTGGCTGAAGTATATCAGGTCGATCATCTTCGGCTTGTCTATGGTGACCACGGTGGCATTGTCGCTGCTCGGCGTGCTGGCATTGGTGAGCACGAGCAGTCTATCTACATTGTGACCGTCTGCCTGGGATATCATGCCGATGCTCTTCCCATGATCCTTGTTTATGACCACGACAACGCCCGTCCTGCTGCCGTTAGTATCACTGTACATCGTCTCAAGGCCCGCTCCCTCGGCCTGCCCGCCCGAGTGCTCTGGCTTGGACACCATTCCCTGCTCGTGCCCGAACATGACGAGGCTCCTTATGGCGTCCTTCACGCTGCTCTCAAGCCTCGGTCCCTCGCCGCACTCGCGCCTTATGCGTATGAACTCGGAGATCGGGACGTTCATTATGCTGCCCCTCACCCTCAGGCCTGGATAGGCATGTCCTATCGTCTCCTCCAGCGCATCCTCGGTGAGTTCTGTATTGTTGCCCCTGCTCGCTATCTCCATTGCGTGGTACATTATGTTCAGCATGGAGCGTATGTTCCTGAACTCCTGAAACTCGTCGAAGATCACACGGATCCTGCTGATCAGGTTGCCTGCGTATGCCTCGACATACCTCGGGTCCTTGACGTTCTGTCTTATGTACTCAAGCACGATGTCGGAGATCTCGTCGAATGTGCTAGAACCGGCCAGGTCGATCTTGTAGTTCGCCTTCTCCAGCCTGTCGAATATCGATGCGTTTGCGTTCCTGATCTGATCGTAGAGCGACGGCGTGGTTATGAGCAGAAATATCGTCGAGGGCAGGTGTGCGTTGATTATGGCTTTTACAAAATCTACGCCGTCCTTGTCGGCGTCAAGCTCGTCAAGCTCGAGCATCGTTATCCTGCCCAGAAACTTGTGGTTGAGCCTGGCTATCGCGGTGAGCTGCGCCAGCATATCTTCGAGCGAGGTTACGCGCGAGGTATCCCTAAAGCCGTTGAAGATGACGCTCTTTATCACGCGCCGCTCGTCAACGTTGAACTCCCCCACCAAGACCTCGTTGAGCGCGCGGATGTCAGGCTCCTTTCCGTCCAGAACTTGCTTTGCAAGCTCGTCGAGGCTCTTGCCGCCGAAGATGGGCGGCCTGAAGAACTTCCTTGCGGACCTATCGCCGTTAGCAGCATTTTTCTTTATGTGCTCTATGAACGCCGCCTTCAGCTCCGCAACGTAGGCATCGCTGAAGCCTGCTATCAGGCTGGCATAAAGACTTTGCAGGTTCTTGGGCGAGATCGTGCTCAGGTCAAGGTATGAGCAAACTATGTTCTGCTGCGTGGATTTCACGTGCAGGGCCAGGTGCGTCTTGCCCGCGCCGACGTCCTGGATCACGGTCACCAGCCGGAAGTCCTTCTCGCTGGCCTCGGTCTTCGTGGCGGCCTTGCTCGAGAGCTCCCTTATGCAGCCGATTACAGCCTCCCTGGCGTCCTTGTGCCTCCTGCCCCCGAGTACCTTGGCGTCCATCAGCGTGGGGGTCGGGCTGCTCGGGTAGGGATTCTGGGAAATGCCGTAGGGATAGACCAATCAAATCCTCCTCACAAAACCATGTATGAGGCCTCTGACGACCACTCCCTCGCTTCCGCCGGACGATAACTCGTAGCCGCTGTTGAACTGGTCGAAGAGCTGGGAGGCCAGAGAGTAAAAGTCCTGCTTGGAGATGCTGTACTTGCCGCAGATGTTCTCCCTGATCATACCCAGTTCGACCCAGCCTATGGCGGTCGGCGTCAATGCCATGGTCCGGTCGAACTCCATCTTGAACTGGTCAAGCGTGAGATGGTTGCCGTTGTGATCGCCGTTGTTCTTCTTCTGGCTGGCCTGCGTAACCTGTGCAGCCTGGGTTGCGATCTTGGTTGCGGTCTGGGTGACCACCTTGGCCTCGGCAACTATGCCTGCAACCTTCTGGCTCAGGTCTGATTTTATAGCGGTGAGCTTCTTGTCGAGCTCGGAGCTTATGCCGGAGACCTTGCTGTTAACCAGATACTGAAGGTAGTTCTCCTTCGTCCAGAAGGCTACCGCCCCCTTCCTCTTATCAGTAAATACCATACCCTTCTCAAGGAGCTCCTGGATGTTCTTCTTTACCTTGGGGCCGTACCTCTTCTCGAGGTCCACCCTGCGCACGCCCTCCATGCCAGAAGCAGATATGCGCTTGTATACAGCCTCAGAGTCAGGCATCGGTGTAGCTCTCGCTGTAAATTATTTATGCAAAGATGTCATCTCATATGGACAAAATGTTAACTAATTTTGCATCGTGAGGGCGGCCGGCGCCGGCTATGGACACGCCGGGCCTTATTGGATCGCATGTGATATTATTATGCGAGTGGATATTATGTATGAAAATTTATTATACACGCAGGGCGTTACACTCCTAGATGTCCAAGCCAAAGGAGTACGTGCACACGGTAACGAGGCTGGGCACGGTCACGATCCCCATCCCGATACGCAGGAAGTACAACATCTCGAAGGGCTCCAAGGTGAAGTTCGTCGAGACAGAGGAGGGCATCCAGCTGATACCGCTGACGTCGGTCAGGGACCTCTTCGGGATGGATAGGGAGCACGAATCGGCCGTCCAGGCCATAATACGGGATATCCTAGAGGGCAGGAAGTAGCATGGTGGAGGCCAAGGCCTTCGTCCTGGACACCCCGGTCCTGCTGCTCTACTTCGCTGGCGATAAGCGGGTCGAGCACATAGTGAACAGGATAAGCGACGGCGGCGCCGAGGGGTACATGCTTGAGCAGTGCGCCTCCGAGCTCTTCGAGAAGCTGGACGCGAAGTTCGGCTACGGCATGGCGAACAAGCGCCTAGAAGCGATAAAGAACTCCAAGATAAAGCTCGTGGGAACCGACTTTGAGCTTATGAAGCACGCAGGGGAGATACGGTCCGCGCAGAAGGGCAGGCTCTCCATGATAGGCGCCTACATGGTCGCGCTGGCGAAGAACCTCGGGGCCGTGATCGTGACCAGCGACGAGAACATAGCAAGAACAGGCCAAGTAAAGGTCGAATATATAAGGCCGAAGGGCTAGGTCGTTATCTCAGGGTTCGATCTTCTCGAACTCCTGCATCTTCTCCTTGCCCCGCTTCATCACCGTGAATATCAGCAGGATCACGGCTATCCAGATGGAGCTGAGCACGATGTTCTGGAAGCTCACGTAGACATACGGCTGTGCCTCCAGTATGGCCTCCTCCAGGACGGTCATCTGTCCCCTGACATCCATCAGCCCGGTGTTAAACTCCTCGGTGTTCCTTTGGAGCGTGATCAGGTTCCTGAGCCTATCCATCATGCCGTCCACGTTCTTGTGCATTATTCCAAAGTCGGTCCGCGCTGTTGGGAACGCCCAGACCGGGTTGCCGTCCGGCGGGATGAGCGGCTCCACGTTGGCCAAATAGTCCATCATCTCTTCCGGCGTCGAGGCGGTCACAGCAACTGTAAGGTATGCCCTGGCCCTGTCCAATGGATAAACGGTGCTGCTGTATCCCACGTAGGCCATCACCACTCCGAAGACCAGGAAGCCCATTATGCCGACGAGCACTACCTTGTAGTGTTTCGCGATCATGCCTTCCTCCCTCCTCCTGCTGCTGCTGCCATTGCCGTTATTGCCGTTTCCATTACCACTATTTCCATTACCGCCGTTGCCGATGCTGATGACGCTTTTTGATATGCCGTCGCCAATGCTGATGCCTTCCTTGGTCTTGGTAATGGCCGTCTGCCTATTTTTAAATGTTGAATGCGCGATGCTGAGTGCCGCTATGTAGATGAAGCCCATCGTCTGGATCGCCAGTATGGGAACATAGACGGGGTTGCCGCTGAAGATCGCGATGAATATTCCTAGGATGCCGAAGGCCCCGAAGAACATCTCCAGCAGTGTGGTCTTCGTGAAGGGCAGCGCGTAGGCCTTGTCCCGCCACGCCTCGCCCTTCCTGGTTATCCCGAACTTGGGCGTGCGCAGGAATTCAGGCTTGCCTCCGTTCATGGCGTCGAACACAGCTATGGTATTGTTTACGGAGATGCCCGTGGCGAAGAGTATCAGGTACAGGTAGGCCTTGGCCTTGTTCGCCCATGACTGGCGCCAGAGCCGCTTTATGACGTAGATGTAGAAGGCCGGCCCGAAGAGTATGTAGGCCACCAGCGCCGTTACGGGGTAGATGCTGACCGGGTAGAGTTTGTAGTCGATCGCCAGCAGCAGGGGCAGCAGCAGGAACTGCAGCAGCATCAGCGGATGCACGATGTGCCTGGTGAGCTGCACGAACGCCTGCACCTTTGTATCGGCTGGTATCTTTCTGTTCATCACTATGTCGCCCATCAGTTTGAGGGTGCACTGTATCGAGCCCTTGGCCCACCTGTACTGCTGGCGCTTTGCGGCGTTGATCTGCACCGGCAGCTCGGCGTTGACCACGACATTGTCTAGGAAGAGGGAGCGCCATCCCTTCATCTGGGCCCTGTAGCTGAGGTCGAGGTCCTCCACCAGTGTGCTGGTGTGCCAGCCGCCCGCATCCTCGATGCACCGCTTGCGCCATATCCCGGCGGTGCCGTTGAAGTTCATGAATAGATGCGATAGGCTCTTTGCCTTCTGCTCTATCAGAAAGTGAAAGTCGAGACTGAGCGCCTGGGCCTGGGTCAGCGCCGAGTAGTCCTCGTTCAGGTGGCCCCACCGGCACTGCACGAACCCGATCTTCTCGGAGGGGAAGTAGGTCAGGGCCTTCCTGAGGAACCAGTCGGGCGGGACAAAGTCGGCATCAAAGATGGCGACGAACTCGCCCTTTGCCGTCTTGAGGCCCTCCCTGAGGGCGCCCGCCTTGTAGCCCTGCCTGTCCTGCCTTGTTACATGTTCGATATCGTAGCCGCGGGTTCTATAATACTCGACGAGCTCCCTGCAGATCTCCCTCGTGTCATCGGTCGAGTCGTCGAGCACCTGGATCTGGAGCCTGTCTTTTGGGTAGTCCATCGCGCAGACCGACTTGATCAGCCTTGCGGCCACGTACCGCTCGTTGAAGATCGGGAGCTGCACCGTGACCAAGGGGAAGCCGTTCGCGACGGGCCTGACCCGCAGCCTGTTCTTAATGGAGCGGTAGACTAGGTAGTAAAAGTTGAAGCTGTAAAGCGACATTATCCAAGAGGCCGTTATGAAGACCACGAAGGCTAGGTAGCCGATCATTTGCCTATAGTCTCCCGGGTGAAAATATAAATACTATCTTACTGGTTGAGGCTAAAACTCGTACGATGGCCGTAGTCAGGCGGGGTCACTTGACGCCCTGCGTTATCTTTATCGCCAGCGGCGGGCAGACGGTCTCGCACGCCATGCAGAATATGCACTCGGGCTCCCTCAGCGGGTCGGCCTTCTTCTCCGAAGCCGGATGGCCGGGGGTATCGAACCACTCGAATACGTTGACTGGACATGCTTCTATGCACGCTCCATCGGCAACGCAGAGGTCGAAGTCAACAGCAACAGCGGTGCCGTGTATTCCTAGCAGCGACGGCGGATTTGCTGGGCCCCATATCTTGTGGGTCTCATGCGTTCCGGCAACCTGCCTGACGCTCCTGAAGTTGGGATCTATGCCCTGGCCGCCCGATGATGGCGGTGCTGCAACAGCTGCCGGTGCGGGTGCCGGTTCCGGAGCCGCTTGGGCAACCTGCTGGGCCTGCTGCGGTTTCGCTGCCTGCGTTGCCTGCTGCTGTGCTTGGGGCAGTGCGGCCGGCTGTGCGGCCGGTTTCACCACGGGCGCAGCTGGCTTTGCAACGGCCAGCGGCCGGGCCAGCGGGGTCATTCCCTCGAGCCTCTTCTGGGCCTCCTGCTCGGAAATCTTGTACTTCTTTATCCAGTCCTGCATCCACTTGGCTCCGATGATCGTGTTCCTGACGATGGTGTCTATCACCATCTTGCCGTTCTGGTCGGCCTTCAGCCTGTAGTTCTTCACCCAGAAGGCCTCCTTGAACGACTCGAGCGGCTTTATCTGGTAGATAACATCGGTGACCTCGCCGGTCACGATCTCAACCGTTATCTCGAGCTCGGCCTCCTTCCAGTCCTGCGGCTTCGACGCGGTGACATCGGTCTCCTTCCACTTGTAGGTGGCCAGGATCCTGTCAGCGTACGAATCTATCTTGAAGACCTGCTTCAGGGCATTCGTGACCTGCTGGATCTCGTTCTTGTCGGTAAGCTCGGCCGGTATCCTGTAGAGCCCGTACTTGTAACCGTGCAACGGGTAAACACCACGCTTGGTCACGTCGGAGAGAACAACGTAAACCTTGTCCTCCAGCAGCGAAGACATCGGCTCTCATTCCATCCTCAGGGTTTTAAAACGTTTGCTTTCCCTGCTGCCCTAATCGGGGCAGGTCTCCTCCCTTATCTTGCGGTACCGCTCCTCCATCTCCATAGCGTGCTTCAGCACGTCCTCCAGCGTGTATTTAGACTTGGGGTAGTACCATCTTATCCCGACCTTGCGGCCGATCCCGTCCATATCGTAGATCATGCCCTTGTCGGCCTCCACCCCCGCCTTCTCGTCGACAGACCTCTCCACGGGGCTCAGCCCGCGCTTGGTCCTGTCCTCCAGAAGGAGGGTGGAGTCTTGATCATAAATAAAGAAAAATTGGCCTTTCTGGATCAGCCTATCCTCCATTGCAGCGCCTCACCTTACTTCTCGATCGGGTTCCTTATCATGTTGCCCCATTCGGTCCAGGAGCCGTCGTAGTTCTTCACATTCGAGTAGCCGAGCAGGTACTTCAGCACGAACCAAGTGTGCGATGACCTCTCGCCTATCCTGCAGTACGCTATGACGTTCTTGTCCGAAGTTATGCCCTTGCCCTGGTACAGCTGCTTCAGCTCGTCGACGGACTTGAATGTCCCATCGTCCCTCACAGCCTGCGCCCACGGAATATTTGCCGCTCCCGGTATGTGCCCGCCGCGCTGGGCGTGCTCCATCGGGTACTCCGGCGGTGCCGTTATCTCTCCTGTGAATTCCTTCGGCGATCTTACGTCCACCAGCGCCCACTTCGAGTCCTTCATGTCAATGACCTTTCGTACCTCCGGCAGATAGGCTCTTAGTGCATCGTTTGGATCCTTCGCTTGGTACGCTGTGCTGGAGAACTTCGGCTCGTCCTTGGTGTAAGGTCGCTGCTCGGTCTCCCACTTCTTCCGTCCGCCGTTCATTATCCTGATGTCCTCGTGGCCGTAGTACTTGAAGACCCAGAAGGCGAATGCCGCGAACCAGTTGTTAAAGTCGCCGTACAGCACCAGCGTGGTGTTGTTGCTGGCTCCAAGCCTGCCCATCAGCGACTCGAACTGCTGCCTGCTGATTATGTCCCTCCTGAGGGGATCGTTTATGTCGCGCTTCCACCATGCAAGTCCCGCATTTTCTATATGGCCTTGGTTGTACGCGTTCTCGGGGTCGTAGTCGACCTCGACCACGCGCACCTTGGGATCCTTTGCGTGCTCTGCGACCCAGCTAGTTTCGACCAGTACTTCCGGATGTGCGTAGCTCATAAGAGTCCCTCCCCGTTTATCTTATTTAATAGTTATGATCCCCTCGCGGAAAAATTACCGGCACACCGAACATGCAGCAACAAGGTGCCGGTCTCCCCGTCCGAGAAATTGAGATGAGAAGCTCGCAAATGGTTTTTATTCCAATTGCACCAGATACTATTGGCAATGACCCTAAACGATGTTCTTCTCGTCACACGCTACAGCAGCCCGGAGGCAGTGGATATCGCAAAGAAGGTCGCGATGATCCTGCGCAAGCGGGGCTCGAACGTCTACACGATATCGCCACTCTCGGTATCGGACGCGCGGGAGCTCGACTCCGAGGAGAAACTGGGCGAGCTCAAGCTCAACCTTGCGATAGCAGTCGGCGGCGACGGGACCATGCTCAGGGCGGTCAGGTGGATGCGCGACGCCGTGCCGGTCTTCGGGATCAGGCTGGCCGGGAGCAGGGGGATACTTGCAGAAATCGCACCTGACGAAACCGAGCAGTCGCTTGAGCGGATCTTCTCCAACTCATACTATTTGGAGAAGCGGATGCGCATCTACGCGTCTGTCAACGGTCTTGAATCATCCCCAGCGTTGAACGAGATCCTGATAAGCAGGATCAACCTCATCCGCACGCCAACATACGCAATACGCTTCGCGCGTGATGAGCTCAGGCAGAGGATGGACGGCATCTTGGTTTCAACCCCCACCGGCTCGACCGGTCACTCCTTCTCGCTGGGAGGCCCGGTGCTGCAAGAGGGTCTCAATGCTCTGGTGATTACACCGCTGAGCTACTTCAACAGGATGCCCCCGCTGGTCGTCCCCACAGAGGAGATAGAGGTGACCAGCAATGCCGATTCGAGCGTGATCGTCGACGGCCAGTCGGCATTCGAGATCGGATCGGGGCGGAACGTCAAGATCGCTAGATATGAGCATGATGCCGTCTTTCTGCGCTTCGAACGCCGGGGCCTGAGGCAGCTTGCCAAGCTCGGGTTCTAGCGCATTGATCCTCGATGCAACAGCGTTCTATGCCGGGATTCCCTTCCTGGGGCCCTCGACAAGGAACTACACCACTGGCGAAGTGTTCGACGAGGTCATGCACATCAAAAGGTCGCACGAGGCGCTTGACGCCCTCATCGCATCCGGCAACCTCATAATAATGGAGCCGGAGCCGCGCTACCTCGTGGAGGCGAAGGACCTGGCGCGCGGCACGGGCGATATAACGAAGATGTCAGCCCCAGACATATCGGTGGTCGCGCTTGCGCTCCAGCACAAGGCCTCCGGCGAGGACGTATCGATAGTGACCGACGACAACGCTGTAGCGAACGTGGCTGCCATGAGCGGCATAAAGGTCTCTCCCGTCATGGGCAGGGGCATAAGAAAGGCCGGCAGGTGGGTCAGGTACTGCAGCGCCTGCGGCGGGGCCTACGGCGGTGGCCAGAGAACCTGCCAGATCTGCGGGAACAGGCTCAGGATGAAACTAAGGGCAGCGCGCCCGCGCAAGACGGCGGGCCGCTAGTACTCCAGTCCGGGCGCGGTATTTTATATCTTAGCGGAAGCGATTCATGCGTCGTAGCCGTCCAGCACGGTCTGTTCTTTTTCCTTGCCGCCCCCTTCAGCCCGGTCTAGGACTTTCCTGAGCTTTGCGGCCCTCGCGTAGCCCATGCCCTCGATCCTCGTGAGCTCCGACAGTGGGGCGTTGATCGCCCCGGCCGGGGTCTTGAACCGCTTGAGCAGCCTCGCGGCAAGCTTCTCCCCCACGCCAGGCAGCGATGCGAGTATGGAGAGCTGCTGCGCCCTGAGCGAATTGTTGCTCTTCCTCACCTTCCTCAGCATGGGTCCTGTTGGTCTCTCCCTCGATGCCCTGCCCGCGAGCGCCACCAGCGCTCTAGCCGTGTGAGACGTAGAGGGTGTGTGTATGACCGCGATCCGAAAGTCAAGGGCCACCGAGGCGAGGGCGCCGTAGATCACCAGCGGGTTCTCGACCACATCCTCCAGCATATCGCTGCTGCCCTCCACGATCAAAACCGATTTTGTGTAGTTGGTTGCAAGCTCGGTGCACTGGGAGAAGAGCCTGCCGTCGTAGATCGACATCACGAGATCGCGTACGGACTTGCGCTCGACCGCGCTGTCCGGTGCAACGATATAGTCTCCCACTTTTAGATGGGCATAATCAACAACGGCCCCGAGCCTAGCCAGTTCTTCGGGAACGCCGCTCTGCCTCTCCCGCTCGTCCACCACGATCCGGACGCGCTGCTTTTCATGGCCCGACGGCATCCGTGCTCACCGAATCCCCGCCATCTGATCACTTTCTTATCATATTTAATTTGCCGAGCTTCGCCTCAAGGGTGCTTACCAGCATCTCCTCGAGCCTGTCCTCGCCTACATCTATCGTAAGCGCGGCGGCCGTGGGGTGGCCCCCGCCGGACTCCGAGAGCTTGGCGCAGACATCGGTTCCGAGGTGCAGTTTTGACCTTGCGTGGAACTCCTGCGTGGCCCGCATGCTCGCCCTGGAGCCTGACTTGTTGCTGCTGCTTATCACGACCGCAAGGTCGGCCCCGAGGTCGACCAGAGCTTTAGCAGAGGACGCGTTGAACGAGCCCACCCGGGAGAACGCGACGATGAAGTTGCCCGCGCTGTAGAGCGTTGTCCGCTGCGCCGCCTTCAGCCTCGCTATGCGCTCCGAGAGGTCCCGCTCGCGTATGAGGAGCCGCCTGGCGCCGTTCAGCGATGCGCCGCTGCTGCAGAGGTCGTTCACAGCTTCGATAGTCCTCTCCGTTGCCAAGAAGAGGTGCTGGGAGTCGGCCATTATCCCGATGAGGAGTACCTGCGCCACGCTCCTGCCGATCCTGATCTTGTTTTCTTTGTAGAGCCGGTAGACTACTTCACAGGCCGAGGTGGCACCGGTATCGATGAACTGTGTTCTGGCGCCTGCGAGCCGCTTCGTGGTCCTGGTGGGCGGGTGGTGGTCTATCAGTATCTTCGGGGCGCTGCTCTCTAGTATGCCCTCCATGGCGTCGGATAGCATCAGCGGGTTGTTGGTATCTACGACCGTTATCATGTCGGCCTTGGCAAAGTCTGGCTCCTCGTCGATGGGCATCGGGAACTTGCCATAAACACTCTCGGCAGCATTGCCTATGCCGCCCGGCAACACGACCCTTACCCCGGAGACCTTGAGCGTCTTCAGTAGCCTTGCAACCGCGTAGGCCGAGCAGTAGGCATCGATATCGGCGTTCCTGTGCGTCACCACATACGCCAGCCTCGGTCTATGCAGTTCGGATAAGAGCGAGCGCAACATCTACCTCTCCCTGCGTGCGTGTATAAATGCCATTGCAAATCGCTGCCGAGTAGTATTCCCTGAATATCCGGTGAGCCTTTGCCGTTACTCTGCCCTCGGCCTCGGGCCGGCGCCGGTTCCGGAGGCTCCCCTCACCATCTCGTCTATCTTGGTCTGGATCTCCTTCAGGTTGTCCTTCACTCTCGTCTCCTGCTTCGAGAGCACGGTAACGCGCGTGTTGGAGAGCTCCTTCTTCTCCTCCAGCTCCTTGATCAGGTCGTCGCGGTTGGCTTTTATCAGCACGGGCCCGGCCGTCTTGTAGACGGCATCTTCTGGGCCGGCCTTCTTCAGCTCCTCCAAGGCCTTGTCGGTCTCCACCACCTCGATCTCCAGCTGCTGCTTCTGGAGCAGGATCGTCTGGAGGTTCTGCTGCAGCTGGTTGAGCCTGGCAAGTTGCTCCCTTAACCACGGCGGCAGTTCCTCTTCGCTCATGCTCAGAGCATCTAATCGTAACCTGCCATATATAACCTCACCAGAACTGATTTCTGATGATGTTATTGTGGGACTCAGTCTTCCCGGCCGTGGGGAGCCCCCCCGGTCCTCTGATCGAACGTAGCATAGTCTATCCTGCTGCCCACAACGTCCTCGAGCTGTTCAAACGTCGTTGGATATCCAGGACCGATCGGGCAGTTCACCCTCACTATCTTGTGGCGCGACCTGAGGCGGTGCTCGTTTGCAGCGTCAAAGCTCCTGAACGCAAGGCGGCAGTTGAGGCAGGCGTAGTGTCTCACATCGGTGTACGGTTCTGTTGATTCACCGACCGGGAAGGGCTCGGATGATACAAACTCCGGGAGGTCCCTGAACTCCGGGAGGTACAGTATCCTCTCGACTTGGAACGGCTGGAATGATTCGTATCGCGGCGAGCGTTCCACCTTGGCAACCAAGTGGATGGAGTTCATCTTGTGCTGGACCGCCTCCTTCAGACCCGTGAAGGTAAGGCTGCACGTTGTGCACCTGTAATACCCGGCCATAATTCACTGACATCTCTTTGAGCCTGACCGGTTACTATACCTACTCCCCGCAATTGTTAGCGGCACAATGCCATGCTCACAGCCTGGTTGCGTCCAGACATTTGAGGGCGGCCCCTGCCAGCCGCAGGTAAGAGTTCAGTGCGGCCCTCAGGTGCGAGAGATCGTCGGACGCCAGCTCCATCCCTATGCTGCCAGCAAGGTCATCATCGCCGAGCCTGATGCTGGTGCTCACCTGCCGGTCTGGCGACGATACAATGTCCGGCCTAAGCGCTGAATATACAGCATCCGCGGAGCTGCCGGCGCTGATCAGTATTGTTGCGCTATACCTTCTTCGTGACGACATCGTAGGCCCCGCCGGCCACCTTGTAACCGCACTTGGGACAGTTCCATATGCCGATCACCTTCCGCCTGAACCGCTTGGAGCCGCATTTGGGGCACCTGCGCTTCTGCTTGAGCGTGAGGAATGCCTTGGTGTACCTGCGCCTGAGCGTGGCGCCGTACTTCTGGTGCAGTCCCCTTAGCGACTCCTTTGGTCTAGCCATATCCGGTCACGCTCTTGATCTTTGCCCTCATCTCCTCGCCCTTCTTGATCGCCGTCGAGATGATCTCGTGTATCTGATCCACGCTGAAGGTGCCGTTGCTTCCCTTCTGCACGGCGCACACGCGCCCCTCCGCGTCCGTTGTCATGGTGACCCTGGCGTCCATGCATGCCTCTTCCTCGGCCGTCGGGTCGGATATTATCGCATCGCCGATCCTTGCCGTGGTCACGGATACCGGCACTGTGCTTATCGGCGGGGACAGGAGCTCGTCGGTTTCGACGGCCTTTCCGGCCTGCACCTCGTACTTTGGAAACTTTGCCGTAAGCAGTGCGCTCACGACAGCGTAGGATGTAGCGTCAAAGAGGTTTCCGTCGACGTTGAGTATGCTCACATCGGCAAAGACGGCGTAGACCTTCTCGCCCTCGATCAGCACCAGCTTCTTCAGGTCGATCATCTCGGACTCCCTGATCCCGCGGTCGACAACCCTGGCAAGCTCGATCGCGTCCTCGCCGGGCGGCCCGGGCTCCGCGTCTGCCGATGCCAGCGGCAGCACCTCGGCGTTGCATATCAGTAGACCTTTATCGGGAACGTCTGGAAACGGCTTGTCCATCTGCACCTTGATGCCGGCTATCACCTGGGTGTTCCCCAGCGAAACCAAGGCAGAGCCGTTTGCCTTCTTTATGACATCGGTCTCGATCTTGAGCGGCCTGGTCTCCCTGAGGCCCCTGCCGTCGAGCCTCTTGCCTGCTGCCAGAAGCTCCTTCATCTGGGCCCTTCTCAGGTGCTCGACTATCACGCTGGACTTTCTTGAACTCATTCTGTCCCACTCCCCTGCTGCTCCAGCTCACCGCCGAAGTATTTCTTCATAAGCGCTTCCTTCTGCAGCTCGTAGACCTTCATGCATCCGCCGATCGCTGTGTCGAGGCACTTCCTGTACTCGTCTTCCGAGAGTATGCCGTCGACCTGCATCAGCGAGACCTGGCGCAGGTTCGGCAGGTATGCAATCGGCATATCCGCCTGGCCCTCCTTGTCCTCGGCGTCGTCGATGTCCAGGACTATGTTATCGTCGACCTTTCCAGCGGCGCACGCGGCAACCATGTCGCGCATGTTGACGCCGGCATCGGCAAGCGCGACAGAGGCGGCGGTTATGCCGGCGCACCTAGAGCCGCCATCGGCCTGGAGAACCTCAATATATACGTCGACCACGGTTCGCGGGTACTCCTCCAGTATAAGCGCCGGTTCCAGCGCCTCCCTGGTGACCTTGGAGATCTCGATCTCCCTCCTGGAGGGCGCCGGGTTCTTCCGCTCCTCCACCGAGAACGGCGACATATGATACCGGCACCTCAGCACGCTCCTGTCGGGGAGCGCCATGTGCTTGGGGTGCACCTCCTTCGGTCCGTAGACGGCCACGGCGATCTTGTTCTTCCCGAACTCGATGTAGGCGGAGCCGTCCGCGTTCTTCAGTATGCCAACCTCGATCTTGATGGGCCTGAGATCGTCTAGCTTTCGCCCGTCCAGCCTCAAACCCTGTTCGTTGATTAGTTTACCCGCTTTTTCCACCATATGCGCTCAGCATCTCCTTGACGCGCTGCGTCAGGTTTGCTGTATGAGCCTCTTCCTCTACCATCTTTATAGCCTTAACTGCCAGCAGCACTGCGTCGGGCGAAGGGCCCGAGACCACTGTGATGCCGTTCTGGCCTATGATTATCTGGCACCTGGTGCTCTGCTCTATCGTCTGGATCATCGAGCCGCGCTTCCCTATCAGCCTGGGCACCTTTGTTGGCGCGATCCTCACAACCTCGCCCTTGTGTAGTTTTCCCAGATCCTTGTCGGCCACGGTAAGCAGCGGGTCCCTAGAGCGGTCGGACGCGGCTATCCTGCAGGCGATCAGGTCCCCCATTGCAAGCTTCTTGCCCATGTCGTCCTTTGCAGGCGAGAAGTCCCTCCCGAAGATGTCTTGGGCTGGAAGGTAGCCCGGCAAACAGGCGTTTATATCGACCTCCCATCCCATTGCGGACTGGTCTATTATCTTCCCGATGACCAGATCGCCGATCCTAGGAATATATACGCCCGACAGCGGGATGACCCTCGCACCGTCCCCGCCCACCTCGGCGATGCCCACCCTGGCGGCGTGGATGTTGTTGCCTATCCTGACGACGTTTGAGAGCGGCTTGACGCCTCCGTCTGCGACAAAGTCGCCGGGTAACACGTACTTGTGCTTGACTTCCTGCATTACCTTATCACCACTGCCTGTGCAGAGCCCTTTGTAACAGAACCAAGTCTGTCCATCAGGCTAGACTGCATAGCAGCCGGTATTTCAATTATTGCCTTTAGCGAGCCGTCGGCCTGCCACTCTTCCTTCTGCAGCTCGCCGATGCTCTTCAGCACGCTGTAGGACTGCGCGGCGAACTGAACCGGGATAGTCACAGAGACCTTCACCCGCTCGGCCTTCAGCGGCAGGATCGCCCTGAGCTCCTCCACGATGGCCTTTGCCTGATCCTCGGCCTTCTTGAAGGGGTCTATCACGGCCCTTGACTCGTCGATCGCCTGCTCGACCCTCATCGGCGGGTGGGGGAGGTGGGTCTTTGGATCGACGTAGGACCGGGATATTATCTGCACTATCTGCTTCTTCTTCTCCTCCACGAACCTCCGCCTCTGCTCGGTGGTCATGTTGAGCTCGCCCCTCTCCAGTATAATCCTGGCCACCGCCGCGGTATCGGTGGTCTTGAAGTACTTCATCAGCTTCTCGTTCGATACCTTGGTGCCCTTGTTCGAGTCCGAGTAAATCTCATCGGACGCTAGGATGTTCGATGTATCGGTGCGCTTTCCCAGCTTGAAATCAAGCGCGGGATCGGGCTTCACCAGCAGCTCGAACTTTTCGCCCTCGACTGTAAGCCTGACAACTGTTAACCTTGCTGCCATAATAGCAGGTCACCCTCCCGCGTATATATAATATGTGCAACGCGCAGGCCGTGTGATCCTGCCGCACCGCCGCAACCATGGCGGGCGAGATCGTGCTTCGGTAGATTTTTAAATGGCACCACTAGAGTTTGTATGAAAAGCGCATGGCATCGATAGATATTATCGATCATTCGGACGACAAGATTGTAGTCAGGTTCAAGGGCGTTCCGAGGCACTACGTCAACGCCCTGAGGAGGATAGCCATGAGCGAGGTGCCCACCATGGCGGTCGACGATGTTGTCGTCCAGGAAAATTCTTCAGTCATGAACGACGAGATCCTTGCCCACAGGCTAGGCCTGGTACCCCTCCGGACCGAGCTGGAGAGGTTCGTCAAGGCCGCCGAGTGCGACTGCAAGAGCAGCCTGGGGTGCTCGAAGTGCAGGGTTCTCCTTACGCTGGATGCAGGCACCAGCGACAAGAGCAGGCAGGTGCTCTCGGGGGAGATGAGCTCCGAGGATGATTATGTTAAACCCGTCAGGCCAGATGTGCCAATAGTCGTTCTTGCGCCTGGCCAGAAGGTGAAGCTGGAGGCCTATGCCCGGCTGGGGACAGGCAAGATGCACGCAAAGTGGCAGCCAGTTTCCGTCGCCGTTGTAAAGGAGGAAGACGGCGACAAGGAGGAGTACATCCTGGAGCTGGAGTCGGTTGGCTCGCTGAAGGCTGCCGAGGTGCTGTCCGAGGCGCTCAGGATCCTCGAGAACAAGGTGAAGGTCTTCGGTGAGAAGGCAAAGGAGCTCAAGGCGTATGCAAAACCCAGTGCAAAGTGAGTCGGTAATGAACCTGCGGGGCGCGTACAGGAAGAGCAAGGCGCCGATCTGGCTGGCTGTTGCGGGCCATCTCGAGCAACCAAAGTCGAGGCGCGTGGAGATCAACCTGGACAGGCTGGCAAAGCACACTCAGAATGGAAGCGTTGTGATAGTGCCCGGAAAGGTGCTCGGCTCGGGTAGGATCGAGCACAAGATAACGCTCTGCGCATTCTCGATGTCAGGAAGTGCTGCCAAGAAGATAATCGAGGCCGGCGGCAAGGTGATGAACATAAGCGAGTTTGTCGAAAAGTTTCCCGACGGCAAGGGAGTGAGCATAATTGTCTGAGCGAGCAGCAACGGCGCAGGCAGTGGTTGTCGACGCGGCGAACCACATCGCGGGCAGGCTCTGCTCCCACCTTGCAAAGATGCTACTGAACGGCGAGAGCGTTGTCGTCATCAACGCCGAGAAGGCGATGCTGAGCGGTGAGAGGCAGAGCGTGATAAGAGGACAGCGCGAGTTCCTGGAGGTGGCAAGCATAACGCACCCGAAGCACGGGCCCTTCCATCCCAGGAAGCCCGACAGGATACTCACCAGGATGGTGCGCGGGATGGTCCCCAGGGACAAGCCCAAGGGAATGAATGCTATGAAGCGGCTCAGGGTCTACGTCGGCGTGCCCGAGGACTATCAAGGCACAAAGGCAAAGGAATTTGAAGATGCGAAGATCAGGAAGCCTGTCTCCTACTACACCAGCATAGGCGACTTGGCCAAGGAGATAGGGTGGAAGGAGTAATGGTGAAGCTTGAACTCTACCCGGCAGCGAGGAAGACCGCCAGGGCGATGGCAAGCATAGTCAAGGGCTCCGGCGCTGTGAGGGTGAACAACATACCGGCCGAGATAATCACGCCAGAGCTGGCCAGGAGGATAATACTCACACCGCTCCAGCTGGCGGGCGAGACAAGGAACAAGGCCGACATCTCCGTGAGGGTCGAGGGCGGCGGCGCGATAGGTAAAGCTCTAGCTAGCGCGATCGCAATATCGAGAGCTCTGACAGGCTACAGGAAGGAGGACAAGACTTTGAGGGACCACCCGCTCACAAAGACAGAGCGGGAGCAGGTCAGGGAACGGCTGACCGGCTACGATAAACATCTTCTGACCGGAGACCCCAGGCAGAGCGAGCCCAAGAAGTTCGGCGGGCCCGGGGCGAGAAGGCGCAAGCAAAAGTCCTACAGGTAGCGCTATACCTTCTCCATTACTCGTCTTTGCATCCTTTCTGCCACCACCAAGTATAGTGCCTGCGCTGTCAGGGCTATCATCAGCGAGAGCGCAAGACCGGCGATCCCAAAGAGATTGCCGAGGACGATTATCGTTGCGTACTGGATTGCAACGTAGATCGCCGCCCCTATGAAGACCGGCCTGCTCCTCTCCCTCCCTAGGAACTTGGAGCTTATGGTTGACGATACGGTCATCGGCACTATGCCCACGCACATCAGCTGGGCCGGCAGGATCGAGTCGGCAAAGTTCGGGAAGAACGTGTTTATTATCCAGGGCACGGCCGCTGCGAAAGCTACAGCAAGCAGGGCCGAGACTATGAACGCGCCTGTGCCCATGCGCTTCGAGTGGACGCCGCTGGCCTCCTGCGATAACAAATAATGATAGAATATGGTCGGCACCATGCCCAGGAAGAGCAGGAACTGCGCACCGAGCTGATATAGACCGAGCACGGCGAACCCGAAGAGCGGCGCGATGAGGAGCTTGTCGGAGAACATGCTTACCGTCCTCGCGAGTTCCATCGCGTAGCTGTGCATCATGAACCTAATGTTGGACCTGATGTGGGAGAAGTCGGGCCGAAAGTCCTTTATTGAGACGAGGTACCTGTAGCTGAAGGCAAGGAAGGCTATCGTGTAGCCGAGTATCACGCCGTCTATCCCGTAGAGGAAGTAGAGCGAGATGCCGAAGACTATCTGCGCGGCCCTCTGCCCCACGAGCATGAACATGTACTCCTTGTACATCTTTCTTCCCAGCATCTCTGCGAGCGACATCTGGAAGAGCGAAACGCCGACCAGCAACGCGCCGAGCGACATGTAACCTGTGATGAACACCAGCGGCAGGATGAATGATGCGGTCGATATTATCGCGAGCAGGTTCGACTGGTTCCTCACCTTCTCCACCCCCTTTGCAAGGTAGGTGGTGACTGTTGGGTTGAGTCCGAGCAGGGAGACAGTGCCGAAGATGAATGTGAATGCGAGATAATAGTTGAGTTGGCCGTAGCTCTCGGCCATTAACAATGATGCAAGTACCAGCCAGAAGATTCCTCCCAGAACGGCGGAACCGAGGTTGCCAAAGGTAACGAAGGTCAGGCCGCGGTCCACTCCAAAGGGTCTGAGCCTAGAGCTGAACCATGTCATCATATATGTGCCCAACCTCTTCCAGAGCCAAACATACCCGGTCTGTGTGTTGTGATTTCTTTGCTTAAAACCTTTAATTTTGAAGCGCGGGTGCAATACTGTTAAGGAATGCCCGCGCTTGCGGATGATATAGGGGGGTCTTCAAATACTTTGCAGGATTCACAATTTACGCTTGGACCGGTTGATCGGCCTTGTTTTATAACATGTGAAAAGCTAATGAATTGCATAAAAGTCATGGCTAGAGATAGCTTTGCTTCCCAAAAATAGCCCAGAACCATTGGAAGTCTATCATACATTTTATAAGACCTTATTGCACATGATAGCGCTGTGGAGAAGATTGCAGGGACTAAATAAAGAGAGTGACATTGACAGCCTCCTGCTTGAGCACTTTCAGCGAGAGATATGGAGCAAGGTTCCTCACCTGGAAGAAAAACCAGACGGAGTGAAGGTTGTCAACGCAACACCCCTGATCGACATTACTGAAGATTTGAGGGAGTGTG
>CAYJSN010000021.1:0-24170 GCA_964373125.1 uncultured Nitrosopumilales archaeon | reverse complement strand
AACGTTATTGCTAGATGACATAAGACTTTGTGTCTATACATCTATAAAAATTTTTTAAACGTGCGTTTTTGCGATCTTTTCCTTCAGTCGTGCACTCACCTTCTGCCCGTCCACCCTCCCCCTGAGTTCGTTCATGGCCTTCCCCATCAGGACGCTCAGGGCATTGCTCCCCTTCTCGGCTATTAATTGGGCATTCTCCCTCACGATACGCTCCAGTACCTCGTCCAGTTCACGGTCGCTGATCGTCTTGAGCCCGAGTTTGGCTATGGCTTCGTTCACATCAGACGCTTCGCCTTTGGAGATGACCTCGAATATTGGCGCTAGCGATTCTTTCGCTATCTTGCCCGCGTCTAGGCTTTTGAACGCGAACCAGATTTTGCCACTATCTAGGCGCTGCGTGTCTAGGCCCTGCCTCTCCAGACTCACTAGCGTTTCGGTGAGCGTGGATGCTATGAAAGTGGGCGCTACCGCCGTATTGCTAGCGATCTCCTCGAAGAGCGGCAGATAATCGGAATCGAAGACCTTCTCGGCCAGCACCCGGTTCAGGCCGTATTTGGAGGCCAGTTCCTCCACATAGGCGTCCCAGGACCTCGGAACCTTATCCTTGAGGGAGTTGAGAAGCGCCCCCGTAACGGGTATGGGGGGTATATCGGTCTCCGGGTACATCCTGGCCGCGCCCGGTCTGGGCCTGCTATAAACTGTCATGCCCTCGCCGGTGGCGGCCCTGGTCTCGGCGGGCACCTCCACCAGGACATGCCTGACCCGCTCTATTATCGCCGTCGCGGCATCCTCGACATTATCCCTAGAACCCGCAACTATTACAAACGCATCCTCCTTACCCGCTGATAATGCTTTCCTGAGCGCCTCCACCTCCTCCCCGGTTATGCCGTAGGCGGGCAGCTCGTCGGAGTGGAAGACGCCGCCCAGACCATAAAATCTGACAAGCTCGCCCAGCTCCCTCCCGAGCCTGATGCCGGCATACGGCTCGTGGGATAGCATGCCAGCAAATCCTTTCAACAGGATCGATTTTACGACGCCGCCCTGCTCGAGCGCCTTCCGTACAACCTTCGATCCCGAGCTCCTGAAGATCGCGGTCGCATCCAATACTGAATTGCCGATGTTGCCGGTGCCGATCTTCCGTTCTGTAAGTTTTTTGGCTATCAGCTGGAGTCCGTGCTGCCGCTTCATTTCGTACTCGATGACCTTCACCAGCTGGTCGAGCTTCTGCACGCCCTTCACCTCGACAACGCCGCCGCCGGAGATCGATATGTTGACGTCCTGCCTGATCGTGCCGAGCCCGCGCGCGACCCGCTTGCTCGCCCGCATCAGCCTACCCAGCACCAGCGCGACCTGCATGATCTCTTCCGGTGTACCTGTAACCGGTTCCAGCGCGACCTCGACCAGCGGCGTGCCGAGCCTGTCCAGCCCGTAGGTCCTGACCTGCCCTTCGTCGGAGATGAGCTTCGCGGCATCCTCCTCGAGCGAAATGCCCTGGATCCTAACCGTCCTCGACCCCGTATCGATCGCGCCGCCGTTCGCGATCAGCATCGTCCTCTGAAACCCCGTAGTGTTGGAGCCGTCGATCACGATCTTCCGCATGATGTGAACCTCGTCGACGATGCTGGACTTGAGCGCGAGGGCGATTATCAGCGCTGTCTCCAACGCCTCGCCGTTGACATCGTGGGGCGGCTCCTCGTCCGTCTCCACCAGGCAGCTGCTCCCCCTGCTCGCCAAGTATCTGATGAGCTTGCCCTTTCTGAACTCGAAGAGCGCGGCCGGGTCGTACTCTCCGAGCTCGCTCTGCGTTGGTCTTAATCTCCTTACAAATTCCTGCTCGTACTTCTCTGCTTCAACGGGCATGCATTGACAGAATAACTTGCTCTTCGTCGCGAGCTGCTGGTGAATTTCAAAACCGACCCTCAGTCCGAGCGCGCTGGGATCGGGAGACGGCCCGTCCTTTGAGGACATTCGTGCAACTTATTGCCGGTGCAGCTATTAAGTTTTTGTCGGCGCATCATCCAGTGGCGATGTGTCGGAGTATTCCATCGCGATATCCTGCGTCAGCAGGTTCTTTGCTTCCTGCGCGTCCTTGGAGTTTGCCAGCGTCCACATCGTCTTCGCAAGCGCCGTCTCCGCGATCATGTCGGAGAGCGGCAGGACGCCTAGGCTGAGCAGGTCCCTGCCCGTTTCGTAGACGGTCATCCTGACCCTGCCCCAGATGCACTGCGATGTCATGCAGACCAGCATGCCGTGTTCTATGGCCTTGCGTATCGCGTCAAAGCAGTGCTTGCCGACATGGCCTAGACCGGTGCCCTCCAGGACCAGCGCCCTGTAATCAGATTTTACTAGGTGATCGATCACGCCCGGGTTCATGCTCGGGTGGTACTTGAGCAGCGCGACCCTCTCATCGAAGTTTGGCCTGGCCTCGAACCCTGCTCCTCCTCTCTTCGGCAGGCTGGCGGCCGCGGGTCCGAGCTCGATCTTATCGTCCCTCACGCGGGCCACCGGCTCCGCGCCTATGGATTCGAACGCGTCCCGCCTACTCGTATGATTTTTCCTCACCCGTGTCCCGATGTGGATCGCGGTCGAGCTGTCGCTCGTGTTATCATGCATCGCTACAAAGACCCCCGCGATGTTTGCCCCCGCCGCAAAGATCGTCGCTCCTATTAGGTTGAGCGCTGCGTCCGAGGACGGCCTGTCCGACGATCTCTGCGCGCCTACCAGCACGACCGGGATCGGGAGGTTCCTGAGCGCAAAGCTCAGCGCGGCTGCGGAATAATGCAGCGTATCCGTGCCGTGCGTCAGGACCACGCCCCCGTAGCCCTTCGCAACCTTTTCCTGGACCTTCTTGGCCATCTCGCTCCAGTGCCTGGCCGTCAGGTTCTCGCTGTACTCGCTGAAGAGGACCTCCGCGTCTATCCTTGCAAACTTTGACAATTCCGGAACCGCGCTGTAAAGCTCTTCGGCGGTGAGCGCAGCCTTGACGCCCCCCGTCCTGTAGTCGATCTTGCTGGCTATCGTGCCGCCGGTGCTCACCAGCGCGATCCTCGGCAAGCCTTGGTCGACAGAGCTCTGGATCTTTTCGCCGCGCGGCTGCTCCGTCTTCGATTCGATCTTTGATATCTTGGTTACCGTGCCGGCCTCGATGCCGATGTTGTAGCCGTTGCCCAGCTTCACAACTAGGTGGCCGTCATCGGCAAACTCGTACCTCGGCATCAGGATGCCCGAGTAGTCGCCCTTGGCAGTCTTCACCGAGATCGTGTCTCCCACCGAGACATTGTATTGTGAGAGCAGAGAGAAGGCCCTCCCCTTGTAGCCTGTGAGCTCGGGCATGTTTGTATCTTTTGAATCGAGGGGTATAAACATTCTATATCCGACAAATCGGTCTCCGGATCAAACCTTGGCTTTGCGGAGCCAGAGCATTCTAAAAGGATTTAATACGACGCACACCAAACGCTTTCATGCGTAAATTCACAGTTATCCAGCTCGTACTTGGCGCCATCTTCGTCATCCTCACCCTGCCATTCATAACCACGTTCTTTGTGAATCCGGAATCTTGGATGGTATTTTATCCGCCGTTCACTTGGATCGGGATAATGTTCCTCTTGCTGCTAGGTCTGGGTTCGTTCTTCATACTTCAGGCTGCAAGACGTCAGCCAATCTTTTAGCGCCAAAGCAACAGATGCTTCTTATAGGATATAAGCGCTGGCGAGCTTATTTTATACAAGGAGATATAAAATATAACCCAGATACGATTGTGAAAAGGGTGATAGCCGCAGACGACACGGATAGGCTGTTGCTGAAGATTCTAAGCAGTCATCCCAAGATAAACCAGGTCGAGCTCGCAAAGAAGGTCGGCCTGACACAGCCCGCAGTCTCCCTGAGGCTCCGCAAGCTAAAGACGATGGGCCTGATAAGCGACGCTGGCGTCCTGCTTGACATAAGTGCGCTCGGCCTGGAGGTCGTGAAGGTCGATCTGGAGGTGAAGCACCCGGCCGAGTTCAGCGAAAAGTTCAGGCAGTGCCCGGCGGTGATAAACAGCTTCGTGCTCGGCCGGAATAATGGTTTGTGCATGCTGGTGGCCGGCGAGAGCTCACAGTTCGTGAACTGCATGCTCGAGAAGCACATGAGGCAGAACCCCGATGTGGTAAAGGCCAGCTCCGAACACCTGATCACGAGCCTGCACGGGCTGAGGACGCAGATAGACGCCGACCGCAAGCTGGACGCCCCGCCGTGCGGCGACCCGCCCTGCTCCGAGTGCGAGTACTACGTGGAGAACGGCGGCGAGTGCGTTGGCTGCCCCATGACCAAGTTCTACAGGGGCACCTTCTGGCAGTAGCCACTCGGCGATGCAATTCTGCGGGCTGATAAATAATCGGTTTGATGTCTTGGTCTGCTATCTGTAGTAAGGCACAATTGGCTTCTCGCCGGGCCTGCCTTCCTTCTGCTGTCTGATCTTTCTTACCGCTTCCTCAAAGTGCCGCATCAAGACCGAGGCCTCGTCGGCGTGCTTTGCTGCCTCCTCCGGCGTCGGGTACTTTGCAAGGTACTCGTGCAGCACCAGCGATACAGCAGTATTGGTTACGGCAGCCACGTCCGCGCCGCTGAAGCCCTCGGTCATCTCCGCAATCTTCGCCAGGTCAACATCGCTTGCCAGGGGCTTGTCCACACAGTGTATCTCCACGATCTTCAGCCTTGCGTCCTTGTCGGGCATCGGCACATAGACCAGCTTGTCGAACCTTCCCGGCCTGAGCAGGGCTGTGTCCAGCATGTCGAGTCTGTTGGTTGCGGCCAGCACTACAACGCCCGTCAGGCTCTGGATGCCGTCCAGCTCCGTCAGTAGCTGGCTGACCACGCGCTCCGTGACCATGCTGTCGCCGCCGATCCCCCTTACAGGGGCGATCGAGTCAATCTCATCGAAGAATATCACACAGGGCGCGGCCTGCCTTGCCCTCCTGAATACCTCCCTGATGCCCCGCTCGGACTCGCCGACCCACTTGGAGAGCAGCTCGGGTCCTCTAACGCTGATGAAGTTGGCCTCGCTCTCCGTTGCAACGGCCTTCGCCAGCAATGTCTTACCAGTGCCGCTGGGTCCATGGAGCAGGAGACCCTTCGGCATGCTGTGCCCCAGCTTCTTGTAGAGGTCGGGGTAGCGCATCGGCCACTCGACAGCCTCCTGTAACTGGCGCTTGATCGGCTCGAGCCCGCCTATCTGGTTCCACTTGACATCGGGCGTCTCCAAGTATACTTCGCGCATCGCGGACGGTGTGACCTCCTTGAGCGCGTTCTCAAAGTCGTCCATCGTTACTATGAGCTTGTTCAGCACCTCCGGCGGCAGCTTCTCCTCCTCCATGCTGATCTCGGGCAGCAGCCTCCTCAGGCACTTCATCGCCGCCTCCTTGCACAGGTATTCAAGGTCGGCGCCAACAAAGCCGTGCGTCACGCTTGCTATCTTGTCAAGGTTCACCGTGTGTCCAAGCTCCTGTGCGAGCGGCATGTTCCTGGTGTGGATGAGCAGTATCTCCAGCCTTCCGCGCTTGTCGGGGACCCTGATCTCGATCTCCCTGTCGAACCTGCCCGGCCTTCTTAGTGCAGGGTCCAGCGCGTTGGGCCTGTTGGTGGCAGCAATAACTACAACTTTGCCCCTTGCCTCTAGGCCGTCCATCAGCGACAAGAGCTGGCTGACTACCCTGCGCTCCACCTCCCCTGTCACTTCCTCCCTCTTCGGGGCGATAGAATCAATCTCATCGATGAAGACTATGCTCGGGGACTTCTCCCTTGCCTCCTTGAAGATCTCTCTTAGCCTTGCTTCGCTCTCCCCGTAGAACTTGCTCATGATCTCCGGGCCGCTTATGCTGATGAAGTGCGCGTTGCTTTCGTTTGCCACGGCCTTCGCCAGCAATGTCTTGCCGGTGCCGGGCGGACCGTAGAGCAGCACGCCCTTCGGCGCCTCGATGCCAAGTTTCTCGAAGATCTCCGGGTGCCTCAGCGGGAGCTCGATCATCTCCCTGACCTTCTGTATCTCCTCCTTCAGGCCGCCTATGTCCTCGTAGGTGACCTGCGGCACCCCGCGTAGGGTCTCGCCCTTCTCCGCGATGTGGAAGATCGTCTTCTGGGTAATTAGCACAGCGTCAGCAGCAGGGCTGACGCCGATAACCTGGAATGTAAGCCTGCCTCCAAAGTACGGAACCATGACATTGTCACCCTTGATCAGGGGCACGCTCTCCAGCGCATCCGCAAGGTAGCGCTCGTCTATCGGCGGTATCGCCTCCAGCGGAGCCACTATAACTTTGTCGGCCGGGACGGCCTTGATCTTGCGGACAGTTACAGTATCGCCTATGGCAACGCCGGCGTTGTTCCTGACCAGTCCGTCCACCCTGATGATGCCCTTGCCTTCGTCGGAGGGGTAGAGCGGGAGGCACTTGGCAACCGTCCTCCTCTTCCCCCTGAGCTCGATCACATCACCGGTCGATGCGCCCAGGGAGTCCATCGAGTCGTAATCGATCCTTGCTACACCTCTGCCTACGTCCCTAGTGTAGGCTTCCAGCACCTTTAGTGTGTGGGTTTTCTGACTCATCGGGTAATCCTCTCCTAGACTTCGTTTTATACCTTTATTACTCTTCCCCCCTTATTCTTGGTGGTCGCCATGAGTACACTTTCTGCACAACTCCCATTAGAGGGGCGCTCGGCGCATGTGAGGAACTGTAAACTGCGGTATACCGACTATACCAATGGTAAGTAACTCTGTTACTGAAATCCGCCAGGGGCTGTAAAACCGATTTAGCACAAGCTTAAAATCATGTGTTCTCGCTAGCCTGCACACCCATGGGTAAGCGAATCCTTGTTCAGAGGAGGGGCCGGGGAGGCAAGCAGTTCCGCTCCAATCCCGTAGGCAAGGTAGCGCCCGCCATGTACCCTGCCTACTCCCTCGAGGAGGCCCATGCGGGCCAAGTGGTCGATATCCTGCACGAGACCGGCAGGGACGCACCGCTGGCAAGGATAAGGTTCGACGACGGCAGGTACGCCTACGTGCCGGCCGTCGAAGGCATCCCAGCGGGAACCCAGATCCAGCTGGGCGGGAGCGCTCCACCCAACCCCATGAACATACTCAGCCTCCAGAACATACCCGACGGGGCGACCATCTCCTCGATCGAGAAGAACTTTGGCGACGGCGGCAAGCTCGTGAAGGCGGCAGGCTCCTACGCGCTCATCTTCTCGCACTCCGAGGGCGGTGTGACCCTAAGGATGCCCTCCGGCAAGTTCATGACCATCGATCCGAAGTGCAGGGCCGTGATAGGCCAGGTAGCCGGCGGCGGGAAGAGGGAGAAGCCGTTCCTGAGGGCCGGCCAGAAGCACTACGCGTACAAGGCCAAGAACAAGAAGTACCCGAAGGTGAGGGGCGTAGCGATGGCAGCGCCGTTCCACCCACATGGAGGAGGAAGGCACCAGCACGCTGGAAAGCAGACCTCGGTCGGCAGGACGACGCCGCCGGGAAGGAAGGTCGGCCTCATAGCGCCGAGAAAGACCGGAACGAGGAGAATCCGCAAGAAGGTCTAGCGATCTCTCACCAGCAGCACCGTTTCAGCTCGCAGATCACGGTTTTTCGACAAAAATTCCGAGCTGGAGCTCCGGACGGGTGAAAACGAAATGTTTTTAAACAAATATTTTTCAACAACACCTGCGAAACGATGGGAGAAATCTCACGGACGATGCAGGTAACGCAATCGCCCCGCCTACACAGATTCATCACCGAGCGAGATCTTAACAAGATCATAAAGAACCACGGTACGCCAGTCTTCATAATCGACGAGCAGATGCTGCACAGGAAGGTGAAGGAGCTCCATGATGCTTACAGAAAATTCAAGGGCAGCGTCAAGATCGCTTACTCGATCAAGGCAAACTTCAACCCTGCAGTGCTCAAGGCCTTCATGAAGGACAGCGTGCTCTTCGACGCAACGTCCACCGGCGAGTTGCACTTCCACAGCATGTGCAAGGGCAACCCCCAGAACGTGATCTACACCAGCGTTACGGAGGAGCTGGAGGAGTATGAACATGCGCTGAAGAGCGGTGTGCGCAGGATCGTGATAAGTTCCTACAACGGCCTGGTAAACCTTGCCGAGGCCGCAAGGGCGCTCAACATCAAGCCCCAGACCCTGATAAGGATAAACCCGGAGGTCGGCGTGAAGGCCGAGGTACGCGCATCCTACAGGCACGGCAAGTTCGGGGTGCCTTTCAACACCAACGCCGTGGACAGTGCGACCAACATCATCAAGAAGATCCTAGAGGATGATATGTTAACATTCGAGGGCTTCCACTTCCACCTCGGCTCGCAGATAACCGACTTTGGCTGCTTCACGGCCGCGCTGGAGAAGCTCGACAACTTCATAACCAAGATGAAGAAGGAGCATCCCAAGTTTACCTTCAGCACGATCGACATCGGTGGCGGAACCCCGATCTTCTACGGGGAGAACGTCCCGACGCCGGAGGAGATAGCCTCCTCGATGATCGGGAAGTTGAACCAGATGCTCGAGGCGCACGGCAGCTTCACCCTCGTGATTGAGAGCGGGCGCTTCCTCACGGCCGAGTCCACCGTGCTTCTTTCGAAGATAGTAAACACGAAGGAGTACGCCAACGACAAGTTCGTGATCGTGGACGCCGGGTACCACCTCTTACTCGACTCAGCCCTGCTCAAGCAGGAGTACCCGCAGGAGGTCGTCTTCGCCGGCGGCAACGGCAGGCCCAACGGCGACCATGTAACCGCGGCAGGCCCCGCAACCGGGAGCCAGCAGAACGGCTCCGACGCCAACGCCAGCAGGGTGCACCTGGCCGGCAGGCTCTGCGACACTTACGACGTATTTCCGATATCGAAGGCCTCCAAGCTCGGCAGCGCCGAGAAGGACAGGTACGTCATCTTCTACAATGTTGGAGCATACTCGATAGTCTTCAACATGCCCTTCCACTGCCAGACGAAGCCGCCGGTCGTGATGAAGAAGAACAACAGCCAGTTCGTGGTGGTCAGGAAGCCGACCACGATCGAACACCTCTTCCACGAAGAGGGCGGCGACCTCTAGAGTAACAGCTTATATACATTTTATCTTATTTTGTAGGTGCTTGTCCAACACCAGGGCTCACGTCTTCGTAAGTGGCAAGGTGCAGGGCGTGTACTTCCGGCAGAACATGCGCATAGTGGCAAGGCGGCACAAAGTGAACGGCTGGGTGAGGAACCTGAAGGACGGTAGAGTGGAAGCGATCCTGGAGGGCGACGACCGCAACGTCAGCGAGGTCATCGAGTGGTGCCACGCCGGGCCCAGCGAGGCCAAGGTCGACGATGTCTACATGCAGTACGAGCAGTACACGGGCGAGTTCAAGTCATTCGAGGTAATCTACTAGGTCAGCGGTCTAGATCCGCGCGTACGCCTTCTGGACAAGTTCCCTCAGTTCCTGCAGCTGTTCCCTCGAGCTCACGATCATCTTGGTCGGAGGACCCCTCGGTTCGGTCTTCACGCTCACCGCCAAGACGTTTATCGCGGGCTCGATGTCCATGAAGACCCTGAAGTTGAAGGACTTGGAGTAGACCATCCTGTGCGGCCTTGCCTCCTCGACGATGTTGGGCCCCAGGGCCAGGACGAAGCCTCTTATCTCCTGGAGGATGCTCCTGGCCGGTTCGTCCAGCTTCGACAGATGGTCCTCCACCGAGATCTTCGGTCCTTCAGAGTAGAACCCGAACTTGTCCAAGGCCTTCAAGTCGCACGCGGCGATATTTACATTTTTGTAAAAGCGGCGGTAGACCCGCTGGTTCCACCATAGCAGACATGCCCCTTTTCAGATCCTGCCAGATCCACCACGTAGACGCGACAGCGTGACTACTCCGTCTTAGGGCTGCTCCCTCCCGGACCTCGCCCATTTCGACGGCTCGGCAATCGGCTCCATCCCTTCGGACAGGCCGCCACCTGTAACCACCCATCGCGGCGCGGATTCATCTCCGCAGGGCCCGCGGGTACGCATCTACTATGGATTTACCCGACGGTTACTGGTCCCCGCATAAAGCCGGTTTCGAGTATGGGGCACGGCTAGCGCCCCGACCCTCCCTACCGCCGCTGTATTAATTCACACCGGAATTATATTTGTATTTTCACTGCCTGAGGGTTACCGTCATGCTGCAGACCGAGCACACGAGGTTCGTAGAGTCCCGGCCGCAGAGGACGCACTTCCCGTGCTCCCTACTCGCCGAATCCCTCAGCCGTCTCGCGATCTTCACGACCGTGTTGTAGGCGTTGTACTTGATGCCCGGCCGCTCCTTCTCCAGGGCATTGAGGAACTCCCTGATCTCGCTTCTTATGCTCTCGTTCATGTGCGGGCACTGCTCCCCTTGGAATGGGATGTCGTTCACCAGGGCGTAGAACGCTACTTCGTGCTCGTAGACCTCGGTGAGCGGCTTGACCTTCCTCAGCCCACCGGCGTACTCGACCGGCTCCGGGTAGGTCCAGCCTATTCTATCTACATCGCCTGCGAAGACATTGATCATGAATGTCTGCAGGAAATCATCCAAGTTGTGCGCCGTTGCTATAACACTGGCGCCGACGCTCTCCGCTGCTATATCAATGGCCCGCCTGCGGAAGGTGCCGCAGATGGAGCAGGAGCTCATCTTCCGCCCCTTCCGCATCTCTAGGCTCTCGTCCAGGCTGGTGCCGAAGAGCTCCTTGTAGGAGAGTATCTTATGTTTGATGCCGAGCCCTGACGTGAACCGGCGCACTATGTCCAGCGACTCCTCCCTGTACCTCTCGATGCCCTCGTCGATCGTCACCGCGCGGAGTTCGGAGCCGTGCTTCTCGGCTATGCCATTCATAATGTGCAGCAGGGAGAGGCTATCCTTCCCGCCCGATACGGCTACAGCAATCCTGTCGCCGTACTTTATCATCGAGTATCTGGAAATCGTCCTTGCGACCTTTTCCTGCAGCGATTTGGAGAAGCAGGAGGCGCAGAGGCTCTCGCCGGAGTAGGTCCTGTGGTACGCGGTCTTCCCGCCGCAGCGGCCGCACGACGAATTCATCTAGATCACTATGAAGCCGGACTTGATGACCGTTGCGGCTATGTTGGCGCCGAGCAGCCCGAATGCCAGCGCGTTGATGCCGATCCTAGTGGCAAGCAGCGACCTCTTCGAGGTCCTGTTCTCAAGCGCAGAGGTGATATACTTCTCCCCGTCGAGCGGAAACATCGGCAGCATGTTGAAGATCCCGATGAAGAAGGAGAGCATCCACACCCAGAGCAGGAAGGTGAACACCTGCGGGGGCCAGGGTATGTAGTACGGAGACTTGGGCGGCAGGTGCGCGAACGGTCCCCGCATTATGCCCAGCAGGCCCCGCTCGGGGTCATCTGCTGCAGCGGTCGTCACGACGGTCAGGTTCACCTCCAGCCCGTTCCTCAGGACGGTCACGCTGGCCCGCTCCCCCGGCGTCAGCTTTACTTTGGCCAGGTCCTCCGGGGTTCTGATCGGGACGCTGTTGATGCTCGTGATTATGTCATTAGGCTGCATGCCGGCCGCCTCGGCTCCGCCGCCCTCGCTCAACTGCAGGACTGGCACCCCGATCGGGTCGTGGTAGAAGACACTTCTAACATCCGGCGAGACCATGTCCAGGATGTTGCCGAAGGCAGGGTTGAACATCAGCAGCGCTGCAACCACGAAGGAGAATAAGACATTGGAGGTGGAGCCGGCAGCGATGACCCGCACCTTCGATACCCGCCTTGCCTTGCTGAACTCATGCTCGTCGGGCTCGATGAAGCCGGCTATTATCGCTATTATTATCGCAAAGCCCCCCGACTTGACCTTGATCTTCTCCAGCCTGGCAACTATGCCGTGGGCGACCTCGTGGATTACTAGGACAACCGGCGCAGCCAGGAGGAAGTACATCAGGTTGGGCGCGCTCCTGACGGTCACGCCCGGGATCAATAAAGTAACCTCGGAGAACTGGTCCGACGTGGTGAAGAAGTTGGTCAGATTGTTTATGAGGAACCAGAGCGCGAATGCCATCATCAGCACCCCGGCCACTATGCCGAGGTCGGCGAACGCCTTCACGGACCGCCTCCAGGACGCCATCTTATCAAGAGTTACCGCAACGTTGTGGTTCTTGTATACCAGCATGAAGGGCTTGATCTCGAAGCCGCGCTTGTCCAGCCTGAGCGCCTTTGCTCCCCCCAAGATGAGAAGCCAGACTATTATCAGCATTAGGATGCTGAAATCCTGATTTAGTAAATCAAGTGCCATTTCGTTAACCTTTTATCGCTCTTGGGCTGATTTATCGGTTGCTATGCCGACTGGTATTATATTGTTATCTACGTACCCCGACGAAGAGACAGCCGCTAAAATAGCCAGGAAGATCGTGAGGTCGAAACTTGCAGCCTGCGTCAGCCTGACCAAGGTACGCTCCTTCTACTGGTGGGAGGCGAAGATCGAGGACACCGGTGAATGTCTGGCGATCTTCAAGAGCGTAAAGACCTTGGCAAAGGAGCTGAGGGCGGCCATAGCAGAGTCGCACCCCTACAAGGTTCCCGAGATCGTCGAGATCGAGATGAACCGGGTGAGCAGGGGCTACCTCGAGTGGATGGTTGAGAGCGTAGCGGCTTAATCTTATATACGAGCCTGCGGGGTTTTTACGCATTGAAGGTCCCCAAGTTCAGGTCCACCGACGAGCTCCTGAAGATGAACAAGGAGGAGCTCTTCGAGTATATGGCACAATATGAAAGTTCGGTCAGGCCGTCAGACTCGATCGAGGTCGTGCCTTTCGAGCACGGGACCAAGATACTCTACTACCACAAAAATGAAAGGAAGCCTTACAAGACCCAGGTCTACCTTAACAAGGTCGAGGACGCCGACCTGCTGAAGTGACCGATAGAACGACATAATTATTGGGAACGCGCATAAATTATCGGTAACTAGTGAAAAGGTCTGAAAGGACCGGGTTCATAGATTCCATCGGAGAGTGGTTCGAGCAGAGGAACAGATTCTGGACCCTAGCTAGCTTCGTCAGCCTAGCAGGTATCATCCTGCTGTACTTCCTCATAATGATGCAGTGGGGAGCCAAGCCGCAGGTCATACGGGACTATGACTCGCTGATGATCCCGTTCATCATGCTGTTTGTCCTCAGCATCTTCTGGCGGGGCTCGGCGCCCGCGATGTTATCGCTTGCAGGTGCGGGCAGTGTCCTCGGCGCTGTATATTACACCCAGATCAGTCTTACAGATATAGAGATAGGTCACAACAAGCCCATCTATCCGCAGCCAACAGGAGCAGACGGATTTGCTCCAACTTTAGCACAGAACTTGCTGGCGCAGAACATAGACTCGGTGAATGCATTCTACATTTTTGTGGGGATCTTTGCGCTGGTTCTCTCCCTCTCAATTGCCATGAGACCGACCTTCTTCCACGCAAAGGGATCGAGGATGCCTCTGCCGTATCCCGTCTGGAGCGATGCCCACCTGAAATCGGTGTATGGTTTCAATCCCATCAGGATGGTTCCGGTTATGGCCCTGCTCAAACCCGAGGAACGCTATCTAATTGCACACTATAGTTACATACTGGTCATGATCCGGGGCTCGATCTATTACACATCGCCCGATGACTGGGTGCCGGAGGGCTCGACTGCTATCAGGGATAAGGAATCTGGCTCTCTGGTAGGGATTCCGAAGCACCCGCGCGCCTTCTAAAAGAGCTCTGTTTTGGGTTTCAGCTCGCGCCACTTGCCGCGGGCCCAGAACCCCCACTTCTGCTTGTCCTCGGACGGGTAGTAGCACTTCTCGCTGTATGGGCAGGAGAGGCACCTTGACGAAGGCTCTAATGCCGGCACGATGTTATTATTCAGAAGCGTGTTGAGGATGCGCGCCCTCCGCTTGGTCTCGTCCAGCAATTTCTCGCTCTTAGGGACGATGAACTCGATCTCGGTGCCCTCCTTGTCAAAGTAGATGATCACGCCCTCCGGCTTGTCGAACATGTGCAGGTACGTATTAAGCTGCATGAAGTGCTCCGCATAGGGCATCTCGGGGAGCTCGTTCACGCCCCTGAAGATCATGACGACATCGTCCTCGACCCTGTCCGCGCGGCCCACCAGCTTGATGTTCGAGCCGGCATCAAGTTCTCCCTCTCTAGGTTTCTCTAGGACGCTGAATGCAGCCTTGTCCATTATCGCAGATATCATCTGCTTGTGAGTGCGCTCCGCCGGGTCCTTCCTGTCGTAGTAGGCGGCCCTGAGGCAACCGCTTGCCTCGTCCACGGAGACCTTGCCCGGATCACCGAGGTTGGGGTTAAGGACCGAGAATACTTCCTCGATGACATCGTAAACATCGACCTTGGCCGGCGCGTCGGAAGCGGCACGATAATTCTCGATGCCGTCCTTGATTTTGTTGCGAATATCCTTCGTTATCTTTTCTTTCTGCAAGATGTCTAGTAACTGCCTCCTTGGATTATAAAGTTTTGCTATAACAGCGACGAGAGTTGGAGGAACTTACTACATTTATATCAATCACGGAATTGTAATAGGTGAGGAGAGTTGCCACCGCGAACAACGATGCTCCAGGGCAGGAGGAAGAGGTACATAATCGCAGCAAGCTTTGCGGTGGTTGCAATAGCAGTCGCCCTGTACTATGCTGCTGAATCAAACCCGTACAAAAACTCGAGGGCGTGGAACTTTGACTCTTACAAAGCGAACAGTGCTCCTGATGGGTTCCTGTCCAACCAGTCGGACAGCGGCGGGGTATGGGCCGTACAGCCCGAAGAGACCGCCGTATCCAAGCCCAACGTAATGGCGCAACTGGCAGGGAACGAAACCGAATCAAACTATCGAATACTGATAGTAGAGGACCAGCAGGGTTACACCCAGTTTAAAGCCAGCATGAAGTTCAAGATAATCTCGGGAGAAAAGGAGCAGGCAGCAGGCCTGATAATTCGATTCCAGGACATAAACAGTTATTTCGTGCTTGTTGCCGATGCAGCGAACGGCAGGTTCTCGCTGTGCAGGGCCGAGCCGGGCAATCTGATCTGCACGCAGGATGTCAACGTAGATATAACGACCGGGGAATGGCACACGATCACTGCGCATGCAGCAGCGCAGGGCATTGCGGGCTACCTTGATGATAAGCGCCTGATACAAAGATACGACCAGCACTACATGGGCGGTCTGATCGGGCTGTGGACGAAAGGCGACTCGAAGGTATACTTTGACGATCTCAGCATCGTTTACTAGGCGCGAAGCGAGTCGCTAGTGCAGCGCCGCCCATCGGGGGGAAATTGATCGAAAATATTTGTCAATAAATGCAAGTTAATAATGGTTTTATACTAGAAAACATAGTATCACAGAAAAAACTTTGAAACATAAAAAAGCTTTTATAGTTTCCTTGATGACTTGATTGGGATGACAAGGGCAATAGCTGGGCTATCTCTAATACCTATTGGAACCATTAGAAAACGCATATGGCTGTTCACCTTCATCTTGGCAGGCCTAGTAACCGCTGGTTCAGGACTCTTCGCTGCAGATGTCGCATTTGGACAGTTCGGCGAGTTCGCTGACCTTCCCACGCCAGATGCAGTATCCGAGTTCCACTGCGGTGAGCCAACAACACCTCCTGGCGGTGCTTGGTATGGGACATGCATAGATGCTGGCGATACGACCTTCATGTACGCGGCGGCCAGCTTCGTCATGATCATGACTCCAGGCGGTGTGGGCTTCCTGTACGGTGGTCTGACGAGGAGAAAGAACGCGTTAACAGTAATACTGCAGAACTTCCTGGTATACGCAATCGTCAGCATTCAGTGGGTCGTCTTCGGCTACTCTTTAATGTTCGGTCCTGACGCGGGGAACTCGCACTTCATTGGCACACTCGATTACGCCCTGCTGAACAATGTACGCCATGACGCACCAGCAGATGTCTACGCCACGAGCATTCCCCACATAGCGTGGGTGATGTTCCAGCTGATGTTCGCCGCCATCACACCGGCACTGGCTATAGCAGGATACGCAGATAGGGTGAAGATGAGTGCCTTCCTGATCTTCACAGTACTGTGGGCCACATTCATCTACGACTTTGTGGGCCACTGGAACTGGTCGCTGGGAAGCAACTGTCCATCTGAGACGAACTTTGACTGCGCTGGCTGGCTGGGACAACTCGGTGCGCTAGACTTCGCAGGAGGCACAGTAATCCACATCACCTCTGGTTTCTCGGGACTCGCGTCCGCGATGTTCCTGGGCAGGAGGCTTGGTTACGGCAAGGCGCCATTCGAGCCGCACTCGATCCCGTTGGCGATCCTGGGTGCAACGCTACTGTGGTTCGGCTGGTTCGGCTTCAATCCGGGAAGCGCCGGATTCGCAGGCTTCCTTGAGACCGAGGCCTTCCAGAACACGAACGTGGCCACGGCCGTAGCTGCAATGTGGTGGATGTTCCTCAGCTGGGCTCACACGGGAAGGACTAGTGCAGTTGGCACCGCATCTGGTGCAGTAGCAGGACTCGTAGCAATCACACCGGCTTCAGGGTTCGTCGGTGTCTGGGCCTCGATAATAATCGGGTTCGCTGCCGGGACGATCTGCTTCTACTGCCTGATCATAAAGAACAGGGGAAGGATAGACGACGCACTGGATACATGGCCTGTTCACGGAATGGGTGGTATAGTCGGCGCACTCCTGACTGGCGCCTTTGCCGAGAAGCGCATCAACCCGCTGTGGGGAGATGACGGGCTCTTCTTCGGAAACCCGGCACAGATGGTTGAGAACGCTACGGGAGCAAGTGCAGCCGCTGCGTGGGCATTTGGACTCACTTTGCTGATCTGGAAGATCCAGGACGCAATCTGGCCTGGCGGTGTAAGGGTGACGCCCAGAGAAGAAGAGATCGGTCTGGACATAACCCAGGTCGGCGAAAGGGCCTACAGCGAGTAAGCCGCTAAAACTCTATCTTTTTTATTTTTACCACCCCCAGAGCTATCTAAAAATAACAAGAGTTACACGAGAAAATGGTTAAAAGTGCGGGCTATCTCTCTTGATCGATGGTTGACCGGTGGCTGATCTTTGTCATACTGGAGTTCGTCAGCGGAGCCATCGGATTCCTATGGGGGATGCTTACGGGCGTGATCCTCTTCGTATACGTTGGAGGCTTCTTCTTCTCGCTGGGCGTATTCGCGATAACTAGGTGGGGATTCGACAGGTGGAAGGAGAAGCGGAAGAAGAGCAGGCGCAGGTAAGACCTGCACGGAATTATCTATCACAGCCCGCCAAAACCACAAAGTCCGTCAGAGTTCTTGCCATAATAAACTAATTTGCACATTTTTAGCCAGAATTCAGGCAAAATTAATATACTAGCCAGCCGAAAAACTGCTCCATGGAAGCTGGGGCAGAAATACTCATCGCATCGGCCATCACGCTGGCAATCATTACGGCGATCCAGTTCGGCGAGCGGGGCTACCGGTACAGAAGGCTCGCGAACAAGAAGTACGCCGGCACCTACGGCTTCAAGTATGAAGGAGCCGCAGAGGGCCAGAGCCAGTAAAAACAGGATCGGGAGCTGGATTCCATATTTTTGTAGCCTAAGCTTACGACACGTTATACCGGAGGTAATAATTTAAGGACGGCAGGCCGATTAACAGGTCGTGCGGATATACATCGACAACGACGAGCACATAGTCGCCTCCCTGCCGAAGGTCTGGCGCAACGAGGTCGGGCTGATGGGCTTCTTCAAGAAAAGCAAGGAGGGGATTCTGGTGCTGACGAACAAGAAGGTCATATTCGTGCCCAAGTGGGTTCCGCTAACACCGAGGGAGAGGGAGAAGTTCTTCGGCGGCGACGAGGCCAAGGTTGCTGCCCTGGACAGGTATGCCGAAGCCGACCTCGACGAGGACATCGCGGAGCAGTCCAGCAGCCTGCTGCTGCCCCTGGGCTCGATCACCGATGTTGAGAGCGTGACCATGCGCAAGGTGAACTTCATGCGGATAAGGTGCGTTGTTGATGGCAAGAAGAAGGCATACGACTTTGGGATAGCCAAGAGCGTGACCAACTACCCGATAAGACAGCCCATGATGTTCTACAACCTGAACTGGGAACCGTGGATAAGGCTGATCAGGTCTTACGCCTGATTGCCTGGCGGTTGTGGCTACTGCTTGGGGCCGCGCAGGACCTGCCGCGACCTCAGGACCATGCTGTCAGTCTCCGCGTCGCTCTCCGTCAGGAACTTCACGTCGGTTATCCTCTTGCGGTACTTGAATATCTCGAGTTGGTATGAATCGGCCTTTGGCCTGTAGAGTGCAAGTTCCAGGAAGACCGCCCCCTCATACTCCTCCTTGAACCTCTTGTAGTGTTCGGACGCCTTGAGCGACTTCAGGAATGCCCACTTGGTGGTCAGGATGCGCGATTCGCCGTACAGCAGAAAGTCATACGAATCGTCGTTGTCCACAAACCTCATGCTTATGGTGTCGTCGGGCCACCACTTGATGACCTTGCCCCAGGAATCTAGGAGTGGCTTTCGGTTGTCGAAGATCAGGATCACCTTAGGGCGCACGTCGTAAAAGTGGTACCCGAGCCCCATGAAGTTTACAAACCATGTAACATCAGTGTTGCTCAAACCTGTCCAGCTCGGCTTTTGCCGTATTTAATGATTAAGCGCGGCTCCATATCAGAAGATCTGGCAATACGGTTCTGGGAAGGGTCTGGGCGGGCAGTGGGCGCTAAAAATAGTGTGCCGGAGGCTATGAGAGGAGGGCGTTATCGGGTGGTTCCTCTTCATCCGGGGCCTCGGAGACGGATGAACCGTGCGCAACAGGTACCGATGGACTGACTTCGGCCCCGCCGGCACCGGTCTTCTTGATGTACTCATCCACCCACTCCTGGGTTATGACCCCTGACTGCACTAGGTTTACCAGAGCGTTTACAGACGCTTCGCCCGTAACCTTGCCCATTCGCCTCCTGATCTGGCGCCACTTCAGCTTCGTGTTACCGCTCTTGGAGGCATAGATGATGCCGAGGACGTCCTTGGCGTTTACAAACGTGATCTCGCCGACCTTCTTCAGCGTCACCTTGTCGGCCGCCTCGATATAGATTGCACCCGGGACCTGTTCGCGCTCCGGGAAGACCTCTGGGTCCCTAAGGTAGCTCTCCGGCATGAAGGAGCGGCAGGTGCTGACCACCAGGAACCTCCTGAAGCTCTCCAAGCTTGCGGTCGCCTCGATTGTTACCAAGTCATGATCGATCCGCGAGAGTCACTTATCAATTTTGTGTGAAAAGCGCGGCAGAACCGTATCTGTTCAGGTTCGGAATCCTTCGAGGACAAACTCCGCACTCAAGATCGTCTTCACCAATCAGAAGGGCTAGAGTCTTCATCGTTTGTCCGGGGCTATAATGGCCTAAGGCAAAATAAAACTTGTTCTGCCCGGCTCCGGACGGCCGCTATCTGTCACCGCTTGATTATAGAAGCGAGTATCTTGTAGACCTCCTCGCTACTGCCGGTCCTGAAGAGGCCCTTGCACTCGGGAAAGATATAGGCGGTTCTCATGCTGCCGCTGCCGTCCCTGTAGGTTATCCTGACCGGGTTGAGCTGGTACTTCTTTCCCTTGCTGTCCTTGCCGGCAAAGACGTCGTTGTATCCCAGGTGAAGACTTGCAACAGAGTCGAGCGGAATGTCGAGCCTGAACCTGTTGCCGTCGAGGAGGTCCCGGCCATCGAAGACGAGCGAGCCCTCTACCGTCAGGGTGCAGTCGTACCGGTGTGGCGGGAGCATCTGCGTCACTATCCTCGCCTTGAGCTTCCTCAGGACCTCGCCGTCGCGGACGTCCTCCTCGAATATGATCAGAGCCCGCTCCCTCAGCAAAGGCATGGACTTTCAAAGTGGCAGTGCGGATATTATCTAATAAATTTTGCAACGGTTGTGCTCCGCGCCGGTTCGCACTTTCCCAAAAACCTTATAACTTTCCACGCGATCTAGCAGGGCTATGGCCGTGGATCTAATGAAGGTTGAGGGCGGCTGGATAATAAAGTGCAGCGACGCGGGCGGCAGCAGTGGCGGCGGCCTGACGCGGGGCAGCGGCGCGGGAGTTGCGATACCGAGCGCGAAGGACGTGCCGGAGTTTCTGATGGCTGTGGATTCGGCTTCCTCTGGAAGGAGGTACAACTTTACCAGGAGCGACGGCGCACCCATCAAGGCCTATCCCAGCTCGGGCAGGACTGGCGCGATAGTGATCGAGAGGGCCGCAGGGAACTGGGTCCGGCTGGGCGCCGGCGATGCCGCAGACCTGAGACTGAAACTCATGAGGATGTAGCAGAACCTTTTTGCTTTTTTTCTATTTCTAGTCGCTAGCGCAGGGTACGATCCTGAGACTGTGTTCCTACCTGTTCCTGCAGCAGTCGCCCTCTGGTATTTTGTGGCCGTGGGGGCACTTCCTGGGGTGCTTCAGCAGCGTGCAGATGGCATCGGTGAACTTCTTGTTCATGTGGTGCTCGATGCCGCAGACCATCTCCTCGTCTATATCCATCCTGAGCGAGTTCTTCATCAGTACCTCCAACAGCCTGCTGTTCCGGATCATCTGCTTGCCTATCTTCTCGCCCTCGTGCGCCAGCTCGACCTTGCCCTTCTTGTAGATGACAAAGTCCATGTCGCTCAGCTTCTTCAGCATCTGCACCACGCTCGGCTGGGTGACGTTCAGGATCTTCGCGATCGAGCTCACCTTCACCTCCTCGTCCATCTCTTTTATCCAGAAGATCGCCTTCAGATACATCTCGACATGCTCGGACTCGGCTGTGCCGACAAAGAGCATCTCTCCCTTTGCACTCAAAGTGGCTCTAGATGGCATTGATAATCTATTAAGTTTAACGATTCCCTGCTAGTTTGCCTGCTTGGCGTCCTCCCAGAGGTACTGGAAGTATTCCTTGGCAAAGCTGGCGAGCCCCGTATGCTCGGCCCAGATTGCCAGGGCGTCCGCGTTCCCGCCCGAGCGCTCCGCCGCCAGCAGTATCAGGACCTGTCGCCCGTCGCTTACCACGCCGCCCCCGAACATGCTGTCCTTCAGCCTGACCTCGCCTATCCTCGTGAGCGCCTTGAGGGTCTCGCTGGTGGCGCTCTCTGAGGCCAGCACGGCTATCTTCACGCCCTTCTCGTGCAGGGCACGCAGGGTCGGCTGGAGCGGCTTTGTGACGCTCTCCGCCAGCGCGGGGAGTGCCATGAAGAGCTCCTTTTCGCAGCTCTGGATTATCTCCTTGACCTTGGCTGCTATGTTGTAGACGCCCCTGATCACCCAGATCTCGGGCCGCTCCTTCGCGCCGCTCTTTTCGTAGAGGGAGACGAGCTCGCTCAGCACCGTGTTTTCGTTCTCCCGCATCAGGTTCTCCATCCGCAGGTGCATGGCCTCCAGCGAGGTGGCGGGGGACTTGGGGTAAAACTTGGTCGGCCTTGAGCTGTCCGATTCCAGCCAGCCCTTCTCCTCCAGCTTGCCTACGACCTCGTAGATCTTGCTGTAGGGCACGCCGGACTTTTTGCTCAGCTCCTGGGCGGTCATCGCCCCGTCGTTCAGCAGGGATACGTAGGTCTTGATCTCGTAGCCGGTGAGCCCCAGGCTCTCCATCGCCCTCCTGGCTCGGTCGCTCAGCATGACAGGGTGCATCTGCCGCATGAACATATTTATAAATCACTGATCGGGCCGAGCGTGGAGACGGTTCAGCTGGCCGGACAGCGCGGCCAGCGAGCCCGCTCATGGTCGCACCTACGGTCAGGACAGAGTTCGCCCCTGTGCCTTTTCTGACCCGGGCGAACCGCAACCGGGCCGGAATACATCATACATGGTTCGGCGCATTATCTCTAGTGATATTTTAGTATACTCCCGACAGGGTTATTTTGACCGTTATATTCAGATGCGATTCGAACCCCGAATGTAAAACCTACTATTCACCATAGGTTTACTTTGGATATATTTATATCCCAAAAAGCGGCGGAATTGGATAAGGTACTGGCATGGAGCTCATCCAGATTACATCCAACGTTCCGAAGAAGCAGAGCAAGAGGAAGACGATCCGATATACACAGAGCATCTGCCCTGACTGCAACATGATCCTCGACGCCGAGGTCTTCGAGCGCGACGGCAAAGTCTTCATGACGAAGACATGCCCGACACACGGCGAGTGCGAGGAGCTTTACTTCGGTTCGTATGAAATGTATCAAAAGTTCAGCGCCTACTGGAAGGACGGAAAGGGCGCGCAGGCACCCAACGTTATGATAGATAGATGTTCCTGCCCGATGAACTGCGGGCTCTGCACCAACCATCTTAGTCATTCTGGCCTGGCGAACATGATCATCACCAACAGGTGCGACCTGACCTGCTGGTACTGCTTCTTCTACGTCAAGAAAGGCCTGGAGGGTTCGTACCTGTACGAGCCGACGCTCGAGCAGGTAAGGGCTATGGCCAAGACCCTGAAGGCAGAGCGGCCGATCCCGGGCAACTCGCTCCAGATAACCGGCGGCGAGCCGATGCTCAGGGAGGACATCGTTGATCTGGTCAAGACGCTCAGGGAGGAGGGCATCGACCACATCCAGATGAACACCAACGGCATCAGGCTCGCGACGGATGCGGACCTGATGCGACAGGTCAGGGAGGCAGGCGTGAACAACCTTTACCTGAGCTTTGACGGCGTGACGCCCAGGACGAACCCGAAGAACCACTGGGAGGTTCCCTATGCTCTGGAGAATGCCAGGAAGGCCGGCATGACCGTCGTCTTTGTTCCGACCGTTATCAAGTCGATAAATGACCATGAACTGGGCGATATCGTCAGGTACGCGCAGCGCTACATTGACGTGGTGCATGCTGTGAACTTCCAGCCCGTCTCTCTCACGGGAAGGATGACCAAGAAGGAGCGTGAGAAGTACAGGATAACGATCCCCGACTGCATCAAGAGGATCGAGGAGCAGACCAACGGCGAGATCCCGGAGGACGCCTGGTTCCCGGTCCCGAGCTGCATGCCCATGACCGATGTCATAGAGGCCTTCAGCAAGAAGCCAAAGTACGAGCTCAGCATACACTTCGCCTGCGGCGCTGGCACCTACGTCTTCGAGGACGCGGAGACCCGGAAGCTTGTGCCGCTCACCACGTTCGTGGACATCAAGGGTTTGCTAGAATACTTCGAGGAGAAGGCAGAGGAGGTCAGGTCCGGCAAGAACAGGTACCTGACCATGGTGGAGGTAGTCAGGAAATTAAACTCCTTCATAGACAGGAAGAAGCAGCCGAAGGGCCTAGACCTTGCGAAGATGTTCGCGAGCATACTGGTGAAGCGTAATTTTGATTCCGTAGGTTCGTGGCACGTAAGGTCGTTATTCCTAGGTATGATGCACTTCCAGGACAAATATAACGAAGATTTGGAAAGGCTGCAGAGGTGCGATATTCACTACCTGACGCCCGACATGAGGATCATCCCGTTCTGCGCCTTCAACGTCATACCGGAGTGGTATAGAGACAGGATACAGAAGAAGTACGGCTCCTCTGTGGAGGAGTGGGAGAAGGCCAACGGCCAGCGGCTGGAGGACAACCTGTACAGGGGCACGCTCAGGCGCGGCAAGCCGGAGATGGGAGCTGGCTGCGCCATGAGTGAGATGCACAGGCAGACCGAGCTTGCGACTGGTCTGACCGGCGTATAAACTCTCGAACCTTTTTCCGATGAAATTATCTGTCCTAGGGCTCCTTCAAAAAGTCGATTACCAGCCTGTTGAATAACTCGGGCTTCTCGGCATGAGGTCTATGACCACATTGCTCAAGGATCACCAGCCTGCAGTTCTCCATCCTGATGAATGGCTCACAATACTTGACGGGGATCATCCTGTCCTCCCTGCCCCATAGGACCAGCGTCCTTGCATGTATAGATCGTAATCTATTTTCCAGCCTGGGGGCGGAGGCACTTTCGCGAAGCGAGGATAGAAACGCGTGCCTTGCACCCTCCATCCTTCTGTATTGATATACGCTCTTCACATAATCGTCGGTCACAGATGATTGATTGGCATCGATCAGCCCGAGTATCTTCCTGACCTCGCCCAGATTCCTGGCATCGAAGATCCTCACATACTGGTTGAGTTCTTTGGTACCCTTGAACTCCGGTGGTGGAATTCCAGCCGGGCTTATCAGTACCAGCTTCTCCGCAATGTTAGGATGTTTTATCGCAAATTCGGCCGCG
>CAYJSN010000020.1:18405-26553 GCA_964373125.1 uncultured Nitrosopumilales archaeon | reverse complement strand
GCGATGTTCATCTAATGGCTGAAGATTGACGGTAATCCATATACGACGAAAAATTAAAATATCCCTATCAGACAAATTTTTGTTAATAATGTAGGTGACAACTTTGTCGGCACAGCAACAACAAGTCCCTATATTACTTTTAAAGGAAGGAACCAGTCAGACAAGAGGAAATGATGCCCAGCGCAACAATATTACTGCGGCAAAGCTAATTGCAGAAATTGTTCGTTCTAGCTTAGGACCAAGAGGAATGGACAAGATGCTTGTTGATACACTTGGCGACGTTACCATTACAAACGATGGCGCAACAATCTTGAAGGAAATAGATGTGCAACATCCAGCTGCGAAGATGATGGTAGAGATCAGTAAAACGACTGATAATGAGGTTGGAGATGGTACCACCTCAACCGTGGTCTTGGCTGGATCTTTACTGGAGAAGGCCGAGGATCTAGTAAACAAAAATGTCCATCCTACAATCATAGTAGATGGATACAGAAAGGCATTAACAAAAACATTGGAATACTTGAAAGACGCATCTACCAAAATAGAGCCACTAGATAAAGGATACTTGAAGAAAGTAGCGACAACCGCACTTGCATCAAAGCTCGTATCTTCTAGTTCTGATAGACTGGCTGGTCTTGTAATAGACGCAATTATGTCTGTTGCAGAAAAGAGATCTGACGAGACATTCAAAGTAGACATTGATGACGTGAAGGTAGAAAAGAAACCCGGTGGCTCGATAAACGATACACAGTATATCAAAGGTATCGCAATAGACAAGGAGGTTGTTCATGGTGGGATGCCGAAAAGAATAGAGAAGGCAAAGATTGCTCTTCTTAACGCTCCGTTTGAAATTGAAAAGACGGAGTTCGACGCAAAGATCAACATTAACAGTCCAGAACAGATGAAGCAGTTTTTGGAAGAAGAGAATCACATGCTGAAGGCAATGATTGACAAGGTAGCCCAGAGTGGTGCTAATGTAGTGATCTGTCAAAAGGGCATAGATGACATTGCCCAACACTACCTTGCAAAAGCAGGTATACTAGCTGTAAGGAGGGTTAAGGAGAGTGACATGTACAAGCTTGCCAAGGCAACTGGTGCTAGAGTAGTTACGAACATAGAGGAATTGACTGAAAAGGATCTAGGACATGCAGACCTTGTAGAAGAGCGAAAGGTAGAGACAGATAAGTGGGTATTCATAGAGGGATGCAAGGACCCAAAAGCCGTTACGCTATTGATTAGGGGAGGCTCACAAAGAGTTGTAGATGAAGCAGAGAGATCGGTGCATGACGCATTGATGACAGTGAAGGATGTTGTTGAAAAACCGTATGTGTTAATCGGTGGAGGAGCTCCAGAAGTATATGCAGCACAGAAGTTGAATGAATGGGCTAACAGTCTAAGTGGAAGAGAGCAGCTAGCAGTGCAGAAGTTTGCAGAGGCGTTAGAAACAATCCCATTGACACTTGCAGAGAATGCTGGTATGGATCCATTGGACACACAGGTTCAGCTAAGGGCAAAGCATGGGAGCGGTAACAAGGCGAATTACGGAGTTCAAGTGTTCAACGCAAAGGTAGAGGATCTATCGAAGTACAATGTGTATGAACCACTTGTGGTAAAGGAGCAGGTAGTTTCAGCGGCGACGGAAGTGGCAAGCATGATCTTGCGTATTGACGATGTTATTGCTGCATCAAAGCCAAAGGATACTGGCCCCTCGCATAAGCCCAGTGGCGCTGGTGGAGATATGGGCGGAATAGACGAATAAATTATTCTCCTTCTTTTTTATTTCTAATAAGAATTTCAATAGGTTATACAACTCACACAGAGGATTTGCTTTCAGCCGTATCTTGTCTGGCTTATGTTACCTAATTTAATAATATTCGATACCCACCCCGGGGACTCTAACCTACAGATCATAGTCCCCATGAATAAAATCTGAGGGCCTCCGCGGGGAATATAACCTTTATGCCCTAGTCCCCTTGAATAAAATTTGTTACTTCACAATTGTTAAACATTTCTTACTGTGCCGCAATCCTTGCCAGCTTCTTAACCAGACCATTCTTCTTAGCGTTCCATATCTCCAGACCCATAATATTGCCCTTCTTATCCATCTCAAGCATAACATGAGGCCCAGCTTCAACTACCTCTTCACTTGGTCCTTCCTTGAAAAGCAAATACAGTATATCATTGGATGAGTCGTATGACACCTTTACTCTTTCTCTATCTTTACCCATGCCTCTCGCCTTATCTTTGAGCTAATTAGCTTATCAATCTTTGTGCTAAAATATACCGTAACAACTCTATGTGTTTGGTTTTTACGAGTGTATAGGATAAGAAGATATCTATTACGAATAGACTTGACAATGGCAAATGTTTCATGTTCTTTATCATAAAACAAACTGTCAGGATCTTTTAATGCAAGCTTTACATCTGATTCTGAGACATGCCTAGCATTCATCTTTTCGACTGCATGTCTTGTGAATTCTACTTCCAAACGCTATATTCGCTAACATGATATGTATTAAGTATGATGCAATGCTCAAACTCGACCATATCTAAATAAGTATATTGCATGTTCACTCGATAGGAATCGTGGAGCGTGACGGAGGGTCTCTAGGAATCGCTAACCATTTCGTTGTAAGCCCCTGAATAAGATCCGAGGGCCTCCGCGGGGAATCGAACCCCGGCCAAGGGCTTTCTGCCAAGGAATGACCACAGGCCCCTATACTAACCACTATACGACGGAGGCCACGACTATTCGCCGCGCCGAGTTTTCATCGGCCCGGCTAATAGCCAAGACGGTAGGATGCTGGGCTCAATTTAAAATTTGGTATCCGTGCAGGCGGAGCAACCAGAGACCAGCTTCATCATTGCTCTGCCCGGCTAGGGCTGCAGCCCCTCAAGCAGCAGCGCGATCGCGATCGCGGCTTCCTTCATCTCGCGGATACTTATGCACTCGTCCACGGCGTGGGCCATGCTCAGGCCGCCCGGACCCCAGACTAGGCTCTCTATGCCGCTCGCCATCAGGTGTTCGTTATCCGTTGCGCCTGGAAAGCACATGGTCCCGACGGATCTGCCTGTTGCCTCTTTTGTTGCATCGATCACCATCCTGGCAATATCGCATCCATCATCGATATCGACCGGTTCCCTGGCACCCAGACTGTGCATCTCGCAGCCAAGGTCCAGCCGCTCCAGCATTACCCTGATCTCCTGCCCGGCAGCACCGCTCGATTCTCCCGGCACCAGCCTTCTGTCTATAACGAGCTCGCACCTGTCCGGTATCACGTTCTCCTTGAACCCGCCGCTGATCATCGTTACCGTACAGGTGGGCGGCTCCGGGTACCTGTGCCTGCTCTGCTTCTTTGAAAGCATTTCTGCATAATTTCTGACGGCCCGCATGACCTCCAGTGCGCGCTCGATGGCATTGACGCCCTTGTCGGGCGCAGACGCGTGCGCGGCCCTGCCGGGAACCTCGATCCTGAACCAGGCCGCTCCCTTCTGGCAGGTAGCCACACCCAGCGACGTCGGCTCGAGGACGAGGCCGTACCTCACGTCCAGATCGAACCGCCTGATGTAGGACAGGAGCGTCGATGTTCCCGGCTCTGCTTTCTCCTCCCCTACTGCAAATGTGAGGAGCAGGTTCCATTGCGGGTTCGTAATCCTTGCGAGATGAATCATCACGGCGAGGGCACCCTTCATATCGGCCGCTCCCCGGCCGTACAGGAAGCCGTCCCTCACCTCGCCCGAGAACGGGTCAAGGCTCCAGAGCTCGGGGTCTCCCTCCGGCACGGTATCGATATGCCCGTTCAGGATGATAGTTTGCCTGCCCTTCCCCCTGGCTATGGCTACTACCTGCGGCCTCTCCCGGAAGGGCTCCTCCACCAGATGGGCCTCGAGGCCGAGTTCTCCCAGCCTAGAATGTATGTACTCCGCGCACCGTTTCTCCTCGCCAGGCGGGTTCCTGCTGGGTATCCTCACCAGTTCGGACGCTGTCTGCAGGATGTCGTCAAAGATGGCATCGACCCTGCCCAAGACCTCTGCTTTGCCCAACGCCGATCATGAGAGAGGGGCGCTGCTGATTAATTTAACTGCCGGCCGTGTCTCCAGCAGGCGCGCTGAAGGCGTCTCTATCTCAAGCTTTCAGATATTCTCTCCTAGCTGCCTTGGTCGAGAAGAATTTACACCGAGAGTCATTCGATCAACACCAAGTTACTTTTATGAGTTTGACAATACAAATAGCCGATGCTGCAGCGCCATCACATCAGCAGGCAGACCCTCATCGTACTGTCGGTGCTGTGTGGGTTTTATGTCCTCGGGGACCTGATGACCACGGTCTGGCTGATAAACAACCACCCGACCGGCATACAGGGCGAGTCAAACCCGCTGGGCGTGGTTCTCTTCAACGACCAGGGCTTCGGCGGGCTACTGGTCACCAAGGTCGCGGTCTTCATAGCCGTGGCCCTGACCGCGATAATGATCGAGGCCCGCTACGCGGACAACAGGAAGATGATGCGGCTCAGCCACCTTGTCATTCTGGGCCTGATGGCATGGTCTATATTGGTTGTCACGAACAACGTCCTAGTCGTCTATACCATGAGCCTCCAGCAGGGAACGCTGGAGAACATGTTCCTCTTCAGGCTTTACGTTACGCTATTCTCGATCACGCTGGTGGGCCTGATCGGCCTGCCCTTCTTGCTTAGGCGCTCCATACGCGTGGTTCAGGCAATGCTGGCCGTTGCCGTCATTCTGGGCCCCCTGGCATTCTCGCCGCAGATGTACGAGTTCCTCTTCGTCGAGAGCATGATGAACCTGATAATCTATATCGTATCAATGCTAGGTATAACGGCGTTGATGCTTTACAGCACCGAGAGGCTATACACGCTGGCCCGGGCCAGATGAGTTCATAAAAACATACACGCATGAAAGATTCTTGGCTGTATTACGGCCCAGTTTCCACTCTCTTGAGATAGAGATGCAAAAAGGATGGTTTTTGCCCGGGAAGGGCCCGCATGGGTTCCTGCCTTTGTAGAATAAGATTAGGGATTATCTAGGCGCCTAACTTAACTCCGTTTATGACATTCTTCAGGAACGAATAGCCGCCGGCGGTGAAGATCTTCGTAGGGATCGACCGTCCAGCCTTTATCTCGCCGTTAATGACCTCATCGTATCTTATCACGACCGTTACCTCCTGGCCTCCCCCTATGACGTTGGTTCCTGCTGTGGTCGCGCCTTCCCCGAGCAGTGCGAATTCATTTTGACCAGGGTTTGAAGTACCGAGTGCAGCAGGAGCAGAAGTCTCGAACGTGAAGTCAGTTCCGAATACACTGATTGTATCTATGGCTACGGGAAGCGCGCTTCTGTTGCGAACGTATATGAAGTAAGCGTCGCCATCGTCCAACGTTGCAGCGCCAGCACCTGAAGCCGCGTTGCCACCTACAGCTATGTCTACTGTTCCATTGTGCGCTCTCAGAGAAGTAGTGCTCTGCCTTGCATCGTACCCGAAGATTTCCAAGTTATCCGCTGTCGGCGCTGTGATTTGCTGCTCGGTGAAGAATCCCTGTGCGAAGACGAAGACCACGATACCACCGACCACCGAGATGGCCACCATCAGCAGTGTGGCTATGATCGGTGCTACAGCCCTCCGTCTGCCCTTCAGGAAGCTGTCTTTGAAATCCAATTCCATCTGGTTTTCCCGACAGTGGTATAGATTGGCCAGAATATAAAGGTATCTAGTTATCTACTAAACTATCAATCAATCTATCTCATGCGGCAAAAAGGCACTTCATGGCCCCCGTAGAAGCTGCTGATGCTAGCTCTTGACAGTCACTTTTCATTCTAGAGGGGAGGATTTAAATTTTTTCAAATTCGCATACGTAGCACTCTTACGCACCTCAATTATTTGAACGGACTCGCCGAAAGTCTTCACTCCCACCTTTTAATAATTCTGGCGCGCGCTAGGAACCGGAACCATGGTACACAGGATGCCTACGGGAATCAAGGGCTTCGACGACCTGTGCGAGGGAGGGGTCCCGGTCAGCAGCATCGTCCTGCTGGCGGGAAACGCCGGGACCGGCAAGACGCTCTTTGCTTCGCACCTGATAAACTCCAACGCCAGGCACGGCCGCAGCCTCTACTGTGGCTTCTTTGAAAAGAAGGAGCGGTTCGTGGCCAACGCGGCCAGATTTGGCATGGACTTCAAGGCCCTTGAAGAGGAGGGAAAGCTGCAGATATCGGAGTTCTTCCCGCTCCTGGAGTCGGGCTCGCCGCTCTGGGTCTCCGCTATTGAAAGAGACATCAAGGAGTTCAAGCCGTCCCTGCTGGTCATAGACTCGATCTCCACCCTGACCGGCGACTTTAAGGGCAAGCAGGAGGTCCGGCTGCTCCTTAAGATGATCGACTCGATAACGAAATCGTCGAACATAACGGTCGTCATGGTCTCGGAGATCCCGCTCAACTATGTCTCCGTCGGCTTCGGCGTGGAGGAGTTCATGGCCGACAGCATAATCATGATGCGCTACGTGGAGGTGGAGAGCATGATCCGCAGGTGCATCGCGATAATGAAGATGCGGGAGACCAACCACGACCTGAGCATACGCGAGTACACCATAGGCCCTGGCGGGATCGAGGTCAAGGGCAGGCTGAAGGGGGTCGAGGGGCTGATGATATCCTCGTCGAAGCTGAGCTCGGAGGTCCGGCCCGGGGACTCGGATCCCGAGGCTGTTGCCCGAGAATGATCCGTTGCTGAGGATCAGGAACAACCTCGTCTCCTGGCATGTCTCGTTCGATGCACAATCTCATCCTGCGTCAAGTAATCCGCGGGCATCTCACTGGATCGAAGTATCAAATGCAACTTGCTGAGAACTACCCGGAGGACGGCCTGTCCCTGTCAAAAGATCTTCACTGGTGAACCTTTAATACGGCTATTGGGTATTAACCAAACCTAGGAGCAAGGCGTAGGCAAATTGGCTTCCAAGTTTGGGGCACGGGACGAGGCGCGTCCCGGTGCGCAACGCGAAGAATCACTGGAGAAGGAGGCTCGGCCAGCGGTAGTACCCACCGGAATAATCGGGTTCGACGACATCATGGGCGGGGGCCTGCCGGCGGGCAACCTTTACCTGCTCTCTGGCGTCCTGGGCAGCAATACTACCCTCTTTGCGCAGCAGGCGCTTTATAACACCGTGATCAGGAAGGGCAAGGTCACCTACTATACGGTGGAGCATTCCAGCACGGACATAATCCAGGACATGCAGCTCTACGGCATGGACGTGCAGGAATACATTGATGACGGCTCCTGGGTCTTTGCAAGGGTGGTGCCCAAGGGGATTAAGAAGGTGCTGGAGGCGCTGCCAGAGGTCCCTATGGAGCAGAGGATCGATGTCGGTGAATCATTGTCGAACCTGATGAATCATTTCCACGACAGCGCGAAGGAGGGGCGCAATACAGCAATCCATCTTCCGCAGCTGATAAGGAGCTTCCCGCTGGAGGAGGTCCAGAACCTGCTCTTCTTCATGGCGGGCGTGGCCAGAAAGTACGGCGGAGCCCACTTCCTGCTGATGACCGAGGGCGCGCACGAGGAGGAGTACATGATCACGATCAAGGACGTAGTAGATACAGTATTCGAGTTCTCGGCCGAGGTCAGGGGCGCCGAGATCGAGAACACGATCACGATCCAGAAGGTACGGGGCGTCCTGCCGAAGATGAGGCTGATCAGGCTGACCGCAAGGGAAAACGGCCTGATTACAGAGACGATCAGAAGGGTCTAACACGCAACCTTGCGTGTTTGGGCAGCTGCGCGTGAGAAGATATGAGAACATTCATAGCTGTAATTGATGACATCTCATAAGCCTTTTCACTTTCTCATGATATTCCTAGTCCGCAGGTGCTGGACTTGCTTCTCAGCAACAATTGGCAGATTCTACCAATGAATTGAATTTTCTTAACTCCGATCTTAATGCTGGCAGAATCGATCCACGAGATCAGCAGGTGGTCTCATGAGAACTAGCAGATACATAGGCCTGATGCTGGCAACCTTATTGCTAGCAAGCCTGCTGGGTATAGCTCACTCGATGGAACCAGTCTACGCAAGCCATAACCCCAACCATAACCCTGGTGGTGGTGGCGGAGGCGGTGGCGGTAGTGGTGGCGGAGGCGGTG
>CAYJSN010000020.1:3666-18305 GCA_964373125.1 uncultured Nitrosopumilales archaeon | reverse complement strand
CATAACCCTGGTGGTGGTGGCGGAGGCGGTGGCGGTAGTGGTGGCGGAGGCGGTGATACAACAGCTCCAACAGTCACGATATCCGTTAACATTAGCACGATAAACGAAGCTGATGTGGGTTCTGGTACGTTCAAAGTTATTACTACATTCAGCGAGGCAATGGATACCGCGTATCCGCCGACGATTACATTCACGCCCGATCTTTCTTCGGCACTTACATTTGCCGGTGGGTCATTCAGCAATGGCAACACCGTCTATACGGCTACCTACAATGTCGTAGACTCCAGCTTGGTGATAGACGATGTTGACGTTAGTGTGAGCGGTGCGCGCGATGTGGCTGGCAACGTTCAGTCACCAAACCCAGCCATAGTATCTGATCTTTTTGATATAGATACCATAGGCCACGAAGAGGAAGAACACACGCACTTCAGCTTTGGCACAATAACAGTATCCTCGCAGAAGTTGGAACTGCCTCCCGGGTCGCAGACAACGGTCACGATCTTCGTTCCGGTGACAAACACGCATGCAACATTGGCATCAGACGTGAATCCTGGTCACGGAAATACTTTCATAGACCTATTTCAAGCCGGCACGACCACCAAGATCAACGATTACTTTGTGATAACCCGCACAGATGGCATTACCGTTATCGAGCCTGGAGCTACCGCGAACTTGGTTTACACGGTGACGACCACAGCCTCGACCACCTATGTGGGAGGTGTGGATGTGCAGGCGTATGCGAGCGGAAGGCTGCCACCCAAGGGAGCTGTGCAGATCACCATGCACACAGTCACAGCAGCGGTTCAAACGAACATCTTCACGGTTATAAGGCCGCCCCTCCTGCTGGTCGAGTCAGCTAACGACGGTGGAACGGTCTCCTTTTACACTAACGCGGGAGGCTTCTCTGATCTCAAGAGCCTTGCTGAAGAAACTCTTCCCGTTGAGAATAAGCCTCCCGTGAATTTCTCCAATGGTATCTTTGAGTTCACCATCAGCGGCGTCACACCCGGAGGGACTGCCGAGATAACGCTATCGTTCCCGTCCGACATACCGGCGGGCTCTCAATACTGGAAGGTGCAGGGAGGCAGCTGGTTCAGGCTTCCTGACGAGTTCGTTGGAGATAACGATGGCGATAACATCTTGGTACTTATCCTGAAGGATGGCGGGCTCGGAGACGCTGATGGTATCGAGAATGGTGTCATCGTTGACCCTGGCGGACCAGTCGCGCCAGTGCCCTCACAATCGAGTGGCAACAGCTGCAAGGGCAGAATTGTTGTAACGAATGACCCAAATCGCAGTGGACATTGTATTATAGTGGATCTGATGCCGCCACAGATTACCAGCGCGCTTGTGTACGATAAGGAGTATACCTGCATTGATGCAATAGACAACAACAGCGTGGCCAAGGTTAGCATCGATGGCACCGAGCTGACCAAGACCTCGTTCAGAACCTTCTGCGCCAAGTATGAAGTACACAGCAACAAAACGATTCCTGTACTGGCTGTAGATTACGCGGGAAACGGCAAGGCGGCAATAATCCTTGACAGAATCGATGCAAAGAATGTGCCTTACGTACAGCTAATCGACCCTGACCTGCTCCTTCTGAAGAAGAACCTGAATGCGCTCCAGAAGGCAGAGTTCGAGGCGATCATCAAGGCCATCCTGTCTGGCGCACCGTTAACAGCCTGGCAGCAGTCATTCATTTTGGCTGTAGCAGCATAGGCGCGTGAACGATCGATCCCGTTATAACAATCGATACCAGAACTAGTTGAGAAGAGTATATCTGACATCTCTATTGTCTCATGGTAACGGGGTTCTGATCTTTTGTTAATACAATCGAGAATCCTGTACCGAGAGGTGTAGTTATGTGAGGGAATTCATTTCGCAACGGTCACTGAAACCGTCCGTGAGTCAAGCACTGTAGTTCAGAATATTAGCGATCCTTTGCCTAGAACTATTGTCATTAAATTGCAGCTATAGAACCGATTAGCTACAGAGACGATTAAGAGGGTATATTCTAAATCATAAATAAGTCTGAGTAACCAAACCAAACTTAAAAATGTATAAATAGCAGGTATTACTTTGTTATACTTGGTAGTTAGAATGGAGTTCAGGAGAAAGGTTGGGCCAAAAGGTCAAGTAGTAATACCAAAGGAAATAAGAAGAATAACAGGTATAACTCCGAACTCAAAAGTACTTGTAAGTGTTGAAGATAAATCAGTTATAATTAAAACAGAAAACGAAGAACCGCTTTGGCAGGTCATGAGGAAATTCGCTAAAGAACGTGGAAAGAAATTAACAATAACCGAAATAAAGAAAATTAAAGAAGAGGAACATAAGGAAGAATTGAGAGAAAAATAATGCACTTTCTTGATAGCAATATCTTTGTATTTTCGTTTCTGGGTAAAGGTAAGCTTGGCGATCAAGCTAGCAAGGTTATAAGATATGTAGAAGAAGGCTCAACCGCCTTTACATCGATTTTGGTCATTGACGAGGTTGTATGGATCCTTAGAAGAGCATTGAAGGATTATGGAAAAGCTATAGAATTAAGTAGGCGATTATTGAGGATGAGAAATTTAGAGATACTACCCATTACATTAAAGGAACTAACTATGGCTTTTGGCTTTATGGAAAAGTACGGCGCAAAGCCACACGATTCTTTGCACATTGCATGTATGGTGTCTAACAATGTTCCCATAATGGTAACGGAGGATCCAGATTTTAAAACTATAAAAGAAATCGAAGTGTTGACTATCTCTCAGTTTCTAGCAAGGTTCTAGTAACCTATAGCGAACTCTGTCAGAGGGAGGTATTCGAATACGTTGATAAAAGTTATTGAGGGTACCGCAGGAATCTGCTCCGCATTTATTTCTCTTAGATCCATTTGCATCTCAAGGAGATTTCGCGTTGCGGACACTACATCGGACTGACCAAATTCTGGATTGTATCGCAAAGCATTTCCAACCTCATAAATCAGCAGGTATGGTTCTACTAGGTCAACTTTGCCAGAAGTGTAGTCATCTCTAATCAGCAAAGCCTTTTCCGAATAATCTTCTTCATTGTACCACTTGACCACTACTGATGCATCGAGAACTACCTTCGTGGCTCCCGCCATTTCCGTATTTCCTCTACACCGGACCATGAACCACTAGTTTTAGCACGTAACCTGTCCTGTTCTTTGGCCGCGTTCATAACGCGCTCAAAATTTATCTTTCTTCCAGAGTTCCTAGACTCTTTCTCTATCATATTTGATATGGCCTGCCTTACCACCTCGGACCAGTTGATGTGTTTTAGTTTATCCATCTTTTTCTTTAGTTTTTCATCGATCCTGACCGTAATTATTGCCATGATATTTGTATTACATTGACATATATAAAAATATTACATCACCACCAAGAGGCAACCGTGAGCCAAGCACACTGCAATTCAGAAGATTAGAGATGCCATTAGTGGGGCTCGGTAAGTCCGTGTTCCCCATATTACATGGAACAAGCGTACGACCTGTTATTACATTAAATACTTATATACGTAGTAATACATCGTATACAGATGCAAAGGACAGCAAGGGGGCAGGTCGTACCAATTAGATTCAACAGGGACGAGATTGCGAACATAGACAAAATACTCGCGAAATCTGGCGAAAAGTCTAGGAGCGGCTTCATAAGGGAAGCTGTAAGACATTACCTGAATACTGTTGCGGAAATGAAAGTTATAACAATAAGGAAGATAAGCAAGGATCAGGCAAAGAAAGAGATACTTAAATTCATTACGGATAGAAAGGAGGCAGACACCTTTGATATTTCTAACGAGTTGAAGTTAGATATGGATCTTACAATAAAAGCATTAAAGGAGCTGTGGGAGGAGGGTAAAGTGAAGTGATATGCAGAGAAGTTGATGATAAATTAGAAGGAGAACAAATAGTTATTGAATGTAGAAAATACAAGGGATCAGTTTTAATTCGCAAGACTGGAGCGCGTAGAGCACAAAGGTTTGTTGTTTATGGCTTTCCTGCCGAGGCGTGGATAACAAAGAAGTGGAGAGCAGCTTAGTGATATTAATTTCAGAAGACCTGTTTTCAGCCTCGCCAGAATCTGCCGTATTCTTGTTATAACATTCGAAGCCAAAACTAGTCGAGGATAGGCATAACATAGTTGCATAATTCTCCCATGAGAGGTAGATAGGATCTTTACGTTATCTCACGCTAATCGTGGTTCTCTACACGGTTCTGTTCAATTAAAGGCCACCCTAACATGCATTCTTTATGAGATTTACTCCTCGGCAAGTACCTCTATCGCCCTCTGCGAATGTTCCATTCGATTTCATTTTCTTTGCGTCTCTAACCACCGACGCTCTTCAGGATCTGCGTGTTGACTGCAAATGTATATATATATTAGCTTGCAATTACACTGCAAATGGAGCGCAGCAATCCTTGGTGGAGGGGGGAGAGCGACCTTGCACACGAAGCGTGGGAGCATCTCAAGGTAAAATGGGTTCCTGAAGAGATAAACCAGATATCACTGCGGGCCTTCTCCCTCAACTTCCTCTCCGGCCCGAGGCAAGTGGGCAAGACCACGCTGATAAAGTTGCTGGTGAACCGCCTGCTCAAAGCCAAGAATCCAAAGGCCATCCTCTATGTCCCATGCGATGAGATAGTGGATGCGAAGGAACTGTCGGAGGTGGTGGATACCTATCTTAGAGCTAGGAAGGCGTGGGGCGTAAAATCCTCCTACATCTTCCTTGACGAGATCACATTCGTGCACGAGTGGTGGAGAGCTGTCAAGGCAAGGATAGATGATGGTTCGCTAAGTAATGATGTGATTACAGTAACAGGTTCCTCAAGGCTCGAACTCTTAAAGCAGAAGGAGATGTTCCCGGGCAGGAGGGGCTTTGGGAAAGATGTGGTGCTTAGGCCACTTGGTTTCAGATCCTATATCAAGGCCCTTTCTGGAACGGAGACGAAAGCAGCAGGGGATATCACCCATGTTGCGGGTGCGATGGATGCCAACTCTATATTCAGCAGCACCCTAGGTGAGCGCTTTCTTGATTTTCTGTCGACTGGAGGATTTCCCTTATCGATAAGAGAGATGACCGAGCGTGGGAGCGTTGGCGAGCATTCCAAGAAATCTCTACTGGACGGGCTAAGGGGAGACTGGCTTAGGGCAGGAAGGAGCGAGAGCATGATGAAGGAGGTGCTGGCATATACCATAGAGGCAAAGGGCTCGCCGATTAGTTGGCTTTCGATAGCCAAGGCTACATCGATCGGCTCGCCACACACAGCAAGAGCCTATGTAGAAATACTCGAGAACCTGATGGTGGTGCTCTCTCTAAACCTTGTGGATCCGAATAATCGCGTCCAGTACCGTAAGAACAAGAAGCTCCACCTCACGGATCCTTTCATCTATAGGACGCTTTCTGCCTACGCCGGAGTCGATGTTGATGATGCAGCCGTCGTTGAGGCTATAGTCGCATCAAGCTTGGCTAGGAAATACGGCACATTCTACTGGAGAGATGGCAGTGAGGCAGATATCATCGTGATGAAGGGTAAGAAGCAGTGGGGGGTGGAGGTCAAGTGGGGGTTCAAGAAGTCCAGAAAGCCCAAGCATCTTCAGAACTATCTCGCATTAAATAAGAATACCGTTCCCATTTTTCTTGCCTCGCTTGGCTTCACATAGTCTTATTAGCGACAAACCGGCGTGTCCACCAAGAGAGAGCACAAGGTTAAAGCCAGTAGGGTATATTCGAAGCCAAAACTAGTTGAGATCAGGACATAATTCGGTTACATGCCATCCTTCTATTATCTCATTAGGCCAGACCGTCTCTACGTTCTCATTGCTATTAGCAGAGAATCCTGGCACCTCGTTTGCAGGGAAGGACGTTTATGGTGGTGGCAGGACCTGCAACGCAATTTCCGCAAATGGTACGGTGGAAAAGTTATTGCCGCTTTGACCGTTAACAAGTATAAACATAGCATATAGAGCCTCGTCCGATACAGTCGGGGCTGTGGCATAGAATTTTAATACGGCCGCTTGCTGCCCGCTAGCACCTATGGTAGAGAGACTTGGCAGGTTTGCAACTATCTCGGTCGAGCCATCGGCAAATGTTGTAATATCCGTAGAGGGATTAAATGTCGAGAATGGCGATGTGGTGGCAATAGTACTTGTATTAACAACGAATCCTGGTGGAACAATGACACTCACTTTTGTGGGTCCCTTGATATGCGCAGTACCGGTCTCAAAATCTGCCAGTGTGACATTAAAGTTAACCGCCGATCCTGAAGGAATATTTCTTAGACTGCCTCTAATATTTGTACTAATCAGCGCATCGGACAGAGGGCTACGGTCTGTTGTCAGGTAAACATTGCCTATAGCGTCGCCTGCCTTCCTCATGCCAGTAACGAATCCTGTTTTGCCGAATACACCAAAGGATGTAACCACGGACGCTGCTATTGTGACCGCTGTCTCATCGTCCGGTCCGCCTATACTTCCAGTCTCATACAGTGCCATGAAAGCCACAACATCGCGTGCCCCTACAGTTTCTGGAGTGGTCAGATCTTGCCACTGAATGACGTTCTTTATGGGGCAGGTCCACTCGCTTGCCGTGGTGGGGAAGATTGGTGTTATCTCACACTTCGGAACGGAATTGATTATTAATTCGTCCGAGTCGTCGGCAGCTAACAGTTGGATGTTTATTCTAGATACCTTTATCGGTACGTCAGTAGGGTTAGCAATAACCACTCCCCACAATCCCTTGTCGTTGGCAGTAGAACCGAAAGGACTCGGAACGATCACGAATATGTCTGGTTCTTGGAAGATTCGCTTCGCCGACTGTATGAAGGTTACCTTGGCCGTGTCATTGGTGCTTGACGTGCTGGCTCCCGTGACGGAATCGGTGCCGGTGACATTGGCAGAGAATTCCACCACCGTGCCCACGCCGCCCGTGAGCTTGTAGGAGAATACGAAGACCGCGCCTTCCTGTGGTTCAAGCGCATTGACGCGCAATGGATCCAGCTGGGTGACAGCGCTGACCGCGAGGCGCGGGATCACGGTTGGCTCGCCGTTCGGCTTCACGTCTAAGAGCGTGGAATTACCCCGGTTAAAGGCGTGTATGACCAAGGTGGCATTGGTGTTGGTGGGTATTGCAGGCGGGACAAGGAACGTGGTGACGCTCAGCGGGTTGAACGGCACGGTCAACTCGTCAACCTCGATATTGCCTAATCGCGAGACCGCCTTGACCTCGTACCTGCCTGTGTTCATCGTGATACTCTGGCTCTTGGTGATCGAGACGTTGCTGCTGGTGGGCACGAACCCGTCGTCGCCCAGCACCGAAATCTGGAATACCGGCTGGCCGCTGGCAGTCTTGTTCACTATGAAGATATCAGTGATCTCGACCGGAGCGGTCCCCTGATTTATGACATCCACGGTGAGCGCGTGGTTGTCGCCGCTCGCAGCGTTTATGACTGAACTAACTACCTTGAACTTCTCCCTGAACTTCCCGGTGTCCTGCTCGGATATCACGCGCTGCGTATCTACTAGGTCAGACTGGAGCTGCAGGGAGGTAAACACAGCAGTGAAGGTACCAACCATCAGTATCAGGAAGAAGAACCCTCCAACTATGGTCGAGACGGCCCTTCTTCGCTTACGAGAACCCTTCTTCATGCTTGCCATCACCTCGTGACCCCGACTATGACTATGAACTCTTTGATGTCGAGGGCGCCGTAGTCGAACTGGATCTTTAGGGACTCGTTAATATCAAAATCGTTGTCCGGGCTCAGGCTTGTACTCAGCTTTACCACCACGCGCAGATCCAGGCCCGGACCCACATCCGTGTTTGATCTCTGCGTGGGCGCGGTATCAGCGGGATCGGCATTGACAAGGCTGAACTTGCCGGCTGCAGGGAAGTTTGTCCCGCTCAGGGCCAGGCCAGCCTTGCTGTCGTCCCAGCTGTGTGTAGCATTGTTTACTATCACGCCGGCCAGGGTCACAGTTGCCAGGCTGATGTTCCTTATCTTCAGCACCAGGAACTCGGTACCCCCGGCCGAGGGCAGGCTGTTGGGAGATCCGCTGCAATTCGAAAAGCCTGCACCTGATCCTGCGCAGAGCTCCGGAGAACCATTTCCATCACGGTCCAAATGATTGTCCAGAACTAATATTCCCGAAAGATTGCTCCCATCCCGCGCATCGTAGCCAGTAAGTTTGATCGACTCGCGGGTCTTCTCGATGCTCGTAACCACGCTGCCAATGCCTGCTCCCCCGCCCGTACCGGCGAAGAAGCTGGCGACTACCAGCGCCCCGATCACGGTTATGCCCACCAAGAGCAGGGTCGTGATTATCTCTGCTACCCCGCGCCTGGTCCTGCCGTTCAGTTTTCTGGTCAGTTTGTTCATCTATATTCCCCCCATCATGTGTTGAGCGGCTTTGCAACCACGTCGAACGAACTTCCCCTGGTGGTCGTCACCGTGATCCTGAACTTCTCGCCCAGAACGCTGCCCCAGCTCGTGGAGAGGCTGGTATCCATGGGGCCGGCCTGCTTGATGTCCTTGAGGGGCACCTGATCGGCAAAGTCCACCTCCGCGGCGATGGTGCTGTTGTTCAGTAGCAGCTCCTGCGTGTCGATCCTGACCATCGTAATGGTGTCTATGACAACATCGATGGTGCCAGTATTCCTGATCCAGAGGGTCACATCGTCGGTATCATGGAACCTCACGTGAGCTATCACCAGGCTCTCCCGCGCCGCGTCCTTGGTCTCCACGTCGAATATTGAGAGCGCCGAGTTGAAGCTGTTTATGGCATTCATCCCCTGGAAGAGCAGTATCGAACCGATGCCCCCCACGATGGCAAGCATGAAGAGGCTTCCGAGGATCTGGCTTACCCCTCTCCGCCTTGTCTTGGTAGAAAGAATTGTCATGATCGTTCGCTCTATTCTGGCTTGTTGCCGGTGCTCGGCGCTACCTTGGTGAAGTGCCTCGCCAGCACCGCGTCGATCTGCGCGATTATCTCGTTGGCGTTCTTCCCGGTGACGACCGCTATGTGCGCGGCGGTCATCGCCCTGGCCCGCTTCGACACGGACGGGATCCCCACGAAGATGGCAATGGTCGGCGCTATGTCCAGGACCTTCACGAAGGTGGCCGTGACCTCCGCATCGTCGATCTCCGCCTCCGCGCCCTTGATGTCCACGAGTATGGTCTGGTTTGCCTTGTTGTACGCGTAGAGGCTGACAGTGTGCGCCACCCCGCTCTTTCCCTTCACCGAGGGCGAGTCCTCCACCGCAAACCCGTATGTAGTAAGAGTCTTCCTGAGCATCGGCACCACCGTGAATACATCGACATAGACCCTCTTGGTCTCCTCCTTCAGCTTGTAGTAGGGTATGACGATCATCTCTGCCTCGTTGATGTTAAAGTCGTGGGCGAACTTCCTGCAGAAGAGCTTGTAAACAGGGTTGTCGAACTTCTCCATGCAGCTCAGGCACTCGTACCACATACCGTGCGGCCGCAGCTCCTTCTTCTCGTCCACGATCTTCTTCTTGCACGCCGGGCACACCTCCACGACGGGGTCGGTCTCGGAGGCAAAGTTCTTTGCCTCGGTGATATGCCCGCAGACCTTGTGCTCGATCAGCAGCAGCTTCTTGATGTCCTGGCTCGAGCATGCCGGGCAGTAGAGCCTGAGCGACGCGCTCAGCGACTGGGGGTGCTCGGGGCAGACCGGGAGCCGCTCGTAGACGCCCCGCTCGAGGATGTTGACCGACGATTCCGAGAGCTTCTCCAGGAGCGGTATGTCGCGCTCGTCGAGGCCTATGTGCGTGAGCAGGGGGTACGATACGCGGCCCTCCTCCACATTGACGACCGGGTCCAGCCTGTTATCCTTCGTGCCTGATAGCAGCTGTATCAGCCGCCTGAGTTTATCGACCTGCGAGCCGCCCTGTCCCGCCTGAACAGCCGCCGGCCTCTGCTGCTCGGCCTGTGGCGGCCTCGCCTGCGGGGCAGCGGCCGGGGCCTGGGGAGCAGCGGCTGGTTTTGCCGGCTTTTTCTCCTCCTCTTTCTTGAAGAATTTCATGTTTATCCACACCTACCCCTGAGCCAGTTTTGTTCCTTTCTCAAAATCCAATCCCAACCCCCGCCACCGAGAAGACGATCACGGCAAGTATGATCATCACTATGACGTGCTTGATCCCGGCGGTGAACCTTCCCTCGACTATCTTGCCGGCTGCCACGCCGCCAAAGACGGCTTCGATGAGAGCCATGTTGAACATGTTCTGGTTCAGTTGGCCGACGTCCACGCCGAGCAGCGCCCCAAACATCCCCAGCGGAACCCTTGACTTTTGGGAGGCCTCTAGGAGCTGGCTCTGGACGACCTCGATCTGGGTAAAGAAGTTCATGGCAAGCAGCACGGTGACGGCCAGGAATATCACATACGCTATGTAGATCACGTAAAGGTACGGCGCCAGCGAGGACTTGCGCTCCCTCTCGATTTCCTGCATCTCTGTCATGTGTTTCTGCATCATCTCCAGCGTCTTCACTGTCTCTCCGCCGCTCTGGACCGCAAGCTGCAAGAGTACGATGACACGCCTGCCCATCAGTGTATCTACCCTGTTGGCAAAGTTCTGGAACGCTTCCTGGAACGGCATTCCCCAGCTTATGTTCGCCCGTAGGTTCTTGAGTTCGGGCGTAAGCGACCCAAGGTTGCGGTCAGCGCCCTCCTCGATCGCGCGTATGAGGCTGGTTCCGCTCTGCACCGAGCTTATTATGGCAAGCAGGAAGATAGGCAGGTTCTTGTCTATGCTCTCACGCCTGCGGCTCTCATTTAAGCTCGTGATCATGAGCGGAGCTATGCCGCCCATCACACCCACGATGAACCCGACGTCCCTGATCAGTGTGTCGTCCATGTCCCGCGACATCTGGAACGATATCAGTATTATCGTGCCGCTGATGCCGGCCGCTATCATTATCGTCTTCTTCTTGGCTGTGAGCTTCTTGGTTCGTTGTCTATACATCGCCATCGCTATCACCTCTTGGGCAACATCGCGTCAATCATGAGCAGCATCATCATGCCCACCATCGGGACGAACCCGAATGTCAGCAGGTTCATCAGGAAGATCAGGCTGAACCCTGCGATGGTCGGCGTCATGATCGCCATTATCGACAGTATGATCACTGTGAGCAGCGGGAAGACCACCAGCAGGATAGTGTACATCTCCGCGACAACGCCCAGCGAGGCGGTCATCTTCTTCAGCAGCAGTCTCTTCTCTTCCAGCTGCACCTTTCCTGTCGCTGCAAAGTATGACCTCAGGTCTCCACCGGCATGGACAGTTGCTATCAGTCCCTCCAAGAGCTCAACGTACGGGCCTACCGGTGACCGGCTGACAAGGTCGTTCAGGGCCGTCACGATGTCCATCCCCAGAACCTCGATGTTGCGCATCATGAAGTTGGCATCCTTGACTATCTCCTCCTTGGTGCCCTCCAGGGCTATCGCCCTGAATATTCCCTCCAGGCCCATGCCGCTCGACGCAAGCATTGCCATGTAACCCGTATAGTAGGGGAGCTCCTCGCCCAGCATCCTTCTCCTAGTACCAACATTAATGGCCGGGAGGAAGTACATCGCCCAGAAGGTTCCCTGGAATGCCAGGAGCCCTGCAATGAATGGCAGCAGGTTGGCCACTGCGGCCGGCTCGATGTCAACCACCCTCGCGCCTATGAATCCAATCACGGCTCCCACTATGCCCGCGATCACGCTCAGCACGGCCATGCCGGCCACGTAAACCTCGAAGGGAACCGGCATCATGGCCTGCTTGAGCCTGGCCTCCAGACCGAAAAGCATCGGGAGTAGGAATGTGACGCGCGCCCCAGCCAGTGTGTAGCTGTAGGCGAAGATCGGCGAGACCTGGCTCTTCTCCTTCTTCTCCTTCCTCTTCTTCTTGGCGGGCTGCTGTACCTGAAGCGGCACTATCCCGGGGCGCCTAGGCTCCGGCTCGGCTGGCGCCTGCTGAACCTCTGGTTTTGGCTTTTTATCGTCCTTGTCCTTTTTCAGGCCTAGCTTGAACATTTCGCGATCAGACCTCTAGCATCCTCTTCTCGTAGAACCTGTTCGGGTCCTCGTAGAACTCCATGATCGTTGCGGTCACGTCCTTGTGCTTGCGGATGTTGTTCCTCACCATCCACTCCAGGGCGGTCTTGCGCTTGTTGAGCTCGTAGGTGATCTGCTCCCTGGTCTCTCCGTACCTCTCCTGGATCTTGTCGAAGATGATGCTCCTGCCGGTGAAGACATGCCTGTCCGTGGTCGGGTTCCAGACGAAGGCGTCGTTGAGGAGGAACTCGCCCGACCTTTCATCGACACCGGCCAGCTCCGATATCTGGATCACCCTTCTAACATGCCTGCCGCCGATATCGAGCTTGAGCTGTAGAAGTATGGCGTCCAGCGTGGATGAAATTAGTACTTTCGGCACTTCCATCGGTGCCGATGTCAATCTTGTTATGGTCGCGTTCACCGAGTCCGCGTGGATCGAGGAGAAACCACCGTGGCCGGTAGCCATGGCCTGGAATAGCGTGTAGGCCTCCTGACCCCTGGTCTCTCCGACTATGATGACGTCGGGCCTCTGCCTCAGCGCCGCCCGCAGAAGGTCGAACTGGGAGATCTCGCCCTGCTGCCCCATTGTGAAGGCCTGCCTGGCAACAGCCGGAATCCAGTTTTCGTGCGGCAGGTTCAGCTCCTGCGTATCCTCGATGCTCACGATCTTCCGTCCGGGCGGAATGAACGACGCGAGCACGTTGAGCGTGGTCGTCTTTCCGCTTGCGGTACCTCCGGCAATCAGCATGGTCAGGTTCTTCTCCACCAGGTACCACAGGAATGCGGCCAGGTCCGCTGAGAGCGTGTTGAAGATGATGAGGTCCGTGATCGAGATCGGATCCGCCCTGAACTTTCTTATTGTGAAGGTGCTCCCCTTCCTAGTGATCTCGTAGCCGAGCGTGAGGTTGACCCTGCTGCCATCGGGAAGCGAGGCGTCGACGATGGGGTTGGCTATGGAGATGTGCTTGCCGGATATGTAGGCCATTCTCATCACGAAGTTCTCCAGGTCCCTGTCATTGACGAAGATGACATTGGTGGGCATCGACTCGTACACCCTGTGCCATATGTACAGCGGCACGTTGGCCCCGACGCAGCTGATCTCTTCGATCATGTGGTCGTGCATCAGGGGCTCGAGCCTTCCTAGGTGTATGAAATCGCGCACCGCGTAGTACACAAGCTTGGGCAAGTTCCTGTGCTGGACGTCCAGTCTGTACTTCTTGATGATCTCGACCATCTTCTTCTGCAGCCGCTCCTCGGCATTCTTCCTGGTCTTGATCTCGTTAAGATCGATCCTGAGCTCGGCCATCAGGATGTTCCGTATCGTCTCGAAGTTGGCCCTGTCCCTTGCGCTCAAGCCCGGCTCGATCACGATGTACCGCATCCCGCCCCTCGCCGTAGGATCCTTCATAATTCCGGCGTAAACACCGGGGCTCAGCTGGGTGAGCTCTACGAATTTCCGCTGGCCCTGCGGGATCGGCCCCGCTGCAAGAGCTTCCTGTTCAGTGGAGACTTTTACAAAGGTCCGCCCGACTATCTTCTGGGCGGCGGTCTCTTCCTCCGGGCCCTCTTCCTTCTTACCTTTCCAGATCTTAAATTTCACGGAAAATCATCTCGTGTATCAAAACCACTTTTTTTGTTATATATGTATTGGGCGAGTTTCATCTTTGCACCCGGTTGTTTTGTCATGCTACCCAGTCCTTGGATGGTATGAGATAGCAGCAGATATAAAGTTATCTATATATCTATACATTGCATGAGATTGGATGAGACGAACTTGAGGCTAGGTTCGCCGGCCGTCAAGTTAGACATACCGCAGGAAGAGCAGGTTCAGCAGATCTCCTACCAGGATCATGACAAAGGCTCCGGCCGCCATGTACAGCAGGAACGGCAGGGCAGATGTCACCCACACATGCGGCCGGTCGCAGAACTCTTCGGTCTCGGCGTGTTTAAGCGAGAAATCGAACGCCCTGCTGTTATTGGCGGTCTTCTCTATGGAGAAGGCGTACCTGGAGGGCTTGACGGCCCTGTACCCGACCAGAAAGGCCAGAATTTTCTTTGACGAACCTTCGCCCTCAAAGCCTTCGAACAGCCTCTTTTTCTGCGTCATGCGGTAGTGTATGTTCCTGCCGACATTGATCGGCACCTGCACCAGCGTGATAAGAGCCGCGTTGGTCAGCACGGTCAGGGGCGCCATTGGGTGCAGCGTGTTGGAGCCTGCAAAGGTCGGCAGTATGGCCGCGAGCGTGATGATGGCCAAGGCGTCAGCTCCGCCAAACAGGCCCAGCCTGTACATTGCAAAGGCGGCGCCGACCGAAAAAGCGGCCGAGATTACTATCATCGCAGCCTCCCCTGCCGTGGGAAGATCCAGCGCGTAGAGGGCCACGCCTGCAACGCCAAAAGCCATCCATACCTTGTCGGAAACAGTCCTGCTCTTTACATCGATCGCAGAGGCCAGCACCAGCATGGCGAGCGCAAGCAGGATCCTTACGTTAAGGACGCTGTCAGCACCGGGGGCTTGCTGGATGAAGTTCGCGTGGAAGGGCGCCAACACAAGCCAGGCAAGCACGATACCGAGATTCAGCA
>CAYJSN010000020.1:0-3656 GCA_964373125.1 uncultured Nitrosopumilales archaeon | reverse complement strand
GGCAGTGCAGCCCTTCTCAAGGGAACGCTCGACCTCGCATTGTCATCCTTCTCCCTTCGGGAATAGTTATTGGTTAACATCATCTGACGGGCCTGAGTAATTTTTCATACTTCGTGCCTAGATCTCTTCTTCCTCTTCTTCCACAGCCTTGCCGCGCTTCATCAGGAACATGAATGTCACAACCACACCTGCAGCAGCGCCTCCGGCTCCCGCGTACACGACCCAGGACGGCAGCCCGAAGAGCTTGGCCTCCTCCTCGATCAGGCCGGTAATCTCGACCATGAACGTATCCTGACCGGTCGTGTATCCCTCCTTGGCGGCGGTGACTATCATCGAGGCTCCCGGACCCGTGGCCCTGAAGGTGACTATTCCGCCGCCATCAAGGCCGGTCATGAAGGCTGTCGGAGATACGGTAGCATTTACACCAGTTATATCGATCAGCGCGCCCGGAACGGATTCCGCCTTCTCGTTGTCCACATATATCTGCACGGTTTGGGTTTCATTGAACGGGATCGTCTCATGTGGATACTCGAAGAAGATGAACAACCGCGTGGGGAGCTCCTCGACAAACACGAACTCGGTGAGCGTCTTTGGCTGATAGCCGTCCTTCAGGAGAGTGGCATCGAGTGTGAAGTTGCCAACCACCTGGGGGACGATCCGTAGCTGTGCAAGGTAGGAGTTCGTTGCCTCGTCGTAGGTGACAGCCTTCTCGTCCTTGCCCACGACCTCCATACTGGCAGGCACGGCCCAGAGGACGCTCGCTCCTTCTAGGGTGGATACCGTGATCTTGTTTTCTACCGTGGGTTCATATGGCCCGCTCAGCGTGATGGCGCCCGGCAGATCCCTGAGCCGTGAGTTTATCTTAACTGTGGAAGCGATAAGCCCTTCCGTATCCGCCGAAATCGTGGCGCTGCCTGATTTGCCGAATGTAGCCAAGGTAAACTCCACATACGAGCGGCCCTCGGGTATGGTGACACTGGGCGGCACCTGCACCACCCTAGCATCGGACGATTCGAGGTTAATTACTAGATCGCTCTGGGCGAGGACAGGCCTTCCGAAGGTATCGGTCAGCTGCACCACGCCGATGGGGTTGGATTTGCTAAAACCGAGCACCTCTACGAACGGCAAAAATACATTGATCCTTGTGCCAAGATACGGTACCAAGTCAAAGGTCGATGTGGCTGCAAGTTCGGTTCTTGCTTCAGCTCCCACCGGGACAACCGAGATATCTATGGAGCCCCCCGCCGATATATCGCTAACCTCGCTGCTGTCAACGAGCAGCCGCGTGAAGCTCTTCGCGGGTTCGATCGTTGTCAGCTCGTTAAGCGGCGTGATGAGGTACTTCTCACCCTTTGAGGACACCGGCCTGTCGCTCGAATCCATGGTCATGATGAACAGGTCCGATAACCCTCCCCTGTCTAGGCCGATCCTGTCTGTTCCTGTGGGCGAGAAGATCAAGGTTTGGGAGACTGCCTGCCTGCTTATCACCGTAGTTTGATTTGTTCCTGAACCCACTCCCTGTACAGAAGCTGAAAGCGTTGCAGTGCCAACTCTGTCTCCACCAGATATTAATGCGGTGCCGTAGGATTTTCCGACTGAGATCTTTTCTGCCTTGTTTATACTTATGACCCGGCTATCAGCGGATGTGACGAAAAGATCCGGAATAGGCTTCTCCTTTGAATGGGTAATCTCCGACTGTATAGGATATATTTCCCCCTCGTCCAAAAGATCGATCGGATGAATATCACGAAAACCTAGCTTTGCGCACTCATTCAGTATTTCGGTTGTCAGCGGTACGATAAGTAGGTCTTTATCATTTTCAGGTATATCCTCTTCCTCTTCCTCTTCTTCAACTTCCTCTGCCAGTTCTTCAATCGCTAGGTCTGCGATTTCGCGCACATGTTCATCAAACAATGGGCAATCATTGGCATCGCGTTCCTTGGCGTTGAGCTGATAGACCATTATAGCCTCGCCGTTGGTGGGCATCATGGCTGGTGCGTATACGCTTATTCTTTGGTCTGTAACCTGTGGGTCTCTAGCAAAAAGTGCGGGCAGCACATCGACGTGGGCAGCATCAGACTCAAAACCCGCCGCGCTAACCCCAACCATGATATTTTCTTGGGCCTTGTCGAAGAAGACTTCCTGTCTCATGTAAAATCCGAACTGGTTCTTCTTTATCACGAAATCACGCACTTGGGATGACTTCTGCAGCCGCTCTGAGAGGAGCGTGGAGTTTGAGAATAAATTCAATATAATATCACTTCTCGCAAAGGTGGGCGCTCCCTCCTGATCGAGCAGGCCCACAAAAATATCGATGCTGCTTTCAGCAATCGTGATTCGATCGGGGAGAGCGTAAATCGTAAGCCTAGCAGGTAGGGCCGAACTTATCTGTATGTTGGCAGATGCACTAAGCTTTGGCGGGCCATCTGTTGTTGCCCGTATGAAGGCAGAGCCCTCCATATCCAACGTCCTTACCGTTGTTAGGGCATAGTAGCGTCCCTTCTGGATAACGAGCGTATCACTTTCCAGAGACAGCAACTTCTTTTCATAGTTAAAGACGATTTTGATGTCATCGGGGGCTGCTGTCAGATTCCCCGTGCTTTCCAAGAATACAGAAAGCGGCATCTCCGAATTTACAAACATCTTGTTGGTTGGAAGGTGAAGACGTAGCGACAGATCCTCTGGAACTGTAGGGCTGGTCTTTGTTACCCTGATCGTGCTCGTAACCAGCTGGTTCTGGTATATGGCTGAAATTTCGGTATCGCCCTCCGTATCGCCAACCCTGACATTGAATTTGGCATAATGGCTGTTTTGTGGGATGACCACTGTTTGCGGAACCAAGGCTATTGCAGGGTTGCGCGATGACAACGAAACTTCCAGATCGCGCGGGGCAAGAACCGGAAAGCCGATCGAGTTAACTATACTTACAAAACCTACAGCTGATGCACCAAGCTCCGCTTCAACGGCCGGCGGCACTATGTTCAGCCTTAGGAGGATATCCTCGGCCACGGCCGGCTGCGAATGCACCGATACGAGCTGGCCGGCTACCAGCATCGGGGCGAGCAGCACGGTCAACAGTATATATAGGGTCCTCGGCGTCAAGGCTGTCTTCCACTATACCTCGGACTAGATATATAGTTATCTTTATAATATAGCCCTAAGTAGTATAGGGTGCGGAGAATGGTATGGTTCAGATAAACGCAAACCTGGACGAAAAGATCGTAAAACAGTTCAGGCACGTAATCTATACTAGGGCCGGCCTTAAAAAGGGTGACTTTAAGAAGGCGCTCGAGCAGGCCATGCTCGACTACATCCTGAAGTACGCAGAGTCGAAGAATGTCAGTGACATGGCCGAGCTGGCCAAGGCACTGAAGAAGAAAGAAGAGTAAGTGTAGATTATCCCTTCCAGCAGGCAGAGCTCGGTTCATCGGTTAGCGGCAACCGTTCTTGGGTTCTGTTGATTCGTTGGGTGTTGTACAAAGTTGTTTTGGTTTGGTTGGTGGGTACGTACGTTCATATATCTTGTAAGATAAACCATGTATGCTGGAGTAGCTGAGTTAGGAAACAGCACCCTTTTGCTGACAGGGGGTTCGTGGGTTCAAATCCCACCCCCCGCACTATTATGAGACCTAAAGCAGTTTTAGCAGAGGTTTGAC
>CAYJSN010000019.1:0-30650 GCA_964373125.1 uncultured Nitrosopumilales archaeon | reverse complement strand
CGCACCCTGCAAGTGTCAAAAAATTGACAAAAAGTCACTGATCCTTTATGCAACAAATGCCAGTTTTTGCCCGGCTACCCCCGGGCCATTTTTGTCCAAAATATGTCATAGCACCATGCCCGGTCCCGCCTAGAAGGCTTCCGCCGGAACAACTAGGCCGCAGGACTTGGCAAAAATTACAAAATTACCGTGAGGCAGCCCTGCGCGGCGGGTGTGTATCTCACAGCGCACCTTCAGCAGGACTTCGGGCTGCACACCTACATCATTTGCTTTTGTTGATATAGCCGCAGCGTACACACCCCCTAGCTGGCGAAAAACCGGTTTGTTCCTGGCTGGGAGGTATGTACGCCACGCAGTTCGGGCAGGGTTTTAATCATTTTAGTTAAAAAGGCGCCGCCGGTCGGACTCGAACCGACGACCAACTGGTTTCTATCCAGATTCGCCCAGCTAACAGCCAGCTAAGCTCCGAAAGAGATCTGCTCTACCACGCTGAGCTACGGCGGCGATAGACCATCTCAAAAGGCATTATGATTTAATCTTTTCCTCTCGCGAAAGCGACACGGATCCGGAAAAAGTTACATGCCCTTCTCTTTGGCGTAGATGTAGAGGCCGTCTAGGAATACTCTCAGATCCTTCTCCTTGATCTTGGTTGCGAGCTCGACGTTGGCTGCGGTCTGCGAGACATCCTCCAGGCTCGGGCCCTGTATGAGGAGGTCCTCGCCCTGCGCGCTGGCCTTGCAGTCCCCGATTATCTTCACCGTTCTGGGCGACCTCTCGCCGAGGAAGTTCTCGATGAATATCCACCTTTCCTTCACCTTGACGGAGATCGGAAAGTGTGCGTACACCACCTTGAGCTTGTAGGTGAAGCCCCCGAGGACGCCCTCCATCATGTTCCTGATCACCGACCTCGTGGTATTCGCAATGGCTAGGTTCTTCTTCCTGTTCCCGTAGGGTTTTATCGTGATCTTCTTGTTATCTATGTTGAGGTTGACCGGGATCTTGCTAAAGTCCTTCGTGACCTTGCCCTTCGGGCCGCCTATCTCGAGCGTGTTATCTGCAAATTTTGCTGTCACCTTCTCGGGGATATCCACCTCTACGGATATCTCGGCACCAAGTGCCTTCTTTTCCTTTTTCACCTTGGTCTTAGTAGACATACCCAACAAGCATCCCTCCTAGGCCCTTCTTCTGGGCATCGTGGTGAGACATCACGCCCTCGGGCGTCGAGACGAGCAGTATCCCCCTGGTGAACGAGGGCAGGTACTGCCTCTCCCAGCCGGTGTACCCGTCCTTCTTAACGCTGAACCGGGGTGTTATGACCGCGCATTTTGTGATTTTTGCCAGAAGGTTGACCCTGAACTTTCCGCCCCTGCCGTCGTCCACAAATTCATAATCTCCGACGTACCCGTGCTTCTTCATCACCTCGAGGATCTCGCGCGCGAAGCTGGAGGCTGGAACCACGATGCACTCTCTCTTCCTCCTAGCCTCATTGTTGTATATGGTCGAGAAGAGGTTTGCCACGACACTCAGCGCTGGCATCTCATCTCACCCGAACTTCTTGAAGCCAAGATTTTTGGCAACCTCCCTGAAGCACTGCCGGCAGAGCATGAGGTCGTACATCTGGATGAGGGCACTGTACTGGCCGCACCTCCTGCACCACCTCGAACCTTTTCCGTACGTTCTTTTCTTTCTGCCAGTTGACTTGTAGTCTCTTATCTTTACCATCACTCCACCACCTGCACTCCCAGCTTCTCCTTGAAGAATGAAATAGCGTCTTCCTTCGTGATCCTGTGAGCCTTGCCTATTCTCGCGGGCATCTTGCTCCGCCTGGCCACCCTGAAGCCGCGCCGTTCCAGCGCGACAGAGACGTCCATCCCGAATATGCCGATCTCTGGCTTGTACCTGATTCCCGGGATGTCGATGTGTTCTTTTATGCCGAAGGAGAAGTTGCCAAAATTATCAAAGGACGATGCCTTCACTTGGTTATTCTTGGCAGCAAAGAGCTTCTTCAGCGCCTGGATCGCCTTTTCGCCCCTCAGGGTGACCATCACCCCGATCGGCTCCCCCTTGTGGATGCCAAAGTCCCTGATCGTGTCCTTTGCGAGCCTGGAGCTCGGGCGCTGCCCGGCTATCTCCTCGAGGACCTTCTTTGCGCGCTCGATCGGCTCGCCCGACTTGCCTACGCCTATGTTTATCGCTACCTTCCCGATGCGGATCTCCCTCATCGGATTTTCATGCCGGAGTGCCTGGGACATATCAGTTCGAGACCTCCATCATCAACTCACCGGGCCCAGATTTATGAGTGGCTTCTCCGTACCCACCGCCATGACCATGTGAACCGGCAGCTCGACCATCCTCTCCCTCAGCTTCAGGATCAGGCGCTTGGGCAGGATGAAGGTACCAGGCTTGATCTCCTGAATTGTGCCCATCGCGCCTGCGTTCTCGCCGCTTATCACAAGCGCCAGCGCGCCCTTCTCGAGCCTCACGGTGTCCTTGACGCCCTGCTCCGGAACCGTCAACAGACAGGTGTCGTTGACCGCAAGTTTTTGCTTCTGCTCCCCATCGATAAGGGTCCTGCCGTCGTGCAGTCCGTACTGCAGCTTGTTGCCGCGCATGGTTGCCTTTTTGGTGACCTTGCAGAGCTTCACGGACTTTTCCTCTCCGGGTATCTCCACGGGTGTGACTATCAGGCCGTTTTTCGGAACCAGCCTGTAGGACTTGCCGAGCGCCTGGACCTCAACGACATCCATCAGCCCGACTGGAAAGCTGGCGTTCCGCCTGACAACGCCGTCCACCTTTACCTCGCCCGCATGGAGCGTCTTTCTGACCTCGCGCATGGTGTTTGCCACCCGGAGCACGTCCCTGAGGAGGATGCCGAGTGGATACGATGTCGTGGTGGGGTGGGGGCCGGGGCTCACCGTTAGCGCAAACCGCTTCTCCTTTCTGGATATCTGCCAGAAGGCTGGGGCCAGCTGCCGTTTCAGTTTGGTGGAACCGGATTTCTTGGCCATTTTCTACTCCTTGCCTTTCTTGATCTTCCTGTCCAGGACGGCCTGCCTCCACTTGTCGCTGAGGTTGAGCGAGACGACCATCACCTTCGAGGCGTGTATGAGTACCGGGAAGTTGCCGCCGCGGACCTTCTCCTTCTGTATACCCGCGATCTCCAGCCTGCAGCTCTCGGTGTGCAACCTGTTGATCTTGCCCTCGATGCCCTCGAACTCGCCGCGCACCACCTTGACGGTGTCACCCTTTGCCACCCTGATGCTCCGCACACCGTACTGGCTCCTGAGATCAGGTGATAGGTTCGCGCCAACGCGCCTGGATCGCCTGTGCACGGGCGCGGCGTAGATCTCCTTCAACCTTGTTGTTGATGGTTTCACCATTTTTGATCACTACACTATCATCGAGGCCAGGTTGGCAATCCTGGGCCATTTCTCGGCTGCCTCCGCAGCGACAGGACCCTTTATATCTGTGCCCTTTATCTCGCCTTCGGGTGTCACCAGCACCGCGGCGTTGTCCTCGAAAGTAATCCGCAGACCGCTCAGCCGCCTGATCGGGTATTTCTGGCGGATGACAACGGCGCCGAAGATCTGCTTCCTCAGCTCGGCCGGGCCCTTCTTGACAACGACTGTTATCAGATCCCCGACGGACGCTGCGGGCATCCTGGACACCCTGCCCTTGTACTTGGTGACCTGTACTACCTGGATTATTTTTGCGCCAGTGTTGTCGGCACAAACCAGCCTAGCATATACTGGTATAGCCCTAGTTATGTAGGGCTTGAACTCCTCTACGCCCTTTGCGGATACCGCTCTACTCTTTCCTGCTCCCATCCCCGCCTTTCACCTCGACCACCACGAATGATACGGTCTTGCTGAGGGGCCTGCACTCGGCTATCCTTACCGTATCGCCCTCCCTGACATCGACGCACTCCGGCAGGTACGCGTGTATCCTGCTCTTGCTCCTCTCGTAGCGCCTGTACTTCTTGATCAGGTGGGTGTACTCGTGCTCCACGACCACCATCTTCTTGGCCTTGCGGCTGATGACGCTGCCGGTGAAGAGCCGGCCCCTCACGCCGAGCGTGCCGTGGAAGGGGCAGAAATTATCGGTGCAGTCCTTCTTCGGGGGTGCAACCGTTATTCCGATATTCCTAGCCATTCACCATCACCTCAGCCTCTGTATCCGGTCCTCGGACCTCCCCACTAGGTCGCGGCCGTTGACAACACATATGCTGCCGTCGGGGAGGGTTACCGCGAGGCTGACAGCACTCTTTGGTATCTTTTTGACATCGTGCTCCGTCCGCAGCAGCAGGGTATTCTTGGTCTCGTAGACTATCATGCCGTTGAGCTTCGCCAGCGTGGGATCCCGGCTCTCCGTGACCGAGGCTCTGAGCCCGATCAATTCATGTACAAGTATGTTTTCGGCAGTGATCCTCACAGCTTCTTCTCCCTCTCTCTTAGCACGGTCAGGATGCGGGCGACGTCGCGCCTGCGCGGGCGAATCTTGCCGCTCTCCTTCCTCAGCGTGCCCTTGGCGGCCTCGATCTTCAGCTTTGCAAGGTCGGCCTTGATCTCGGAGAGCTTGTTCGCCAGCTCGTCGTCGCTCATTTTCCGTACGTCCTTGAGTTTTATTCTTGCCAAGCGCCTAGGCCTCCTTCGGCTCCTCGCTCTGCGTCGCCGCCACCGCCTCTTCCTGTACTTCTTCCGCCGCAGCCTGTTCTTCCTGCGGCTGTTCCTCGCCCTCGGCGGAAGTCACCTCTGCAGCGGCCTCTACCATCTCGAACTCCTTGGGCAGGGCATCCTTGTAGGCTATCTTGATCCTTATCCCGTAGAGTCCCATCTTTAGCAGCACGTGGGCAACCGCCTCCTTCACCACCATGTTTGCGATCTCGCCGCTCTTCGGCACCACGCCCATCGTGTACTTCTCAAAGTGTGACCTCTCGCTCCTGAGCTTGCCCGAGATCACGATCTCGGCTCCAAGGGCGCCGGAATTCATTACCGTGTTGAGGGACCACAGGGCTGCGCGCCTGAAGGCCGTGCCCCTGGTTATCAGCTGGGCAACTCGGTTGGCGACTATCCTTGGGTTTAGCTCCGGGATCTCGACCTCCAGAACCGAGATCTGGGGGTTGGTCAGGCCGAACTCCTTCTCCAGTTTCTCGGTGAGGTTCCTGATGCCCATTCCTTTTCTCCCGATGACCAGTCCCGGACGTGTGACGTGCAGTGTTACCCTGGTACCTATGGGGGTCTTCTGCACATCGACGCCACCGTAACCGGCATCGGCCAGCTCCTTCCCCAGGAACTCGTCGAGCTCCATGTTCCTGTAGAAATTCTGCATCACGGTTTTTATCGCAGAGTGCGAGCCGCGCGAAGCTTCCGATGCCATCCCGATCACTTCTCCATCCCGACGACTTCAACGTGCACGAGGGTGTTGTACCTAGGACTGGTGCGTCCGTAGGCCCGCGGCGTGAAGAACCGTATCTTCGAGCCCGGATACGCTGAAGCGTGTATTATCTTCAGCCTGTCCAGGTCCATTCCCTTGTACTCGGCGTTCGCCTTCAGATTATCCATAAGGCGCAGGAAGCGCTTCGCGGCCTTTACCGGAAACCTTCCAGCGTGAAAGCCCTGCAGCTGGGACCTGTGGGCAACCTCGTTCTTGTACCGCCTGAAGGCCACTGGTTGTTTTAGCTCCGTAACCGCCTCTAGGTACTCCTTCGCCTTGGTTATCCTCATGCCCCTGATCGCGGTGCAAATCTCCCTCGCGTGCTTGTGGGAGATATGTGCGTCCCTCAAACTGGCCCTGACATGCTTGGTTTTCTCAAAAGTTTGGAAGGAGTAACCGAACTGTGGCATAAAAAATCACTTCAACGGGACATAAAGGCTCGAGCGGGACGCCCCGACACCGGGCGCGCCGTGCTGGACGCGCTTGTTGGTCATCACGTACTCGCCCAGAAAATGGCCGATCATCTCGGCCTTGATCTCGACGGGCGTAAACTCCTTGCCCGTGTGAATATGGAGGGTGGCACCAACCATCGAGGGAAGAATGATCATGTCCCTCAGGTGCGTCTTGACGGGCTTGGCCGGATCCTTGGTGGACTTGATCTCGTCCAGCAGCTTTCGTTTCTCCTCGCTCAGCCCGCGCTTGAGCGACCTTCGCTGCCTCGATGGAAGGACCGCCAGCAGGTTGCCCAGCGACATTCCCTGGAGCTCTTCTAGCGTGTGGCCTCTGTATCTGAATCCCTTAACCATTGTGACACCACACTGACCGAGCTTTTATTAAATCTACCGTATCCATTTTAGACCAGTCCGAGCTTTGTTGCAAGATCCCTTGCCGCGCCGTCCTTCTTCATCCTTACGAACGCCTTCTTTCCGTATATTGTCCTTGCAGTATTCACCTCGCCGGGCTCGACGTTGTAGAGTATCTTCAGAGCTTCCATTATGCTCTTCTTGTCGGACTTGTCGTGCACGATGAAGACCAGCTTGTTGTCCTTCTCGATGAGTACGAAGGTCTTTTCAGTCACATACGGGCGCAGGATCAGCTTGCTTGCCTGTTCTACGTTCATCTGCCCATCAGCTCCAGCATCTCGACCGCATGGTTCGTGAAAGATCCGAGCTGATCGAGCGCCCCCTTCGACCAGAGCGTCAGCCTGCCAGGATGCGAGCCAGGAGCAAGGTGCAGCACGCTGAGGCTCTTCACCGTGGCAACCTCGACGCCCGGGATAGAACCGGCGGCCCTCCCGACACCCTCGTCCTGGTCCACGACTATGAGGACACTCTTCCCCTCCTTCCTGACCCTGCCCCTCATGCGCGACTTGCCGCTCCTCTTCTTCGCGCCGTCCCTGACCCTGGCCAGGTCCTCGGAGACCTTGAGCGAGTTGAGCGCCTCCAGAAGCTGCTTTGTGTGCAAAACCTTTGCTATGTCGGAGCTTACCACCAGCGGCAGCTTCACGTCGCCGATGCGGTGTCCCCTGGCAGAAACTACCTCCTTTGATGCGGTGGCCGCGATCGCGCTGCAGAGCGCGAGCCGCTTCTCCTTCTTGTTCAGCCTCTTAATGGTGATCTTCTCTGCAGTCGGCGGGTGGGTGAGCCTTCCCTTGACGACACCCCCGACGCCTGCGGCCTGCCCTGACCTAGAAAATCCCGAGCCCTTCACCCTTGCCATCCTGGCAATCCCCAAGCCAGTATTGCGCGACATTGCGCTGGTCCGCTCGCCTGCGAGCGGATCCCTTCCCTGGATCTGGAAGAGGTGCGTCTGCAGGCTCATGTAGGCCTTGTGGATGATGTCCGGCCTGAAAGGTGTAGAAAATACCTTCGGTAGATCGACGTCCTCCACCTTGCTTCCCTTCAGCGAGTACACTGCTGCCTTCATCTTGCAACGACCTCGACAATCTTCGGCTCGACGGCCTTCGCAACCCTCGACCTTGCCGCCCGGCGCAATTTTATCAGGCGCTTGACGGTGCCAGGCACCGAGCCCTTGACGATGACGTAGTCGCCCCTCAGTAACCCGTAATGCAGGAGCCCGCCGGCCGGTGTGATGTTCTGATCTTTTTCAGACGCGGTCCCGATCGTGAGTATCCGCTTGTTGTACTCGACCCTCTGGTGGAACCCGCGCTGTCCCGCCCTGGGCACCGTATACATGATGGTCGCGGGGCTGATCGGCCCCAGCGTTCCGAGCGCCCTGACGCTCTTTCTGGACTTGTGCTGCTTTCGCTTCACGCCCCACCTTGTTATGGGACCCTCGACGCCCTTGCCCTTCGTGATCGCGCCGACGTCGATGTACTCTCCAGCCTGGAAGACGTCCTTGATCCGCACCTCCTTCCCGAGCAGCTCCTTCAGGTACTCGAACTGGGCCTTCAGGTCGCCGCCCCCGACTCCGACCTCGAAGACGAAGGGCTTCTTCTGCGACAGCCCGGCGTCCCTCGGGGTTACCGCCACCAGGGCCATCAGGGTTGATATCTGCGGAAGCTTGGCCTCCGCCTTGCTTATCGCCGAGTCGCGGGGCATCGGCTTCACCTCGACCTTCCTCGCAAGTTCCTTTGGGAGCTCCGGAGCAAAGATATCTAAAACCGAATTGTTGCCGGCGTACGTCCTCGCATACCCGCGGATGCCGATTATTTTTATCGGCGGGGTGGCGATAACGGTCGCAGAGTTCATCAGGGGCTTCCCAAAGTTCGGGGTTCGCTCCCTGTCATCGATCGTGATGAGGTGAATATTGGCAGCCTTGAAACCGGCCGAGCCGAGCAGGACCGGCTTCTCGCCGTTGAACGCAGGCCACGTCCTCATCCTTGATTCGAGGCTCTTGGCTCTCCCTCTGGGCAGATATGCTAAACTTCCTCTCCTGGGCGCACTGTGTTTCCTATGACCCAATTCGAACGCTTAGGCACTGATCCCCATTATATATTTATAACCTGACTGCGCCGGTTACGGATTTTCGCTTCTCCTGATCATGCATCCCCGAGCTACTTTTTTCTGCAGGGAGTAGTACGCCACCGCAAGGATCGCCAGGGACGCTATCTTGAGCGGTATCTGGTAGTTGGTGAGGAATGACGACGCCAGTATCCCCGCGCCGCCGAAGGTCGAGATCACGGCAAAGCCCAGAGATGTACAGCCGCACGCGCCGGTGGCCGTGGCCACGAAGGAGCCGGAGAGCCACGGTGACATGCTGCCGAGTTTACGGTTCGACCGCAGCAGGTAGACGTTCATGCTGACCACTATCCCCAGAAGGACCGATATCGTGATAGAGAGCATAAAGTTGGCAGCCGCATCGGCGGGAACATGAAATATCAGGATCGGCTCTAAGAAGAGGTACTCCTCAAACACGCTGAAGAGCGTGAAGAAGCCGGCTGCCACGGCCGCGGCCACCGCTATGTAGGACCATCCTGCAAAGACCGTTCGCATCACGCCTGTGCTCATCTCACTGCTCCCCCAGCATCCCGTCCAGAACCGTCTTGAAGGAGTCGAACGGTTGGGCACCTTTTATAGCTGCCGCCCCGCCGCTGCTGTTTATCAGGATGAATGTTGGCGTCCCTTCGACGCCGATCGACTTGGCCTCCTCGAAGTTTGCCTCGACCTGCTGGGCATACTTCTTCCCATCGAAGCATGCGCCAAACTGCTGCATATCCAGGCCGGCCCCGGACGCAAACTCGCGCAGCGCGTCGCTGCTCAGCCAGCCGGAGTTTATCTGTTTCTGGTTCATGTAGATCAGGTCATGCATCTCCCAGAACTTTCCCTGCTCGGCCGCGCAGTTGGCGGCCAGCGCGCCGTTCAGCGAGTCCTTGCCGTAGATCGGAAAGTCCTTGAAGATGAGTCTTACCTTGCCGGTGCTGATGTACTCCTCGATTATCAGCGGCTTGATCTGCGTTGCGAACCGTCCACAGTTAGGGCACTGATAATCTCCGTACTCCACAATAGTTATCGGCGCGGCGGGAGACCCGAGCGCTGGCGACCCGTTCAGTTCCAGAGCCTGCAGTGCTGCTTCTGTTACACCGTTCCCTGCGCCCTGACTGGCAGCAGAACCCGGCGGCTGGTTCAACGTGCTTCCGACCGTAGCTATGGTGTAGGCGCCTAGGCCGATTCCCACTGCGCCGACTATGATCGCGATGATTGCGAAGCCCTTCTTGCTGCCCCTGCCCAATACGGTGTAGGATGTCTTGCACTGCTTAAATTTATTTCTCGCAGCTGCTTGAGAACCGGCTGATCCTGTTTTTGCCTACTCGTGCGCGATGTGGTTCAGCAGCGAGAGACAGCCGAGGACGGCTTCCTCCAGCCTCACCGTCTCCACGGCCTGTCCCGGGAAGAAGTTCAGCACATACTTGGTAAAGTCCTTCGGGTGCCTCCGCTCGTCCGCGAGTATCTCATGCGCGCCCCTGTTGGGGGAGCCGAAGACCACCAGGATGCTCGATCCCTGCTTCATATCCTGCCTGAGCTGTTCGTGATGACGGACGAGCGGCTCCCCGCGCCGGGAGGTCATCACGACCATGCCTCCTATGCCCTTCAGCAGCTCCGTCAGGCTCTGGGCCTCCTTCACCTCGTACCCCCAGTACTCCCTGATATCCGCGTCCGATGCTGCCTTGCATCGGAGCGCCGGGTGTGCTGAGGTGAACTTCACCGTGATGCGCTTGCCCACCGGTGCCGAACCATCTAGGTGTATCAGCTTGCCGAGGCCTGCGTCTACGTAGTAGTTTCCCTTGACCTTGGCAACAACTGCCTGCCTCACTTCTCCGACTTTGATCTCCTCGGGCCCGACGAAGGGCCTGTGGTGCGGCGCCTTGAGCGGGGGCAGCAGGCCCGCAAAGCCGAGCTCGGGGATCCGCTTGTAGAGGATTCGCCTGAGGTACTGCGGCGTGTCCATGAACTCCAGGATTAGTTTGAGTAGTTTCCTGTCCTGCGAGTAATCCCGCTCCCTGTCGCGATACAGGAATATCTTGGTGACTCGGAAGATCGCGCAGGCCCGCGCAATCTGGGCGATCTTGACGCTCTTTTCGCGCTTTGCCTGTTCGTCGGCAAGCGACGAATCGGGGATCGCGATCCAGAAATCCACAGGCAGGGTATGCCTGTTCTCTATAAAGGTTTAAAGCAAGTTCTCAGGTTGCCGTGAGACGTTCTAGGCCTTGGCGCCTTTCTCTTTGGCCTTGTTGGCGTGCTTCTCGATCTCGGCGTCGTCGAGCCTGCGCATCCTCTTGGTCTTCGTATCTATCACGGCTATCTTTATGTGCTTGGTCCCGACCTTGTCCTCGCTCACAAGGTATATCGACTGCGCGGCCAGCACATAGGCATCATCCAAGGTCCCGCTGGGGTCGTACGACTTTTCCAGGAACTCGGTCACCTGCTCCGAGCCAGCGCCGATCGCCACAGCGTCGTACGGAATGTAGGTTCCGCTGGGATCGGTCAGGTATATCTGCCCGCCGTTCTTGTCCACGCCGCCGATTATCAGCGCAACGCCGTAGGGCCTGACTCCCGCATATTGTGTGAACTGCTGCGATAGGTCGGCGATTCCCCGCGCTATTCCCTCCACGTCAACAATTTCATCATAGATCAGCCTGTTGCTCTGCGCCGTGAACCTCGCATGATCGACCTGTATCCTGGCGTCGGGTATGTATCCTGCTGCCGCAACGCCGATGTGGTCGTCGACCTGGAATATCTTCTGGGTGATCACCCCGCTCTGCAGCTTCCTTGCCTTCTCCTCCACGGCAAGCACGATGCCGTCCTTGCTCTTTATCCCAACGGCAAGGGTGCCGCGCCTTACGGTCTCGATCGCATATTCTACCTGGTATAGCCTGCCGTCGGGAGAGAACACAGTTATAGCTCGGTCGTAGCCTGCTGCAGCGGGTAGCAAATCAGAACTGTTTGATTTATAAGCATCATTTAAAAGTTTCTTATCTCGGTTTGGAAGAGCAGATTCTGTTTTACGGCCACCCCAACATAAGGGCGCTGCACAGGATGACGATCGAGGTCACCAGAGACGAGAACCTCACTAGGAGTGGAGACTGCATAATCGGCGTGAGGGCCAGCAGGGCCTGCTCGGACCTGCCCGATGCGCTCAAGAGGCGCCTCACGGACGGGCAGAGTGTCGTGGGCATTTCCGTCATAGTCAACAATGCGAGATACGGGTTCGAGGCCAGGGGGAGCCCCTCGCTCATACTCTCGCATACGCATGACACGGTCGTAAGGAAGAGCGGCTTCGTCTGTCCCAGGACGCTGGCAGTTAGGAGCGAGCGCGCTTCCAGCGACCTGCCTAGGGAGATGGTGAGGATGCTGAGAGATCCGACCGCGAAGGGACTGCTACTTATCCGCACCGAATAGCACGGGCATAATATCCGAACTGTTACAATGAAGATGGTACCGGTACCAAGTTGTTCGTTATGCAACCAATTTTTTGCGACCGTTACGAAAAATATTGGCGCAATCGGACCCCTGCCCGGAAGGACGTTCGGGGCCACCTAGGCCGGGCTGTCATGGATTAGAGTGAACGAGCCTGCACTGTAGATTAAGAAGCTGGCTTAGGTCGAGGTCTTCTTCGGTGATTTCAGGTACTTCTTGTAGCCCCTGGTCTCCAGCTGCTTCGCCTTGCCTTCTACGATCTTCTCGAGCCCGGCCTTGTACCTAGCTATCCTATCGCCCAGCCGCCTGTGCTTTATTCCTAATATCTGGCAGGCCAGGATTGCTGCGTTCTTGGCGCCGTTTATCGCGACTGTTGCTACGGGCACGCCCGGCGGCATCTGGACTATCGAGAGGAGCGAGTCCATCCCGTCTAGGCTGGAGGTCTTGATCGGTACACCGATCACCGGGAGCGGCGTCATCGATGCGACCATTCCCGGCAGGTGGGACGCTCCACCAGCACCGGCAATGATGACCTCGAGCCCGCGCTGCCTTGCGGTTCTTGCGTAGTTGAACATCCGCTTCGGGGTTCTGTGGGCCGAGACCACCGTGATCTCATACGGCACCTTGAATTCGTCCAGCAGCGCTGCGGCCTCCTTCATGACGCCGAGGTCGGAATCGCTGCCCATGATTATTCCTACGAGGGGGCTAGTCAACTCTCACCATCTTCGAATCCAGGATCCTGACCAGCTCCCTCGCCCTGCTTGCCTTGGCTATGGCCCTCTCGAGGGACTCGTCTGTAACTGTTATGTGCCCGAGCTTCCTCCCGCGCTGCGAGGTCTTCTTCCCGTAGATGTGCAGGCTGGCCCCTGGAATGGTCATCACTTCCCTGACCCCTGCGATGGCATAGGGGCCGTCGCACTCATCCTCGCCCAAGATGTTTACCATTGCCGCGGGCGAGAGCAGCCTAGGCTCGTTAAGCGGCAGATCGAGTATCGCCCTGATATGCTGCGCAAACTGGGATATGTCGCAGGCCTCGATGGTGTAGTGCCCGGAGTTGTGCGGCCTAGGGGCGATCTCGTTTATCAGGACCTCCTCATCACCGGTCACGAACATCTCCATGCAGAATATGCCGGAGCCCTTTAGAACCTCCATCGTCCGGGTGGCGATCTCCTTTGCCTTCTGCTTCACCGTGTCGGAGACCCTTGCCGGCGCGATGGTCATGTGCAGGATGTTGTCGTGGTGTATGTTCTCGACGAGCGGGAACGATGCTATCTGGCCGCTCCTGTTTCTGGCTATCATTATCGAGACCTCCTTGGTGAAGCGGACAAACCTCTCCAAGAACGACTTGCGCGTCTTGGCAAATTCAAGCGCTCCCGGGATATCGGCGCTGCTGCTGATCACAAAATTGCCCCTGCCGTCGTAGGAGCCGGTCCTTGCCTTCAGCAGGGCTGGGTAGCCGAACTTCTCCAGTGCCCGGAGCAGGGATTCCTTCGAATCGATCTCCTCGAAATCAGGCACGGGGATGCCGTTCCCGGCGAGTGTCTGTTTCTGGAGGAGCTTGTCTTGGATTACCCTGAGGGTCTCTGGCGACGGGTGTATCACATGCCCCTTCCTCTCCAGGCGCATCAGGATCTCGGAGTTGCCGAGCTCGATCTCGTAGGTAACGACATCTGATTCTTCCGCGAGCTTCCTTATCGCGTCCTCGTCCTTAAAGTCGGCAACGATCTGCCTGTCTGACACTACTGCAGCAGGACAGCCCGGCGTGGGGTCGAGGACTATCACCCCGAACGAGAGCCGCTTGGCCTCTTGGGCGATCATCTTTCCCAGCTGGCCGCCGCCCACGATGCCGATCTTCACTGGGTCATCGATTGCAAGGCGGTCTAGCATCGCTCCATTACTCACCCTTCATCTGGGCCCTAGTCTTGAAGAGCGGCTTGATGCCCAGGTTCTGGTAGTTCCCGGTCGAGCAGGTGAAGCAGAGCTCCTCCCTCGGGAGGCCTATCGCTGCGGCAAGGTTGTCGGTGTCGTTGTAGCCAACAAAGTCGGCGCCGATCGATCTTGCGACGAGCTCGTCGACATTGTCCTGGCCCTTCCCGTCTGTGACCCTGTAGGCAAGGAGCTCCTCCTGCGACGGAAAGTCTATGCCGGCGTAGCACGGATATGTGATCGGCGGGTACGATATCACCATGCTCACCTTCTTGGCGCCGGCCTGCCTGAGGGTCTTGATTATCGCAACCGAGCTTGTACCGCGCACTATGCTGTCGTCAACGACGACGACGTGCTTGTTCTCGATGACGTCGCGGATCGGGATTATCCACCTGGTTATCTCGACCCTGTCGCTGTGGTACGGCTCGATGAAACTCCTGAATGGCCCCTTCCTGCTGTACCTGTCCTTGAGCAGGCCCTCCTCGAAGCTTATGCCGAGCTCCTCGGCGTAGCCCAGCGCCGCGGGTCTAGCAGAATCTGGTACCGGGATCACGGTGTCCGCGTCTCTCAGCGGGAACTTTTTCGCAAGGTACCGCCCGATGCGCTTCCTCGCGGTGTATATGTTGATGCCCTCCATCAGGCTGCTCGGGTGTGCAAAGTAGGTGTACTCGAACGCGCAGTGCGAATGCGGCTTCTCGGTGGCAAAGATCTCGTGCTCGAGGCCGTTGTCGCCCATCTGTATGAGCTCGCCCGGTTCCACGTCCCTAGTGAGCTGGGCCCCCACGGCGGAGAGCGCACACGATTCCGATGCCACTATGTAGGAGTTGGTGGACTTGTGGTAGCCGAAGACCATCGGCCTGAAGCCCTTCGGGTCCCTGGCTGCAAAGACGCGCCCGTTGTCGGTGACGAAGGTGAAGCAGAAGGAACCTATCATCTCTCCGCGGAGGACGCCGAGGGCCTCGCCCATCCCGCCGGTCCTGCTGTTCAGGATGTCGACTATCCTCCTCGCTGCCAGGAGCGTATCGTTCATCGTCTGGGGCGTGAAGCTGCAGCCGCCCACCATGTTAGCTATCTCCTCCACGTTGGCTATCGTCCCGTTGTGCGCCACGCAGAGGTCCTTCACTTTGAGTGGCTGGGCGTTGAAGAGGTTGCTCTTGCCGACGGTCGAATATCGAACATGTCCGATCGCGGCGTTCGAGGTGTACTTCTCCTCGAGGATGTTGAACTTGCTGGCGGCCTCGGAGACCAGCCCAACCTCCTTGTAGGGGGTCTTCCTTGGCGTCGCGATGCCCCAGGCCTCCTGGCCCCTGTGCTGCAGGGCCCTCAGGCAGTCAATGACCAAGGGGATAACGTTCTTGCCATCGAGCGAATAGGCCGCAACAACGCCGCAATTCTCTCTAACCATGCTCGACCAGCTCCTCTATATGGTTCTCCCATGCAACCACCGTCTTATCAATGCTTATGTTCACGCCTGCATCCTTGCGAGAAAGTTTGATCGAACCTCCCCCGGCGCGGCCTGCTTGAATATGTGGTATACGGTTGTCCTTCAGGAGTGCGATAGCATCTTGGACTTTATCTTCCGGCAAGGACACGATGAACCTGGAGTGCGATTCGGAGAAGAGCAGATCGTCGATCCGCGAGCACTCGTTGGGTATGCCTGCAAGATCCAGATCAGCGCCGACCCTGCCGGCCATGCACATCTCGGCTATCGCAACGGCGAGTCCGCCCTTCGAGCAGTCGTGCACCGAACCCGCGAGCCCCTTCCTGATCAAGCGCAGCACTGCCTGCATGGTGGATTTGTCGCTGGAGAGATCGACCCTAGGCACGCGCCCTCCCGTCAGGTTATGGATGTATTCGTAGTACTCGGAGCCGCCCATCTCGTCCTTGGTCGAGCCTATGATCAGAATACGCTCGTCATCATTCATGGCGGAGGCCTTGATCCAAGACGGATCTTCGATCAGGCCGAGCACGCCTATGACTGGCGAAGGTTTGATCGGGCCGCGCCTAGCCTCGTTGTAAAAGCTGACCTTGCCGCCCACGCACGGGATATCCATCGCCCTGCTGTACTCGGAGATCCCCTTGAGCGCCTCCAAGAAGGTCCAGAAGACCTCCGGGTCCTCGGGGCCGCCGAACTGCAAATGATCCACCATCCCGATCGGCTCGGCCCCGACGGCAACGACGTTCCTGCTGGCCTCCGCGAAGCATCCCATCGCGCCGTTGTACGGATCCAAGTAACAATGCTTGGAGTTGCCGTCGAGCTTTATCGCCAGAAACTTGTTGTTATCAAGCCTGAGGACCGAGGCGTCGGCCTGGCCCGGCTTCACCACCGTCCTCAGACCCACCTCGTGGTCGTACTGCTGGTAGACCCACCTCTTGCTGGCTATCGTGGGGTTTGCCAGCATCCCGAGCACGACCGAGTTAAGGTCGGCCGGCAGCGGGGGCTTCTCCACACCTGCCAGCTCCTCCAAGTATCTTGGTTTCCTAGCCGACCTCCTTGCCAGCGGCGCGTTGGCGACGAGGCTGGCGGGCATGTGAGCCACATGGCCTGAGTCATACCTCACTACAAGGTTGCCGTGTTCGCGCACTCTGCCGATTATCGAGTGGTTTATCTCGTACTTCTTCAGGATCGAGAGCAGCTGGTCTAGGTGTGCCTCATCGAGCAGGTAGAGCATCCGCTCCTGGGACTCGGAGATCATCAGCTCTGCAGGCGTCATTCCCTTCTCCCTGACATGCACCTTTGATATGTCGACCTCCATCCCCCTGCCAAGTTTATCGGCAGTCTCCGAGAGGCAGCAGGAGAGCCCGCCGCCGCCGAGGTCCTTCACCGCCTTGACGCAACCGGAATTGACAGCGTCCATCGTGGCCTCGATCAGTAATTTCTCCAGAAACGGGTCGGGGATCTGCACCGCGGAGCGGTTCTCCTCCTCGAGGGCCCTCGATGCGAAGGACGCGCCGTGGATACCGTCCCTGCCGGTCGAGCCGCCTGCAAGCACGACGTAGTCACCGTCCTTGGCCCTTGCGGTGATGACCTGCTCCTTCCTGCCGAGGCCTACGCTCGCGACATCGACAAGACAATAATTCTCGAACGAGCCGTCAAACTCGATCTCCCCGCCCACGGTCGGTATCCCGATGCAGTTTCCGTAGTCGGCTATCCCTCTCACCACGTGCTTCAGCAGCCATCTGGCATGATTGTCCCTCTCCACATTGCCGAAACGGAGCGCATCGAGGACTGCTATCGGTCTAGTGCCCATGCTCAGGATGTCTCTTATCACGCCGCCGACGCCGGTCGCCGCGCCGCCGTAGGGCTCGACCGCGCTCGGGTGGTTGTGGCTCTCGATGTGCACCGTGACAACGTATCCGTCGCCGATGTCAAGAACGCCGGCGTCGTAGCCCGGCCCGACCAGGACGCGCCTGCCTTTCGTCGGCAGGAGCTTCAGGAACTCCTTCGAGGACTTGTAGGAGCAGTGCTCCGACCACTCTGCCTCGATCATGCTGAGCTCCACCTCGTTGGGCTGCCGCTTCAGCTCGCGTTTCAGGTATAGCATCTCTTCTTCGGTGAGGCTCATCTGGATCCCTCGTCCAGGTAACCTAGCAGCGATTTGAAGATCAGTATCCCGTCGTCGCTCCCGAAGGGGCTCAGTATGCACTCGCTCGCCCTCTCCGGGTGGGGCATCATCCCGACCACGTTGCCCTGCTCGTTGCATATGCCGGCTATACCACCCACCGAGCCGTTGGGATCGTCGTTGTGGTACCTGAAGACGATCTGATCGTTGTTCTCAAGCGCCCTGACGGTTTCCGGATCGGCATAGTATCTCCCTTCCTGGTTGGCCACAGGTATCCTTATGCGCTGCTTGGGCTTCAGGGCGTGCGTGAAGGGCGTCCTGCTGCTCTCGACCGTCAGCTCGGTCCACCTGCAGACAAACTTGAGGGAGTTGTTCTTCATCAGCGCGCCGGGCAGCAGGCCCGATTCCACTAGGATCTGGAAGCCGTTGCAGACGCCCAGCACCGGGACGCCGTCGCCGGCCAGCCTCCTGACCTCCCTCATGACGGGGCTGAAGGCCGCTATCACGCCGGCCCTCAGCCTGTCGCCGTAGGCGAAGCCTCCCGGGAGGAGAACCGCATCGTAGCCCTGAAGGCTTTCCTTCTTGTGCCAGACAAGATCGACATCGGCGTGCAGGAGGTTGTGGAGAACATGGTGAACGTCTTTATCGCAATTGCTCCCAGGGAAGACAACTATCCCTATTTTCATCGGGTGATCCTCGCAACACACGGTTGCTATAAATATCTTGCTCGGGGAGATCGTCCCGCAACCGGGCAGGATGCTTACCTGATTGCGTTTTCTTCCTGCACCCTGCCAAGGCACTCGACCCTGCAGTTGGACACGACGGGATTATAGATCCTGAGCTCGTCGCAAAGCTTCCTGACGATGTCCTCGGCGTCCTTGTCGTTCTTGGCCTCGACCGTCATCTTCAGCGTCTTTCCCGTCCTGACCTCCTTTACTGCGGAGTAACCGCCCTTCGCGATCAGATCCTTCAGGATGGTCTCGCCCTCGGGGTCGCTGACGTAGGGCTTGTTCTCGATTACCACGCTGACCAAGAATTTTTCCATCTTCGGTTCCTGATCCGAAACGCCGTCAATTTAAAGGCAGTGGCGGTGCTGTCGGTGATGGGTAACCTTTTATTCTGTTGGACTTTGAAGGTAATTCGCGCCTCGGTAGCTCAGCCTGGTAGAGCGAGTGCCTTGTAAGCACTAGGTCGCGGGATCGAGGCCCGCCCGAGGCTTCAAGAAACACCACGCCCAAACTATTCTTGATGTCTAGCTCCGAGAAGCGTCGGACGCTATTCACTGGCCGAGCTCCAGCGGTTTCTTATCGGAGCCGCACTTCGGGCATCTCAAACCCCTGAAGGAATAGCCGCAGTTCATGCAGACGTATGTTACATTTCTTACAACATCCGGGTTCTTCGCACGCGCCTTCAGCGGGCCGGATTCCCTCCTGATCAGCAGGATGATCGCGATGATGACAACCAGACCGACGGCAACGTAGAACCAGACCACGATAATGAAATGGTTACCAAATTATATTAACCTTCGCTGATCGCGTTCAGCTTTGCACCAGCGATCAAGATATGCCGGTCAGTCTGTCACGACGATCCTGATCTTCTGGGTGTCCAGCGAGAGTGGAACCGGCTCGTCGAGGCTCTTCCAGACGAATACCTCCGCCAGGAATCTGCCCTTGCTATCCGGCATCCACGCAATGCCAAGGTTGAAGGACTTGCCAGCGGGCAGGACGCTTTCCGCCATGTCCAGCTTCACCACGATTCCATGCGAATCCTTCACCTGAAGTATGTACACGAACTTTTGGTTGATCTCGCGATTGTTGGTGATCTCGCTCTGTATAGTCACCTGCTGGCCCTTGTGCACCGATGACAGTTCGGAGCGCATCTGGTCAGTGACAAGGGAGCGCATGATGCTTACCTTCTCATTTCTGTGCTTGTCCGCCGGAGGTTCGGCGCCCTTGGGTGCTGGCTCGGCCGGGGTGACAACGATCTTCTCGATATTCAGGGAGAATTCGGAGGAGTACTCCATGTAGTCGGCCCTCAAATTCCAGTTGCCGCCGGATGCCCCGCCGGCAACCTTGAAGGTCCACTCGAAGGTTCCGTCCGTGCCAATCTCCGCCTGGCCCCTCGTGTAGAGCTTGGCGGTAGGGTCGAAGACGCGCAGTACCACCGCCGTGTTGTCCTTCACGGGGTTCAGCACCTTGCCGTGTATGGTTATGGTATCGCCAGTGGTGTACTTGTCCTGGTCCGCTTCAAGGAGTATTGTTGGCAGGGAAGACACGATCGTCTTTGTTATCCGGACGGTGAGCAGCGATGAGCCTGACTCGAACCCTTCCTTGGAGGCCTTTACGGAAAGGTTGTAGGTTGCGGGCTTGAGCCTGTCCAGGGTAACGGAATACCTGCCCGCATCGATCTTGGTTACGCTCACGGGTATTGGCTTCTGGTCCTCGATAAACCCTTTTGTGGCGATTACCGACGCTTCAACGATATCCGGATCGACCGGTTTATTACCTACCAAGATATCGACGCCGAGCTTGGCCTCCTCGTCCTGACCGAATGTCTGGCGGTCGCTCCTTATGAAGACGTTAATCTTCTCGGTGATCTTTACCTTGCCTGTCTCGACCGAGACCGCTGGCTTTTGGTCCTCTGCAGATTGTTCGGACTGCACGGGTTCCTCGACTATTACCTTGCCGAACATCCAGGGGTGCATGGCGCAGAGGTAGGGATAGGTTCCGGGCTCCGTGAACTTGTGTTCAAAGATGAAGTTCTCCTTCATGAGGCCCGAGTCGAATATTTTACCCCACTGCGAATCGGGCGTGCCGTCGGTCACCGTGTGGGGGTCCCTGTCCTCGTTTGTCCACCTCACCGTGGTGCCCGTCTCAACCTTCAGGCTGGCCGGATGGTAGAATACCCCGCTATCCTTGTTGGATGAACCGAGAACTATTGTAACGGTCTTGACCTTGCCCTCCTCGGCGTAGGCGCCGGTGAGAGCGGAGCTGGAAGCTAGGATCATGGCTACGAGAAGCAATGCCTTGATCATCGCCTAACCCTCTGGCGTTCCCGCTTTAAGATAGTGATTTAAGACGATCTGAACAACTGGATCAAAAAATTATACCCCGCGCCGTCTCATGCTATCAGACATCCTCGTCGCTGCCGGCAAAGAAGTACAGCACCACAAGCTCCTCCTCATTGCCGTGAAAGTTGTGCCGCTTCTTCGCGGGCACGAAGACCATGCTTCCCCGCTTCACAGGCAAGTCCTCCTTCTCCACCCGCAGCAACCCGTGGCCCCTGACGACGTAGTAGAGCTCGTCGTTCGCGTGCGGGCCTTGAGGGTCCTTTTCCCCCGGCCTTAGGCGGAGGATGCCGACATCCATCGTCTTCTTTGACAGGAAGGTGAGGAACCAGTTGCCGCCGGCCTTCAGCTCCTCCAGTACTTCATCAAGTTCGTAGGCTTCGGCCACGCGCATCACTTACCGTACCTCTGCATCAGTCGGTTTTTATCTCTTTGGAGAACCTGTCCAGAAAGTCCTCTAGGTGCTCTTCAAAGTCGGCGTGCTTGCGCAGCACGTAGTAGAGCTCCTCGGTGGCGGCGTGAAAGTCGCTGCCCAGCGTCTGCGCCAGGTAGCTGGAGAGGTAGTTGAGCACGACCTTCCGCAGCGCAATCCTGCCGCCGTGCTTTGATGTATCGGCCAAGAGCTCTGCAAGCGCGTTCTTGAAGTATGATTCCACATATCGGTCCTTCGCCTCCCTGTTCCTGTTGTAAAACGCAAGCGCCTTTTGCCTTGAGCGCATGTGCACGTACTCCACGGTATCGATGAACCTGTCGCTAAGAGCTGGATGGCTCGTCAGCACATGCGACAGCAGGTCGGCCGCGTCGGATTCGTTTGCGCCCAGCCTGTCGGCCAGCGAGAATATCATGTGGCAGGCAACGCAGCCGTCCCTGACGGCCATGGAGCCTTTCCTGACGGACTCGATCTCGCTCTCTATGATCTCCTTGGCCAGCTCCTCCCTGCTGCTCATAAAATTCATTTGAGAAAGAGCTAATTAAAGAGACCTGTGCCCGGGAAGACCGCGCCGATTTTCAGATATTTTCTGGCGCATAACTTATATCGAGTAAGGTTTGCTAGCTAGGTATCTGTCTTGAGCACCAAAAACATAGGCCTCCGGAACATCGAGGTCGCGGATACAAAGATATGTTCCATCGAGGGGGAGAGCGGCAAGCTCACTTACCGCGGATACGACGTCTTTGACCTGGCAAGCAACTCCTCCTTCGAGGAGACGTGCTACCTGCTTCTGTACGGCGACCTGCCCACCGCCTCCCAGCTGCGGAACCTCGACAAGCAGCTGCGGAAGGCCAGGGATATCCCGGCCCCGGTAATCAGGGCGATGCGGGAGAGGTCCAAGTCGGCCTCGCCTATGGATGTTCTCTTATCCTCGGTTGCTATGCTTGCGGACTTTGACGAGGACATAAAGGACGACTCCAAGGAGGCAAACTACAGGAGGGCGATCGAGCTGACAGCAAAGTTCCCGACCATAGTGGCGGCGTGGGACAGCATCAGGCACGGCCGCCAGGCGGTGGGGCCCTCCGGGGACCTGAAGCACGCCGCAAACGCCCTGTACATGCTAAAGGGCAGGGAGCCCAACAAGGAGATAGCGAGGGATTTTGACGTCTGCCTCATGCTCCACGCCGAGCACAGCTTCAACGCCTCGACGTTTGCCGCCAGGCAGGTGGCATCCACGAGGGCGCACATGTACGCCAGCGTGGCCGCCGGCATAGGCGCGCTCTCCGGCGAGCTCCACGGCGGCGCCAATACAAAGGTCATGCAGGCGCTGCTGGAGATAGGCAACGCCGACAGGGCGGAGCAGCTGGTGAAGGCAAAGATCGCTGCCGGTGAAAGGATAATGGGCATGGGCCATGCCGTCTACCGCACCGACGACCCGCGGGCCAGGATCCTGAGGGAGATGTCGCGGCGGCTTGCCCTGAAGACCAAGACTCCCTGGTTCGAAATAACCAAGAAGATCGAGGACACAACGAAGGCAGAGATGAAGAAACACAAGAGGGCGGAGATCTTTGCAAACGTGGACATGTACAGCGCTTCAGTCTACTATGTGATGGGAATCCCGCTGGACCTTAACACGCCGATCTTTGCCATAGCCAGGATCGCCGGATGGGCAGCACATATCATGGAGGAGAAGTTTGCGGAGGCACAGCCAAAGCCGGTGATCTACAGGCCGCAGGCGACATACGTTGGCAGGTACTGCGGCCCGCTGGGTTGCGAGTACGTCCCGATGAACAGAAGGGATCAGCCAACAGCGACCCGTAGCAATGAAACCGGTTGAATTTAGAAATATAACGTTCCGGTCACTGGTTCGGGCTGTTTTTTTCCTTGAGCCAGTCCTTGGCCTTCTGATCCGCAAGGTGCCTTTGCAAAACTATGAAGAACATCTCGTAAAACGATATTCCCATCTTCTGGGACTGGTCATCTATCCATCTTATCCCTAGCGAGAGCTCCTCGTCGGTATCGGCCAGACCTACGAGTTCATCGACCATCCGCATGAACTCGTCATCCATTTTGATCAGCATTGCGCTACTGTTCAACAACCGGGATTTTACGGCGATATTCAAAATTAGTTGTCCTTTGCAATGCTTTTTATTGACACATTCTGCCAAGGCGTGCAACCAGTCAGCTCTCAGTCAAACGGACTATCTCCGAGGCTGAAACTTTAATAAAAGATGGCTCTCTACCCTAAAAGGACAAAAGTTGAAAGCCGCTGTCATGAGAAATGTCGGCACTTTAAACATCGAGGAGCTGAAGGAACCAGAGCCAAGTGATGACGAGGTTCTGATCAAGGTTAATTCTGTCGGCCTCTGCCACACGGACCTGCATGTCCTGAAGGGGCACATTCCATTTCCGTTGCCGGCGGTTTTGGGCCATGAAGTTGCAGGCACCGTTGTAAAGATAGGAAGGGAGGTTGACCATGTGCAGGGTGGCGACCAGGTTGTGGAGCCTTTCATTCTTCCGTGCGGCAGGTGCGACTTCTGCATGCATGGGCAGGAGGATCTTTGCGAAAAGTTCTACAACTTTAACAGGCTTCGGGGCACGTACTACGATGGCAAGACCAGACTCTCCACCAGCTCCGGAGAGCAGGTGTACATGTACTCGATGGCTGCCCATGCGGAGTATTCGGTGATTCCCTCCACCTCGGTATTCAAGATACCCGATAGCCTTGATCATGCCAAGTCAGCGATACTTGGCTGCGCCGTAATGACCGCGTATGGCGCATGCAAGAATGCCGGGCTCAGGCCTGCCGAGACCATAGCCGTCTTCGGCATTGGAGGTGTTGGCACGAATGTCGTGCAGCTTGCTATCAAGGTGTTTCGCACAGATGTCATTGCGATTGACCTGAGCACCGAGAAACTCGAGCATGCCAAAAGCATAGGCGCCATAGGCACGATAAATCCAAAGAGCGAGGACCCGGTGAAGTCGATCCTTGACATAACGAATGGCAGGGGAGTGGATGCCGCGATCGAGGTCATAGGCATCAAGGATACCATAAGCGCGGCAATCAGGTCGGTAAGGTCAGGCGGCAGGGCCGTGCTCGTGGGGCTGTCCTCAAAGGGAACCGAGGCCGGCTTTGAGATAAATTACGTGGTCAGGAAAGGAATCAGGATAATAGGCTCGTACGGAGGCAAGCCCAGGATTGATATGCCCGAGATAATATCGCTCGCAGCCAAGGGCATAATTGATGTCGAGGGATCTGTTTCTGCCGAATACAAGCTGGAGGAGATAAACTCGGCCTTCGACAAGCTTGAGAAGGGCGGAATATTAGGCAGGGCCATAATCAAGATATAGCAATCATTCTTACCAGAGTTGGATAATTCTGCCGCGCCATAAGATGCGATGCAAGTTTAAATAACACGCCGCTTGAAAACCTACGCTATGACGCTGGCTATTGCGAAGGAAGGCATTTCTGTTTTAGAAGCTTTGTTCATAGACGTATAGGAGGCCTTAGGATGGTCAAGTTTGGCGTTCAGCAGGGACTGAATGTCGCACGGATGGGACTCGACGAGGATCAGCAGCTGACAGCGGTGATGCTGACCGACAAGCTAGGATATGATTCAGCATGGATAATGGACCACACGAACGTGCCGCAGTGGCCGGAGGCCATAATAAACGATGCCTGGATATTCCTGGCCGCGGCGTCCCAGGTTACCAGGAACATCGAGCTTGGCACGTGTGTTACAGATGCGATACGCAGGCATCCTTCGACTGTGGCGCTCCAGACGGTGACGCTGGACAGGCTCTCCCACGGCAGGGCCATCCTCGGGATCGGGGCGGGCGAGGCCCAGAACATCAACGATTTCGGGATCCAGTGGGACAAGCCGGTGGGCCGCTTCGAGGAGCAGCTCCAGATAATATCGCTGCTCTTCCAGTCATCGCCCGACCACAGAGTTAGTTTCGACGGCCAGTTTTACAAGGTCCAGAACGCCTGCCTGCAGACCAAGCCGATCAGGAAGCCGAGGCCGCCGATGTTTCTGGCTGCCGGCGCGCCGAGGACGCTCTCGCTGGTCGGGAGGTTCGGCGACGGGTGGCTCCCGATAGCCTACACGCCGGAGCTCTATGAATATCATGCAAAGATAATCCGGGACGCCGCCAAGGAGGCAGACCGCGATCCCTCAAAGCTTGAGCTCGGGCTCGACATCGACGTCTACTTTTCAGACGACCCCGAAGAGGCGTGGGCCAAGTTGAAGAACCCGCTGAAGGTCAGCCTCTACAAGCCGGAGATCCTGAAGGTACACGACATCAAGGCGAGCGGCGAGTTCGACTTCCGCAAGTACTTCACAGAATATTCGATGTCAAACCCGGACCTGATCAAGAAGATGCGCGAGGAGGCGCAGGCAATCCCAGACAAGGTTGCGCGCTCGGCAATAGCGCTGGGCAGGCCTGATGATGTCATACCGGTGTTCGAGCGCTTCATCAAGGCCGGCGTGAAGCACTTCGTGATAAGGTTCTGGGGCGAGGGGTACTACAAGAGCATCGAGCAATTCGGGCGGAAGGTGCTGCCTTACTTCAAGGACCACAAGAAATAGCCACGGCCGAATTTTACCCTGCTTCCTGCTTCAGGCTCATCGTCCCGCCCAGCTGCGAGAGCCTGCCCAGGTACGTGCCGTCCAGCATGTAGAGCTCGGAGTTCTTCATATCTATGAGGCCCGAGCTGAAGACTGGGCGCAGATACTTGGAGTGAGCATGTTCCTCGTTTATCGCGATCCCGCCCAGCATCTGGTTGAAGGCCGGCATCACTATTATCGTTGGGCTCTTCACGCCCACGCCGAAGTTCGTCCTGAATGACCTGAGCGGGTCCTTCGCCCTGATGCCCATCGTCTTGAGGTATGCTGCCGCGGCCTTGGCCCGGTTCCACTTCGCCATCACCCACACCGGCTCAAATGATCGCAGGCCGGTCGAGTCGGTGAGCCGTATCGTAAAATGATAATGGCCCATTATCAGCCCGTCGGCTGCGAATGTCTCGGGGCCCGGCCATGCATGGCCGTGAATGAGCGATACCCGCTTCCGGCCGTCCTCCACGGTGAGGCCGCGCACCGTCGCAAGCTCAACTTTGTCTGGCAGCAGCTTGTCGATGTCGCCGTCGTGGTTGCCCGGGATAACATCTATCCTTTCGACAAGCTTGAGCAGCCGCTCGAAGAATTTGGGGATCTCCCTCCACTCGTTGGGCTGTATCAGTACAGTGCCGTGCTTTATGTCGCCCAAGAAGATCAGCCTGTCCGGCCGCAGCGCGTCTATCAGCTTCCTGATCCTCGAGAATATCTTCTCTGTCTGCGAGGGGATCGCTATGCCCTTCTCCGCGAGCTCCTTCTCGAAGCCCAAGTGCAGGTCGGGTACCACGAGTATCTTCGCTTTTCTGGTCTTGAGCAGAAGCACGCGCTCATTTGGGACGAGTTTGATCATTGCACAACGTTGGTAAGAGCATTGAAGGGATTAATAGCGATTTACGTTAGCGTTCGTCACCGCGGGTAATCAGGGGGAAGACCTCCTCCCTGACGTAGTTGATGAAATCTGATTGCTCGATCTTGCTGAAGCCCGCCACAACGCAGTTGCGCGTTATCCCGATGATGTAGCCGTACTTCTTCGACCTTATCACCGTATACCAGAGCTTGCCGTGCTTGAGGTACTCCGTATACAACGAAGTGTTGCCGAGCTCAGAGCCGTAGAGCGAGAGCTTGCTCACGTTGGGTATGTCGACATCGTCGAAGAAGGTTATCTTTGTGTCCTCAAAGTTCGCCTCGTGGAACCTGCGCATCGTCTCGGGCGTTATCCTCGCCTCCACTATGTGACCGGTGGTGAGGAAGACGAGCTTGCTCAGAGCGTTGGCAACCATGTTTGCCTTCCGCTTCTTCTCCAAGACGGTGAGCAATATCGTTCCGTCGTCAGCCTTGTCGAAGATGAACGGGGCTGTCATCGTTACGGGCGTGGGGACGTGCTCGCCTCGATGGGTTATGTAGATCAGCTGGTCCTGCGTGAACGTGCCGCTGAAGGAGGCCTCGCCCTTCATCTCGAGGTCTCTTATCTCTGTGACAAGCTCGAAGGTGCGGTCGCCCTCTTCGAAGACCTCGGCGCTCCTGTGATCCCTGAGCTTGATGAGGATATCCTCGATGTCTGCTCCGTCCTTCATCCGAAATATCTTCGCTGCCAGAACCACGCCGATCATACTTGATCCGGGCTTTATCTGCCTTCCACCGCTCCCGCTTCGGTGTGCAGGCTCGGCCTGCTTGGATTTATTAATCGGTAGAAAGGAGAAACTTCCACCTTGGAAGCAGAGAAGCGAATAGCCCCGGAGAGGCAGGTCGGTGCCTACCCCACCATATCGGAGATCATTCTGGAGAACTTCATGAGCTATGAATACGGGAGAATACCGCTCAAGAAGGGCATCAACATCATAACCGGCCCCAACGGCGCCGGCAAGTCCACCCTGCTCATCGCGGTATCGGTGGCGCTGGGACAGGCCTACACGGAGCGCTCCAGGAAGCTGAGCGACCTCATCAGGCGAGGCAAGGACATCGCTAGAGTAAGCCTGCTCTTCGATAACAAGCCGCACAACGGCAGGCGCCCGGTCCCGTTCAGCAAGTCGGACAAGTTCATTCTCTCTAGATATATCAAGTCTGACGGCACCTACTGGTACGAGGCAGATTACAGGGAGATAAGCCGCGGCGAGGTGACACGGCTCTTCCGCAGGTTCGGGATAAACCCCGACAACCTGCTGATAATAATGCACCAAGGAATGATGGAGGAGTTCGGCGTGATATCATCGCAGGATAAACTCAGGATGGTCGAGGAGGCAGTCGGCTTCGGCGAGTACAGGCAGGGCATAATCGAGTCGCAGCAGAAACTTGCAACGCTGGCCACCGAGGAGTCGGAGGTCGCGAAGACGCTGGAGAGCGCGGGCAACACGCTCGAGTACTGGAAGGATGCCTACGACAGGCATCTGAAGCGGAAGGAGCTCCTGCAGAGGAAGGGGTTCCTGGAGCGCGAGCACGTCTGGGCCCAAGTGATAAGGGTCGAGAACGCCATCACCTCGCTGGGAGCCAGGCTGGAGAACAGGAAGGACACGCTCCAGCACACCGTAGAAAGGATGGAGAAGACCGCAGAGCAGGCAAGGAAGGCAAGGGAAGACCTGGACTCTGCAAGCACGGAGCAGAAAAAGCTCTACCATGCGCTGCTGAGGCTGGAGAGGGAGAAGGCTGGCACAACTACAAAGATCGAGTCGCTCGGGGAGATGAAGCAGCAGCTGGCATCGCTTGCAAGGACTCTGGAGGAGGCGATCGCGTCTGCCAACGCCGACACGACCAAGACACTGACAGCAAAGATCGGCGAGCTCAACTATAAGACTGAATCATTCGCATCGCAGGGCGACGAGCAAAAGTCCAAGCTGAAGTACCAAGACGAGGAGATTAGGTCGGTCGAGAAGGACATTGAGAAGATCGAGCGCAACGCCAGATCAGCGCTCGACAAGTTTGTCGGACTGAAGGTGAACGAGGCGCTGCTCGGCGTGAGGCGCAAGAATACCGAGCGGGAGATCGCCGAGCTCGAGCGGTCCATAAAAGAGAACGAGGAAACTCTTAAGACGCTGCGCCCCGAGGCGGAGAAGGCGGAGCCGAGGATCGAGACGCAGCGTTCCCCGCAGGATGTTGCAGACGAGCTTAAGATAACTGAAGCTCATATCAGGAGCCTCGGGGAGGTGCCGGAGGACGCCGAGGCGATATACGATAAATTCTCCAAGTCCTACGAGGAGCTCAAGGACAAACTCGCCACGCTTGCGGAGAACAAGGCAAAGACGCTGAAGGAGCTGGAGGAGCGGAAGAAGGTCTGGAAGCAGACGCTCCAAGACATGATCGAGGAAATCAACCCTGCCTATCAGGACATACTGTCGAATGTCAACGCTTCCGGGATCGTGCGGCTCGTCGATACGGACGATATAGAGAAGGCCGGGCTCGAGCTGATCGTGGGCTTCAGGGGCGCGCCGATGGTTATGCTTGACGCATATACACAGAGCGGCGGCGAGCGCGGCGTCTCGATAATGGCATTCCTGTTATCATTGCAGCAGCAGGTAGTCTCACCGTTCAGGGCTATTGATGAGTTCGACGTCCACCTAGACCCGAAGAACAGGGAGGCTGTGCTGGGGATGATCTTCGCCCACATAAAGAGCAAGCCGGAGAGCCAGTACATAGTGATAACCCCGTCACAACTTACAGTGATGGACCGCAGCGCCCACATAATCTTCGTCCAAAATTCTTATGGCAAGTCAGCGGTGAGGCAGACAAAGAGATGAGAGAGGTGGTTCATGCATGAAAGAGAAGGAGATGAGTTACGAGCAGATCGTCAGGATAATCGAGCTCTGCAGGGCAGTGGAGAAGGAAGGATTCGACCCGTTCAAGGTCGACGTCAAAGCATCGCTCACGACGCTGAAGCGGTACCTGCCTCAATGGGAGGAGCTCGACGAATTACTGTTGGACATGGAGGCTATACGAAGGATAACCGAGCTGATAAGGCTCCAGGGGGAATGGATCAAGCACAGGGTCTCGACGCTGTATGTCGATCCGCTGCTCGTCGAGCTGAAGCTCAAGCTGCTGCCGGAAGAAAGGCTCGCGCAGATGCTGCTGCAGAGCTTCCACCCGATCGCCAGCCTGGAACAAATCTCGCCGGCAAGGGTCAGGCAGGCGCTCGACTACTGGAACAGGCTGGTGCCGCTGAAGGACCGGATGATAAAGCTTATGGGCGATAGAGAATTCGACCTGGGCACGATCTCGCTCGACGACCTCCTTAAGATGGAGGTGCTCAGCGAGAAGGAGTTCAACGACAGCATGCAGAGCCTCTGGCAGGAGATGCTCGGCGAGCGAACCGGTTACAACGATAGCAAGATACCGTACTGGAAATTTGTGGCGCGCGAGTCCTACGAGGATTCGGTGCGCAGGGCATACCTCACAACCTTCCTGGTCTCGGATGGATACGCGAGGATGGAGGTGGATCCCCTGAAGGAGGCCATCTACATTATTCCGAACGAACGGCAACAGAAGCCGCCGGAAAAAGCAATGCCCAGATCGATCGCGATCTCGCTCGACAGCGAGAACTGGCAGAAACTTGCGGAGGAGAGTGCGAGTGTCTGAGGAGGCCGAGGTTAGCAGGAAGGTTGGCAGAGCTTTCCAGATGCTGGTGCTCCAGAAGCACCGCTACCCTGGCGTGAAGGGATGGGAGCTGAAGAAAGTTCTAGGAAGTGATTACAACAGATATCTGGAGATACTGGATGCCGAGATATCCAGGCTCGGCCTTGCTGTGAAGACGGTCTTCGATGACGCCGAGGAGGGAAAGCCCGAGACGGAATCGGAGAAGATGGACCGTGCAAGATACTTCGTCGTATTCAGGGACTCCGCGACCGCGGGCGATGCTGGCACGCTCGGCCTGCGCATAGATGAATTAGCGGTGCTTGCGGCAAGCATAGCATACATCACCCCCAGGCAGGGCGGCGTGAGGCGCAGGGAGCTGGAGCAGATGCTGCGGGAAAAGTTTCCAAAGTGGAAGGTTCAGCTAAACCTAGACAGGTTCGTCAGGAAGGGATACCTGATGGAGAACGATGATATGCTGCAGGTGGGCTGGAGGACCAGAGCAGAGATAGACCGCCAGACGCTGCTCAGCCTGATCCTTGCCGAAGGATCGCAGTAGTAACCCAGCATGGATAAGAAGCTCGCGTGGTGCTAGTATGTTAACATTAAGTTAATTACACGAGTCTGCCACCTCATCAGTGTTGTTACTGCATTTGGACAAAAATCACAAAATTAATAAACAGC
>CAYJSN010000018.1:0-30690 GCA_964373125.1 uncultured Nitrosopumilales archaeon | reverse complement strand
GATTAACAAAGACGGAAATATGGACCTGCCCTGGGGCGATGAGAGGTCGAAGAAATTCATAACCAATGTAGGTTTGATCACCAGCAACGGCCCTTTTGGGCCTAACATAATGGCATGCGAGTGGACGCATCACATATCCTACAGCCCCGGCCTGATAGCAGTCTGCATAAGGCCCGATGACGCAACCCATGACAACATAACACGATCAAAGGAATTCGGGGTAAACCTCTGCGCGTCCGGCCAGTCGGTGATGTCCAGTGTGGCGGGAGGTTACTCAGGCAAGCTTTACGACAAGGTCAGCGCGCTGCGCGAGCTGGGCTTTGAGTTCTACCAAGCAAAAATAATCAACGCCCCGATGGTAAAGGGAGCTGCGCTGAACATAGAGTGCAAGCTCGCAAAGGAGCTCCCGCTGGGAGATCACACGATGTTTGTGGGCGAGGTCGCAGCGGCCTCCAACAGCCCGGATATGCAGCCGCTTGCTCTCCACGACGGGAGGTACTGGGTCATGAGCACGAACATGGAAAAACCGTCGCAGGAAGAATGGGAGCGGATACGAAAAATAGTCGAGAAGTTCAAGAAGGCCGCTCAATGACGTCAAGGCGCTCGTAATTTTTGGTCAGACCTTCCCGATCCTTTTCAAGTAGACCAAGGATGATATCACGGCCGCGGCTATTACCGCGTACACCAGGTATTGAACATATGCCGAACCGATGCCAGGAATAGTATCGACGGCCATGGCCTTGGGAAGCATCCTGTAGATCACTCCATCCGAATGCGATACGATGTACAAAAATCCATCCGGCCCGACCTTTATATCGGTCGCGCACCCGAAGCCGGTTCCAAATATTATCTCGTCCATCGACTCTCCTTCGTTGGCCACCGCATCCATCAACTCCGAAGAGTTGAAAACGAACCCATCCCGGTTTTGATTCAGCTCAAACCTGTACAGGTTGCCATTGATGCAGTCAACGGCAAAGATACTGTTCCTGTACTTCTCAAAGTGTTCCGAGTTGATGAATGTCAGCCCCGTCGGCGCGACAGGCACCTCCCAGCTGAATTGAGGGTCGCGGTAAACATAGCCAGGATAGCCCGGCAGCTTCGCAAGCCAGGTTTCGTCTGCCGGGCCCATTATCACATCCCAGCCGCTGTTAAAGTTTGGTGGCACCAGGTTGATCTCGTCAAAATTTTCAGGGCCGTTCTCAGTGTCCCACAGCACCCCCGTAAGCGGGTCAACCGCGAGCCCGAAACTGTTCCGTATCCCCACTGCGTAGTACGGCCCTGGCGGGTCTATGCGCAGGATCACGCTCGTGTCGTCCGGCTCTCCCTCCGGATGATTTTGCAGCTTCCCGTACCGTCCGGCGTCGCCGACGATCAGGTAAACCGAACCATCCAAGCCGGTTGTCATCGCCCCACCGTTGTGGTACGTATTTGTTTGCGGCAGATCCCTCACCAGAATTTTATTTACTAGTTCTTGCCCGTTCCAGTCGTAACTGTAGACGCGTTTGCCGAGCGCCGGTGCGTCATCACGTGTCGATTCAGTGAAGTACAGGTACACCTTCTTCCCCACAGTGGTGATACCAAGCATCCCCTGCTCGCCTGCGCCGTCAACATTTTCGTCCAGAATCGGTTTCTCCTGCGGCACTCCGTCCTTGATGAGGCGCACCTGCCCATCAGTTCGCTGAAGGACTAGGATATCCTCACCCACAAAGACCATCGTGGTCGGGCTGCAGCAAATGTCGGGAACGAATTTCTGAACAACAAGACCGTCGTCCTTCAGGGCGGGTTCGGCGTAGCCAGGCAGGGCCACAGCCGTAGAAAGAACAAAAATCAAGGCTGCCCAGACTTTCAATGGCTTGCAATAACCGTGCTGATTATTAAATTTCTCAGCCCAGATAAAAATACATAGGGGCGTTGTGTTGCACACAATCCTACAATGATGTACGCCAAGCTGAAGACCGGCTCCTGGAAGCTGGAAGACCTCGTGAGGGACCCGACCGGGGAGGAGTTCAGGCGCTTTCTGGACTTGATCGAAGCAGGAACTAGGGAGCTGGAGGCAAGGCGGAAGGACCTGCGCCCTGACATTCCAGCAGCAGAGTTTGAATCGCTGATCCACGCGATCGAGGATGTGGCCGAGAAGCTCGGCATCGCGCAGGGCTACGCCCACCTGAAGTATGCTGCAGATACGTCGTCGAACGAGGCTGCTGCTCTAGTGACAAGGATGGACAAGCTTGCGTCGGAGATCGGCAACAAACTGCTCTTCTTCGACCTCTGGTTCAAGAAGGGGATCGATGAGGCGAACGCGCAGAGGTTGATAAACTCAGTTTCCTCTGTTTACAGGGAGTACCTCCGGCACAAACGGCTGCTGGCAAAGCACACACTCTCGGAGCCGGAGGAGAAGATCATCAACACGCTCGATGTCACGGGCATCAGAGCTCTCATCAAAATCTACGACAAGATAACCAGCAGTTTTGAATTCATGCTTACGCTGAAGAAGGACAGGAAGGTTATCAGGAGGACCTTCAAGAATAAGGAGAAACTGCTCACGCTAGTAAGGAGCCCGAGGCCCGAGGAGAGGGAGGCTGCATACAGAGCACTGTGGCAGGTCTACAGGAAGAACAGCGGCGTGCTTGGTGAGCTTTACCGCAACATCACGGTCAAGTGGCGCGACGAGTTCGTCTCGATGCGCGGCTACAAGTCCCCGATCTCGGTGCGGAACATCGCAAACGATCTTGATGACGCCACGGTCGAGTCGCTTCTAACAGTATGCAGGCGGAACGCTCCTGTCTTTCAGGACTACTTCAGGGCTAAGGCAAGGTTCATCGGCATGAAGAAGCTGCGCCGGTACGACCTTTACGCTCCGATATCAAGGGCGGGGGGCCAGAAGCGGTTCGCCTACGGCAAGGCCGTCGAGACCGTGCTGAAAACATTCGAGGAGTTCGACCCGCGGTTCAGGGAGTTTGCTGAACGAGTTTTCGGCGAGCAACATGTTGATTCCGCGATACGGCCCAGCAAGCGCGGCGGGGCCTTCTGCTACACCGTCGCCCCGCGCATCACCCCGTATGTATTGCTGAACTTTGACGGGAGGACCAGGGACGTATCGACCATGGCGCACGAGTTCGGGCATGCGATTCACAGCATGGCGGCGGCCGACAAGCCCGTAATGGTCTCGCAGGCGCCGCTGCCCCTCGCCGAGACGGCCTCGGTCTTCGCCGAGATGCTGCTGAACGAGAGGCTGGCCGAGAAGATGTCCAAGAGAGAGCAGCTCCTGCTGCTGGGGGAGGAGATCGACGACACATACGCGACCATAATGCGGCAGGCCTTCTTCACGCTCTTCGAGGTCGAGGCGCATCGTGCTATAGCTGAAGAGAACGCAACGATCGACAGGGTCTCGGAGCTCTACCTGCAGAACCTGACTGGCCAGTTCGGCGATTCCGTGACCATCAGCAAGGACTTCCAGTGGGAGTGGCTCTACATCCCGCACTTTTATCACACTCCGTTTTACTGCTATGCGTATTCTTTCGGGAACCTGCTGGTGCTCTCCCTCTACCAGCAGTACAAGCTCGAGGGCAGGTCCTCGTTTGTGCCAAACTACTTCAGGATACTGGCTGCCGGCGGCTCCCAGAAGTCGGAGCAGTTGTTGAAGGAGGCGGGGATGGACATCTCGAGGGAGGAGTTCTGGCAGAAGGGCTTCGACCTTGTCTCGGAGAAGGTCCGGCAGCTGAAGGAACTTTACAAATGATATCAGAACCTGACTACAGCTTCGAGTCGAACCTTTCCAGAAACTCGTCCAGCCTGTGCTTCGGGATCTGGGCGCCGCAGGCCCTCCGGTGTCCGCCGCCGGCTCCGCCCAAACTCACCGAAAGCTGGTTCACCATTCGTCCCAAGTGCCGCCTGACCGAGTCGGCGCCGCGGATCGAGAGCACGACATTTCCGTTCTTTTCCTTGTAGGCCAGCGCAACCTTCCTGTCCTGGTGGAACGCCAGCAGCATGTTCGACACTATGCTGACAGAGAGGTCGCCCGTCTTCACATAGACCAGATGCTTCTTTCTTCCTGCGTTCTTCTCGATCGCCTCGAGGTTGGCGGTCACCATGTCGGCATAGCTCTTGGCATGATCCAAGACGCCCCTTATCTCGTGCGGCATCAGTATGGTGAGGTCGGTGACCAGCGACCTCAGGAACTCGTCGTCGTGCTGGTTGCTGTAGACAGCATACGAAAGCGACGTCGCCTCGAAGAAGACGAACTGCTTCTCGTACATGTTCAAAAGTTTGCTTGCCATTGGTTTGTGCTCCATGTTATCCACGATCGCTGCACATGCAACAAGGAGCGCGTACCTTCTGGGGAACCTGCCCCTGCCGATTCGATCATAGACCAGCACGGAGGTGCACTCCCGAATATTATGAACGAGCCTGACCCCGTTCTTCTTCAGTGCGCGTTTCACGCCGTCGGACAGGTCGTGGTGATCGATATACATAACCTCGGCCTTCCCGCGGAGACCGCCCAGGATCTCGATGAATCTCTTTTCGTTGGCCTTGCTGAGGCCTAGGTCGCAGATGAAGAGGCGTTCCAAGTCATTCATCATCGCGACCTTTTCGAGCTCCGGGATCAGGTTGGTATAGTCCGCCAGGATCGCGTCTGCCTCGAGGAGGTGCTTCAGCATGCTTGCTGCGACCACGCCATCGACGTCCTCCTTGTGCGAAATGCATATCGTAGTCATCTTGCGCTTCTCCTAAGATTACGCATCATTCAGTCGCCAGTAATTTAAACGTCTAGGCGGGTGCAACAAATATTAAGTTCGCCGCGAAATCCCGTCCGTGCGCTACTCAAAATCGACCGGGAGGCTCTCCGTGCTGGAGGAGATGGAGGCCGAGTTCGACAGGAAGAATACAGAGTACTTCAAGAAGATGCTGAAGCACAGCGACTATGTCATCAGGACTAGGGCCACGTGCATACTGGCGGACATCGCGGGCGAGGCCGCCGTCGGGCCGATAAGCGATGTGCTGCTGAACGATCCCGACGGCTTGGTGAGGCACGAGGCGGCCTTCTCGCTGGGGCAGATGGGCTTTCCCAGCGCCGTGCCAGCACTTGCAAGGGCCGTTGAGAGCGACGGGAACCCCTTCGTCCGGCACGAGGCCGCGGTGGCCCTCGGCGTCATCGGCTCCAAGGAGGCCATAGAGGTCCTGAGGAAGGCGCTCGCCGACGGGAGCGAGGAGGTAAGAGAATCAGCTGTAATAGCGCTCAGCAACATCGACTATGTCGAGCAGATGAAGGACCGGGGCTCCAAGTTTGCAAGGATGACCGGCGGCTGAACTAGGTTACAAACTTACTAACGAACTTGGCATAGGCATCCCGGATCTTCGCCATGCCCGGCGGGCTCTTGAAACCATAGGCACATATAGCATCCCGCGGGGAGAGGTCGCCCGTGTCCCTGCAGTGCTTCACAGCCCTCACCACGTCCAGCAGGACATTACACGCGTTGGCGCCGTCGCTCGTCCTGAGCGTGATGTCGATTATCGCGGGGCTGCCCAAGAAACCCTCGCTGTACATCCAGTAGTAGCTCACCCTCGAGTCGCCCAGAAAGTCTGTATATTCAGTCGTGCCGGCGGCAGAGTCAAAGTCGTAGGGCGCCTCCGAGTTTATCGAAGACGTCTTTATCGACCGCTTCATCGCCCTTATGCGCTCGTCCAGCGTGTTGAGGGTCTCCATGCTCCCGCCGACATCGAGCTGGTAGCTCTTCTTCACCTTCACGCCGCGCTGCACCATGAAATCGATCATGCCACGGTGGAACGCCGTCCCGCCGAACTGGCTCATCAGGTCGTCGCCCACCAGCAGGAGCTTTGAATCGATGAATTTACCGCCGAGGTCGCTCTTGGCCAGCTGGGACGGTGTGGCATTAATAAAACTGGCGCCTGTCTCCAGCGCGGCCTCCGCATATCTTCTGGATGAGGCGTCCATGGCGGACGATATCAGGTTGATTACCACGTCGGGGCGGCTCCGCTTCATCTCATCTAGGATATTCTCATAATCACTGCTCTCAGCCTTTATGACGTTCTTCAGGCGCGCCGGCAGCTGGTCCTCCAAGATGCCGGATCTGACGTCCACGCCTAGGCTGGCGACATCAACGTACTTTCTGGAGCCATCCCTGAAGATCGAGGTTGCCAAGTCGGCCCCGGCCTTCTTCGCGTCGATATCAAACGCAGACACGATCCTGATGTCAGATACTTTGTAGCCGCCGACAAGGTCGTGCCACAAACCAGGCTTGCTGTCCTGGGAGTAAAAGCTGATGCCCTGCACCAGCGTGCTCGTGACGTTGCCCACGCCGGCAATAGCTACCCTGATCTCCCGTGACATGCAGAGCACTGTGATTTACCGTAAATTTAACTCTTATTCAGGCCCGATGATTGGGCAATGCCTGATGCCCCTGAGTAATACCAAGAATTTCAATAAATAAAAATAGGTATCGGTTAACCGATCCGGTTTATCGGTAGCGGGAGGTATGTGAGGTCTGATCCGTAGCCGCTCTTCTCCATGCTCACTATTATCTGGTGGTGCGCCTTGGTAAGGCCGAATGTGGTATATGTATAGATGCCTGTGTCCTGCTTCTCGAGCTGCACGATCTTGCCGTCATAGATTGCTTTCACGGTATCGGGGTCGATGTTCCTGCCTTCCGCATCGGTGAATGTCACCGTGAATGTTGCCGGCTCGTCAGTGTTGTAGCGCTCCTTGTCCAGTTCGATTCTGGTCGTTATCTCCTTCTTCACCTGCTTCGGCTGTTCCACTGCCATGCTCTCCATTATGATTGGCTGCCTGTACTCCCTGGAAGTGATTATGAGCTGGCCGTTCTCGTCAGCTATGGGTCCCCTCGTGCTGGCGTTGAAGGGCCGCTCAACGGATATCGACCTGCTGTTCATGGCGCTGCTACTCAGCTCTTTCAGGTCGGTGCACGCGAAGACGATTTCTTCAAACATATAATTTCCATCTTTGTAGTATACCTTCTCGTCGTCAAAATTACTGCCCAAATTGTATCCAGCTACATGGCAACCCGAAAATTCAATCTCGCGTAGTTTCTTGGTGGCGTACATATCTTGTGTTCCCTCCAACAGTTGCAACTTCACCTTGCCAGTCAGTGGTACCACGTCTATCTTTGCTCCCTCCTTGGGCTTCGTCATAACTGCCGGTTTGCCGCCCCCAGTAGTGATTGGCAGGGCCGTAAACAATCCATCAGGCAGCCCTCCCAGATCGTTAGCAATCCAGTGAAGTAGAGTCGACTTGCCTTCGGTGATGGGACCCTGCAACCTTAGAGTATGGTATCCGCTCTTTGCCATCAAGTTGTCTGTCTGGAACAACTTGAACGAGTTTATCACTTCGTTCCCGTAGGGACTGTCAATCTCCACCATTATCTTTGCAGCGGTATTGGGGTCCTTGTTTTCTGCTGACGCCGTGACACTACTGCTGCCGCCACTGCTAGGCGTAGATGAGTACGCTGGATTCGCTACTCCGCTCATAATCAGCATCGTTGCCAGGGCTGTAGTCGCTACTGCTGCCAGTATCGCCGTCTGTTTTCTGTTCATGGCAGCACTGCCGCTTCACAACTCAATAAGCATATGCTAAACGAAATATATAGTTCATATAGATCGGATTATCCTGCCCGCAACATCCCCGATTGTCCAATGGTTTTTGTTGCATACAAGACTATGCTATATCCATAGCACAAAATTCAGCGAAACTACAATGCGAATTGTTACGCTGTTAATTCTCGCATAAGGCAGGACTAAAGGTCAAGAAATTAGCATGATCAAGTCATCACTTCTTTGGTATTTGCCATATATCGCTCCGGCAGTCTGGGAGAGCGAGGTTAGCAGTTATTCTTCCCATAGATACGGGGCTGATACTGAAGACAGCGGAGCAGTTCTACCCCTTGGCGTACCTGATGGTGGCAGTGGTGGGCCTGGCGCAGGGACTGATACTGGGCCACGCCATAATCGAGCGCCTCCCGAGGCTGCAGTACCACGCAAAGTGGGTGTCGATGTTTCTCTTCGCGATATTCGTGGCGCATGCAATAGTGAGTACGATGCACTTCACCTATCCCGACAAGGTCAACCTAGCCCAGCTGCTGACGGCTACACCGGAGAGGCTGGTCTCCGTGATTCCCAAGATCATGGGCCTGGGCGTGGATATCTACGCGATACTCGGTTTTATCGTAATGATATTCGCCCTGCTTATCCTGAGGTTAACCGGAGTGAAAGGTTACAGCAGGTACTTTATCTTGGCTATAAACACAGTCATGCTGGTGATAATGTTCGCGGTCAAGTTTTCGTATTATCAGCCAAGCAGTTTCGAGATAATCCTGTTCGTCCTGTACCACGCCGGCCTTACCGGGGGCCTGCTGTGGGGAACCACGAGGAAGCTCTACAGCGACGAACTGAGGATGCGCAACTTCGTTGATCTCTGGATCGGCAAGAAAGAGTTTTTGTAACAGAAATCTTTAACCTACCTAACCATAGGCCCGGTACTCTTTTCCCAAGACGCCGGCGGCGATCTTCAGCTTCATTATCTCGTCCGCGCCCTCGTATATCCTGCAGACCCTGTTGTCGACGAGGTGCCTGCCCGGGCGGTACAGGAAGGACCATCCCCTGCCGCCGAATATCTGCACGGCCCTGTCGGCAGCGTCATAGGCAGCATTTGTGCAGAACAGCTTTGCCTCGGCCACGGCTAGATCTGCCCTTCTCATCAGTTCCTTATCGCCGGGATTCTTGTCCCATTTATCCTTCAGTCTGGTCGCCCTCGCCACCATCATCCTCGAGGCGCTCAGGTGGACCTTTATCGCCGCTATGTGCTCCTGGATCAGCTGGTGCTTTGCTATTGGCTTGCCGTACTGCGTCCTCTCCTTCGAGTACCTGACGGCCTCGATCAAGCAATCCTTTATGCTGCCGACGCATCCAGCCGCCACGCCCAGCCTGCCATCGATCAGGGCTTCCTTTGCTATGTTCCATCCATCGCCCTCTTTTCCCAAGATGTTCTCCTTCGGAACTCTGTAATCCCGCAGCTCGAACATCCCGGTGTTTATGGTCGGCGCGCCCATCTTGGAGACTAGCTCCTCCCGCTCCATGCCTTCCTTGCCCGTGTCGATTACGAAGCCGCTCATGCGGCCGCCGGCGCCTTTTGCAAACACGACTATGGCATCGGCAATGCCGGCATTGGATATCAGGTACTTGGTGCCGTTGAGGACATAGTTGTTGTTATCTTTCTTGAAGTTCATCTTGAGCTCCAGGGGGTTGCTGCCGGCGTCAGGCTCCGTCAGCGCGAACGCGAAGATGATCTCGCCCCTAGCCGACGGCTTCAGGTATCTTTGCTTCTGCTCGTCCGTGCCGTGCCGCATCAACGTTTTCTGCGCGAGAGAGCTATGTACAGAAAAGATCGTCCTTATGCCGCTGCCCTCCATGCCGATCCTCTCCAGAGCTTTAACGTATACGAAATCATCCGCGCCCCTGCCGCCGAACTCTGCCGGCACCGGCAGGCCGAGAATGTTGAATTCTCTTGCCAGCGGTATGGTCTGGTCGTTGAACTTGTGTTCCAAGTAGCAGATGTCCTCGATCGGCCTGAGTTTTTTGCAGAAATCACTCACATCTCTCAGCACGCTACCGGTATCTTCCACAAACTTTTACTCCCACGTGCTTATTTCAACATATCTATGGTGATTGAGCTCAAGAAAGAATATTTGATAAACGCAGACCTTGACGATGTATGGAATTTTCTGACTGACCTGAAGGAAGTAACCAGTTGCATACCGGGCCTGGAGAACCTGCAGATAGACGGCCCAACAAAGTTCAGGGGAAAAATAAAACCGCCGTTCTCTTTCATCAAGGGCAGGTTCAGCGTCGAGTCCGAAATCAGGGAGTTCAAGGAGAAGGAAAGCCTGACGATCGCCGTGCGCGGGTCATCGGTCGGAGCTTCGTTTGAAGTCACGATGAAAATGAACATTTCCAACATGGCAGGAACTAGGATACAGATCGATGTGAGGGCCGAGACCTCCGGCCTCCTGAAGACGCTGCCGAAATCCCTGATACACAAGGTGGTGGAGGAGATCGAGACCCCGATGCTGAAGTGCATCAAGGAAAGGCTGGAATAATTCCGTCAAGGAAAGTCTAATTAGATATACCTGCTAACCTGCTGCATGCTGCGAGAAGAGGAGACCGTCTGTCCCTACTGCGGCGTCGGCTGCGGCATAAAGATCACGATCTCGGACGGCCGGCCGACGAAGGTAGGAGGCGTGAAGAACCACCCCGTAAGCAGCGGGCACCTCTGTGCCAAGGGGCTCGCGGCCCTAGATATCCTCGCCTCGAAGGATCGTTTGACCCACCCGCTGAAGAGGAAGGATGATTCGTTTGAGAGAATCTCCTGGCCGGACGCTCTGGCCGAGATCACAGCAAAGATGAAGAGAATTGTCGAGCAGCACGGTCCAGATGCGATAGGCTTCTCGGGAGGTTGCCTCTGCACAAACGAGGAAAATTATCTCATCCAGAAGCTTGCGAGGAGGCTCGGCACCAACAACATCGACAGCTGCGCCAGGCTCTGCCACCAGCCCTCGCTCTATGCCCTGAAGCGCACGGTCGGGTTCGGGGCGGCGAGCACGCCCATGAGCAGCATGAAGGATTCAAATTTGCTGCTCTTCATAGGTTCTAGTTTGGCCGATTCCCACCCGGTGCTGACGCAGTACGTGATGGAGGCTAAGAATAAGGGAGCGAAGGTCATCGACATCGATCCCAGGGAACCAGCCTTTGCCAAGTTTGCGGACCTGCACCTGAAGGTTGCGCCCGGAACCGATATCGCCCTGCTGAATGCCATTGCAAATGTCATCATAGCCGAGGGCCTGCAGAACCAGGAGTTCATAGAAAAAAGGACCGTTAATTATGAGGAGCTGGAGCGTGTGGTGCGGGATTATTCGCCGGAGAAGACCGAGGCCATAACCGAGGTCGGCCCCGCGCTGGTGAGAGAGGCTGCCAAGCTTTATGCTTCCTCAGGGCGGTCTCTGATCCTCGTCGGGATCGGCATCACCGAGCAGGCTCAGGGCACGGAGGCTGTTGCGGCCACCATCAACCTGGCGCTTCTTACAGGAAGTTACGGCAGACTCGGGACAGGAGTATGTCCCCTGAGGGGCCAGGCCAATGTCCAGGGGGCCGGCGATGTCGGGGCATCATCAGACTTCTTCCCGGGCGGGATGTCCATAGATGAAGACAATGCCAGGGCCTTGGGGACTAGGTGGGGCTTCAGCGTTCCCGCCAGGAAGGGCGCGACCATGATGGAGATGATCTCAGCGGCCCTGGAGGGGGAGCTGAAGGCGATGTACATAATGGGCTTCAACCCGGTGCACAGCCTCCCCGACAGGTCGAAGACAGAGAAGGCACTTGAATCACTGGAACTGCTCGTGGTTCAGGACATCTTCATGAGCGCGACCGCATCCCTAGCTCATTACATACTGCCCGGCGCGAGCTGGCTCGAGCGGGAAGGCTCGATGACGAACATGGACAGGATGGTGCAGTGGAGGAGGAAGCTGCTGGAGCCGGCAGGCGAGTCCAAACCAGACTGGTTGATCTTGGTCGAGCTGGCTAACAGCTTGGGCTTCAAAGAGTTCAGCTATAACTCGCCGCGCGAGGTCCTGGAAGAGATGAGCGGCGTCATATCTTCATACTCGGGCCTAAACTATGAGCTCCTCTCAACAAAGGAAGTGCGCTACCCGATCGTGGATGGCAGAAGCACGGAGGTGCTCTTCGGCGAAAGGTTCAGCACGCCAGACGGCAAGGCAAGGTTCATGCCGGTACAGTACCTGCCGGTACAGTTAACTTCTGACGAGTATCCTCTGGTGCTCACAACCGGGCGGGTTATCTTAAGGTACAACACCGACGTAATGACGGGCAGGTCAGAGCGCCTGCTCATGCCGGGCATAGACATCAACTATGTCGAGGTAAACCCGGGTGATGCGGAGAGGTTTGGGTTGAAGGAGGGAGATGATGCTGCGGTCGCTTCAAGGTTCGGCCAGGTGGAGCTCAGGGTAAAGGTTACTACAGCTGTGAAGCGGGGCCTGCTCTTTGTGCCCATGCACGGCGGCCACGTCAACTATGTTACTGGAGGGTGCTTGGATTCGGAGGCAAAGACTCCCTGCTACAAGTGGACCGCCGTAAGCCTGAGGAAGGTTCGATCCTGAGATAGTTTGTAATATTGGCCTGGACAGTGGTGGAGCCGCGGAGATTTGATCCCCAAGTAGACTGACAGTCTGGGGGTTGACCCATAGAACGAAATAATGAGGCAGAAGCCATCGGGGCGGCTACACAGCCCCTACCAACTTTTTGTTGCGCACCCGCATGATTCCGGTCTTAATCAAGTCGTGCTATTGTTCCGCATTAAATATGATAGGCTTTTATTCTCGTTCTGCCATCCGTTCAACGATGAAGTTCAAGGTCATACTGGAGCCTCAAGAAAAGGGCTACACCGCTTATGTCCCTGCGTTGAGAGGCTGCATATCAGAGGGCAGAACTAAGAAGGCAGCGCTGAAGAACATCAGGGAGGCGATCGAGCTTTATCTGGAAACGCTGCAGGATCTTGGATTGAAGAAAGGAAAGAAGGCAAAGATAGAAACCGAAACCCTCGAAGTTGTTGAGGTTACCATTTAATTGCCCAAGCTGCCCGTTGTATCTGGCAAGGACACGATAAAAGCTTTGAGCAAGGCGGGGTTCGTAGTTATGCGCCAGCGCGGGAGTCATGTCACCCTTGCAAAGGAGATAGCACCGAACAAATACTTGGTAACGGTCGTACCGATGCATAAGGAACTAGCAAAAGGGACTCTCAGAAGGATAATTGCTGATTCAGGCCTGACCGTCGAGGAATTCGTTAGATTGTTATGAATAGTGGTGGGGCCGCGGGGATTTGAACCCCGGACCACCAGCGATCAGTGACCTAGCGGTCTCCCCAGGTTCACCACTCTAGGTTCTGGTATCCTGGACCATGCTCTCCGCCAGCATGCGCGGTGAACGCATGCTGTAGACGACGGCCCTGACCGATACGCGCCCTGCAAGACTATTTCTATTTTGTGCGGGGGCTGCAAGCCGATGCCAGTCAACCTACGCGTACATACCTTCCCTCAGCGGCTTGGTCTCCCTCTGGATGCTCCTCAGCCGCTTCTCGACCTTCTCGGCCTCGACCATCAGGCTCTTGATATCGCAGCGGCACGACGGGGCAAACTTGCCAATGGCCTCGGACAGCAGTGCCGCGGCGCGGAAGTCGGGGGCATCCTTCAGCACCTTCACCAGGAGCACGATCACATCAAGATTAGCAAACCTTCCCTCGTTCAGAAGCACGGCCGGTATCCCCGAAACGGCGCCATGTTCTAGTACTCCGATCCCGGCATCTTGGATCTTCTTCACGGCATTGGCCGTGCTCCCGATGGCAACGATCTCCGGGCCCTCGGCCTTTTCAGCGTTCTCGACCGGCATCCCCGTTGCGCTGAGTATCAATGAGCATTTATGCTCCTGCGCCCAGCCGAGGATGATCCTGCCGATCGGCCTCTGGAGCTGCTGCCTGAGAGATAGTTCCGATACGAAGATCGCCAGTTTCAGCTCCTCGCTTGCATGTATCCTCGCAGGAAAGTTCGGCGTCTGTTTGTAGATCGTTGAGAGCGACGGAAACTTGTCCGAGTCCAAGATCGCAACCGGCTCGATACCGAGAGTCTCGATCATGCACTCGGAGGCAATCGCATTCGCAAGGCCGGTGCTGGGAAAGCCATCGATCACTATGCCATTCTTGAGGCTGACCGGCTTGATCTCCCTGACTTCGATGAGCACGGCAGGAATTGGGAGACCAGCCTATAAAAGGGTAAGCGAAGTCGGTAGAAAATTATCACCGCAGCCCGAGAATTGATAGCAGTGATTCAAAATTTTCCTTAATGCTTTCATTCTTGTACGACCTCAGGGCCTTGATCACGATATCGGTCGAACCTATTCCCAGGATGTCGCGGACCTTCTGGGCCATCGGGCCTCCCACAAAGAGCCACTGCGCCACGGATGTCACGTTCGAGACCCGCCGCTCGGCGCTGGCGCTCTCAAAGTCTATGATCGTGACCCGCTCGCCAACCAGAACATGTTTGTTCAGGTTGCTGAGCTCGCCGTGGTCAAGGCCAGCGCCGTCCAGCCTGAAGCACTGTTCCAGGATCTGGCGAGCCACCGATACGATCTCATCCCTGCTCCTGTCGGGTTTCAGCCAGTCAATGATCTTCACGCCGCCCGCAAGTTCGATCGCCAGAAAATTCCTGCTCGATGCCAGCAGCTTGGGACCGACGCCAGCGCCGTTGGCGATCTTCAGGAACCCGGCCTCGCGCTCCATGGTCGCCCTGTCGGCATCGGTCCGCCTGATCTTGAGCGCTACCTCGCTGCCGTCTAGGAGTGCTTTCACCACGATCCCGATGCATCCCTTTCCGAGGACGCCCAGCTTCCCGATCTTGCTGCTTCCTTCGAATATTACCTGCTTGATGCCGAGCCTCTCAAGCTCCCCGATCCTGGCCTCCACCTCCTGCGCCGTGCGCTCAGGGTATGCCAGCACGGAGGAGTAGGGTTCCTCAACCAACCTATCGAGAGCTACCAAACGCGGATCCGTCCGTTGTAACAAGGTCGCCTATCACCTCCCATATCCAAACATCTTTGATCTTGGCCAGATCTCTGCCTGCATATATCCTAGCGCCGCGCTTCCTGATATCGGCGGTCAGTCCTCTCGAGATCCCGCTGGAACTTATCTTCTGGCCGAGCAGGAGCCCGAGGAAGGTTTTCGCATCGGTAAACTTGTTGTTTACAAGGGCCATTATCCTGGCGTCGTTCCCGACCCAGAGCAGGCTCTCCCGGTTCTTCTGCAGGAACTTGCCGCTGTTGCTCTCGCCGAATACTTTGGGCCCCTGCTTGACGGCAAGCCTAGGCAGGCCGGCCGACTCGAGCAGGAAGACAAAGACACCGTTCTCGTCCTCGTCGGTACTGCAGCCGGACCTTATCACCCTGAAGCCCTGGAGCGTGAGCTGCTTCGCGACCGCGTTCGCGCTGCTCTTGAGCTGGCCCCAGATTATATCCTGGCTGCGCTTCGCGTGCCTGAACCTGATCACGATCATGTTATCGGCAAGCCTTCTCCTCTGGAGGTCTCTGAAGCCAATCTTTCGTGCGGCCGGGCCGGTGAAGTATTTCAGCTCCGGCTTTTTGACGAACCGCCGTGACGCAAGGATCAGCCTCCCCACGCTTTCGTGCGAGATCGCGGTGCCGAGGTTCCGCCTCGGATCAACGGGGTCGAGTATCACGAGTGGGCTCCTGAACGTGCTTACGAGGTCCTTGTCCATGCCAGCCTCGCCGATGCTTATCACCTCGTTTTCGCTGAACTTGGCCGCCGCCTTCAGCACGTCCGGGAAGGAGCCGTACTTCAGGATCAGGACCTCGCACACGTACCCGCTGAAGCCGCTCTTCGATATCTCAGCGCCGTAGACGCCGACGCCCTTCATGAACTTCTTCAGCAGCCTGGCCTGGGCTCGCTTGTACTTGTCGAAGGAGTCGGCTATGAACCTAGTATGATAAGGGGACCTGTCTGCCGCGCTTATCCACCTGCCCTCCTCGACCCTGTAGCACGGCACCACGTTGACCCTTATGCCCTCCACCAGCGCCTCGACATACGGATGCTGCGAATACCTCAGGTACGGTCCGTATCTCTTCAAAGCCTGAAAGCCCAGCTCCTTCCCGATCTTCTCGAACCGTTCCTCGCTCACCTTCGGGTCGACCATCGCAAAGATATCGACGTCGACATCGCCCCTGAGCCACGTTCCCTTTGCATAGGAGCCGCCGAAGACCACGTTGACCACATCGTTGAACTCTTTGGATTTTTGCCTGACCAGCTCGATCGACCTCTCCGCCACCGAGTCGACCTGCCGGATCTCCTTCTGTGTCGGCTCCACGAGCCTGCTCGCGCTTCTTATGATGTCAGCAGCCATCCTCCTAACCACCCCTTATCACGAACAGGTCGCTGTAGACTGGACCGGTCGGCGTCAGCTCGCTCTTCTTCACCTTCACCTCGCGCAGGAGGTCCCTGCCGAAGATTCTGTCCTTGTGCTCAGCCAGGTCCTTACCATCCCTCAGTCCGTTCTTTACCCTGAAGAGCGTTATGTGAGGCGTGAAGGGCTTGTCGCTTCTGAAGCCTAGAGAGTTCAGCCTGGACTCTACTTCCTTTGCAAGGCTCACGAGCTTTTGAGCGGAGACATCGTCAACCCCGACCCATATTATCCGGGGGCGCTTGGAGTTCGGGAACGCCCCCACGCCCCTGTAGGTAACCTCGATGGGCTCGAACCTCATGTCAGCAAGCTTCGCCTTTACGGACTCGAGCATGGCCTCGCTCACCTCGTCGAGAAAGATCAGCGTAAAATGCAGGTGGGTTGCTGCCACGGGCTTTGCACCGAGGCCCGCGCCGAGGAGCAGCCTCTGGAACTCGACCATATTCCTGATGGCCTCCTGGCTGGCAACCTCGACCGCCACAAAAGTGCGCATGTTCAGGGTTGAGTTCTGAAACGAATATAACACTTGTGGATCGGCCGGAGCCGGAGAAAAAGAGTTTTATTCAATACTTCTTGCAAGACCTGCTGTGCCAAAGCTCCCGCTCATCATATGCCTGACCGGCATGCCGGGTGCAGGAAAGACAACGGTAGCCACGGCGCTCGGGGCAACCGGGTTCCAGACGATAAGCATGGGCGATGTCGTAAGGGAGGAGGCCAGTAGGCAGGGCCTTCCGCTGGACGCCCAGACCCTTGGGAAGATGATGATCGAGCTCAGGAAGAAGCACGGCCCCGGCGCCATCGCGCTCTTGATAGCTGAAAAGATCAAGCGCAGCGCAACCAACCATGTCGTCATCGACGGGCTGCGGAGCATGCACGAGGTCGAGGTGCTAGGCAAGCACGGCACGGTGAAAGTACTTACGATCCACGCGCCAAAGCACGCAAGGTTCGGCTTCCTGAAGGGAAGGGAGAGGGACGATGCCCCCGCGTCCGAGGAAGAGTTCGATCTTAGGGACAGGCGGGAGCTGGACGTGGGCATAGGCGAGGCGATATCATACTCCGACAGCATAATAATGAACGACGGGACGATCGAGGACCTGAAGCGGAAGGCATTGGACATTGCAGGCAGGTGGAAGAAAGAGATTGAAGCGGGCCCCTGATGTGCCGGTGGAGGTCAGGGTCGAGTGCCGCGTCTATCCCTCCGAGGATCCCGACAAAGTGATCAATGCTGTAAAGAACGTGATATCCAATTGCACTCCCGAGCTCAGGAACAGCAGGCTGGTGGCCGTTGCAAAGAGCGCAGAAGCGCTGGGCACAATATACGAGCAGGTCAGATCCAGGCAGGCTATGGGCGTACTGAAGCGGGCCCTGCTCTACAATATGATCTCGAATAGCACCTGGTTTTACCTGAACAAGCAGGCAGCCTATGCCGGGACAATCGCTATATGCGGGGAGGAGGCCGAGTCACCGCTCGGGCCAATAAAGGTCACGATCAGCAGCAGCAAGCTCGACCGGATAATCAGCTGGCTTGTTCCCTTCTAAAAGTGAACTATACGAAATATGGAGAAGAATCATAGTTGTATGAGACGTTCACAATTAATCATTTTGGGCAACCGGGTTTAGCGGGGAAAAATCTTGGATCTTGCCAGCTAATAAAATAAAAGCTCGTACCATCGCGGGACAGCTTTTGGGGACATGGATGCATTAGACTACAAGTGAATGCACTAGATTAATAAGTAATTAATGAATAGCGCTCATGTGTATTTACTGGGTCTGTCGAGCTATTACCTGGTAGTATCGGAACGTCCCTTTGATTCGTTCCTAAGCGACCTTAAGAGGCACAACCTGTCGGCCGGCGAGATTGTTGACTACAAGTCGACCATGCTTAACGACTACACGGCTAGGATCCTGAAGGATCTCAATGGCATCAAGCTGACGGTGCACAGCCCGCTGGATTCGGAGAATAACCTGACGAACCCGGACGGAACCGTGCGGAGGGAGACTATGGGGAGGATAAAGCAGTCGATAGACTATGCCGCGGAGCTGGGTGCGGTTGCCTTCGTGCAGCACCCCGGCCCCAAGACCACGGGTGCCGCCGACGGATGGGAGCTCAACTGCGATTCGCTCCTTGCGCTGATCGAGTACGGCAACTCGCGCGGCATAAGGGTGGTTCTGGAAAATATGCCCTCGGACAAGTACTATATGTCCGGTCCGTCCGAGTTCAAGGACTTCATCAGGGCTAACAACCTCGACCTCCGGATGGTCTTCGACGTGGGCCACTCCCACATTGCGGGCAATACAGACGAGTTCCTGCGGGACCTGATACCTTACTTCTTCATGGTGCACATAACCGACAACGACGGCAGGGAGGACAGCCACCTCAACGTCGGGGAGGGAACGATCGAGTGGAAGAGAGTCATCCCTTCTCTGAAACAAAGGTTCAGCGGTATGTACATCGTCGAGGCCGTCAGGGAGCCCCTGAAGTCGGTCGAGGCGATCAAGGTCCTGCTGAAGTAGCGCAGGAACACTTAATCCTCGTAGGGCACCTCGACGACCATCAGGTCCTCCGCCGCCACAACGTTCGGGTGAACCTCAGCTGCCTCTCTTACCAGAACGCTGGCATCGTCGTATCTTGCGCTGAAGTGTGTGAGCACCAGTTTCTTGACGCCTGCCTTCACGGCAAGCTCGGCTGCCTGCCTGGCGGTCGAGTGCGTGTTTTCGTAGGCCTCTTCCCTGTGATCCTCGCCATAGGTGGAGTCGAAGACTAGGAGATCACAGTTACGGAAGAACTCGACGAGCAGGTCGTTGGCCCTGGTGTCGCCGGAGATCCCGATCTTTCTTCCCTTTCGCTTGGGGCCGGTCACCTCCTCCGGTTTTATGACCCTGCCGCCGAGCTCGACCTGCTCCCCGTGCTGGAGCTTGTGCCAGAGCCGGCCCTTCGGTATCCCGAGCTTCTCGGCTTTTTCCGGGTAGAAGACGCCGGGCCGCTCGTGCTCCTCTATGCAGTATGAGTAGGCCCTGATCGAGTGCTCTGCGGGCGCTGCCCTGACCACATACTCCTTATCCTCAACAAGAACGCTCTCCCTCACGGGAGTGAATGTGAACTGGAACGAGAGCCGGAAGTTTAGATGTCTACTGTTGCTCTCCAGAAACTCTCCGAGCGGTTCGGGACCGTAAAGCTCCACGGGCAACTCCCTGCTCTGGAGGTTCATAGTTTGGAAGAGACCCAGAAGGCCAGTCACGTGATCGCTGTGCATATGCGTGATGAAGACCCGCATCTTTCTGTTGATCCCTATACCGGCCTGCAGGAAGTTGCGCTGCATACCCTCTCCCGCATCGAAGAGGAAAACCTCCGCTCCCCGCATGACGGCAACGGAGCTCAGACCGCGCTTGGCGGCTGGCATTGCTGCCGATGTTCCGAGAAATACCACCCTCAGTTGCATAGCACCATCAGCTTCCTCGTAAGACTCCGGTGCTCATATACGTCATACGTTTCCACCACGCCCGGAAACCGCCGCTCGTCTCCCTTCCTGCACATCACGCAGCAGCGCCCGCCCTTCATCTCGCTGATGGAGCCGAGGAATTCGCGAAGCAGCTCCCCCGCGTCCCGCTTCTGTGTAGACGCGCCCCTCCCGTAGGGAAGGTCTGTCACGATGGCGTCAGCACCGTCCATTCTGAAGGGCAGCCTGCAGGCATCGGCCCTCGTCACTAGGCATTCTTCACGCGCTGCAAGGTTCGTTAGCGCGCCCCTGCACATCCTTTCAGAAATGTCGCAGCCGATCGCCCGCATCCCCATGCTCAAACCCTCCAGCAGTATGCTGGCCGTGCCGCAGAACGGATCTATGATCGTGCTGCCCTCTCTCACCATCGCTAGGTTAATCATAGCCCTGCAGAGTTTGGGCCTGAGTGCAACGGGATGGAAGTACGCCCTTTCCCTGGTCTTGGATCTGTCCCGTCTTCTCTCCGACCTGTACCGGGGTACGCCGACCATCGAGGCTGTCTCGGTTGCTATAACCAGAAACGTCAGGTCTGGGTCTTCCAGTGAGACACGCAGCCAAGGCGCCTTTCTCTTAACATGGCTCCCCAGCTCGGCCAGAATCTCATTGCTCAGGTGCTTGCCGGCCAAATTCACCAGCCCGCAGGCAAACGTATCGCACCCTCTGGCAATTCCGTCGAGCTCGAAGTTTCCGATACGCCCGTCCTCAGATACCTGCAGAACCCTGCCCGCGAGCTTTGTGAATGCTGCGCGCTCCGTTATTTTTTGCAGATCGGGCTCCGTCGATCCCCCGGCCACCAGCAACCTTCTATCAAGCTCCGTAATTCCTGCCCCCGGCCGGTAGGTTCGCACAAGCGACCTAAGCTCGCCGCTGCCCAGACTCGGGAGCTCCCCGCTCAGGAGGAAGAAGTGGCGACTGTCAGTGCTACCGGTCCAGCTTTCTGAGCTCATCGCATATCACCGGCGCCACGTCGACCTTGCTTACGCTGCTCGGAACCGTGTTCGTGCCAATGACCTCGCCCGCGCCCGCTGCGGTTATCTTTTCGAGAGCTCCGCCCACCAGCAGGGCGTGGGTGCATGCAACGAAGATCTTCCCGCACCCTGCGCTGCGGAGAACCTGCGCGGCCTTCACCACGCTGCTCCCGGTGCTTATCATGTCATCGATCAGGATGACGTCCCGCCCCCTTGCCTGCCTGATCTCCGGCGCGCTCGTATCGATCGTGACCTCGCCGCTGGCCCTGTCCCTGGACTTTGGCAGCGCGATCGAGGGGATGCCCAGAAACCCCGCAAACGCATGCGCCCTCCCGACGCCGCCGATGTCGGGCGAGACGGCCAGCGGTTGTTCCAGTTTCTTAGATTTGAAGTAGTTGGCGAGGAGCTGGATCGCGGTAACATTCCTTGCCTGTATGGTAAAGTGGGACAGGGCCAGCTGGCTGTGTATATCGACTGTCACTAGCCCGTCTATGCCTGCTGAGTTCAGGATGCCAGCAACAAGCTCCATGCTCACCGCCTCGCCCTTGAGGAACTCCTTGTCCTGCCTCGCGTACGCAAGGTATGGGATGACCGCCACGATGCGCCTGGCCGTCTTCTTGGCCCTTCCAATGATGAAGAGCAACTGCATCAGGTGAGTGTCAACGGGCGGATAGGTCGATTGCACGACAACAGCCACCTTCCCGTCCAGCTCGCCCGCGATCCTGACCTTGCTCTCGCCGTCGGGGAAGATCCTCAGCTCGACATCGACCAGCTCCGCTCCGAGGGTCTTTGCGATGTTTCCCGCGAGATCTTTAGACGCGGGGCCGGCCAGAACGCAGAGATCGTTTTTCACGTATTAAACCAGTAACCAGCGCTTCTTAAGCTTAACCATGGGCAAACGATAGTCGTGCATTTGCACTAGGTGACCAGTCTCTTTCTCAGCTTGGTGCTTAGCACGTCCATGGCAAATATGGTTATCAGCACCGCAAGTATGAACGTGGAGGCTTTGGAATACTGTATGCTCTCCAGGTAGTGTATTATGTAGAAGCCGATACCTCCGGCACCGACCAGGCCCAGTATGGACGATTCTCTTATGTTGTAGGACAGCACAAAGAGGAACTGGCTGGCGAGATATGGCAGCGCCTCCGGAATCGTCACGAATCTAACCATCTGGAGCCTGCTGGCCCCGATAACCTTGATGGCATCGTAGGCCGATGGATTTTGCGACTCGTATATCTCGTAGAGATACTTGCCGCTCAGGCCTATCGTGAATAATGCAATAGCCATTATGCCCGCGGTGGGACCCAGACCGACAACAGCCACGAGTACGATTGCCCAGAGCAGTGCCGGTATGGACCACAGCAGGTTGAGAACGCCCCTGGCAACAACGCTGAAGTAAATGGGCGAGGCATTCTTTGCAGCTACAAGTGACACAGGTATCGACAGCCCGAACCCTATGGCCGAGCCTATCAGCGCCATCTCTACCGTCTCCACTATGGCAAGGAACACCTTGTCGCCCACGCTGAAATCGAACGCAAGAAATTCTCTGGCCAGGACTCCCGAGTTGCCTAGGTCCTTGAACACGGCAACGGGGTTGAACTGAAGATGGATGGCGCTGCCTAGCAGGATGAGCAGAATCACGATCCATGGTAAGTGTGCTCTAGACGGGTTCAATTCCACGCAGCGCGATAAAATCCTTGTCGAACTCTGCCGCAGGAACCGTCGCAGTTATCTTGCCGTCCATCATCACGTATATGGTCTCGCTGTACATCTTTGCAAAATCAGGGTTGTGGTGCGTCATTATCAGCGTCAGGTCCATCTTCCGTCTTAGCTCCAGAAAGTTATCCATAACCTCGCCCGCCGTCTTGAAGTCCAGGTTGGAGGCCATCTCGTCGGCAAATATTATCGCCGGTTCCTGCAGCATCGTCCTGGCTATGGCAACCTTCTGCTTCTCTCCCCCGCTCAACCTGCCCACCTTTGTGTTTGCTAGGTGCCCTATGCCTAGGAACTGCATGGTAGCGTGAGCCTCGTCCAAGATATCCTTGGGATAAAGGCCCACCACGGATTTCCACGACGGGATACGCTGCAGGGCGCCCATCATTACGTTGGATAACACGCTTAGACCATTGACCAGTCCAAGGTTCTGCGGTATGTAGCCCAGCAGCCTTCGCTTTGACCTGTTTAACTTTTGCTCGCCAAAAAGATGGATCTCTCCCACAGTGGGTTTGATCAGGCCCATCGCCGTCTTCAGAAGCGTTGTCTTGCCAGCCCCGTTCGGCCCCATTATGGTTACGATCTCGCCCTTGTTAACGCTCAGGGATACGCCTCTGAGTATCTCACGCTTATCCAGAAGAAGATGTACGTCGCTTAGGCGCAGCGCTTCTTTCATATCGATCACTTCACAGTCTCAGTGTACTTCAGCCCGGTCACGTCCAGCGCCTTGGAGAGAGGGCCTATATGCTCATCAGCATTCGTCTCCTCGAAGCCCACGAAGATCGCGGAGACCAGTTTACGCATTATCGCCCTGCTACTGTCGTCCTTGCCCAGCTCAAGAAGTGTCTTCTTTATCTCGTCCTTGACTGCGGGGTCGATATCCTTGCTGAACACCACGCCATGCGATGGAACGGGACCCTGCTGTTCTATCACTCTGGTGTTAGCCAGCACCTCCGTGAAGAGTTTCTCGCTCACATCCCCGGCTATTATAGAAACATCCACCTTGTCGTTCTTCAGCGCCTCCCATGCTTGCGCATAGCCGCCGGCAAAGAACACCTCGGAGAAGAACTGCTTCGGGTCAACCTCCTTGCCCTGCTCGACCGTAAGGTATCCTAGCTCCACCATCCTGCCCATCGGGACCACGTAGCCGGATGTCGATAGCGTGCTCGGGAAGGCCGCGCGCTTGTCCTTTAACTCCTCGAGGCTCTGATACGGCGAATCCTTCTTCACCACCCAGTACGAATAATAGTACGTCTCTGCCCGCAGCTGTTCATCTATGATCACTTCCCTTACCTCCGCCAACTCTAAAGTAGCACCGGCCTTCTTGCCGGCAAGGTACGATGGCCAGGCGCTCATGAACGCAAGATCGACCTTGTTAAACCTCAGTGCTTCAACGACGCCGGCATACGTTGTGGGCACGTAGATCTGGATATCATAGCCGGTCTTCTCCTCTAGGAATTGCTCCAGCTCCTTCGCTTGGCTTTCGATGTCCTGCGCGGACGCTGTGGGCTGGATCGCTATTGTGACCGTCTTGGCTAGGGACTCGGGCACAGCCGTCTGCGGTACTTCTGCATCGCTCTGCAGCGTTACCGCATAGCCTATCACCAATCCCACGACGAAGATTGCAGGGATTATAGCATAGACGTATTTGCCCAACACAACCCACCTAATTAGGAACGCCTAATTAGGCTATCCTAATGTTATTTAAACATTGTTGATCAAGGTACTGTCAAGTCTGTAGCTGTTGAGAACCCGATGTTAGCTCGAGCTTTTTATTTTAGCGTCTAGCCCATGCTGGCAAATTCCTTCTTTGCCGCATAGATCATCGATATCACGTGCTCTCTAACTTCCTTCTTCTCGAACTCACCCCTGTAGGCTATGGTCATTATCTTGCTGTTGTTCTTGACACCCCGCATCCGCATGCACATGTGGTCGCCCTCCGCCACTACAAGCGCGCCACGCACGCCCATTCTCTCTAACTCATCAGCGATCTGCTTTGTCATTCTTTCTTGGATCTGGAGCCTCTTGGCGAACTTCTCCACCAGCCTTACGAGCTTAGAGATGCCGAAGACCTTGCCGCTGGGCAGGTACGCCACGTGGACCTTGCCGAAGAACGGCAGCATATGGTGCTCGCACATGCTGTAGAACTGGATCTCCCTCACCACCACGACGTCGCTCTCCTCGGTGAAGGTTACATCGAGCTCGGAGTCCATACCGTAGCCGTTGAATATCTCCTCATAGAGGTCGGCCATCCTCTCAGGAGTATCCTTCAAACCCTCCCGCTCGGGATCCTCGCCGAGCTCCACGAGCAGGTTCCTCACGAGCTCCTTTATCTTGCGCTTGTTCATGGTATACCCATCACCTTGTGCAGCTGGGGCACGATCCTCACCTGCTGGTAGTAGGGATAGACGGCATCGTAGAACTCGAATAGCCGGTCCAGCGCAGGTTCGCCGGGACCGTGGACGGGCTGGATTATGAACCCCTGGATCTGGTCAGGTCTTATCTTTGTGAAGATCATCTTTGCCAATTCCTCGAACTCTTCCCTGCGGCTCAAACTGCTGGCCACCACCTTTATGTATGTTGCCTTCTTGCTCTGCACGGCCTCCTCCAAACAGGCCAACTCATTTTCTAGTAACTTGCTGTAGTGTTCTTTGTCGACGGCATTCGAGTCGCTGAGCTTGAACTCCACCTTGCAGATGTCGATCTCCGGCAGGATCTCCTTGAACCGTTCAGCACTGAAGCACGAGGATTCAAGGTAGGTCTTCAGGTTCTTCTTCCTGACATGCCTCGCCATCTCCCGCACCGCCTCGTGCTGCAGCAGCGGCTCGCCGCCGGTAAAGTTCACCTTGAAGGTATTCTTCGCCAGCTTGCCGTCTATGAGTTTGAGTGCTTCGTTCAACTCGTACTCCGTTCCATCATTCATCGAGAGCGCGTAGGGCGTGTCGCACCAGAAGCACTTCAGCGAGCAGCCCGCAAGCCTTACGAAGAGCGTCTTCGTGCCGAAGTAGATGCCCTCTCCCTCAACGCTGGTGAAGACCTCGCTTATGCTTACCTTCAATCCGGTCTGCTTGCGGTGTGTACCTTATTTATTTAAAGCGTCTTACTCCGCGTACCTGGTTCTGTCCTGGATCCCGGCGTCCTTGAAGGCGCGCTTCCTGTTCATGCATGACTCGCACCTGCCGCAGTGCACGAGCTCATCGCCCAGCCTCACGCCGTCGGTGTAGCAGCTCCAGGTCTTGAATAGCATCTCTCCGAGAACCACATGTCCTGCCCTGAGGAGGTCGCCTTTCTCGATCCCCTCGCTTGCCGGCGACCAGATCCTGATCTCCTTCCTGATGCCCAGCCTTATGCCGTCGATCTCCCCGAGGTTTATCGCTTGGTTGATCGACCTCACGAACTCCGGTCTGCAATCTGGATAGTTGGTATCGCCTTTATGTGCACCGTAGGCGACGATCTCCGCGCCCATGCTGAGGGCCCAAGCGGATGCTATGCTCAGGAAGATCGCGTTCCGGATCGGAACCACTATGCTGTAATCGAAGCTACCCGGTATCTCTGCCGCATCAACTGTAAGGAGATTGCTCCCGGAATAAAGTTCCCGCATGAAGCCGATGTCAACCACCCTGTGTTCCTCTGCTCCCAAATGTTTGGCAATCATCCTCGCCCGCTCCACCTCGGTCCTGCTCCTCTGCCCGTAGTAGAAGGTGAGCAGGTAGAGCTTGTGGCCCAGGCTCTTCAGGTGCGCAGCAGTGCACGCCGAGTCCGCCCCGCCGCTCAAAATGCAGACAGCGCTTGCCAACAGCCGGTAATCGATTGACCGCACTAATAAACTAGAACTTGATCGGGTCATTGCCTGCCCGCGCGGAAAGCAAAGCTTAATTTTTTGTGGATCGTAGGGCACTGTATGCTGGAGCACAACGGGGTCAAGATAGCATGGCTCGGACATGACTCCTTCAGGATAAGCAACGGCAAGATACTATACATAGATCCCTACAAATTAAGAAAGGGCGGCAAGGCCGACATACTGCTGATATCACACGAGCACTTCGACCACCTCAGCTTGGGCGACATAAAGAAGGTCGCGGGCGAGCAGACAAGCGTCGTTGCCGCACCGCAGTGCGCGGGCGAGCTGAAGAAACTCAAGGTGAAGGAAGTTCTCACGATAAAGCCAGGCGAGAAGGTCAAGGTGCAGGGCCTCGATGTAGAGGCGGTGCCGGCCTACAACCTGAACAAGATCAACCCGGGCACCGGAAAACCCTTTCACTCGAAGGAGGACAACAAGGTCGGTTTCGTGGTGACCATGAACAATGTGCGGATCTATCACGCCGGCGATACCGATGCGATACCCGAGATGGGCAGGATAAAGGCCGACATCGCCCTGCTGCCGGTGAGCGGAACCTATGTTATGACAGCAGAGGAGGCCGCAGAGGCGGTGAAGATGATAAAACCAAAGGTCGCAGTCCCGATGCATTACGGCGCGATAGTCGGCTCGGTGAGCGACGCGGAAAAGTTCAAGAAGCTTGTCAAGGAATGCGACGTGAAAATCTTGGAGAGCGAGTAATCTAGTCAAGGTCGAAGGGATCGCCATTCCTGAAGGGCTATAAGTTAAAATAGCTATCAGGGTAGGAAGTTTTGAATTATGGAGAAACCAAAGGAGCAACCTCCAAGTTATGGCATAATCTCTTTCAAGTTCACGCAGCGGCACCTGATGGTGATCGGAGTCCTCGCAATGGCATTCACGGTCGCGTTCCTGATGCGTTCCCTTCCACTCGAATACGGGTTCTACATCAACGAGTTTGACCCCTACTTTGACTACCGGGCAACCAAGTTCCTGGTCGAGAACGGCTTGGAAGAGTACTTCGCTTGGCACGATACGATGTCCTGGTATCCCGAGGGCAGGGACATAGCGGGAACATCGCAGACCGGGCTGCACCTCTCTGCCGCATATCTCTACAGCGCATTTGGTGGCGGCGCTCCGCTCTACGACTTTGTCGCCTGGTTCCCCGTCGTGATGGGATCGCTCACGGCCATAGTACTGTTTGCCCTGGTCAGGACCGTATACGGCACCACCGCGGGGCTCTTTGCATCGTTCTTCTTTGCGCTTTCGCCAGCAATAATACAGAGAGGCAACCTAGGCTGGTTCAAGTCCGAGCCGCTGGGGCTCTTCCTCGGCATACTTGCGCTCTACCTGCTCCTGAGCGCGCTCAAGCACAGGGACTACCGGTTCGCAATCGCCAAGGCCGTTGTTGGTGGCCTGATACTCGGATTCGCCATGACCGCGTGGGGCGGCATCCAGTACTTTGCACTCCTGCTAGGAATCTTCTTCCTCGCCCTGCCCTTCTTCACTAAGGAGGCAAGGCCCTCGATATACGTGGTTCCGATATTCGCTGCCCTGACAATCGCAGTCGCATCATCGTTTCCTAGGCCAGGCGAAACATTCCCGGTCACGCTCACAGGTCTTTCGCTCATAGCTCCCGCGATCTTCCTGATAGTGGCAAACATCATCCGGTCGTTCAGCGCTAGAAATAAGACCAGGAACATGCTTGGGTGGCTGACCGCCTTCGTCGGCAGTGCTGTTGCAGTAGTTGCAGGAGGCGCCTACTCTGCTCCGGACCTGAGATACCTGAGCGTGGTCAATCCCTTCAGCAAGAGCGACCTGGCTCTGGTGGCGTCGGTCTCGGAGCACTTCACCCCTACCATGGTGGATTATATCGCAAACTTTTCGATCCTGCTACCTCTGGCTGCCTACGGCGCATTCCTCTGCTTCAGGAAGAGGGACAATATGACCGTCTTTGCGCTCATACTGGCGTTTACCGGGCTCTACGTGAGCGCCTCGATCACGAGGCTCATGGTCTTCGGCGCTGTGGGCATAATCATGCTGGCCTCGATCGCGTTCTTTGAGGTAACGAGCTCAGTCTTCGCCAGGGCCGAGGCGCCAGCCGCGCAGCAGCCGAAGAAGAAGGTCAAGGTTCAGTCCTCCCGCAAGGACTTCAGGATCGCGTATACTGTGCTGATAATCGGGATGCTGGTCATACCGGTATTCTATCCGCCAAACGCCAACTGGATAGCGCTTGCGAATATTCCGCCTACCATAGCCAACGGCAGCACCTCCTTCAGGATATCCACGAACGACTGGACCCACGCAATGGAGTGGTTGAAGACCAGCACGGAGCCCGGTGCCGTGATCGCCTCGTGGTGGGACTACGGCTACTGGATAACCACGCTCGGGGAGAGGGCCAGCCTGGCCGACAACGCAACGATAAACGCCACTAGGATAGAGACCATAGCAAAGGCGCTAATCTCCGACGAGCAGACCGGTCTCAGTATACTGAGGGACCTGAAGGCCGATTACGTGCTTGTGTATATTGTCGGGACGAGGGCGACGCTTGGCAACCAGGGCTACATGGTCCTGGGAGGCGGCGGCGACGAGTCCAAGAAGCAGTGGTTCATGAGGATAGGCGGCTTCGACGAGAACAACTACCTGGAGGACGATGGCATCACGCCCAAGCCTTTCTTCTGGGAGAACACGCTTCTGGGCAAGCTCTTCCCGGTCCAGCCTGCAGGATACGTCCGGGTTGAGCGCGGAGTTCCCGTTGACATCCAAGCCTCATACAGGCTCGGCTACGTGCCGCTTTACGTTGAGCAGGTGAAGTATCCAGATGATGGCAGCGGACCCTTCAAACTTGTGTACGCATCGCCAAGCTTTGTGGATAAGAAATCATCGGTGGTCCTCGGCATTCTGGTGTACAAGGTCACAGGAGAAGAAGTTGCACCTCCAGCGGCTCCGGAGCAGCCGCCTGTGAAGGAGAGCAAGGAGCTGGAGCCCTTCAAGGACTATGCCGTGCTGGAGATCAGTGTGGGCGGACAGTCGGCGGGCGAGATCACGATGGAGCTGCTGGCCGACGTTGCACCCGAGACGGCGGGGAACTTCATGGAATTGGTCGACACCGGATTCTACGACGGGATCAAGATACACAGGATAGTGCCGGACTTTGTGATACAGGGCGGCGACCCCAACACCAAGACTGGACCCAGATCGACCTGGGGCACCGGCGGGCCGGGCTACGCCGTACCCGCGGAGATAAGCGACCTGAGCCACACCAGGGGCATGGTGGCGATGGCCCATCCAGGCGACCCCAACCAAGCCGGCTCGCAGTTCTTCATAGTGGTCAAGGACGCGCCGTTCCTGGACGGCCAGTACACCATATTCGGAAGGGTGGTCGACGGAATGGACCTGGTAGACCGGATCGCGGCTCTGCCGAGGGACCAGAACGACATCCCGCTGACCGATGTTGTGATCGAGAGGGCATACACGCTGGAGACGTAGGCCAGGCTGCCTGCAACTGTCAGTAGCCGGGAATCATTTTTCCTTGTATCTGTCAACGATCCTGTACCTGGCGTACTTGTCGTCGGGCGAGAACTTTGCGGGATGCGGGTTGTGAGTCTTTGCCCCGCACTTGGGACACTTGTCCTGCATCGTATAAAGATCGCAGTCGAAGCACTTCCTCAGCAGCTGTTTCAAGACCTGACTCCTTTCTTCGACTCTTCCCTGGTAAACTTGAAGGTGGCGCCCTTCTTCTGGGTTCCGTCCTGTATCTTCTGGAGCGCCGATTCCAGCGCCTTCTCGGCCACCTTGAAGTTCTCGGCGCCCACCATTATCCTGTACTTCGGGGCGCCCATGTAGGCGATGCTGACATCGGCGCCGCCCTTGCTTCCCTCCGCGCTGGTCAGTGCATCCCTGATTATCTCGACGCCGTTCGATTTGCTGCAGGCTATCTCCATTATGCCGCGCACCTCCACGCTGGGAAGCGGGATCTTGCTGCTCACCTCCTCGATGACGTCTAGGACCACCTTTGGAAGGTTGAGGCCCTCGACAGCCTTGACGCCGCGCCTTGCGGCCTGCTCGAAGAGGTCGTAGGGGATCGGGTACTTGTTGGATATGATCTCGACGTACTTTTTCAGCTGCTCGTCGGAGAGCTTGCATCGTTCTTTAACTATCTCGAGGAACGCCCTCGTCTTCTCGTCCTTCTTGACCTCGATCAGCTTGGCCTTCTTCTCCTCGTTGCCCACCTGCTTGAGGGAAAGGTCGACCTCGGCCCTTGCCACGTTCACCCTGATGACCTTGAGCACGACCTTCTGCTTCGGTTTCACGTAGCGCTCGATGTTTCTTATCCAGCCGGTGGCGATCTCGGAGATGTGAAGGAAGCCGGTCATGTTACCATATTCATCAAGCATCACATAGGCGCCGTGGGAGGTGACATCCCTGACCGTGGCGATAACGATCTCTCCCTGTTCCGGCAGCTCCTTCATCTCTGTGGCCATGGTCAGTATCTGCGTAAATCTTGGCATAATTTAATCTTCCTACTCGCCTTATGCTCTGTTAACTTGAGAGCGTATCTCCCCCTCGTTTGGGCCGGAAAGTTGCGGTTGCGGTTGCGCTAATTTGTTGAGTTG
>CAYJSN010000017.1:0-39134 GCA_964373125.1 uncultured Nitrosopumilales archaeon | reverse complement strand
TAGTTGTAGAGGAAGAGAAAATCCGTATAAGGTTCATACAGAAATGATCTTTTATGTGAGCTTACGGGACTATACTTGAAAATTGTGTAAAGACGGATTCAACATGCCTGACTCACACCATTTTACACAATTTTTTGGACTAGTCTCTCATAAGTAGCTAAGGAAACTGAATCCCTCTGGGTTACCATTGAGGAAGTAATTCATCCAAAATCTGGATGTGGTATAAGCGTTTTGGATTCTCTTATTCTGTGCGGGATGCGGGATTCGAACCCGCGCATGTGGCTTTTTCCGCCAACCGTGGTTTCGAATCGGCATGGGAAGCCACAGTCCTAACCGCTAGACCAATCCCGCACAGATACTGAACGAAGCGAACATCCTATTAAGTTTCAGCATACGCATCGAGCAACGGTTCTAATCCTCTAGGAGATCGAGCTTCCTTACTAGTGGCAAGATCTCGCCGAAGATGCGCATAGCGCAGGAAGAGACATTCGGCCCCGTTGCGCCCATCACCGTTGTGGAGGATGAGGTGGAGGCGATAAGGCTCGCGAACGACTCGAAGTTCGGCCTTGGCGCGAGCATCTGGACGCAGAACCTTGACAAGGCTGAAAATATTCCAGGCTGATCGAGGCCGGGATCGTGACCGTGAACAACGTTGTCATTTCTGACCCGAGAGTTCCGTTTGGTGGTGTGAAGAAGAGCGGCTTCGGGAGGGAGCTCTCGAGGTATGGGATGCTGGAGTTCGTGAACATCAAGTCAGTCAGGTTCTACGACCATCTGGTGCACCATCACTACGTCGAGTAGGCACGATGCAGGACTATCTGAGGCCAGCGCGGGACGACTTTCTGTAGGGTCCCCTTGTGCGCAGCCTCGCGTGTTCCTTCTCCTCTTCCTCCAGCAGCAACCGATCCTGGTCCTTGTCCTGTGATTCATCCTTGCGCTTCTTCGGGCGTTTCCTGGTATCGTCGGGCGCTTCCTGCATGGAGGAGGTTTGTGATTCTCGTATTTGGACTTTTGCCATTTGAAAACCGGCGCTGTTAAATCACTTCGATGTTCATGATCCTTGAGGGCCCGAGAGGAGTGGGTTCCGCGAGACTCAGCCATACAAATATCTCGATGGAATAGTCGCCCGGCGCGTGCGGGATCCAAGACTGCGCCACCTTCAGCGATTCGCTGGGAGGAAGCTCAGCCGTGATCCACGACAACGATACGGTTATCCCTCCTGCGTCCTTCACCATCACCAGGTACACGAACGGCTGCTTCTTCGTCACAGCGTTCGTGACCTCGGACTGTATCAGCACCTGCTCGCCAGCAGATATTTGTGATACCGTCTCCCCCGCCAGGTTGACCAGTGATGGTTCGGCAGCAGCAGCCCTCTCCGTTATCGGTACGAGCTCGCCGAATACGCTGCTCCCGAATATCTCCTGCACCTCGACCGTCTCTACCCCGTCTGCTGCCAGCTTTGCCGGCGGCGGCAGCGTGCTGTCGGTGTACTTGACCGTTATCGTATCGCCGTCCGATACACGGAGCCTGTTGCCGGTGCTCTCCTCGTCGAGGGTGAACCTGATGAACTCCTCGAATATGCCGGTCCTAGCACCGGTCTCCCGCAGCGTCAGGAGGAGCCCTCCCCTGTCGGTCTCGGACCAGACCCTCACAGATAGCGTGTCAATCGTGTTAGGGTTCCTGTTCATATCGCGGTCCTCCACCGTTACCTTGGCCTCGTCGCGGGGCCCGTAGGAGGGCTTGTCGAAGAATGCCTTGCTGACATGGTAGTTCACCTTGATGCTCTGGGTCACCACCGTGTCCTCGTCGATCCTGAAGGTCACACTGAGCCCGTCCTCCCTCCTGACCTCGATGTCGCCGGGAAACTTGGATAGATCGGGGCTCAGCTGTATATCATCCTCAAAGACGGACGTGTTCGGCCCGGTCTCGGGGAGCGAGAACTGCTTCTGCGAGAGCGAGCTCGAGATGAGAACCCTGATGGACTCGATCGCGTTGTGGTTCTGGTTCGAGTCCGGCGAAAAGATCCTGATGACCACCCTGTCGAAGGGCGTGTAGGTTTCTGATTCGGGCTCGGATTGCTGGAAGCTCTCCTGCGTTATGTATGGAGCATAGACCGCGGCCACCAGGAGCAGAAAGACTGCCCATGCTCTGGAAGCTGGCATCAACCGATCAGTACTCGCGCTAGCTATTAGTATGTTCTGATGCGGGATGTGGTGGTAAGTATTTCCGTCACCGGATCGAGACGTCGGACCTTACGTAGCTTACGCGGTACTTGATCTTGGAGTCGAGGTCATGCCCCGATGCATCGACTGTCTTCACCGTCCAGTCGCCCGCCGGCAGGGAGTCTCCCCCCGTGCTCTTCACCGCCAGGAAGACCAGCCTGTCGCTCAGGTTCTTGAACTTCACAACCAAGTTCTGGTTGCCGACCTCCACTAGGCTTGCCCTCTCGCTCTTGGAGCTGACCTTGCCGTCCATGCCAACCACCAGCGTGCCGTCCGGCGCGAAGAGCCTCACGTCGTAACCCTCGCGGTCGTCGACGGCCACCGTGGCAGAGATTCTCTCTGGTCTTGCTAGCACGACCTCGCTGCCTGTCAGCGTATCGAAGACGAGCTGCTCCACGATCGTGCCGTGGCCTATCGCGCTTGCGCTCACGAACCGCTCAAAGGTCATCACCGTTACCTGGTTGCTCACGCTGCCAAGGCCATCGATCAGCACCGAGTGCATCGCCGGCTGCTCGTCGTTGTTTTTCCATACAAAGTCCATGGTGGTGATCTCTCCCTTTGACAGGTTGATGCGGCTGCTTGCAGCGCTCACACCGTCAACGAAGAGGGTGAGGCTCCCCGTAATGTCCGTGGGCTGAAGGTTCTGCACCCTTGCACTGAAGACAAACGCCGAACCGGCGCTCTTCACGGCATCGTCGACGGAGAGCTCGATCTTGGCGCCTGCATGCTCGAGCCTCGGCAGTATGAACATCCGCACGAGCCCGTCCTTTGTTGGATCCTGCAGCGAGCCGGAGACCTGTATCATCTTCCTGTCGTCGGATACCACGATCTCGGTGTCCTCGATGTTCGCGCTCCTGGCAAATACATAGTAGCCCACGTTAACAAGTCCGCCCAGCTCTTCCTGGCTGGCCATGACCTGAGTGAACTTTTCCGTGCCAACATCGCGGCCTATCGTCTTCACTATGAGCAGGCCGTTGTTCTTCTCCATCAGCCTTGAGAGGAACCTGTCCTCGGCAGGCGGGATTACCATGTGGCCGCGGTCCGACGGAGTATAGTCTATCTCGTTATTGTTGCGCTCAAAGAACCTGCAGGCATCGGCCCTCCAGCCGGAGGCGTCGCCTGTATCTTGCATCGCGTTTATCATCAGCTGTCCGTGGAGGAGCTCGTGGTAGAGCGTCATCTCGTTCTCGGCCATAGCCACGATCCTCTTCTCCCCTGTCTCGGTCTCCTCCCTGGTCACGAAGTCCGGGTTCAGCATCAGCTTGTTGGTGCACTCGATGGTGAGCGTGTACCTGTCCTTTATCGCCGTGCAGTCCCACACGTAGGCTGCGCCCAGCAGGACGTCCTTGTGCTTGGTTGCGAGCCCTTCGTCAAAGCCTGCAAGCTCAGTTGATAATCTGATCGTCACAGACTCGACATTCCTATCGTCCAAGTACCTGCAGGAGAAGAAGACCTTCAGCGGCTCCGAAAGACTCTTCTTCACGTCATCAATGCCCGGCTCGATCAGATCCCTGTGCTTCTCCACCCTAGAAAATATCTCTTCAAAGAGCCTGCTCTCCGCCTCGGACGGCTCCTTCCTGACGGTGTGCGATGCATACACCGGGACGCTTGCCGCGAAGAGCACCAGCAGTACCAGCGAGATGACTATGAGATGCCTTGCCCGCATGGCGTGTCATTTGATGTGGTTCATTCCGTTTAAATGTGTATTCTGGATCGCGGCATCCGGCCCGTAGACGCAACCGTTCTTGACAGTTTACTCGCGCCTGAGCGCCACTATGGGCGGGAGCCTCGACGCCTTCAGCGCGGGGTACAGGCCAGCCAGCATGCTCAGCCCCACGGAGAGGAACCAGACAATCAAGAGATCCTTGGGGAAGTACACGGGGTTTATGGTGGGCCCGCTCTGACCCGATGCCATCGAGGCTAGGAGAATATAACCGCCCACAATGCCGACAGCGATGCCGGCCGTCGCGCCCATGATGCCTATCAGGACGGCCTCGCTCAAAAACAATGAGAGAACCTCTCTGCTCTGGGCACCTATCGCCTTCATCGTCCCTATCTCCCTTGTCCTTTCCATAACGGATGTGTAGAGCGTGGTGATTATTCCAACGGCGCCGACCAGCAGCGCGACTACGGCTATGCTCAGCATGAAGGTCGTTATACCGCTCCTGAACTCTTTTACCGTCTTCAGTATCGCCTGCGCCGATGTTATGCCCATATCGTTGCCATAGAGCTTCCGTATCTCCGACTCGGCCTCGTCCACCAAGTCGGCGTTTCTGGCTATCACGACTATGCTGTCAAACCTACCTCCCTTGTTCATAAGCGAGTTTGCCGCGTCGCGCGGCATTAGGATCGCGTTGTCAGCTGTGGGGTTTCCGGTTATCTTCAGTATCGCCCTCACCACGAAACTTCGAGTGTTTACCTTCTGGACGCCATTCTCGTCTACGAAGCTATACTTTGCCTGTACCGCTTGGCCCAGGGACGCAAAGGGGAAAGCTTCTGCAGGCGGTCTGGCAATGTTCTCCGCAAGTATTAGCGCGGATTGATCGTTGCTGGGAAGCGCCGAACCCTCGTCGAACTCGGCATTGGGCACAATGTCGTATATCCGCGGCAGATCCTCGGCAAAAACCCTGACCGTGATAGATTTTCCTTTCGATTCGAACGTTACCTGTCCCTGATAGGACGGTATAGCATCTTCAATGCTGGGCAGGTTCTTGATGTTGCTTACTACGACGGGTGTTAGGACCACCTTTGGCGGAAGTGCAGGGCCGCTGCCGCCCCCGATTCCAAGGCTTCCCCCACTGCGTGGCAGCTGCGGTGCGCTTGAGACAAATAACACATTGGGTGCAAGGGCACTGAACTGCTTCTCGGTTAACTCTGCAAAACCGCCGCTCATTCCGCTCAATGAGACCATCAGGCTGCTGCCAACGACCACCATCACTATTGTGAGTATGGACCTGGTCTTTCGCTCCTTCAGGGCCTCGAGCGCGAGTTCGACTATCTCTCTGGCACGCATAGCACAGCGCCTACTTGGGCTGGTTCAGGAAGTCCAGATCGGAGTCGTCGCCGGGCCCGGCCCTCTTTGCCAGCAGGGAGCTCTTTTTCCTCCTCTGCACCAAGTAATAACCCGCAGTGCCTCCGCCGATGCCGACTCCGGCCAAGATTCCTAGAATATAGTATAGGTCGATGGACGATTCCTTCTTCACCGTGACGGGTGGCGTGTACTGCACCGTGCCATCGATCTCGACCTCAAAGGGAACCCTCAGGTCGTCGCTGTACAACACCTTCACCGTGACGGGGTATGCGCCCGGCACGATCCCCTCTGCAAACCTTACCGGTATGTTGAACGGGAGTGGCGAGTTTGCCGTCAGGTCGCCCAGGTACTGGGGTCCCTTTGTCGGCTTGAGCATATCCTGATTATCCACGAGCTCGACCGTGGTGAAGAGTGCCTTGTTGGTGCCCTCGTTGAGCAGGAAGCCGGACAGGTTGGGCTCGTTCGCGATGTAGGTTATCCCAAAGTCATACACCCGCAGCCCGATCGTTCCCTGCACGTAAACGCTGACCTGCCTCTGGATCGACTTCATGCCTCCGAGCTCGTCCATGTATGATATGGTGACAGGCAGCTGGAACGATGTGTTCACTGCATCCTCGGAGGCGAAGAGCTTCACCTGCACGTCGGCGGACTCGCCAGGCGCGATCTTGTCGATTCTCCTGTAGCCGTCCCCGCCCACTATGCTGAGAGGCGAGCGTGAGGCCTCAGGCACCTCCTGCTCCAGCGCCACAGTTGCTGTCAGGGGCGTGTTAACCGTCACCTCGACCGATCCTGCGGCCACCTTTCCGGTGTTGCGCAGCGTGACCGTGAAGGGCGTCTCGGTTATTGTGTGGATCACCGGCTTGTCGGTGATGACCTCGAAGTCTATGCTCTCTGCTGTGCTGCCGGCAACCACGAAGTTGACCGGTATTGTTGCGGTCTTCTTCTCCCCGTAGGCATCGAAGTAGGATAGATCGATGATCACGTTCTGCCTGGTATCAGCAAGGGCAGGGTTCACGTAGAGGGCCGGGTTGATCACAGCCTTGCTGTGCGGCTTGATCACACCGATGTTGAAGACCTTCTTCCCAATGTTGACCACGCTTATCTCCCCGACCTTGCTGACGTCGACGCTGGCTATCACGCCCGATGCGGGGGCGCTGCCGTCATTCACTATCTCGATCCTGGCGTCGTTGTTGCTGCTCGGAAGCAGGACAGGTGTAACGGCCCTTGCGTCCAGAACGCTCTTGCCTGGCAGGAGGAACTCGACCTCGAAATCCCTCACGTCCATGCCGATGTCCCTGGCCTTGAAGTACTCAACGTGAAGAATTGCGTTGTATGTTCCGACCTGCGTGTTGCTGCCTACCTCGACCGGAAATTCGAAGACAAAGACGGCTCCCGGAGCTATGCCCAAATCATAAGTATCAAAGGCAGCCTCGCCGGTCGGCTTGCCAGCGGCCTTGAAACCTACGGGCATGCTCAGCCATCCCTTGAGGCCTGTTAGCTCGAAGGCACCGGAGTTGGCCATCACGGCAACGAGTATGGTTGTGCCGTCTCCCGGCGCAACCTCGATCTTGGACGGTACCTCGGCGTTGGTGTTTCCTCCGACATCCACGCCCTCGCTGAAGTACATATCAACGAACTTGACCTCCTTGCCTGCCTGTCTCTGCTCCTGGAGGCACTCGGGGATGCTGCCCATCTGTTCCGTGGTGGGGCACTCCTCCGTGTGGGGGTAGTGTGCAAATGCCACACCCGGCGCCAGCAGGGTGGTGCCGATGAGTAAAGCTAGCAGGATGGGAAGTCTCACTGGTTCACGACCTCCTTCTCGATCATGCCGTCCCTGATGTAGATGGACCTGTCAGTGGCCTCCGCGAGTTCGTGGTTGTGCGTTACCAGCACGACTGTCCGCTTGTACTTGCGCGAAAGATCCCTCAGCAGGCTGAAGACCTCATGGCCGGTCTTCGTATCCAAGTTGCCGGTGGGCTCGTCGGCAAGTATCATGGAGGGATTGTTGATCAGGGATCGCGCTATGGCTGCCCTCTGCTGCTGGCCGCCGCTCAGCGACATGGGCTTGAAGTCTGCCCTGTCGTCTATTCCCAGCAGCTTGAGCACCTTCATTGCCCTGCTGGTCCGCCTCTCCTTGGACATGCCCATGATTATAGCGGGTATCTCCACATTTCGTAGCACGGTGGTCCTGTTGATCAGGTTGTAAGATTGAAACACGAAGCCGATCTTCTGGTTCCTGAGCCTGGCAACGTCGTTGTCGCCAAGCGAAAAAATGTCTATGCCGTCTATGAAGACGTGGCCCTTCGTGGGCCTGTCAAGGGCACCGAGCAGATTTAACAGAGTAGATTTGCCGCTCCCGGACGGACCGACTATAGCAACGAATTCGCCGCGCCGGACGGTCATGTTGACGTCCTTCAGCGCAACGACCCTCACAGAGCTCGTCTCGAAGATCTTGGTCAGGCCGACTGTCTCCAGTACGATGTCATCCGAGCTGCGATGCCCCACACTAGAACTCACGAGCGACATTGCGTGGACATAATTTGATTCACTTTGAAGTATATATTTGTTCAAATCCTTCAGTTTATTAGACTAATTCTGCAAGAAACGGACATAAGTATAAATACTATGTCCGATAGGTTAGATACGGCCAGCGTGGGAGAGAACAATTGGACAGAAAAGACCTCAACATAATGCGCCGGCTGCTGATAAACGGGCGGGCGTCTCACCAGAGCATCAGCAAGGAGCTGGGGCTGAGCAGCAACACGGTGAAGACGCGCATAGGAAGGATGATGAAGGAAGGCGCGATCGAAGATTTTCACACCACGGTCAAGGTCGAGGCCTTCGGCTACGATATAATCTACGTTGTGGTCAGGCACGCATCGGAGCGGGAAAGCGATATCCTGCGCAAGGCCGAGCTCATCGGGGACATCTTCATGGTCATAAACTGCGTTGGAGGAATCACCGGGCTGGGCATAGCCGTTAAGGGCGAGCTCGAAAAGAAGGCCGAACTCCTGAAGACGCTGTTCGAACCTGCGGTAGTTACCAACATCTTCCCGGTAAGGGCAGCGCCGCTCGAGCGGTTCACGAAGACGGATATCCTGCTGATGCGCCACCTGATACACCACCCAAGAGCGCCCGTGAAGGACATAGCCAGGGCGATCAGGGCATCTGCCAGAACCGTAAAGCGAAGGCTCGATACCCTGATGCGGAAGGAGGTTCTGCAGTTCACGATCCGGTTCGACCCAGCCGCCATGAAGGGCTACATAAACTTCAGCATGCTGCTTGACATCGATGCCAGGAAGTACAAACAGGTCGTGAGGCAGATCTACGATGAGCTCAGCGAGAACTTCCTGCTTCCTCCTCCCCCCATCGCACAGGAGAGCGCGTTCGTGGTCGTCCTTTATACGGACAACCTGCGCTCGATGGACGAGATGTTCGAGAAGGTCAGGAAGCTTGACGGTGTGAGGAATGCCGAGCTCCTCATGCCTTCGGCGATCCGGTTCAGGCAGGAGTGGCTGCTCAGGGTACTGGACAGCCTGCTGAGGCGGAACAGGGAGACAAGGATCATCCACCAGGAAGAATACGCGCTCCAGACATAGGACATTTGTAATTGTTATATACGCATGCAGATAACTAGATCCGATGGATGCCAAGTGCCCCAAGTGCGAGAAGAAAGCCCAGGTCAGCGAAGACATGAAGAGTGTGAGCTGTTCCCACTGCGGCTACGGGGAAGATTTCGATGCATACATGGAGCGGATGAAGGAACGCGTCACAAACCTGGTATCCGACTTTCAGGAATCTGATCGAGGGTTCTAGCTACCACCACGCGCTCTTGCTCGCTTCCAGCGGCTTCCTGTTCTTCACCATCTTGGCATACTTTTTGATCCCGCCCGGGCCGCGGAATATCCCCTCGGGCGCGAATATCGCCGGAACTTCCGTGACGAAGGGTTCCCCGCAGCAGCCGAGCTCCTGCTGGTGCTTCACGTCGTATTCGACGAAATCGATCCCGGCCTGCCTGAGAAACTTGATTGATTTCCTGCACTCGGCGCTGTCGTCCACGAAAAGGACTGCCTTCCGGTCCACGACGATCTCTTTTTCGGTTCTGTTAATTAAACCTAAAGACATCTCTTCTCAAGCAACCAAGTCTTCCGCCGGGTAAGATTAATTAAAGGCGTTCTGGCGCATCACTAAAGTTGGCCAACTTCAAGCTGGTGGTGGCGGATCCAAAGTCGGGCAAGACAACGGCCCATGAGCTGAAGGACAGGCAGGCCCAACCCCTGCTGGGTCTCAGGATCGGCGATGTCTTTGACGCTACAGTCTTGGGCGCGCCGGGCAGGATCAAGATCACCGGGGGGAGCGACAAGTCAGGGATTCCCATGAGGGGCGACGTGCACGGCGCCGTAAAGAAGTACGTCCTGCTCTCGAAGGGAGTGGGCCTGGTAAGAGCCGAGTACGGGCAGAGGAAGCGAAAACTTGTAAGGGGCAGCACCATCACTGAAGATACATACCAAGTCAACGCGGTTCTTGTTTCCTGATAAGTGTAAGGATTTTTGCAACGAAACATTGTCTTAGATTAGTTTTGCTCCCGGCATCCGCTCATAATTCCCAAGCCACCCTTACGGCATCAGCACGAATTCATAGAGCATCTGGGCGAAACAGCAAATCCTGTATTACGGTATTTGAACATCATGCAGGACGTGCATTCTTTATAAAGATCCCCCCTAGTATGCCTGCACGCGCGGGCGTGCGTACTGCAGTACAATAAACAGGAAATATTTCACTAATTTCTATAGCTCCTAACAGAACCGATTAACATGCGCATCATCCTAGCATGCCGGTTTTGCTCCAAGTATAAAGATTAACATAGCCCTCGATTTCTAGCTTATCGCGTTGCACTGGAAAGAAACTCTGCCAGACTGGTACATCAAGCAGTACGGATACCAGCCGTGCATAAACATAGGCACCGCCGGGCACGTTGACCACGGCAAGACCACGCTGGTGGAGGCGATAACCGGGATATGGACCAGCGCCCACAGCGAGGAGCTCAGGCGGGGGATCACGATACGCGTAGGCTATGCCGATGCGGCGTTTTACAAGTGCAAGTCGTGCGAGCCGCCGGTCGGCTACTCGACCTCGCCAAAGTGTCCCGGCTGCGGCGGCAAGAGCGAGCTGCTCCGCGTGGTCAGCTTCGTGGACTCGCCCGGCCACGAGAGCCTTATGGCAAACATGCTCTCCGGCACCGCGCTGATGGACGGCGCGGTCCTGGTGATCGCGGCAAACGAGGATGTCCCGAAGCCGCAGACCAGGGAGCACCTGCTCGCCCTGCAGATACTGGGCATAAAGAACATGGTGATAGCACAGAACAAGGCCGACCTGGTACCTTATAGTGACGCGGCGGAGAACTACAAGAAGATAAAGAAGTTCGTCCACGGCACCATCGCAGAGAAGGCCCCGATAATCCCGGTCTCTGCCCAGCACAAGCTGAACATAGACGCGCTGATCCAGGCCATCGAGGAGAACATACCGACACCAAAGCGGGACGCCGGGACAAACCCTATCATGCATGTCCTCCGCTCATTCGACGTTAACAGGCCCGGCGCGACGCCGGCAGACCTGAAGGGCGGCGTACTCGGTGGGGCGCTGGTGCAGGGCGAGTTCAAGGTCGGCGACGAGATCGAGATCAGGCCCGGCATCTACAACGAAAAAGGAAAGTACGAACCGGTGGTGACCCAGATAGCCAGCCTCGGCACCGGGGCAGGGCTGGTGGAGAGCGTGAAACCGGGAGGCCTTGTAGCGATCGGCACAAAGCTCGATCCCACATTCACAAAGAGCGACTCCTTTGTGGGCTCGGTGGTGGGCAAGCCGGAGACGCTGCCGAAGGAGCAGGACAGAATCAGGATCGAGGCGCAGCTCTTCGACACAGCGGTTGGCACGCCGGAGCTGGTAAAGGTCGAACCCATAAGGGTGAACGAGCCGCTCAGGCTCAACATTGGCACTGCGGCCGTGCTGGCAACGACCCAGTCGGTCGTGGACGGGAAGGTCGATGTCAGGTTCAAGCGGCCCGTCTGCGTGCTAGGGAAGAGCAGGATCGCCATAAGCAGGAAGATAGCCGAGAGGTGGCGGCTAATAGGCGCCGGGGTAACTCTTGACTAGGGTACTCTGCGACACGAGCTTTCTCATCGTTCTGGCCAGCAGGCCCGTGAAGATGCTTGACGCGTTGGAAGGCGAGCTGGGCAGGATCGATTTCGTGGTGCCGAGCGTGGTCATCGAGGAATTGAAGCGGCTGGCGAGAAGCGCAGGCGCGAAGCGGGCGGACGCTGCCAGACTGGCGCTCGAAGCAGCAAAAAATTTTCAAATAATCCCCGTGGAAGGAAGGCATGCCGACGAGGCCATCACTGATTATGCATTGAAGCACAGATGCTACGTGGCAACCGTTGACAACGACCTGAAGAACAGGCTGAAGCGTAGCGGTATAGGCGTCGTCACGCTCTCCCAGGACAGGATCATGGCTGCATAGCCCAGCAACGCTCAAAAGCGTTTAATTATTTTCCGTCTTAAGATTACTTGGTCACGCTGTCCTCCGTCTGCTTCGATTTTGCGAACGAGCGGCGGAGCAGCATCGGGGAGATAAGCGTCGTGATCATTATGATGAAGACGATCTCGGAGTATATCGCCTGCGTGAAGATTTTGCTCGCGAGGGCTATGCCCGCTATGATGAACCCGACCTCGCCCCTGGAGACCATCCCGTAGCCAATCCTGAGTCCCATCGCCCGGCTCTTGAGGAGGAATGCCGCGGGCACGCCGCAACCGATGATCTTGCTCAGTATGGCCACCGCCGCAAGTATTGCGAAGAATACCGGATCGAGGCCGAATACCTGCCTGGGGTCGATGTAGGTGCCTATGATCGCGAAGAAGAGCGGGCCGAAGAGTATCTTCAGCTTCTCGATGAACTCGCGTATCTGGTGGACGGACTTGGATTCCGCCAGCCCCATACCGGCTGCAAAAGCTCCCACTATGGGTGAGAGGCCGAAGCTCCCGGCTGCGGCGGCGATCCCGAATGCAGAGGTTGTGGAGATCGCCTCGACGGTGCCCTTCGCGCGGAGCAGTGCCACCATGTGCACCAGCCTCGGGAGGAAGAAGACGGACGCAACCAGCATGGCAAACCATAATGCTATGGACTGGCCAGTGACCATTGCTATGTCTGTTATTGCCGGGATCTTGCCCGCAATGACCACCGATGTAGCGACGGAGAGAACCGTCAGGCCCAGCACGTCGTCTATCATGGCTGCATTGACGAGGATGTTGCCCTCCGGGCTCTTGTGCCTGTTCAGCTCCTCCAGCACCCTAACTGTAACGGCGATGCTGGTTGCCGTGAGCGTGGCGCCTATCAGCATGGCCGTCGTCCATCCCTCCCCGAAAAACATTGAGATGTAGTATCCTCCGAAGAACGGCAGGATCACTCCGGCGGTGCCGACCACGGACGCCGGCAGGCCGGCCTTCCTGAGGTCGTGAAACGTGAACTCTAATCCTGCGGAGAAGAGGATTATTATGCCGCCTATCTGCGCGAATGCGAGCATCAGATCGTTGAGCTCCACCAGCGGCCTGCCGGATAGCATGATCAGTCCACCCAAGGTAAATGGGCCGAGAATTATTCCGGCGAGTACTTCGCCGATCACCTCCGGCAGGTTGAACCTTGCAAATACAGTGCCAAGGATCCTTGCGAGCAGGACCAAGAGCGATACCGCGATCACGGTTCGTAAAACGTCAAGCTCTTCGACTACCAGCGGGATTTCCTCGCCTACCATCTAGTGCACCGGATAGTTGTTCGGTTTCTAGTATTTATATTCGCTCATGATCGCGGGTTGTCACGCGAAAAAATCTTTTTCACCAACTCAACGATCATGGATTACGAAACTGATTCGATCACTCTCGTCCCGCTGTCAGGCTTGCAGCTCTTGGTGATGGATGAGAGGCCCGCGCTTTTGAAGCCGTCCTCCATCGCCCCGCAGACACTGGCCGGGTCCTGCCTGCCATCGCTTACAAATGCGATGATCGACGGGCCCGCACCGCTTATGGTGACCGCCAGCGCGCCAGCGGCAAGCGCTTTCCTCCTGACATCCTCGTAGCCGGGGATTAGGTGCGCCCTGGCTGGCTCGACTATCGCATCGTTTACCGCTCCGGCGATGAGATCGACGTCCTTCAGGACGAAGCCTGCCACGATCGTGCTGGCGTTCGCGACGTTGGCGACGACCTTACTGAGCGGGACCTCTGCCGGGAGAACGCTCCTAGCAACCTCCGTCTTCTTCTTTGGAACATCCATCTTCGGGATCGCCACGCAGAGCGTAAGGTTCCCGGGCGGCTCGATCCTGAGAACGCGCAAGGGCTCGTTCCGCACAACAACGAATCCGCCCAGCAGCGAAGCGGAGACATTGTCGTAGTGCACGGAGCCGGCCGACGCGACCTCGCCCGCCGCTGCATATTCCACAAGCGTTGTATCGTCAAGATGCAGGTCATACAATGTGTCGAATGCTTTTGCGGCCGCTGCGGCAGAAGCCGCGCTGCTCCCCAGCCCGTAGCCCGGAGGCACGTTCTTCTGTATCTTCATCCTCAGGCCCCTGGAGCCTTGATGATCTTCCAGCATCCTGCCTGCCACTAGGCCGGCGGAGTTCTCCTTCGGCGCCGTAGGTATCATGTTCCCATACTCGCCCCCAACCTCGATCCTGATCGCCCGCTCCTCCATGGTCTCAAGTTCGACCGTGTCGTGGAATGCGTCCAGCGCAAGCCCGAACACGTCGAAACCTGGACCCAGGTTTGCGGTCGAGGATGGGGCGCGCGCAATCACCCGTCTGAATTTGGGATTCATCCAGTTCTCAATCTCCTCCCATCTTAAAAGATCATCACTAATATTCTATTCTGCAGAGTCCGGAACCCGAACCGTCATAGAGCTTATTACTGCCTTGGAACTTCCTAACGGCATTGAAGTGGAGAATCGTTGCCATAGTGGCAAGTCTGGTTCCGCTGATAATCATAGGTTCGTTGCTGAACGTGGGTCCGGATGATATCCTTGCCGTGGGGATCTTCCCCTTCGTGGTATCGGCTCTGGCCGCTTTCGTGAAGCTCGTAATCCAAGGCGTCAGATTTCATTACTACCTCACCAGATTCGTGGGACCAGTTGGTAGCCTTGGCAAGAGCATTATAGTACGGACGGGGAGCGAGTTCGTCACGCTCACCACGCCGTCCTATACTGGTGGGGAGTTCGTCAGAGTGGCATGGATGCACAAGAACGGCGTGCACTCCGGCAAGGGCATGTGGGTGATAACCACCGAGGTCATCAGCGACGTCCTCGTCGGGAGCATGCTGGCCTACCTGGCGGCCATCTGGGCATTCGTGGCGCAGAACTACCTGATAGCGACAGCAATCGTGGTCATAACCACGCCTGTGTTCGCGGCCTACATGATCATGCTCATTCTGGCCTCGAAGCGGATCCTGCAGATGCCGGGGTTCACACTTCCAGTCCTGTCGGGGTTCTTTGGCCAGGAGCGTGGAACAAAGTGGGTAGGCACAATGAACGATGCCCTGAGGGTGCTCTGCGAATCGGCAAAGGACAACCTGCGTGCCTCGTCCATCAAGACATTTGCCGTAGGACTTGCGCTTACCTTTGTTGGAGCATCGCTGCATGCGGTTACCTTCATGGTAGTTGCAAATACCGAGGCCGGCGTGGGGTTCTTCGAGTCACTCATGGCCGTTGCCGCTGCGATAGCAATAGGAACAGTACCCATCAGCCCCGGCGGTTCCGGCCTGAGCGAGCTCGGGATAGGATACTACCTGTCAACCTTCGGCTTCGACGCCACTCTCTTCGGCAGCGTGATCATAGTGTGGAGGCTCGCCTCGTATCATGTCCCGCTTGCCATATCTTGGATCGTACTCATGAGGATGACGGTTGGAAAGCGTGGTACATCCAAATGAATTTTTGCCAGTAAATCAGTTAGGCAGTAACCAAGCTAGGACAGCAACCAGAGCAGGGTGCCCAGTGCGACGAACACTACGGGGTTTACGTTGCCGGTCCGCTGCTGGGTGATCAGCAACCGGTCGAAAACCAGCATCCTGTCTCTTATGTAATCGACCGCATACTGTGCAAAGGAAAGCAAGCTGGGCTCCTCATCGTAGACATGGTTTACGTACTCTAATTCATGCCGGTGCCCCTCCAGATACCGGATTATCTTTGCTGTCGGAACCTTGAGCTCGTCAAGCTCGCCGGGCAGGGCATAGACAATCTGCGGATGTATGAATACCTGGTGGGTCTCGTTCTCTATGAAGCGCCATTCAGGACTAGTCTTCTGCCTTGCAAGCAGGTAAATGACCGAGTTCCAGCACGTCAGGAAGCCGTTGAGGCTCCGCGTTATGGCGTCTATGCCTATCGACATTATCTGCTGGCTCAACCCTATGGCCAGCAGTATACCGGCAGCAACGGTCATCACATTTGTTCCGCCCTTGATCGAGGCGACGAAGGCGATGGCTATTGCGGAGAAGATGATGCCGAGCAGCGCTGCGCTGACAAGGACATCGCGCTCTCTCAGGTTTATGAACCGGATATCGTACTCCGTGACCTCCCTCTTCTGGCGCAGGACAACAAAGGTTGCGCTCATTACCAGCCTGAGAACAAGGTGCCTCAGCATCTCCTTTACGATGTAAGCGATCATTCCTAATCTTCCGAGCTTTCCTCTGCGGGCGGGTCCAGGTCCGACTCGACCTCCAGCAGCTGCATCGACTCCAGCTGGAACCTGTATATGCCGTCCATGTTGAGGTTCAGGTTCTCCTTAAGGAACGTCACCACCTTGCTGCTGAACGGCGCCTTCAGGACCTTCACCTTAAAACCGTAGACAAAGCCCTTCATCAAGTCCTCGATCTTCAGGTTCTTCGGTATTTCTACTGTCACTATGTGCTTCCCGACCGGCAGTTTTTCGTAAAACTGTATGTCGGCCTTCCTGTTCTTTTCATCGATCTCAAGGAAGTAGCCTGTGCCTTCCCAAGTATCGGCAACCTTGAAGGAGGTGTCTGTTATCGAATTTATCTCGTCCCCTGCCCACTTGGGAAGCTCGCTGCTCACGGTCTGCCTTGCAAAAGATGCCTACTTAAATTTTCAGCGGGCAGCTGTTGGCAAAAAGATCGTGAAAAAGTTTACACTTTACTTCTTCTTGGAGAGCCACCACTCAAGGTACTCGTCCTCCTTGCTCCTTCTCTTCTGGGGCCTGGCCTTGTCCTTGATGTCATCGATCTGCTCCCTAGTGACGTAAAGGCCGCACTTCTTGCACACAAAATGCTTGGTGTTCAGTTCGTAGTGCAACTCTTCACCGCATTCGGGGCAGGGATTGGCCAACTCGAGGGAACCTCCGAAGGAACTATATAAAATCCTTCGCAAATTACGCTCCTGCGAAATGGTGCCCTATGCCGGACGGATCCGGTTCGGCGAAGCAAGGATCATACCTCGATGATGGCGTCCTTGCTCTGCTCGATCATATCCTTTACCTGCGTATCTGAGACGAAGTGGTCGGGATCCTTCTTCCTGTAAATTCTGATATTACAGTAGAGACAGCGCCACACCTCGTAGGAGGCCACGAGGTACCCGTAGCTTCCCTTGTTCGCGATCTTCGTGCTTCCATCGGGATACATCTGGTGTCCCTTGTCGCACAGGATGCGCATCCACGCTACGTTCTAGGCAGGTAGGATTTATCCCAGCGGGTCTAGAGTTGTGAACCTCTTCATACATTTAGCCTAGCAAGCGGGAAGGAACCGGCAGCGGCGAAGAGCCCGTAGCGGATTTACAGAGGCGTTACAACCTCAGGGTTTTACCTTGATCTTCGTATTACGCTGTTTGTGCGTGAGCCCGGCTCGCTAGAGTTGCTGCGCGATCACGTTTTGATCTCGAGCAGCTTGGCCTCCTGGAGTTCGTTGATCAGGCCCTCCAACGAGGGCCTAAGCTTAGTTGCATCTTCGCTAACATCGGTTGCGATATTTTTCACGAGATCGTTAAACGCGATACCGTTGCACATATTCCATATCATGACAACTGCCTCGTTCACAGAGTAAGCGCTCTTTTCGTCATTCACCAGAAGAAGTGTTCCGTCTTCTGCTTTTGCGGGATTGCCTTTCTTGAAGAGTTTTTCGGCGTCCATTATACAGTGCGAGGTAACGTATTATTTAAGTACTCCTCGCATGGCCTCGATCGGCTCGGACCGACTTGGATCATGACATGAAAGCGAGACAAAAGATCGGGCTCCCACGATGACGTTTAACCGTTTATATGTGGCATCTTCCATCCGTTCCCCCAAGGAGGTGTAACGTACGTCAGAAGGTTATGGATTCGGCGGTTTTAAGCCAAAACCAGTTGAGAAAGGCAAAGAATACGATGTGAAGATCGAAGAGATAAGCAGGAAGGGCGACGGCATCGCAAGAGTTCAGGGCTTCGTGATCTTTGTTCGTGGCGCACAAGTGGGCCAGGAATGTAAGGTCAGGATCTCTCAGGTAGCAAACAGGTTCGCGACCGCCGAGATAGTCCAGTAAGCGAGTCAGGCTAGGACAAACGTCTCAATTTTTTGTATTATTTTTCATTTGTATTGTGGCAGAGTGTATTTTTTGAAGTTAGTGGCAACTTTGCGTGGGAAAGCGGTGATCTAAATTATAAAAATTGGAAGGGTGTGTTGGCAAATATTGGTAACGCCGCAAAATAGTTTATCTGCCCGAACACAATACAGTGTGCATGGTAGTGCCAAAGGAAGACAGAACCAGGCACGAGCTTCACGTCCATCTTAGCAGGATGGGCATCGAGGGCACGGTCATCGAGCCAGGGGCGCTTGACCTTGATTATGATTACCCGTATCTGGACCTCGACCTTCCAGCATCGGGCGCCACGAGCCTAGGCTCGATCAGGCTGCACGGATACCCCCTCGATATCGTGAACATAGTCCGGGAAAAATACTACGAGGTTGGTCATTTAGGATTTGGTGGGGACTACGGGCCGCAGGAATTTGTCGGCAGCGGCTGGTACCTGCGATTCTTCATAACCCATTACGATGAGTTGGAGGCACCGCTCCCTGCCGAGCTTACCGAGTTCAGCCTCATCGCAAGGCCCAGGATCGAGAAGAGATTCATGAGCACCAAGGTCGTTGACTTTGCGTGGGAAACTCCGAAGGGTGCTGGTAGGACCCGGATCGAAGAAGAGATACTGAGCAGGCTGGGCGGCAACTCCGACCTGCGCTCACTGCTCATCAACGAGCTCGGCAGTGAAGGGAGCATCGCCCTGCGGTCTTACCGGCCAAAGAAGACCCCGAAACAGACCGGCGCCGAAGCATCCTATGCGGTTATTCTGCTGCAGGGAGGGCTCAGGAAGCGGAAGGGGATCCTCATAGGCAGGCGCTGCTTTGACGTATACAACACGCTTGCGGAACAGATCCTGCAGGTGAAGGCTGCCCTGTGAGATCGGGCTGTTCGATCGTTTCGGCGCGGGACGATGGTATATATACAATTAAGCCGTCATCTACGATAATGGGTATAAGGCACCTTGTCCATAATTTCCTGTCGGCGATGATCAACCGTTCACTTGAATATTACAAGGGAGTGTCTGCACGATGACGGAGGACGCGTCGAAACCGGGCGATTATTCCAAGGCGTTCAAAAGCCTGCTTGAAGCCTGGGCCGATACGCTCAAGTGGATGCAGAACCGGACCCTAGGGATACCGACCATAGGGCCCACCGCCGGCCTGCTGAGAAACTCGGTCACTATCAATGCTGAGCTTGCCAATGCCGCGCAGGAGCTTGCCGACTTCAACAAGATGCTGGCTCAGTACTACGCAAAGGTGGGCGTGGCATGGATGGAGGCAACGCGAAAGATCACGACCAAATCTCCTATAGATATCACTGACGAGAGCGAGCTGGAGAAACTAAGAAAGCTCTGGATAGAGACCTTCGAGGAAGAGTTCACGACACTTTTCGATTCCGACGAGTTTGCGGAGATCTTCGGAAAGCTCCTGAAGCACGAGGTGCAGTTTAACAAACACATACGCAAGCTGGTCGAGATATACTCCAAGAACCTAGAGATCCCGACGCACAGCGAGATCGAGAGCATCTACGAAGAGATCGAGCGCATAAAGAAGAAGCTGAAGCTGATCTCGGACGCGATCGAGGAGCTGTCCGGGGGAGCGAAGAAGGACATAGCAAAAGTGCTGTAGAATGCCCGGTAAAGACTACTCCAACGTGTTCATGGCCATACTGGGGGAGCTCCAGCAATTCAGTCAGGGCGCTATGCAGGCATCGGCCCGCGCCAAGTCCATCGGGAATATAGACGTCGGGACGACGCCGGCGGATGTCGTCCACCAGGGCAGGATCCTGCGCCTGCTCCACTATAGGCCGCTCGTGCAGAAACGACATCCTGTACCGCTGCTGGTCGTCTACGCCCTGATAAACAAGTACTATGTACTGGACCTGCAGCCCGACAAGAGCTGGATCCGGGGCATGCTGGAGCACGGCTTCGACGTATACCTCATAGACTGGGGCGAGCCGGAGCCGATAGACCGCTACCTCAGCTTCGACGACTATGTGAACCGCTACATAGACTACTTCGTGGACCTGGTCAGGAACGCCTCCGGGCAGGAGAAGATCTCGCTGCATGGCTACTGCATGGGCGGCTCGATGTCGGCCATGTACGCTGCGCTGCACGGCGAGAAGGTGAAGAACCTCTTCGTAACCGCGCCCGTCATAGACGCTGAAAAAGATACCACGGTCCTGGGCAACCTCTCCAGGCACATAGACGTTGACCTGCTCATCGACAACTACGGAAACATTCCACCCGAGTTCATGTACCTCTGCTTCAACGTGCTCAAGCCGTTCAAGCAGGGAGTGCGGAAGTACATCGAGTTCGGCAGGAAGCTCGACGACAAAGAGTTTGTCGAGAACTTCATGCGCGTCGAGAAGTGGCTCTACGACACGCCGCCGATCGCGGGCGAGACCTTCAGGCAGTGGATCAAGGATATCTACCAGAAGAACCTGCTGGTGAAGAACCAGATGAAGATCGGCGGCAGGGTGGTCGACCTGCGGAAGATCGACGTGCCGCTGCTCACGGTTGTGGCCGAGGACGACCATCTGGTCGCGCCGGAGTGCAGCATACCGCTCAATTACAACGTCGCGAGCGAGGACAAAGAATTGAAAGTTTACCCCACAGGCCACATCGGCCTGCTGGCGAGCGAGTATTCCCAGAAGCACATCATACCCGAAATCGCAACTTGGCTCAAGGAAAGATCCTACAACTCCTAGGCCTTGGAGTTTAGGAGCTCGGCTATCGCGTAGGCGGTCTGCAGTGCCTGCGCTCCCCCCACGGTTGGTTGCAGCGTCACCAGAACTATGACCTCTGGCAGGTAAAAGGTCAGCTGTTTTATCTTATCCCTCTCAACGTACGCCATCTTGGTCTTCCCGTATATGCTGTCGAACATGGCGTACATCTCCGCCCGCATGGCCACCTGGTTGAACCAGCGCTTCTGGTGGATCTCGTCGTCGATGGACTCGAGGCCTTCCCGCATGCCCCCCTCGACCATCTTGCCGGACCTGTTGATGAAGCCTACAAAGCGTATATCCTTGCTGAGCGTGAAGATCCTGCCGAGCAACCCCTTATAGTCCACGCTGATCTTATAGAACCGGAAACTAAAAAGGATTTAAAAAAAAGAAAATAAACGTGGCCAGTTATGCTCTGGCCGGGAATGCGAAGGACTGCCAGGTCTTTATCGCGTCTAGGTTTATCTTGGTAATGGTGTCGATGTTGTCGGTGAAGCTCCTGACGTTCTGCCTTGCGGCATCGATGCTCGCAATGGCCGCCTTGTTGCCCAGTGCTGCGAACTTCAGGTATGCCTCCACGAATCTGGTCGGGCTACCGATAGCGTTTACGAACTCGCGCTGCAGGGTAGTGGCCGACTCGGTACTCCTCTTGAAGGCTTCTGTGAACTCCTGCTGCAGGTTAAGTACTGATTGTGTGTAAGCTGCCTGGAACTTTGTGGTCTCGTTGATCACGCTCTGAACGTTCTCCTGGTAAACTTCGAAAGCATCCTTCTCTTCTCTCTCCTTTCTCCTCTCACTCAATTTTTTCACCTCCCTCTTTATCTTGGAATCTTTGGGAATCACCTTTCTTGCGGTCTTTTCCCTTCTCCAGCGGGACAATGATCACCTGCACGAGGTCCCCGTCCTTTATGCCCAGCGCCTCCCTCTCTGCCTCGGGGATGGAGATCCTGCCGTTGCTCTGGACGCTCGCCTTGAAGACGGCGCTGAAGCTGGTCACCGACTGCAGCACGTTCATGAACCCCTGCATGGTGTCGAACTGCATCGAGGCCAGCCGTCTCAGAAAGTCGGCCTGGCTCTCCGTGCCCTTCTTGAGGACCTTCTTGAAGAGGTAGGTTGGGTCCAGCGGGTTTTCCTCGTCGCTCATGGTATTGTTTCCCACATAATACCATCCAATACCATTCAATATAAGCCTTTTGGTTCTATATGGTATATAAAAGCAGCCAGGCGCCGTCTTCGGGTGCTAGTTCACCAGGAATCCACGGACAAGGTCGCAGAACTTGTCGGGCTTATCGAAGTAGGGCGTGTGCCCGCAGCCCTTCATTATCACAAGCTTGGACCCTGATATTTCCTGGCGGAACTTCTCCGCAAACTCGACCGGCATCAGGGCGTCCTTGTCGCCCCAGACCACAAGCGTCGGGGCCTTGATCCTCTGCAGCCTCCCCTCCAGGCTCGGTGCGGCCTTGCTGCCCAGTACGGCCGACATGAAGGCGTACTTTGCGTTTGGGAGCTGCATCCTGTTCACAAAGTCGCGCGTGTAGACCTCGTCCACGGTGGTGCTGCCAGCCATCTCCTCGAACGCCTTCTTGGCATTGTCGAAGGTAGGAAACATGGCGGCCGCGATGTAGTGGTTCAGCGCCGTGGTGGGCTCCTTCATTATTCCCGCGGGCGAGACCAGCACCAGCTTCTCCAGCATCCTGGCGTGCTGGAGGGCGGTCTCCACAGCTATGTGGCCGCCCAGCGAGGCGCCCACCAGGGTGACGCTCGACATCTTCAGCCTTTCGGCGAATTTATCCACAAACTTCACAAAAAAGTCCATCGTATAATGTACTTCGGGCTTGTCGCTGTAGCCAAAGCCCACTATATCGGGCGCTACAACATGGTACTCTTTCCCGAGGATCGGCAGGGCCTTTGACCACCGCTCGGCCGAAGCTCCTAGGCCGTGCAGGCAGAGGATGTGTTTCCTGCTGGGATCCCCCGCCTCGATGTATCTTACCCGGTAGCCGTTTAGGGTGGTGAAATTTTGTTCCATCGCGCCCGGACAGGGTGAGTCATGGATCCGCCGGTATATAAGGGAAGTAATTGTTATCCGAACTTCCGGGCCGGCAGGTATCCCGCGCCCGCCGTTTACACTGTTAAATACTGGTTTACAGGTCTTTGCAAGATTAATTAGTTTAGGCGTTCTGACCAGTGGTGTTGGACCTAAGAGAGATGATCGAGGCCATCCGCAGGCAGAGGATGAACCTCTCCGAAAGCGAGATCCTCCAGATGGTCGAGGAGAAGAAGCGGAGGATCGGGGCGGGCTATCTCACCGACCAGGGCGCGCTCTTCCTGGTGGCCGCGGATCTGGGAATAACGCTCGAATCACCGAAGCTCGAGATGAGCCTGAAGGATCTCTACGCCGGCGCAAGGGAGGTGACCGTTATTGCCAGGATCATGAAGGTCTACCCGCCAAGGCGTTATGCCAGAAAGGACGGCTCCGAGGCGAACCTGCGCACACTCGTAGTGTATGACAACGAATCGAGCGTGCGGGTGAGCCTCTGGGATGATGCCGCAAAGATGTTCGATACACTCGATGTCAAACCGGGCGATGCCGTAAGGATAGCGAAGGCCTATGTGAAATCGGGCCTAGACGGGAAGAACGCGATCAACGCAGGATCAAGGAGCACCCTGGAGGTGGTGCGTGAAAACGTGCCCCACATAGGCGACCTTGACAGCATAACGATCGACGCGAGCGAGATCGCCGGCTCCGAGGAGACTATCGCTGTAACCGGTGCGCTCAAGTCCAGTCCGAGGATCTCCGATTTCGTCAACTTCAGGGGCCAGCCCAGCAAGTCGATGCAGATGCAGATCGCCGGCACGGACGGCAAGACGATCAGGGTCGTGCTCTGGAACGTCGACGAGCAGCGGGTTCCCAAGGTGCTCAGGCTCGGGGCCAAGCTGAGGCTGGTGGGCGTCAGGCCGAAGCGAAACCAGTACGGCGACCTCGAGCTCCACGGCGACGAGGGCACACTGATCGAGCTCTACGACGGGCAGCAGGAGGAGATCGAGGTCATGCCCCTGCGCATAATCTCTGTGAGCAGGGGCAGGGGCGCAGGGAAGTCCTTTGCCGTCGCGATCGACAGGGCGAAGCGGGTATTCACCCTCGCTATAAACGACAACTTTGCGGGCCAGCTCCAGAAGGACGGCATTGTGGAATGCGTCCCGAGCAGCGTCTACGGCTCGACGCTGGTTCTGGGCGACGATGCCTACGTCAGGACCACGGAGGACGACCCGGCGTTTCCCAATGCTACAGCACTGGAGCGCAAGATCCGTGAGATAAAGCCGTCGCAAGACGAGCTCTACTTTCTGGAGGCCATGACGCTCACGCCGTCCAAGACCCAAGAGATCCAGCTCAGAGACGGCTCCTCAGCCAAGTATGCGGAGACGCTGCTGGGCGACGACACGGGTGAGGTCCGGCTTGTTGGCTGGAGGGACCTGGTCGGCACGGTCGAGAAGCTCGGAACCGGGCAGCGGGTGAAGGTCTACGGCGTGACGGCATACACCGGGCGCGACGGCAACATCGAGCTCAGGCTGAAGCCGTACTCGAACATAACCGTGATCTAGTCGTCCCAGAACCCTCTTGTTGTTACGTACTGGCGCTCCGCCTCGTAGACCTGCCTGAATATGCCCTCGTCGTCGGCGTAGTTTCGCAGCAATCTAGCAGCAGTGTCGACGCCGACCCCGTAGCCCGACAGCACCAGCACCGCCTTCCTGCCAAAGTTTTCGATCAGCGATGCCATCTTCCAGGCCCGGTCAAAAGCATGGTCCTCGTCCTTGCCTAGCTTGCCGCCCTTGAGCCTGGTTCTTATTATGTTCGGGAGAGCATAGTCGGAGACGTAGGTGGCTGTGATCTGCCGCGAGCCGCACCTTGTGCAGTGGAGGTCGTCCGGGACCTCCCTCGCCTCCATCACGCGCTCCCATTTACCGCATCTTACGCAGATCAGTTTGTGCCGCTTCTTCTCCAGCCTCTCCTTCACCAGCTCGATGACGCCCTGCTCCACGCTGAGGGGCATCGCCGAGAACCTGCCGGAGTGCTCCAGTATAGGCTGGGCCAGCTCGGAGAACCGGTCGACCTCGAGCCAAGCTATCTTTACCGAGCCGCTCCTCACGCGTTCCAGCACCGACGTTGTTGCGGCTATGTCGTACTTGTCGTGCAGTAGCTCGCGTATCGCTTCCCCGACGATGGCCGTCCTCGAATATCTATCATGGATCAGCCTTGCCGCCTTCCTGTCATATACAGCCTCCTTATTGACCAGGCCGAAGCGTTTCGCCACGCACCAAGTGCGCCAGTTGATGTTGTGCGTGTTCCTGAGCGAGGCCACGATCACGGCCTCCAAGTCATAATCATCCTTCAGGCAGTCCATTATGTGCTGCCTGCCGATCCTTGCGTTGGAGGTGAGGATTATCCTGTAGGCATCGGATCTGGCCTCGACAAGGTATCCGGTCTTCGAGGAGATTATCGTGGAGAGCAGCGATGCCAGGGTGTTGTTCACCCTAGTGCCTAAGCAGGCATGCAGCACCACGGTGTTGCGCTGCCGGAACGATTCCACAACTACCGTGTGGTCGTCAGGAATTTGTCCCAGCTTCTTCATGGAATCACGCACCAAGGTGCTTCCAGCCTCTAGGTGGTTCTGCGCGACCGTCCTCCTCAGCCTGCCCACAAGCGCTGCTGTTTCAAAGTCAACCGGGATCATCTCGCCTACCCAGTACGGTATGTTGACGGCCGCGCCCTTCACTGGCTCGACGCTCACACGCAGCTTGGAGTCATCGACGGCCAGAACCCTCCACTGCGAGCCCTTCAGCACGAAGACATTACCCTTCTCCCCGTAGTCGCCGACGAACGACTGGTCGAGCGAGCCTATCACCCTGTTGCTCACGGTGTCGACTACCTCGAACTTCAGAACATCGGGGATGGTTGAGATGTTCTCGAAGTAGTACTTGTACGCCTTCAGCCTCCGCTTGAGCACGCCCTGCTCCCTGTCGTACCTCAGGATCCTGTTGCTGTCCAGCAGATCCAGGCATGATTCCACATCGTGCAGGGTTGTGTTCCTGAACGGGTAGGACCGTGTGATAATCTCCATAGCCTGCTCCAGGCTCACGGTGCCGAGCTGGAGCGCCAGCCCCACTAGGTGGTGGGCGAGTACGTCCAGCGAGGACTCGTGCATCCTCTGCTCCTCGATCGACCCACGCTCCATCCGGCGTATGATCGCCATGGCCTCCAGCTCGTCGTCCGGGTTGTTCGTTACCAGCAACCCCTTTGCGGACTCGTGTATCCTGTGCCTGCTCCTGCCGATCCTCTGCATGAGCTTGGAGACCTGCCTGGGCGAGCCGTAGTGCACCACCAGCTCGACCGAGCCGATGTCAAGCCCGAGCTCGAGCGACGATGTACAGACAACTATGCCGGTCCCGCCGCTCCTGAGCTTGCCCTCCGTCTCTTCCCGCACGTCCCTGGAGAGCGAACCGTGGTGGATGTCGACGTTCACACCGTTTGCGTGGCTCTTCATAACTGTGGCGATGTACTCGGCCTCGTCCCTAGTGTTGGTGAATAGCAGGACCGAGCCGCTGCGGTAATTTTCTCTGACGTGGTCGGCAATCCACCGTGCAAGGACGTTCAGCGGGCCCTTCTGGTACTTGACCTCGATGTCGTACTTGCGCACAGAATCATCGACAAGAACCGCGCACTTCCTCTTTGTGCCTGCAACGAACTTGGCCGCATCGTCTAGGTTTCCGATGGTCGCGGAGAGCCCCACCCTGGTGATCTCCTTCGAGGCCGCGCTCTGAAGTCTCTCTAGGCTCAGGGAGAGGTGCGTGCCGCGCTCGTTGGCGATCAGCTCGTGAACCTCGTCTATTATCACCCATTCGAGGCTGCCCAGAGCTCCGAGCATCTTCTCGTTCGCGAGCAGGATTGCGAGGGTCTCGGGCGTCGTTATCAATACATCCGGCGGCTCCAGCGAGATCTTCTTCCTAGCCTGCGCGGGAGTGTCGCCGTGCCTGACATCGACCCTCAGGCCCTGATTCTCGGCGTATCCGATTATCCTGCGCAGCACGTCCCTGTTCAGGGCGCGCAGTGGAGTTATGTAGACGGCCCTGATTCCGTGCTTCTGTCCGGGCTCCTCTGCCAGCCGCGTAAAGACAGGAATAACGGCAGCCTCGGTCTTGCCGGAACCGGTCGGCGCCACCAGGAGCGTGTTTATTCTTCTTGATAGGACGGGGAGGGCCTTGCGCTGGATCGGCGTGAGATTCTCGTACCCGGCACTCTTGAAGCCCTCCAGAACCGCAAGGTCAGGCTTCTGCAGTCTTCCTTTGCTTTGCCCGCTGACGCTCATAAAGGATTACCACGAAGAGGCCGGCTATGAAGAGAATTATGGATGTGATGGCGAAAGACTCGGCGATACTTGCCATACACGGCAGTAGGTGGAAATAACAAAAATAAATGTATCTGTTTACAGTTTACAGCCTGATTAGGTTCCTGAACCTTGTTGCAGCCACAGCTACGCCCACGACCGCGGCCATCATGGCCATTATGCCCAGCGGGAACTCCGGCGTTACCATTATCGTTGAACTTGCAGTGCCGCTATGTGTGGTGGTTGTGGGATAATGGGTGGAAAGCGTTCCAGATGTGTGATTTATAGACGGAAGCACTCTGCTTATGTGGTTTCTCATTCCATATATTGGGTTATTTCGCCTGGCAACAAGTCGCTCCTATTGAACCTCAAGTTCTTCCTTTAGAATTATCAAGCGAACAGGTTCCGTAAAGTGAGCCATGTATATTCTTAGCAAGCAAAATAGGAGTAACCAGCAAGACGGGTATGCTTATCCCTATAAACAATGATTGCACGGGCGCCAACGCTAATGCGGAAGTGCCTGCACCTATTCCAAACATGCTTACAAAAAAAGTTCCAGCACAAGTTGGACATCCAGTAAAGAGACCTGTAATTGCACCAAAACCACCGAACCAATTAACATTGGCATTCTTAGGTCTGTTATCGTACGCAAACACCGCAAGAGCGATATTGATGCCAACCAGCGAGGATACGACCAGCAATAGTATCAGGTTAAGCGGAATTACCAGCAATCCAAACTGCTCAGTTATGTATGCTACAAACACTGGCAGATAACCAGATGTTCCGCAACATGGGACTATGTGCCATGATGGAACAGAAACACCATATATCTGAGAGAATACTTCGTTTGGTCGGTATACAAGCAGACCTGTTATAAAAGCGTAAAATAGCCCATAGCCTATTGCAGAGATCTGGAGTATAGTAGAATATTTCTTTCCACTAAGTGCTTTCACTATTATGGACGTAGTGCTGGTGCTGTCATTTGTCAATTGAAGTTTTAGCCGCTCGGATTTGTATATGCGGTAGATACCAAAGGCTATTGCGGTTAGTGTCATTAAGAGCGTTATGTACAACACTATCGCCATCTCAGTGAGCATTTTGAAAGTCTCGCTTGTGAGAACTATATTGTTTAATCTTCCATAAATTAAAAATGCAAAGAGCAAAGCAAAAGCACTAAAGACGACAATAGTTATTGCTATCCTTCTCTGCGTTCTCCAGCTTAAAAAGTCTATATCCATACGGCTTCCCGCAAGTTTCATAATACTGTTTTATGTAAAAAGTTTACCTTTTTGAAGTTCGCGCTTGGTTACTGAACTTTTTGACGTGAAAAATTAGTGATCGTGTGTAGAAACATACTAATTGCGTGTTTACTTCAAAACTCTAAACTCTTACGTTTATGCTTCTAGTACTCGAAGCACGTATCTATTCTTCAGAGCGTATTATTAACATAAATTAAGATGCAAACTAGGATTTGGTGTATGCCTAGTTTGGCAAGGAATGTCATTTACGCAAAGAATCTCCCTAGATATGCCATTGGAATTGTATTTCTGATCTTTGGTATAGACAAGTTCGTTGGATTTGACAGCTATCTTGCGTGGTTCGCAGCAACGGACAGAGCTAAGGTACTGACGTTCGGGGTTGATGCTGGTACATTCATTTATGCCATGGGTATAGTTGAAGTTACACTAGGAATATTGCTACTTGCGGGAATATTTGCAAGAAAAACAGCTATCGCAACCTCTATAGCACTGGTAGCTATACTAGCTGTCGCACAGTATCCGTCAAGCTTTCCTCAAGATCTAGCTCTACTCCTCACTTCAATAATGTTAGTTTTCACCAACAAGGTTCAGGGAGGAAATGAGCCGTATTATCGATTTCCGAAGTTAGCTAGGTTTGGCTTGAGCTCCGTGCTCCTGCTCTGGGCCTCTGATCACCTGTTATATACAAGTACCCATGTTTCATGGTTGCAACTCTTCAATCTCACTGTGCAAAATATACCTGCCGACCAAGTTTTCATGTTTGTAATCACGACAGCAATTATCGAATTAGTTATAGGCGGTATGATAGCATCGGGAAAGTTAAGCAGCTATCCCTACATAGCATCTGCAGCATTCTTCATAATAGCATTTTTAATTCTGGCACCGCCATTGAACAACTACCAGAGCATCGGACTTGCAATAATTTCTTCGTGGCTGGCATATATTACGAGATACAGACAAGTCTGAAATTACAATAAAAAATTGGTGCGACTTCAGCTAGCCGCACTCTTTGGAACTCTTCCTAGTCGCACTGCTGCAATTACACCTGCAAATGCCAGCATCATAGGCAGTAATGCTGTCAATGGAAACTCCGGAACCACTTCCGTGTTGAAGTTCTGCGTTATCGGCGAAGGTAATGGTTTAAATTCAATGCCAGTTATTTCTGCTTTTATTTCGTAATTGCCGTTCTCATCGAATACTCTACCCATTACTCCAAACGGCCCCGTAATCAACTTGCCTGGATCATCTACTTCAGGTTTGTTCACCGTGGTAGCCATATCCATTGGCGTTACCTCAAGTTCTAAAACACCGTCATGGTCGTGGAACTTGTTATTGAATACCTCTTTGCCATCTTTTGTTATCGTGACTCTGTAATCAGTATGTATAATAGGCTTGCCATCGCTTCCCTTGGACTTGAATGTTAGCGTAACTTCATTATTTGCAACACGGTCGAATGGGAGGCCGGGATTCACAATCAGATCAATTTGTTGTCCTGGCATTACTGTTCCTTGTGGCATCTCTTCCTTCTCCTCCTCTGCCATTGCCTCAACCACCACGACCTTGCCTATCATGTGCGGGTGCACCTGACAGACATAGGGGAACTCTCCAACCTCGGTGAAGGTGAACGACCATTCACCGCCGCTCGGCTTGATCAGCGGGAACGATGAATCGAAGGTCTGACCTCCAACGACCCGTGTGCTCCATGTTCCTGGATCCTTCGGATCTGATGCTCCGGTTACGGTGTGTCCGGCCGAATCTTCGTTTATCCATGTAACGGTTGTTCCTATCGCAACGGTTATTGTTGAAGGGTTCCAGCATTTATCTTCAGCCTCACAACCAGGAGTTTGTGCACCCGATGGAATGATGACAGTTGCCGTCTCTGCATAAGCATTGCCCCAGTTCATGATAGCCGCGAATGGTACCAGCAAAAGCCCCAGCAGCAGGAATTCGGTATTATTCTTCATTGCCGTAATGACTGTATGCCTGCACTTAAAACTTTCTTCGGGCGGATCATGCTACACGTCCACTATACCCTTCTCCACTATTCTGAAAAATGTCTCTCTGGGCTCAAGAGCTGGTTGGATCAGGCGAGCCCTGAAGAGGCCGTTCTCTTTCGAGAGGTAGACCTTGAAATGCGCGAAGCTAGAGACCGATCTGTCAAGGTACTGAACCTGCTCTGTGCCGGTAAACCTGACGCCGTTGGTCGCGACCACCGCCACGTCGCACCTGATCGCGTGTAACGCGAGCTCGTGCAGGAACCGCATGAATTTTAGATGCTTCTCTGCTCCCATGGATTGCTTGTACTCGAACCCAAAGAGGTCTCCTATGCTGTCCACTACTACCAGTCCCAGATCGGGCATGCCGGGTATGCGTTTTATTGTGGTCATCTCTTCTTGGATGGTGAAGACCCTGGAGACGTAGATCCTTTCAAGTATCTCGCTGCCAAGTCCCTCGTGCTCCGCGATCTGGGAAATCCGCTCCGGCCTGAAGGTGTTTGTGGCGTCTATGAAGAGAACGCTGGCGCCGAGTCCTTTCTTTTTCGGTTTTGCACAGTTCACGCAGAGCTGGAAACAGAGCTGGGTCTTCCCCGTCCCCGCAGCTCCAAAGATGTCGGTAAGCATCCCAAGCCTTACTCCGCCTCCCAGCAGGTCGTCCAGCGCCTTGCAGCTGGTGCTTATCACAACCATACGCACCATTGATGCTTGCAGGTGGTTGATAAATCATCCATACTCCTGATCCAGCCAAATGGATCAGTTATCTAGCAAGATTTTTATCCTAGGGAATTACCTAGCTCTGCAAAGTGAAGTAATTGTCGCACCAGCAAGCTAAGAGGCCGCTGACGACGCTCCAACGGGCTATAAACAGGAAGGTTTCGGTGAGGCTGAAGAACGACGTCGAGTACAAGGGAAAGATGAGCAACGTCGATTCCTACATGAATCTTATACTCCTCGACGCCGAAGAGTTCAACGGCGCAACGCACCTTGCAAACTACGGCAAGGTCGTGATACGGGGCAACAACGTTTTGTTCATCAGGCTAGAGGATGAGCTCTGATGCTCTACCTCGGGCGTTAAGACGAACGTGTTGGGTTATGACCGGGAGACTTTTCACGTCCGAATCCGTGACGGAAGGGCACCCCGACAAGGTCTGCGACCAGATCGCGGATGCCCTCCTCGATGAGTTCCTGAGGCAGGATTCCGATTCACGTGTGGCGTTGGAGGCCCTGGTCACCAAGGGCATGATAATCGTGGTCGGGGAGGTGACCAGCAGGGGCCAGGTCGATGTCCCGAGCGTGGTCAGGAGGACCGCGAAGGAGATAGGCTACGACGACCCCGAGATTGGCTTGGACTGCGACGCCTGCAAGATCCTGGTCTCCATACACGAGCAGAGCCCGGATATCTCGATGGGTGTGAGCCCGAACTCCAATAAGGAGCAGGGCGCTGGAGACCAGGGGCTGATGTTTGGCTATGCCACGAGCGAAACTAAAGAGCTCATGCCAATGCCGATCACGCTGGCGCACAAGCTCACCATGCGCCTGGGCGAGCTGCGGAAGAAGAAGGAGCTCGGCTGGCTGAGGCCCGACGGCAAGTCGCAGGTCACGGTCGAGTACAACGGCGGCAGGCCGGTAAAGGTAAGGACCGTCGTCGTATCGACCCAGCACGCTCCTGATGTGGAACAGGAGACGATAAAGAAGGAGATCCTCGAGCGGGTTATCGAACCTATCTGCGGCGATCTCACCGACAAGGATACCACTTACTACATAAACCCGACGGGAAGGTTCGTGATCGGCGGACCTGCCGGCGACACGGGCCTGACTGGGAGGAAGCTCATTGCAGATACATACGGCGGCGTCGGGAGCCACGGCGGCGGCTCCTTCTCGGGCAAGGATCCCAGCAAGGTCGACAGGTCGGCGTCATACATGGCCAGATATATCGCAAAGAACGTTGTTGTTGCAGGCCTAGCGGAGAAATGCGAGGTGCAGGTCGCCTATGCGATCGGGATTGCACAGCCGGTCTCCCTGATGGTAAACACGTTCGGAACCGGCAGGATCCCCGACGACAGGCTCGAGGACCTGGTCAGGAAGAACTTCGACCTGAGGCCGGCCGAGATAATCAAGTACCTCAACCTGAAGAGGCCGATCTACAGGAAGACGGCTACCTACGGACACTTCGGAAGGGACGACCCGGACTTTACCTGGGAGAAGACGGACAAAGCAGGGCTGCTGAGAAGCGCGTCAAGCGGCTGATTCTGCAGGTCATCTGTTCGACACGACATAATTGATGGCATCTGCCAGCTGATACTTTAGCCCGTACTTCCTTTCGAAAAACTTGATCAGGTTCCTGAGATCGCGCTTGAGCAGGAGCTGCGCGTTGGGGTGTGTTCTGCTGACGCTCTGCGGCCAGTCGATTATCCAGAGCTCGCTCCCGTCGAAGAGCACGTTGTACTCGCTCAGGTCCGCGCTTATCACCCCGGTCCTGTATGCAAGTTTTATGTTTTTGAGCAGAGCTTCCAGAGCGCCACCCGGATCGCCCAGGTCCTGGCAGTGGACGAGCCTGGGGCCCTCGACCAGCTCCATTACTATCGTGTGCTTTGCGATCGCGATCGGTTCCGGGACCTTCACACCGGCCCGGTGGAGGGTCCTGAGCGCACTAAATTCATGTTTTGCGGCGTCCATATTCACGAGCAGCCAGTGGTGGAGCTTCTTCCCGAAGACGCGCTTGCGCGCAACGTCCCTGAAGCTCGTCCTGCCTATCCTGAAGAACTTGATTGCGATCCGCCTCTGATCCGGTGTTACTGCCTCGAAGACATCGGACTCTTTGCCAACGCCGATCGACCCTCCCATCCCGACTATGACGTCCTTGTCTGCAAAGGTCCTGAGCGCCAGCACATCGAGCCCGGCAGAGACGAGCGAGTAGCCACGCCGGCTTCCGAAGACGAGCTCGCGCTGGTTCAATCGTGAGGTGTGGAACCTTGCCCGATCCATGTGTATCCGTGCCCTTCTGGCGATCTGGTCGATGGTGAGGGACTCGTGATCCCTGAGGGACGCCGCAAGCGCCCTGAGCACCTTCAGCTCTTCCCGGTCCAGATCCTTGACCGCCTTGGCGGCAACCTCTGCCGATGACACGTCCGTAATCGTGCCGGCCGTGTTAATTAATTCTTAAGCCGGGACGGTGCCTGAAACTAAAGTCTATAAGCATAACGCAACATCTTCCTACCGATGAGCGACGACCTCGAAAAACTTGCGGAGAGCGAGCAGGCGCTGCCGCCGGAGATCGAGGAGAAGCGCAGGAAGGGCCTGCTGCGCACCGGCTACACGACGGGCACCTGCGCGACAGCCGCAACGATGGCCGCGCTGCTTGCGATGATCACGGGCAAGCCTGTCAGGGAGGTGACAGTCACGCTACCAAAGGGCAACAAGATGACGCTGGCCGTAAAGGAGTGCAGGTTCGATGACAGCAGCGCAGAGTGTGTGGTGATCAAGGACGCGGGCGACGACCCGGATGTGACCAACGGCGCGGAGATCGTCTCCACCGTCAGCTGGACCGGTGATGCTGGCGCGGTGAGCATCGACGGCGGAAAGGGGGTGGGGCGCGTGACCAAGCCCGGGCTGGGCCTGGAGATAGGAAAGGCTGCGATCAACCCGACCCCGATGCGGATGATCGCGAATGCCGTGAACGAGGTCGCGGCGGAGCAGCTCAAAAAGAAAGGCATTAGGGTTATTATCTCGGTGCCGAAGGGCGAGCTGCTGGCAACGCAAACTGACAACCCGCGGCTCGGGATCGTCGGCGGCATCTCGATCCTGGGCACCTCGGGCATAGTGATACCGTACTCGACCGGCTCCTTCACCGCCAGCATAAGGCAGGGCCTGGATGTTGCAAAGGCAATGGGTCATGACACGGTCGTGCTCACAACCGGCGGGAGGAGCGAGGATTTTGCGCGCGACCTGCTCAAGCTACCGGAGCACTGCTTTGTGCAGATGGGAGACTTTGCGGCCTACTCGGCAAGGCAGGCAGCGCTGAAGATGATGAAGAAGATCGTCATCGCGGGCTTCATCGGCAAGCTGTCGAAGATCGCGATGGGCGTGCGGCAGACCCACGTGAAGGGCTCCCACGTCAGCATGGACTTCCTTGCATCGCTTGCCAAGGAGTGCGGTGCGGACGATATGCTGGCGGAGGAGATAAGGAAGGCGAACACCGCCAGGCACGTGTCCGAGATCGTAATGGCCAATAAACTGCCGGGCTACTTCGACAGGCTCTGCGAGCTGGCCCACGCCATGATGCGCGAGCACACGAAGGGCCAAGTGGCGGTGGAATGCGTGATGTTCGACTTTGACGGCAGGGTCATAGGCAGGTTCCCGCCTGCGGCCTAATCCTCCTAGGGAAAAGGATATTTCCGGTCTTCTTGCAGTGAGTGATCCGCTTTGACCAAGATAGCCATAGTCGCGATAACAAAGCATGGCATAGAGATAGCCAGGAGGCTGAAGGCAAGGATGCCGGAGTGGGACATCTATGTACCGGAGAAATTCAGAGATGGGAGAGACGACGTGAACTGGTACAGCGATCCCAGCCCCCTCGCAATAACCAATCTCTTCAGGTCGTACGACGGGCTGGTCTGCATATTCTCGCTGGGGGCTGTTGTGAGGATGATAGCGCCGAGCCTGAAGGACAAGAAGACTGACCCCGCTGTAGTGGTGATAGACGACAAGGCCAGCTTTGTGATAAGCACGCTCTCCGGTCATCTGGGCGGCGCGAACGCGCTGACGCGGCTCATAGCCTCCATCCTTGGCGCGATGCCGGTGATAACCACGGCCGCGGACGTGAACGAGACGATCGCGGTCGACCTGCTCGGCAGGGAGTTTGGGTGGGTGATCGACGACGACAGAAACGTTACCAAGGTGAGCGCGAGCATGGTGAACGAGGAGAAAGTTGGAATCTACCAGGACGCCGGGGAGAGGAATTGGTGGCCGGCGGACAGGCCGCTGCCGCCAAACGTGCAGCTATTCGATAACCTTGACAAACTTGCGACCTCCGACTGCAAGGCGGCGCTGATAATAACCGGGAGAATACTACCAGTCCAGAAATACGGGCAGCTGCTCGAAAAGGCCGTGGTCTACAGGCCGAAGAGCCTGGTGGTGGGCGTCGGGCTGCACTGGGACACCAGCAGGGACGAGATCCTCGGCGGGATCCAGACAACGCTCAGCGAGGCGGGGCTTAGCTTCAGGTCGATCAGAAATATAGCCACGGTCAACAGGGAGGCGATAGTGAATGGCCTCCAAGAATTTTCAACCGAGTTCAAAATATCGGTGGAGTACTTTGACAAGGATCGGCTCTCCTCGGTGGAGGTGCCCAACCCCTCTGATACGGTGCAGAAGTTCGAGGGCACTCCGAGCGTCTCGGAGGCAGCCGCAATGCTGAGCTCCGGCAACGGCAAGATGCTTGTGCAGAAGCGCAAGTTTCCCCCAAATCTCACGGTGGCCGTGGCGGAGGCGAGTACAGGCAGATGAAGAAGGCGCTACTCTTTATTGACAGGGGAAGCAAGGAGCAGGATGTGAAGGACGAGCTGCGCGAGATCTGCGCCGCTGCAAGGGACCTAGGCGGATATGATTTTACTGATTACGCCTTTCTGGAGGTCACGCCGCCATACATCGAGGAGGGCATAAGATCCTGCGCGGGGAGGGGGGCCGAGTTCCTGACGATAATGCCGTACTTCCTCTACCCGGGCCTGAAGATGAAGATAGCCGTTAAAGAGAGCGAGAAGATAGCCAGGGAGCTGAACCTGAAGTTCGCGGTGACCGAGTGCCTGAACTACCATGCAAGATTCGTCGATATTGTAAGGGATAGGGTAGGCGAGGTGAAGAGGCGTGAAAAGATCACGGATGCGGACCGCGACTGCGACGTGCTCCTCATAGGCCACGGGAGCAGCGACAACGACGCAAGGGACGCCTTCGTCTACATCGCCGACTCGCTCAGGCCCGCCTACAGGAATGTCGGGTACTGCTTCCTTGAGCTTGACACGCCAAATATAGCAGAGGGGATCGGGCAGGCACTGGAACGTAAACCAAAATCGCTGATACTTGTGCCGTACTTCCTCCACCACGGCGCGCACATAAAGCGGGACGTGAAGGAGGAGGTGGAGAAGACGCTCAGGGAATACAACGTTAGCAATGTGTACATGGCAAGACACCTGGGCGTTGACAGCAAGATCGTCGATGTAGTGATCGAGCGGGCTAGGGAGGCCGAGCGAAGGTTTGGCGTCTGAGAAGGCTGCCGATATCGAGCGGCGGAGCATGGAGATGATCGAGCGCGAGGTAGGCAAGCATAGTTACGGCGAGCTAGAGTGGTTGATCGTGAGGCGGGTGATACACGCAACAGCAGATTTTGACTTTGCCGGCAGGAACGCGATCGTCTTCCACAATCAGGCCGTAGACTCGGCGCTGAAGGCCATCGCCAACGGCTGCAGCATTGTCGGCGACTCGGACATCGTGCTCGCGGGCCTGAACAAGAAGAGCCTAGCAGATTTCAAGCTCAGAACTATCTGTAGAATATCCGACCCCTCGGTTGCGGGCGAGGCCGCGCGCCAGAACAAGACTAGGGCCGAGACGGCGATGCGCGTGTCGGCAGCGGAGATGAAGAATGGGATCGTCGCCATCGGGAACGCCCCCACCGCGCTGTACGAGGTGATAAGGATGGCCGGCGAGGGCATCAGGCCCGCGCTGATAATCGGTGTCCCCGTTGGCTTCGTGGCTGCTGCCGAGTCGAAGGAGGAGCTGCTGAAGGTCGATATCCCTTACATCACCAACAAGGGAAGGAAGGGCGGCAGTGTCGTTGCCGCGTCGATACTAAACGCTCTGTTCGGAATTTACAGGGAACGAGATAGCTAGCGCTTGGCATATTTTGTGCAGCCGGCAAGGAAGTTTTCCGCGAGCCACCGGTTCGCAAAGTGGAGATGCATGTACGATGCAAGTACGCTGTACTCTGTAAAACCATCAAGCCGACCGTTCACACCCTTGCCGCGCCTAAGCTCGTAGGCAAAACTTGCGTCACGGGGGATGTTCTCGATCTTGGAGTAGTGGAATTCGTGGCCCCTGATCGTCCTGCCAGCGCCGGCGATAAGACAGCCGTTCCTCGAGACCCTTGCCTCGGTGTAGCCGAGCGTGAGTCTCTTATCCATGACCGTGTCGGCGTCGAAGAGGCGCACCATGTCGTGCTTCCTGCCGTTGAATTCTTTTATGCTCCTTGTGAGGTACATCAGGCCGCCGCACTCGGCATATATCGGCATGCCGTCGCTCGCGGCCCGCCTGAGCGAGCGCATCATGCCGGAGTTCTTCTCCAGCCTCTCTGCGAGCACTTCCGGGAAGCCGCCGCCCACGTAGATGCCGTCAGCGTCTGGAATCTCATCATCATTAACGGGACTGAAGAACCTTAGCTCGGCTCCCAGCGAGCGCAGTGCGTCAAGATTATCCGCGTAGTAAAAGTTGAATGATGCGTCGAGGGCAACGGCCACGGTTCCTCCCAGCTTCTTGCTGCTCTTTCTTGGCCTGATGTGCAACGCGGGAGCCTTGTTTGCGATCGAGATCGCCCTGTCCACGTCGATCTGTTCCTGTATGTACTTGGCGACGGCGCGGGCCTTTGGGCGCAGGTCGCTGCGCTCCGGTGTGGGTACAAGTCCCAGGTGTCGTTCTTCCAGCGTTATCTCCTTGTTGCGTCTTATCGCGCCGAGCACCGGAATCCTCACCTTCTGTCTTATCGCATCCATGCAATACTGTGCGTGCTTCTCGCCCGCGACATTGTTCAGGACGAGGCCTGCGATCCTGATCTCCTTCTCGAACTCCGCAAAACCTAATGCCACAGCGGCCACCGACCTTGCGGCCTTGCTGGCATCGATGACCAAGAGTACGGGGCTCTTCAGCAGCCTCGCTATGTGGGCCGTGCTCGCAAAGTTGCTGCGCCCCGAGAGGCCGTCGAACAGTCCCATCACGCCCTCGATCACCGCGAAATCCGCGTCCGTTGTGGCGTTGTGGAAGCTCTCCAGCAGGCCGCGCTCGCCCATCAGCCATGGATCCAAATTGCGCGACGGCCTGCCCGTCACCGTGGTGTGATAACTAGGATCGATGTAGTCGGGGCCGGTCTTGAAGCCCTGCACCCTGTAGCCCTTCTGCCGCAGGGCGCTCATCAGGGCGATCGAGATGCTGGTCTTGCCCACGCTGCTGGTCGTGCCGGCAACCACGAGTCTGGGTATCAATTTGGGATCATTCTATGCCATGGTTTTTATTTAAAACTGATTCTACTCTCTCCGTGAGCAACGAAAAGGGCCTTGTTATAGTCTATACCGGAAAGGGGAAGGGAAAGACCACCGCGGCTCTGGGCATGGTGCTCCGCGCGCTGGGGCACGGCTACAAGGTGGCGATGATCCAGTTCATCAAGGGCTCCTGGTACTACGGCGAGCTCAACAGCTCCTCGAGGCTGGAGCCGGACTTTGAGCTCATCGCTGCCGGCAAGGGCTTTGTAGGCATAATCGACGACAAGAAGCCGATCGAGGACCACATCGGCGCAGCCAAGGAGGCCCTGCGGATAAGCAAGGAAAAGCTGGCATCAGGAAAGTACGACATCGTGATCCTCGACGAGATCAACTACGCAGTGGACCTGAAGCTTGTCAGCGCCGAGGACGTGCTTGACCTAATAGCATCGAAGCCAGAGAAGACCACGCTCGTTCTCACGGGCAACCACGCCAACGAGAGGATCATCGAGGCAGCCGACCTAGTCACCGAGATGAGGGAGATTAAGCACCCCTACAGGCAGGGCAGGAAGGCGAAGCGTGGCGTGGACTTTTGATCTCCGGCGATCTAACCTTGCGCTGCAGTAAGGCGGGCTTCGTTAACTTGACTATGCACCTTACTTCCCAGTACTGTGAGTATTATAT
>CAYJSN010000016.1:11404-40073 GCA_964373125.1 uncultured Nitrosopumilales archaeon | reverse complement strand
TCCTGCACTTCTATGCTGTCATTAGCTTCTTTTGGGTCTCCGAAGCTTATGTAGAGAACATCAGCACCTCTATCATAATCAATCTGCAAATTCTCTATCGATATGTTTGCCTTTACTTTTGCCTTCTCCATACTATTACACCTTTTACTCTATCCAAGCTTGATGTAAAGTACGCAGTTATAATAAATCCTTCGCTACCTTTCTCTCTATAAGGAACCACCAAATACTTGGAGCCTATGTGAAGAGATTCGTAGAACTTCAAGGCCTTCAGCTCTCCCAACTCTCCTTGTATGATAAGATCTGGCTTTTCCACCGTTTCGGTTACTTGTTCGATGTATGGTTTCACTTCTGGATGTTTCCGTATTATATGCTCAATGCTCTGACCTTTTAGCTTGATCTTTGCTCCACTAACAGAAGTTGCTTCCTTTCTCAACTCTTTCGGGATAATATACAATGGTTACTAAGCATTGTGGTATCCTTGCAATACGTATAGCAAGATGCTTACATTTATGCCATTTAAAAACTGAATAGTCTTACTGGTAAATTGGTGCTCAATTCCCACCTCCCGCATTTTAGTACCAACTCATATAGTAATTATCAAAATGTTTCCAGATATGATTTACTAGCAATGTGATGCCTTTGATCTCCTAACAAACTATTAAACATAAGAAAGCTACATGTCATGGTGTAAGTTGAAGATTAAAAGGAAACTCGTAGTGAGTGATGCAAGCCCCTTGATACAGTTATCAATATCGGATTATTTGTATATACTTCCTAGATTGTATGATGTGGTAATACCAGAAGAAGTTTTTGAAGAAACACAGTATTATAGTGACTTACCTGATGCTATAGAAATTGCCAAGGCAGTAAGATCATGGTTGAGGGTGTACGAAGTTAAAAACAAGCCTGAAATAAGAAGACTGGTGATGCAAAAACTTGGTAAAGGAGAGGCACAAGCAATAGTCCTTTGCAAGGAGATTAAAGCTGAATTTCTTCTTACCAGTGATAAGTATGCAGCATTAAAAGCACAAGCCTATGGTCTGAAAATAATGAATATAGCTGATGTAGTCAGACAGGCATACAATGTCAAAATTATGACTGCGAAAGAAGTTCTTGCCTTCACAGACAAGTTGATTAGTCAAAACATATTAGATGCTTCTTACATTAGGGAACTTAAGGAGGATGCGCAGGGATGGGTATCACGGAAGTAAAGAAACTTGCGAAAAAGGCGCAGCTAAAGGAATTCAAAATACTGGAAGGTTTGGAGCATTATTACAAGGGTGAATATTCTTTAGGATATACCGCAAAGAGACTCAAGATACCCTTACGAGCTCTAATGGAATTCATGACCAAACAAGATCTTCCTTACTATTGGAAAGAACAGGATAGAAAGAGAGGTTTAAAAAGAATCTCAGAGATTCGCCCCTGTTTGTGATTTGTATAATGAAGAAAGCTGAGCAAGTAGCTGAAGAGCTATTCAAAGAAAGAAAAGAGCTGTATGAGAAGCTGGCAAGGAAATGGGAATTAACTTCTTTAAATTAATTAGGTTTACCAGTAAATTAAGGTTCAAATCCCACCTCCCGCATTTTCGGTTTGTTTAGAACACTTCTTCTTAACTAGTTTGAGATTGATGTTACTCCGAAGGTGTTAAACCGTTCGCCCTTTTTCATTAAGTTTAAACAGACTATTGTGCAGGATACCATCACTAATTAAGCATCAACCGAGAACGGCACCAACACTTTAAATAATTATAATGTGACTATAAGGAATTATGAGCACTAAGGAATTACGAGCCATACGAAATGAAATTAAAGAATTAAGAATATTGTACAAGAATTTGATTGATAAAGTTATTCCGTTAGAAGAACCTACTAACGATGACAAACGTGTCATTAAGAAGAAGGAAGGCATTGTTAAAGAAGATGAATTAATAAGAGCACTGGATTAGATTGTTTGAAGTTAATGCCAAGAATAGTGTATTAAAAGTTCTGAGAAGCTTGGATTCCAAAAGAAAGGAGAGAATTAAAGAAATTATAGTAACGCTAAAAGAGAATCCTGTTCCATTTAAAATCTATGATGTCGCAAAACTAAAAGGATACGATAGCGTGTATAGAATAAGGATTGGAAATTTAAGAATGCTCTATGAAGTGCTTTGGGTTGAGAGGAAAATAATAATACAGAAGATCGAACCAAGGGAAAGTGTCTACGAAGGTCTATAGGATATCACAACGAACAACCAATGGATAAGTTGAATGACATTACCAGTAAATCGGTGCCTAATTCCCACCTCCCGCACTTACGCCAAAATCGCAATGTTCCGACTGCCAAAATGTAAATTTAGTATAGTTTTCGACAAACATATAAAACAAGGAAGAATAACACAAAAATGTATATGGCAAGAAAGAGAAACAAAAGGAAGGAAGAACCTGTATACGAGAAATTAGAACCTAATGCGTGCATGATTATCTCGAAAAGTTCAGATGATGTACTCATCGCATGCAACGACAAGGGCCAGGTTAAATTAAAACGAGTGAAAATTCCAAAGGAGTAACTTTGAAAGTCCTTTTAGACACCATGGTTCATTTGGCAGAGTTTAAACATAAGACTCCTGAAAAATGGAAAAGGATTTGGAACCAGTTCTTTTCTAACAACTACATAATGATACTTACGGAGCCGCTAATATCAGAAATCTTTTATCAAATAGAGATTAGCAGTGGAAAAGGTGCTGCACAATCCTACCTCCTTAGACTGAAAGGTATGAAAAACGCACGTGTAATACCAAATAAGGACGGAGACAAAATAGCGTTTGCAGCGGGCGAAATTAGAGTGAGACACAGAAGACACAACATTTCATTAGTGGACAGCTACACCATTGCAGCAGCTATTATTGAAAGGGCTGTTATTTACACCACGGATCACGGAGTCAGGGATGCTTTAAAACAAGAAAAATGCCAAGTGAGTTATCTTCCAAAAGAAGCACTTTTCTAAGACTTTGCAACTAACTATTGTTTTTGTCTGTCATCTTTTCCACCTAATTATACCCATCTCAGTGGTCGAAGCCCGGCTGTCGACCCCAATTCAGTTATCAAGACGCCGTGTCATCTATAATCTCTAACTTGCATTCAACAAATTCGCCATCCGTTCTTGGTTCACCCTTCGCATTCACATAATAGGCCTTGTAGATAGGTGACGCAGTGAGGTCATCCCACCACATGTTAATATGAAAGCCTCCTGAACCACTAATTCCGTACTCTTCTCCCATCCAGAAAGCATAATGGAGGGTCATTTCTAAATTTGGCTGAATTATTGCCGTACCTCTGTTGGTAAGATTTTGCGAACGTGCCGGATAATACTTCGTCTTACTGCCACTGGTCTGCCATCTGAATATAGGACCTGACGATGAATTTTCTTTAACTAGTTTTACTGGTATTTCTGATATCTGTGTTATAAGATTCCATTCAGCGCGCTTGGGACGAAAGAGAAGAAATGCCTTAATTTTTTGGCGTCCTGTTTTTACATCCTGAGCGCTACGTGTTAGCACATCCCATACACTTCTATGCATCTTCATTGTCAGCGCACTAACCACGGTTCCTATTGCTGTATGGGTTGGTTAAATGAATTTAGAAGCCGGCGTTCGCAATTGAAAACTCAACAGAAACATTAAGAGTTAGAAGGATTTTGAGATTCTATGGGACAGCAAAGTAACAATGGAACGAACAGAGGAACGTTAATTCTGGCCGCTGCTAACATCGTGTTGGTACTTGTCATAGCGGTTCAGGTTTACCTCCAAAATCTGGCCTTAAATTCAAGCATAGAACAAGTCAACGTTCTTAAAGATGAGGTTAAAGCACTTCAGGAACAAGTAAGTATCTCAAGGCAACAATTCGAAAGCATGACGAGACCATGGGTGGGAGTCAAGGAAGCTCATTTCCACGAAATTAGATGCGCCACTGATGGGATCTTCGTTCATCCTCTAACGAGGGAAGCGATTGATAATCCTAATCCCGTTTCGGGATATCAAAATGTGAATCAATATACATTCAGGAACAAATGTTTGGAACTCGTTACTATCTTCGACGTCACGGTTAGAAACTACGGATCTATACCTGCTGAATCCATTCAAATAGCATATTTGATGACTGATAATCGTGCCCCAGATTGGAATGGAAGTAACTTCAGTAAGTTTGACCTTGCTGTTTCTTCAATGCCCCAATACAAAAAAGTAACATTAATGCCTCAGCAGGAAACAACAATACAACTCAATCAGACCGTTGCCATCCCGGGCTTTCCATTTTTGGATGTGAGGGAATTGAAGGAATATGAAACGGTGAAAATATTGAGGATCGCTTCGGGACATTTGGGGCCATCCCGAACTTGTTTCTAATTGGTTTGCGATACGAATACGGTGAGCACAAAAGTGATACAGTAGGTGTAGTGTACAGAACTGGCGAAAAGTCAGAACTTAGAATAGTAGATGCATGGAATCCTAAATTTGATTGAGCCGCTCTTAGCAAGAACAATCTTTCTTTTTTTATCTAATCTCCACCCTCCCGAGGGTCGAAGCCAATTCCCCTTGCGGGTGAGCTTCGGGGGTGCCAAAACCGCCCGCCGCACCTATGTACTAGCCGCAAAACAACCCGAACTAGGATTCGCCACGAAAACACCGCACTAACGCCAAAATCGCAATGCTAGGATGCACTTGTTAACAATTCGATCTTTTGTTTAGCTCTTCGTGACTCCTCAGGAAGTAAATCTATACCAAACGGGCGTTGTGAACTAATTTTATCCAAGATTGTAGGTGGAAAAACAATATCAGCTAAAATCTCAACAGAATATTTGTAAAGTTCCTCAAATTCAACCACAAATTTCCAATCATGTTCGCTCGCAAAAGCATAGTCCTTATCAAAAGGCTCTAATCTTCTCACTTCTGAGACTTTCCCATTCCCAACTATTATGTACGCTGCGTCTCCCTTCTTCATCACGAAAAACCGTGTTTCCCCTTCCTATTTCCGTGGGTCTACCTGTCATAAAGTACCTCTTTCTTATATTAAATACGCTATTGTAAAATTCTTGGTCGGCGATCTTAAGGACGTAGTCCCTGCCTACTACTCGCATCTGATAAATCACAAAACATGTTCCTTAAATCTTTTAACGCGTTCATGCAATAGGATTATGTCAGCAAGATAAAAGAAACTACGATTGGATCTCTTTGTACCGTAGGCATGGAAATATAGGTTTCTTACGTCTAGGTCTAAGAAACGGAATTATTCTTCGGCGGTCTTCTGTTAATAACACATCGCAATAAATCATAGCAGTTGCTACAATTACACAATCAATGAAATCTGGCAAACTCCTGTTCAATCCTAAAGATTTTTGAATCACCTTTTCATCAGCCTGCTCTACTATTGTGATATCAGGATTAAGTTTGATCGCCTTGATTATCTATTACATCGGTTTCACCTAAATCGTCTTTCACCACATACTTTGAACCTACTGCGGCCATCTCAAATAGACTTATGCTTGAGACGAAGATCGAATAATTTTTGGCAATTAATCTCAGAATAATATCATCTGGGATTCCTTTTACTGAAAATGACATTGCGGGAAGAAGATAGGTCGTATCAACCAGAATACGTTTTCCTAGCTCTGACATTGCTGATTGTCGGTTAACGACGCTTTTGGTTATAGAGTTTGTGCCGTAGTCTGTAAAACTCTTCTGTAGAAATTAGAGCCTTCTTTGGTTTGCGCAGCAGTTCTTCTAGTGAAGGTTTTACACGTGTCGAACGTTCCGTAATAGTCATTAACAAAGTATTCTGAATTACATGTTATATAAATGCTGATGATAAGAACCGAGTCCTTTCTTTTATCATATGCTTCTTACCAGTAAATTAATGCCTAATTCCCACCTCCCGCACTATTGCTGATAAGAAGATTGTCATCGATTGCCTCGAGCTCGAAACCGGCCGAAAGCTCAACCATAAATCTCAACTTTCAAACCGGCCAATGCAATTCCTCAGATGCCTTTTATCTCATCAATATTAATTTACAAGCATCCAGCAAGCAGGTTACAAGTCCTGCAGAGTATTTGAAGACCCTCCTATATCCGGTTCACACGCGCGCACCCCGGCAGAAGAGATCTGTAAACAGAAGGACCTCCCGCACTTGCTCCATACCATATACTCGACACAAACATGGAACGTCTTAAATGCGAACTTGTGCAACCACAGGCAATGGGCGGCGATGTAGAATCTAATCAGTATGATATCGGCACAACTTCGATTGATTCGCGTAGGAAACGCTGTGCAGATCTGGTTCAGCAGCCCTCTAGAGGCCAAGTATCTTTACAAGGAGTTGGCAGAAAGATATAAACGGGCTGAAGACAGATTGAAAGGTGCCTAGCTATGAAGAAACTTGCGGAACGAAAGAAGGCAGAACTCAGACTTATCGCAGATCTGACGCTGGACGCAACCTTGGCTGCAGAAGAGAGATTATCAAGACTTGCAGGCAGGACAAAAGCCGTACATGCATCAAGGAAACATGCTAGGAAATAATTCTTCGTGAACACAGCGGAAGAGATTTTTATCAGAAAATGTTTCCAGTAGCCGTGCTGAAGGAAGGCCAGAAGGCCCCAAACTTTACGCTGCTCTCACAGGACGGAAAGAAGATGAAGCTCTCCGACCTCCGCGGCAAGAAGGTCGCGCTCTACTTCTATGTGAGAGACTTTACTCCGGGCTGCACCATGCAGTCATGCAGCATGCGGGACGGCACCAAGAAGTTAGAATCAGCAGGGATCGTGACGCTCGGCGTGAGCACCGACCCGGTCGAGTCACACAGAAAGTTTGCCGATAAATACGAACTGTCGTTCACGATACTCTCCGACCCCGGCGCAAAGACAGCAAAGGCCTACGGCGTCTACGGCCTGAAGACCTTCATGGGGCGGAAGTTCATGGGTGTTAAAAGAACCACCTTCCTGATCGACGAGAAGGGCAGGATAGTAAAGATAATGCCGAAGGTCGACGTGAAGCACCACGCAAAAGAAGTCCTGGATGCTTTCAGGGAGAGCTCCGATCTCCACAACCGTTGAACTATAGCTTTATCAATAGTCGCCGCAAAGGGTAAGATGCGCCATGTCTAATGCGAGGGCCAACGAGGCCGAGATCAGGAAGAACAGGGAAAAATGTGCCAAGATTCTGGCCCTGAGCACGAAGATACGGTATGTTGGCATGCTGAACATCTTCGGCAAGGCGATAGCGGCCCAGATGCGGAACGGTGTGAGGCCTTATTTCAAGCCAGAGGAGGCCAGGAACGAGTTCTTCCTGGCGGCCACGCGGGAATCGATGAGAAAGCCGTTTGCCTCATCGCTGGGGAGGAGCCGCTTCACACTGACAGTCCATGATAAGGTGCAGCTCGTGTCCTTCTCAAACAACGGTACCACAATCTACATCACCTTCGAGAAGGACGCGCCCTACGAGGAGATCGTTAAAGTAGTAGAGCGGGCGTCGAATCTATAGCTATCATACCTTTGCCTTCCGCAGCTTCCACCTCACGGCAAGCCCTCCCACAATGACGCCTGCCACGATGAATGTCACGACCTCGAAGTTCTGGAGCATGAACGCAAGTATCTGCTCCCCCCAGAGCATCAGCACCGCTCCCTCGGCGAAGAACCTGCCGCCCCTCCCCACCGCGGATGCCAATACAAAGCGCTTCAGGTCGTGCCTGGCGATCCCGGCCGTTATCGTGAACACCTTGTAGGGGATCGGCGTGAAGGCCGCTATCAACACGGCCCAGCTGCCATACTCTTTGAAGTAACGATCGACGCGATCCAGCCTCTTCTCGGAGAAGAACCTCCTTGCAAGGGGCCTACCGCCCTTCAGCCCGATGTAGTACCCGGCTATGCCGCCCAGCACCGAACCCGCGGTGGAGATCGCCGCGTAGTAGAGGCCCAGCGTGGGGTTGAGGAGGATCAAGGGAATCAGTATAACATCGGGTGGGACCGGGAAGACCGAGGACTCGGCAGCGGCCACGACGAAGAGCCCCGCCTCCCCGAAGGGCAGGAAGAACCCCTTGCTCCACTCCAGCAGGCCCTCGACTATCCCCAACGCGCCCTGTTGGTTCCCCTGGCGATATAACCTTGCGCACGGACCGAAATGTTAGTCTGTTGCAACAATCTTGGTCTAGGCTAAAAAATTTAAATAAGGCAAAGTTGATACCTCTCATGTATTGCTGCCGGTCAAACCAATCCTAACCAAGATTGTTCTTGCAAGTTCGATCGCGCTCATGATCACGACGGCCGTCCTGATAGCGGCAGTCTCCGAGAGCGACTCCGATACCGAAGGGGTACTGCTCTCCCCGATGCACGGCGGTGTGAAGAAGCTCGGCGCCGATCCAGATAGGTACCTGACGGAGTTCAACTACGGCAGAGCATCTGCCTTGCCGGACGGCACCACGCTCAGGGAGTTCACGATCGTCGCGCAGGACACCAAGATCGAGGTCGCGCCCGGCGTCTACTTCGATGCTTGGACGTACAACGGCACCGTGCCCGGTCCGACCATAAGGGTGACGGAGGGCGACAGGGTGAAGGTCACCTTCATCAACCAGGGCAGCCACCCGCACACGATGCACTTCCACGGCAAGCACAGTGGCGATATGGACGGAGCCTTCGAGTGGGTTGCCCCCGGCGGCAGGTTCGTCTATGAATTCATCGCAGCGCCATTCGGCCTGCACCTTTATCATTGCCATGTTTCACCGGTCGAGGAGCACATGAACCGGGGCCTCTACGGCGTGTTCATAATCGACCCGAAGACTCCAAGGCCGCCGGCCACAGAGATGGTGATGCTAATGAACGGCTACGATACCGACTTTGACACCGAGAACAACTTCTACACCGTTAATGGAATCGCGTTCCACTACATGAGGAACCCGATCCAGCTGAAGGTCGGGGAGACGGTGAGGCTCTACCTGGTAAACTTGCTAGAATTCGATCAGATAAACAACTTCCACCTACACGGCGACCTCTTCAAGCTCTACCGCACGGGAACCAGCCTTGAGAACTATGAACTAACGGACATGGTGACGATGAGCCAGGGCGAGAGGGCGATCCTGGAGTTCAGATACGATTACCCGGGATCCTATATGTTCCATGCCCACAAGATCGAGTTCGCTGACAAGGGCTGGATGGGCCTCTTCCAGGTTGTGGATGAAAGTGTAACCAACGGAGCCCCGGGCCTGTACACGGAGGATAATGAACCAAGGATGGTGATGCCATGAACTCCAGATCTGTACTCTTGGCGCTGATCCCGTTCTTCATACTGGGCGGCGTGGTCTACTACCTGATGGGCCCGGGGACATCGTTCCTCTACACCATGCAGCCGCTGCCCAGCGTCACGATCGAGAACGCCGAGTTCAAGCCGGGAAAGATAGTCGCACACATACGCAACACCGGGCAGGACGAGGTCACGATCTCCATGGCGGACGTCAACGACCGGCCGCTGGAGGCCGTGATCAAACCGAACAACGTTCTACCTAGGCTTGCCTCCGCGCAGGTGGTGGTGACCTATCCTTGGCACGAGGGCGTCCCCTACGAGCTCGGCGTAACCACATCCGACGGCACCAGGTTCTCCTACGGAGTGAAGGCAGCGGCGCTCACGCCCGAGCCGAACCCGGAGCAGATCTCTTACTTTGCAATACTCGGCTCGTACGTGGGCATAGTTCCGGTCGTTATTGGATTGCTCTGGTTCCCCTTCATGCGGAGGATAAGCAAGGAGTGGTACTGCTTCTTCCTCAGCCTCACCGCCGGGCTGCTCGTCTTCCTAGCCATCGATGCGCTGAAGGAGTCCTTCGAGACCGCCGGGACCATTGCCAGCGTCTTCGAGGGCGAGGTTCTCGTCCCGACGGTGGCGGTCGCGACCTTCCTGCTGATGCTGCTGCTCACAAACAGGACGACGCTGAGAACGGTTGCCAGCGGTTCTGCGACTGGCGCGGAGCAGCGCCAGCAGCAGGTCCAGCTCTACGGGCTCCCGCTCTCCTACATGATCGCCGTCGGAATCGGCCTCCACAACTTGGGCGAGGGGCTTGCCATCGGCGCCGCGGTCGCGCTGGGCGCAATCGCGCTCTCCAAGTTCCTGGTGGTCGGGTTCACCATACACAACACCACCGAGGGACTTGCGATAATCGCACCTATAGCCAAGCTCAGGCCGAGGATAATGCACCTCTTGGCCATGGGCCTGATCGCCGGGGCCCCGACCATAGCTGGAACATGGATCGGGGGCTTCACCTACATGCCCGTGGCGTCGATAGTCTTCCTCTCGATGGGTGCGGGCGCCATCTTCCAGGTAGTGTACGCTATATTCAACTGGACGAGGAAGGAGAACGCCGGCAGGATAACGACATCACACACCATAGCCGGCTTCGTGGTCGGGATACTGATAATGTACCTGACGGGATTGCTGGTTGCGGTCTAGTAGTGATGCGCTCCGCGGCGGGCAGGTGCAACAATGTGCATAAATGACTTTGTTGTGGCGTGCGCAGTTGACGGCTCGCCCCCGTACTTTACGTACGAGGAGGAGACTATGCTGATCATCAACTCCGAAAAAGATGAGAATCTGGGGCGGTCCGGGTTCACGGGGATCGAGCCCCACATCGAGGGGTTGGTCTCCCACGAGTCCATACACGTCGTGATCAGGAGACTGATTGACGGCGAGACATCGGACGCGCTGGACGACCTGGAGGTGATGGTGCACTACAAGGGACTCGCGTTCCAGGTCACGCTGAACAACCTGGCCTTCGCGAGGGATGCCTCCGGCCTGGTCCTGCCATGGGAATAACCTAGCGGTGAAACGAAATCCTTCTCACCAGTACCGAGGCGGTGATCGATTGCACGATCCCGAATATTATAGGCGCGGAGAGCGTGGAAGCAGGCAGGCCTAGCGCGATCAGTATCGCGATCGATATCCCGAAGTTTCGCAGGCCAGTGACGAAGACTCCCGTGCTCAGGTCCATGCCGAGCGTCCTCGATGCGGCGTAGCCTATCCCGTATCCACCCAAGTTCATCAGTATTGTTGCAGCCGTCACCGTGATCAGGAGCGGTTCCACTAGGAGCTGGGACGATGAGAAGATGATCAGCGCGACCAGCGCGAGCGAGGCTATGTCCGTCCAGGACTCCTCCCTGAGCCAGCTCCCCACGCGGCCAAGGCAGAGCCCCGCCACCAGCGGCGCCACCACGTAGACCAGTAGGCTGAAGATTATCGAGTAGGGATCGAGCGGGATCCCGCGGCTGAAGAGCAGATAGGCGAAGAGCGGCACCGTCAGGAGCGACGCAAAGGTCGAGGTTACCGATATCATCGAGGAGAGGGCGGTCCGCCCACCGGCCAGCTTCACGAAGACGTTGGCCGATATGGCATTCGAGACCGCGCCGAGCACCACCATGCCCAGCGTGACCTCGGCGGGCAGCCGGAGCGCGACCCCGACAGCGTAGCCCACCAGCGGCATCGACCACTGAACCAGTGTTCCGGGAACCACCGTCCGCAGATTCGTTCGGAAATCCCGCAGCGGTGTGGTGAGGCCTACGGCAAACATCATCACCGAGAGCGTCAGCGGGGCCAGGTGCGTATATGGAGAAAGGACGGGCGAGCCGAGGTATCCTGCCGCCGTGCCGATGCCCAGCCACAAGGGAAGATACTTGGAGAGGAACGAGACTCTGGCAGAGCTGTAGCTCATCTTTGGAAGCTAGATGTGCAACTTACTAAAGCCTTTCATGCAGGTTTAGTTCACTTTTATGGTACCCTTCATCCACGGATGCAGCGTGCAGTAGTAATCATATGACCCCTTTGTATCAAAGGTGTACGACCAGCTTTCGTTAGGCTGAATCAGTTTAGAGTCAAATGCGTTGTTCACATCTACTACTGTATGAACTATCTTATCCCCGTTAGTCCATGTTACTGCAGTTCCAGATTCCACTTCGATATACAGGGGCTTGAAGTGTTCTACATTCTTTGGATGTCAGGCATCTAGTGGTATCATGATCTGGTTGGTCTTAACAGGCGATAGTGTTCCTGCACCTTGAGGCCACATAGGACCACCCATCATAGCTGGGCCCATTCCCCAGTTCTGCATCATGTGGGGATACATCCAGTTCTGCTGGAACTGCGGATTGTTCATCCACTGCCGCATGAACTGCTGATTCTGCATCATGTTATTAAACATCTGTTGCTGCAATTGCGGATCCTGCATCCAGTTTGACATCATCGGTCCCATCATTTGCGGATTCTGAGCCATCCATTGGTTCATTAGTTGAGGGTTCTGCGTCATGGAATTCATCCAATTATTCATCGCCTGTGGGTTCTGCATCATAGTAGAGGGGTTGTATGTATTTGCAAAGACCGCGTATCCTATTCCTATTCCCACTGCAAATACACCTACCGCAATTCCTACCCAGACATACTGATTAATCATGGGAACCAGTCAACTCTGGGTTCTTATATACTTAGATGACAATTATCGAATGTAAAAATCAACTTTGACAAAAGTGCGGATGTACCTGCCGGATACTGGTGCTAGGTCACAGTTACCGTCAGCGTCTTGGGCTCCAGCGAAAGAGGCTGCGGGTCCTTTATGCTCTTCCAGACGAAGACCTCCACCGTGTAATCACCAACGGTCTCGGGCGTCCAAGAGACGGCCAGATCGAATGCTTGGCCCGGCGAGAGCGCCGCGGTTACCCACGACAACGCCACCGTGATCCCTTCAGCGTCCTTGACCTGGGATATGTACACTATATCGGACTTCTCCTTGATGTTGCTTGTAACCTTCGTCTGCAGCATTACCTGCTGCCCTATGCTCACGCTGTCCAGCTGGTTGCCAATCTGGTCAAGCACCGCCGGTTGCGAGAGGACGACCGGTGCCACCGGCTTCGGGGTGACCGGGGTCTTGCCCGGGGCCGGCCTTGTTACCTCGAATGTAGTTGTTGTCCTGCTGCCCAGATAAGACTCGTCGCCCGCAAAATTTGCAGACACCAGCCATGAACCGGCAGGGTCGAGCTTCTTGAGCGTGAACGATGCCTTTCCGCCTGTCAGGGCAAGACTCTGCACGGTAAGTACTGGCGAGGTCACGGCAATATCAACAGACTTGCTCACCACGGCATTGTTCGTGCCCATCTCCACGATCGATGCGAGTATAGTGACCGTCTCGCCCGCCTCGTAGGACGACTTGTCCGTGGTTATCTGAAGCACAGTCTTCCGCTTCGCTGCCTCGATTGTTAGCATCTCGTCATCGGTCGTGTAGCCCACCTTGCTTACGCGCACACTGAACTGGTGCGCGCCAGCGCTAAGAGAGGCAATGGAGTAGGTGTAGGTACCGGCTGACTGCTTCGTAAGCGTGACCGGCTTGTTATCGAAGAGCACCGTCATCTCGTCGGGGTCGAGCGGGTTGCCGTTCGCATCGACTATGGTTACCTTGAGCGTCGCGCTTTCATTTGCAAGATACAAGGGCTGCGCGGCGACCTTTACCGCCAGTGCGTTGAGCATAACCTCGAACGATTGCGCGTTGCTCACTGCCTTTGCGTGGGTATCATCTCCCGCGTACCTGGCGACCACGACCACCTGGAACCTGTTCTCCCTGCCCTGGCTGGTCTGCGTACCGTAAGACCCTCCGGCCTGCTCGATAAGACGCTCTATGTCCACCACCCACGGGATGGAGAATGTTCCCTCTGCGGTGGTCTGCCCCGTTGCGAGGAGCCGTTCCTGCCCAAAGGAGACCTGCTTGACTATCTTGACCCCGGCATCCGGAATACCCTGCAGGTTATCTGCCCTGATGAGCTTGCCTGTGAAGACTATGGTGGTTCCTTCGCTCACCGGAAAATCCGTGCCAAGCGGTTTACTCATGCTCAGTGACGTAAGTACAGCCGCGTTTGCGTTGTAGGGAACGGCACTGCTAAGTAGCAGGACCGCTGCGAACGACAGAGCTGGGAATAACAGTTTCACGCAGGGATTTAGGCTCCACACATATAATAAAGATTCGTTGCCAATATCTCATCTGGCAGGAATCTCGTTCGTCTGATGAGAGCCTTTCTTATAATGTGAGATGGCCGCGCGCCTCTAGAACTTTTGCTTGAGAACCTTGACCATACCTGTCATCCAGGGGTGCGGCTCGCAGTGGTAGGGGAACTCGCCCTCCTGCGTGAAGAGGAACTCGAAGGTTGTCCCTGGCTGTACAAGTCCAATAGTCTCGAGCGAGTCGAAGCGCCCGCTGTAGCGATCCTTGGCATCGTTGTCGGTGGTGACGGTGTGGCCCACGCCATCCTCGTTGGTCCAAACCACCTTGTTGTTCACAGCGAGCTCGATCTGGACGAGTTTCGGCATGTAGTTATCTTCCTGCTCCGGGCTTGCCGAGCCGGGGCTGATCGTTATCTGTGTTATCTGGGCCGGGTTGAGTACCTCCTCCGGCACAGCAGGCTTCTGGTTGATGTACGGAAGATAGCTGAACTGGAAGTATCCGATGCTCACGCCGACCGCGATCACAAAAGCAATGACCCCTACGCTGAAGGCGCTGTGCTGCTGTGCGGTGGCCATCGGATCGGTTCTCAAATTTTACCTTTATAAAGCTTAGTTATGCGGCCCAAAATCCGTCATCTGTAAGCTTTTATTCCACATGGTGCTTATCGCTTCCAGTCTGGCATGCGTGCGTATGTAGAGATAGACATAGAGGCGGGCAGGGATGTTATCGCTTCCGCCGAGTTTATCAGGCAGATCGAGGGCGTCAGGGAGGCCTATGCCGTCTCGGCCCACTGCGATGTCTATGCTGTGGTCGAGGGAGCCGATTTCAAGAACATCTACGAGCTGGTGATGCGCAGGATCCAGGTGATCAGGGGCGTGACGGATGCGCGGATCCTGCCCTGCATCGATATGGGCTCGGAATCCACGACGGACGCATCGGCAGGCACTGGTCAGGGCGTTATCTAGTAGGCTGCCTAACTGATGGTCTGGCCGGACTCTTTGTCATGCCGCTGCGAATCTGCGGCCCTCTGGGAATCCACCCCTCCGGCCGGCGGGTTCTGAGGCGGGGGCTGCGTTCTCACGGCAGCGGGGTTCACGACCCTTACCTGCGGCGCCGGTCCCTCTACGGCTGCGGCTGGCCTGGGGCGCACCACGACTCTGGGCGCTCCTTCCTTTGGCGCTGGCGGCTTTGCCTCGGGCTTTGCTATCTTTGCCTGCTGCATCGCATACCTGTAGATATGGAATATGCCCGCAAACGTTACGAGTATCAGTCCCACGATGAAGAGCTCCACGTTTCTGAATCCCTGGGTCGCAGCATAGTATGCAGATACGTTGAGGTAGACCTGGAAGACGAGCAGCACAGCGATGAGCGCCCAGGACCAGTTGGCCGGAAGTGTTATCGGCCTGCCCTTCTCCCCTGCCTCCTTCCTCCTTGCTGCCTCCCGCTTGTTGACCTCCTCCGCGTGCTTCGCAAGCTTTATCATCATGTAGGTGAAGCCGAAGGAGAGCGGCACCAGCAGTATCATTATCGTGTACAGCAGCACGGGATCAATGACCAGTCGTTCCGTCAGCGCTTTGGCCCGGTCCGGGTCGATGTAGAATCCCCAGTAGGTGGTGACGATGACCTGCGCCAAACTGGTTATGCCTATGGCCGATATGAGCGGCCTGTCCTTCCAGGAGAGCTTCTTGTACCTGTCCATGAACGGGATCATGGCCAGCGCTGCGATGAAGAGCCCCGGCCACAGCACGCCGGTTACGAACTTGTCGTACTGCGTCCTAAGGAATGCGTAGATCCCGGTCAGGTACCACTCCGGCACGGTGACGCCAGGCGGACTCGCAGGATCGAACTTCGTCCCCAGCTCGACCGGGAAGACGCCCCCGGTTACGAATATCGCCCCGGATATGGCCATGACCATCGGCACGTCGAAGACCAGGAACCTCGGGAAGTGCACGGCCATCAGCCCGAGCATCACTATCGGCAGTATGAATACGTGCAGAGCATAGAACCTGAGCACAAAGTCGGCAAAGCCCGAGCCGAATATGGCTTCCCTCATATCGGGGCCTATGATGGGCTGGGAGTTCGTCAGCGAGGCCGCTATGCTGATTGCGAGCTCGGCCCTCTCATTATAGAGGATGTCGTAGCCGGTGAAGGCCTCCAGGATTGTTACTGTCCCCAGTAAGACGCCGGTCACCCAGAGGACCTCGTTCCTGATCTTGTACCTGCCGCTGAAGTACTGGTAGTACATGTGCGCCAGCGCCAGGAAGACCATCGCGTTCGATGCGTGGTAGTGCAGATTTCTCAGGTGAAAGCCGTAGGGAATGACGTCGTTGATCCTCGCGACGCTGTCCCACGCCCTGTCTAGGATCGGTTCGTAGTAAAACATCAGGAGTGCGCCGGTTATGCCCAGGATTATGAAGGTAATGAAGGTCAGCATGCCCAGGAAGCCCAGCGGGCTGACGAACCTTGACGGGAAGGTGAACTTCAGGCCGAGGAACATTGTTCGCTCGAGCCCGGCCCACAGCCACTTGAAGAACCTGACAAGCCCATGTTCGTGTTTCATCGTGGGTTCGCTCATGCTCGCTCCCTCATACTACGCATTGAGTCCCTTTGCGAAACGTCCGAACCCAACAACTCCGTTAGCCCTTGGACTCCATACGGGCGGAAGGATCCATAAATGGTCATCGGAATCGACCTCCAGATCAAGCCTGGGCAGCACATTCGACGGCGGGGACTGGAGCGCTGCCGGACCTGCTGTCGCCTTCCCGGTTCTGGCGTCGTACATGCTGCCGTGGCAGGGGCACTCTCCCCTCTTTTTCTTCTCATCGGGCCAGTACTTCCACAGGCACCACAGGTGCAGGCAGACCATGCTGTAGGCCCTGAAGGCAGAAGCATCATTCTTATCGCCGCCCCACTCGGGCGGCAGCCTGATGAACTGCCACCTCCTGAAGGGCTCCGCGTCGAGAACCCTGTCGCCTGTTTCGGGGTATGCTATCACCTCGGAGTGGTTGACGGGGAATGTCTTCGCGCTTGCCTGGGTGCCGTCAGGGAGCATTACCTTTGCTCGCTGCAGGTTTGCCCCGGCCGGGTTGGGCATGAACTTGCCCCAGTCGATGAACGGTGTGAAGGAGAGAACTGTACCAGCAGCAGCTAAAAGCTTCAGAAAATCACGTCTCGAGAGCCGACCTCCTTTTTCAGAAGGCTGCTGAGACATGAACGATCGTACTCACGTTTACGAATTTAATTTATAAACCTTCTTGCCGCTGCGCGCGTCTTCTCCGTAGAGTCGGCACAAGTATCGCTACAGTCGCACCTGCTCCTATTGCTACGCCTATGGCTATGCCCAGCAGCTGTGCGGTCAAGAGCGTGGGCCCGTAGTTCACCGCGACTATGCCCACGGCCTTCGAGTTGGTGTTGCCGGCCATGTCCGAGGCCGTGAGCTCAAGGTTGTACTCTCCGTCGAAGAGCGTCGTTGTGTCGAGCGCGTATGAACCGGTGTTGTTGATATCGATCGACTTTTCGCCCACTGTGAGGACCACGTCCTTCAGGTTTGCGTCGCTCACGCTGTACTTGACATCAAGCTTGCCCGACACGGTTGTGCCGTCGCGTGGGTTGAGTATCTCGATCTGCGGGACGGCGTTATCGATCCTGATCGTCCTGCTGACCTCGGCAACATTGCCGGGTCCGTCCTCGGCCCTTATGAGCAGGGGGTACTCGCCGTCCTGAACCGAGGAGGTGTCCACGGTGAAGTTTCTCGCGTTCTCAACCACGGTTCCGTTCGGAAGCGTGACGCTGAAGCTTCTGAGGCTCGAGTCGGAGACCTCAAGGCTGACATCAAACTGATCCGCCACCACTATGCCATCTGCGGGGCTCCTCACCGTCAGCTGGGGCTCCGTGTTGTCCGCCGTGAATATTACGTTCTTGAATACCCTGTGCCCCACGGTGTCGGTGGCGCTTATTATTATGTGGTGGAAGCCCTCTGTGAGCGACGTCGTATCGATAACCATGGTAGCGTTCTCCTTCAGGCTAATGGGCGCTGACCCGTCAACAGAGAAGCTCGCGTCTTCGATGTTCTCGTCATCGATCAGGACCGGCACCATCGCCACGCCCCTGGCATACTCGGGGAACTCGACCGAGATCTCCGGCGGCTTTGTGTCCGGCAGTAGTGTGGTGAGCTTCGCCTCGATCACTATCGGCTCGGTGAGGTCCAGGCCGTGGAAGAGCGTATTGTGGAGCATTATCGCGTATATGCCGGTCGAATTTATCGGGACGTAGAGCACGGTGGAGTTGTTCCCGGAGTTTGCCGACGGGTAGAAGCCGCCGCCCTCGCTGAACCTGGTCGAGCCCAGCCAGTCGTTGCTGGCCCAGCCCAGGAATACCTTGAAGACCCCGGCCGGGACGGACGATGCTATTATCCTGCCATCGGGATTGGCCACCATCGCATTAGTGCTGGTCCAGTTGTTCCGCCACGATACCTTCAGGCTCATGGCATTCACAGTGGGGTCCGTCACATTCAGGTAGTAGTACCTCCACTGGCCGGCGTTGTACCTTGAGAGCATATCGAAGGCGCCGGAGATCCCGGCGTTATCGTAGAGAAGATCGCTGCTGGGTTCTCCGGCGATCACGATCGGGGTGTCCTTCGCCGTGATTGTCATGGGCACCACGAAGGAGACGGGCACGTTAGACACTTGCGAGCTGCTCTTCAGCGTTATGAACCCCTGATAGATGCCGGGCATCGCGTCTTCGGGCACTTCGATCCTGGCGTTGAAGACTCCCTTTCCGTGGGGCGACGCCTGGAGCATATCGTTGCCTACCGTGACCATGTCCCACCCGCTCTTCTTATAGAAGCTTGCCACGAGCGTGTAGTTCATCGACGTGGTGTTCTGGTTGGTGTTGCCGCTCCAGTAGGAGAAGACGGTCGGCACGGGATATACCCCGAGCAGCGGGGTGTTGCTCAGCCTGTGGAGGGGATCGCGCACCGTGAGGTGCTGGATCGTGCCCCAGGCGCCGCCCCTGTTCACCAGGCTGGTCTCATTGTACGATACCTTGTCGTCGCCGTCTGCATCGTTCCAGTCGTAGAAGTAGAGCGAGGCGATGTTCAGCGAGTTGGCGTACACGCTTTCCGTGGTGTTCAGAAATGACTCGAACGGGAAGTATGCCTTGATCGTCATCATCTCCGTGTCCTCGGGTATCTCGAATATCTCGTTCAGCTTGATGTAGTTCGGAATGAAGCCGCTCTCTGTGTCGTTCAGGAACGGGTCCTTCAGCCTCATCTCGGTGGTGCCGTTGAAGCTCTGCTGCTTGATCAGCTCAAGCATAGTGGGTTCGACCTTGACATCAAGCGTGGCGTTTGAAGGATTCAGAACCGTGAACCTCGTCTCGGCCGAGTCGCCTCTGTTCACGAACCCGGCAAACCACTTGCTGGATGGGAGCGTCCTCTCGGGGAAGGCGAGGGTGTAGTTCCCGAAGCCTGTTATGTCGTAGCTCTGCATGGTCTCGTTGAAGAGCCCGGCGATATTCGGATATGTATCTTCGGTGTAGACGATAAAGCTGCCATTCTTTTCCTCGATGTAGTCAACGGCATTTGCGATGTAGACCTTGCCGGCCCCCTGGGTTAACGGATCGCTGCCCAAGTCGACCGCGGTTGACATCAGGACGGTCTTGACCCAGAAAGGATCCGACTCGAGCTTTTGCTGCTTCAACCCCTGCATTACAACGGCAGCTCCTCCGGCTGCCAGCGGCGATGCCATGCTCGTGCCGCCAAACAGCCCGAAGGCTCCCGTCGCGTTTGGCGCGTGTTTTACGTTGGGCGGCTGCGGAACGAACCCGTAGGCGCCCGTGCTCATCACATCGGGCTTCACCTCGCCGAACAGGTTCGGGCCCCTGCTCGAGAACTCGGCCACATCATCGTAAAATACGGTGCTGTTGCCAAACCTCGGCTCCTTCTTTGTGAACCCGGAGCCGACGAAGACGTTGTTGGTGGTGGCGCCCACCGTGAGCCCGAAGGGCGACGAGCCCGGCGAGCCGAGCGTGCCGTAACCGAAGCCGGTATTTCCTGCGCTGGCCACCATCAGCACCCCAGGAAACTCCGGGTCCAAGGAACCGGGAACCGTGAGCAGGCTCATGAGGATGCTGAGCAGGTCGTACCCGGGACCGTAGTCGAGCACGGGGATGTTGGATACTCCCCAGCTGTTGTTCATGATATCTGCCCTGTGTTCGCCCGTGTACGTCCAGTTCCCGTCTGCTCCCTGCTCGAACCCTGCTGCCCAGAACCAGCCGTACACCACGTCGCCGTACCAGAGTGACTTGATCGGGATTATCTTCGCGCTAGTTGCCACGCCCCTCAGCTTGAACTCGGTTTCGTTCTGGTAGACGCGGTACACGTCATCGCCCCTCGACGCCACGCTGGCCGCGCTTCCGGTGCCGTGCCCAAGGAAATCGAACATGACGCCGAAGTAGGTGCCGCCCGTGTCCAGTGGCTGCAGCAGAGTCCCGTTCACAGCGCCCAGGTAATCGTCGATAAGCGCCTTGCTGTCATTCCGTGTTGCCCCCCACACGTCTAGGACGTGGGCCCCGACCATGCCTGCGGACAGGTCCACGGTGCCATCGTCCTTATCGTCAAATATGAGAGACTCTTTCCCTTCGCCCAGGCGGATCTGCGTCTCGTCAGTAAAGTCGAAGTCAAATTCCGCATCCGCGCTCCCCGTCCGCAGCTCGAACTTTTTAAAATCTGCCCAAGACGAGGACATGTCAGCGATTACGGTGTCGTAGACTCCCACCTCCTTGCTGTCGACCACCAGCACGGGAATTATGATCAGGCCCGCCCTGCCGAGGTGGAACTGGATCTGCATCACGAAGCCCATGTGGTACTCGCCGCTCATTGACCTGATGTAGTCGGTGTTGCTCCTGCCTATCTTCCAGTCCTTGTTCGCGGTGGCGTTCAGCACGAGCGGTGAGAGCAGGGGATAGATAGAGTTGTAGACCTCGAACTTGGTTCCATTGGCGCCCTTGTTCAGGTTGAGGAATATCCCGTCCTTCTTCATGTATACGTTGGATACAAATTCGTCCTTGTCGTCCTTCGGGGCCGTGCTGTTCAGGAGGTGGCCCTGCGGCGTCAGTTTGGCCACGAACTTGGTTCTTGTAAGCACGATCCCTTGTCCGTCCGTGTCGAGCATTATCGGCCTGCCCTTGGAGTCCCTGGCGAGTGCGCTCTTGAGATCCTTGTTAGCAAAGTCCACGCCCGTGTCCACGACCGCCACGTTTATGCCCTTGCCGGTCAGGCCGGTCTCCTTGTGCACCTTGTCGGAGCCGAGTATCTCGCCAAACCTGGACGCGTCCCTGACCTCATCGAACTCGAGCATCGGGTCCCTGCTTACCGTGAGACCCTGTGCTGCCAGGCGGGGAAGCTTGTCCTCGGTGGTGGCGCCGAATGCGATGAAGCCATCACGCGTCTTCAGGTGGTACGATACGTGCACATCGTCTGCGATACTGCTCGGATCGCCCTTGCCAGATACCATCACCCTGACCGTGCCGGGGCTGTACACCAGGTTCTCGAAGTTAAGCAGGCCGGATTCGAGGCGGACCGGTATGCCCTGGACCAGCGGGTTGCTGCTAAGCTCGTCGTACTCGTAGAGGGCCGAGACCTGGCCGGCCAGCGACTGCCCGCCCAGAAGCACGATTATCAGTAACGACGCGCTTATCATCTTGCGATGATCTAAAACCAGGCCGAGCACGAGTACCTCCCTTCAGTTCTACTTTTATTCTTATCTTTTGAATTTACAAAAAAGTGGAGCCTAAAGCACCCTGAATACCGTCTCGACTGATGCCTCGGACTGTCTTACCTTGAGATGGTACGTTCCGCTCCCCGCATCACGCAGAATGTGCAGGATCTTGAAGGTGCCGTAGGCGTCGGTTTCGTCGGTGATCTTTATCTTTTCTCCGGCCGGCGTGTAGATGGTTATGGTGAGGTCTGCCTTGGGCTTCAACTTGCCGGATATTATCATCTTATCGTTGGGGCTATAGACGACCTTGTCGGTAGCCACAGTCATGGACCTGAGCTCCGGCAGTGCCTCCGGTTCTGCGACTTGGTTGTACTGAACTGTCTGCCGCACTACCGTCTTTGAATCGGCTGCTCCGATCAGGGCTCCGGCTTGATTCATGAGCGACCATGAAAGTATCGTGTTTGCCTCGCTCGCCTTGAGTAGGATGACAGACTGTCCACCGGGTCTTATCGGGGATGCTTTTGTCGAGAGCGATATGATTGTGGTGTCGGGTGTGCGCGCATCTGCGGTCCAGCCTGCTGGAGTCTGGACTGAGTTTATCTCGCCATTGCTCACTTTGAGCTTTATGCCGTATATGTTCTGGCCCGTTCCGTTCTTGATGAGCAGCAGTATCGTGCCCTGCTTCTCCTTCGCGAATACCTTCGCTCCGGGTTCTGCCGCGTACGCCGTGCTTACGGCGCTCAGAATGAGAATAACTGCTAGAACCGAGCCTAGATATGCCTGTCTCATTGGTTCAGAATCCTGAGGAATGAACTTAAAGTATTAGGCTATTTTTTGCATACAAAGGTGTAAACTTGGTTTAATGCCGTGAAGCGGTTCCTCGCCCTCCACGGTGCCCAAAAGGCCCCCGGAATCAAAAATTTGCACTTTTAGCACGGCATTGAGCAATTTCTCGTAACTTTTGAGGAATACCGTGAGGCGGCAGCGGGTTGCGGCAGCGGCACGACTCACTTGCGCCTGGCCAGGATCGTGGCCTGCAGCGCCACTATAATGGCGATCATGCCCATGATGGGCAGCAGGAGCGAGGTGACCTGGCCCGAGGCCGAGCCTATCTCGGCCACCGCCTGGCTTATCTCCTTGGTCTCTCCCACCGTCTCCACCCTCAGGCTCTCCAGGTTTGTGTTGAGTCTTGATACCTCGCTCCCCAGGGACAGCACCGGCCCTTCCCGAACTTGCACGCCCGCGACCGCGGTGGCAACGAGCCCGCCCTGTATGGCCTTCAGGTGCAGAGTGTGGAGGCCCAGGTCGCTGCTCCTGAAGGTTACCATGTATACGCCGTCATCGATCACGGTGAAGTTGTTCACGGGAACGATCGTTGTGTCGGGAAAACGTATGAAGGAGTCCTTCAGCGTTTCCCTGGGATCGCCGCCCACGGGCACACCCTCCATGGTCACCTGGATGACCACTGGTGCTTCTTCGTCCAGGCCCACAACGGCCGGGGCAGAGATATCTACCTCGAGCTCGCGCCCCGCGCTGGGCGTAAAGACCGGCGTGGACTGGAAGACCAGCGCCTCGGTGGCCCTTACGTCTGGATTCGTGCTTGATACCATTACGAGCGAGTATGTGCCAGGGGGAAACTTCTGGGTATCCACGGAGGGCCAGACGAATATTATCTTGGAGAAACTGCCCTCGGGGCCCAGATCAATCTGGGATACGAGCACGCGCCTTCCCTCGGGGTTGAAGATCTCGACCGTCAGGGCGTCGTTGGGCAGTCCCTTGCCAAAGACGGCCAGCGAGTTGCCCGGGGCGAAGACCTTCTTGTTGACATCAAACTCCAGTGCTGCCTGGGAATGGACTGCGGGCGATGACGTGAAGATTATAATTGAGATTAGGAGTATCGAAAAAACAAAAAGAAGGGGGGGGTTGTGCATCCTACGACACGGACACCGTTGTCGACCTTACGGGTGACAACGCTACTGGTTTCTCTACACTCTCCCAAACGAATATCTCTACTGTGTAGTCGCCTGCGACGTCGGGTATCCATGACTGGGCCGCCGTGAGACTGTCCTTTGCAGGCAGCTCGCCAGTTACCCACGACAAGGATATCGTCGCGCCGTTCTCATCGTTTATCTTCACTATGTATGCGAATGGCTGCTTCTTTGTCTGAGAGTTGGTTATCTCGCTCTGTATCAGCACCTGCGAGCCCACCGAGACCTCGCTAACTGCCTGGCCGCTCTGGTCCACTAGGTCGGGTTCGGAGGCTACCGCGCGCTGCAATGGCGGTATCAACGCGCCAATCAGTGCGCTTGCGAACAGTTCCTCGATCTCGACAGTCTTGATCTTGTCCGAGGCCAATGCCGCTGGTGCTGGCAGTGTGTCGTCCTGTAACTTCGCGGTTATGGTATCGGCTTCTGTAACTCTCAATCTTGTACCAGTGCTTTCCTCATCTGGTGTGAACGATATTATTTCCTCGAATATGCCTGTTCTGTCGCCGGTCTCTCTCAGGACGACCTTCAGACCACCGCGGTCTGTGGTAGACCAGAACCTGACTTCTAGCGTGTCTATGGTGTCGGGGTTCTGGTTGGCGTCTGGGTCAATCGCTCTGAGTACTCCGCGCTCGTTGATCTGGAATGCGTCCTTGTCGAACATTATCTGGCCAACATGGTAGTTGACGAATACCGACTTGGTTGCTACTGTGTCCTCGTCGATCCTGAACTCCACTGTGACACCATCCTCTCTGATTGCCAGGAGGTCGCGTCCAGCGAATGTTGTTGTGTTCGGCGTCAGGTCAAAGTCTTCCTCGAATATGCCTGTGTTGGGTCCGGTCTCTGGGAGCTCCACCCTGCCCAGTGTGCTGGACGAGCTCGATATCAGCACGGTTATAGTGTCGATCCTGTCTGGGTTCAGGTTCGAGTCCGGCGATATGATGCTGACGGTGAACTCGTCGAACGGCGTGTACTCCTCCTTGTCGAATATGATCTCCGGCAGTATCTCTACCACTAGGAACTCGTACTCGATCCTGATCGAAGCACCGCCACCTGACGGGCTCTTGTCAGTGTATATCAGCTCGCCATCCTCGCCCCTGTCGATGAGTGTCTTCGGAAGATCCTCTATGACATAGGAGAAGACTCCTGTGTTGAAGTCAGTCTCCCTGAGCTTCGGAAGGTCTGTGCTTACTTTCTTGTCGCTCAGAGCCTGCTGGAGGCTTGTTTCGTCGGCCTCTGTATCGACCTTGTCTGTGATTAGGTCGAGTATTGTGTCGTCAACCTCGTCGATTACCCTGCTGTTGAAGTTAAAGTCTGGCTCTTCCACTATGACGCGCACTGATTCTCCGAGTCCGTACTCTGTCTTGTCTGTCCTCAGCCTGGCCGTGTTGAAGAGGATCGTTGCGAGCTCCTCCTCATCCTCCGCCTCACCAGACTCGTCAGCGTTATCGGTGTAGGTTACCTGGATAGGCTGGTTGGCCTTGATGGTCGGCGTATCGACGGTTCCAGCTGTTAGGACATCAGGCAGGTCGAACGGGAAGTTGTCGGTGTCCTCTGCAGGACCCGGCAGCCTCACCTCGAACTCAAAGATACCAGTGTTTGGTCCGGTCTCTTCTGCCTTCGTTATCGCTGCGCCAGCCCTGCTGACCATAGGCAGAACGTTGCGGTCAGGAGTACCGGTTTCTGCTGTCTCCACGCCGACACCGAATCTGGCTACACCAGCTGAGGTGGAGCTCAGGCCCTCAGGCACGCTCTTGCCGGTCGTGGCGTTTTTCGGCAGACCGAGGAAACCAGCTGGAAGCAGTGTGGCCAGCTTTCCTCCGCCGTCAGAAGTGCTCCTGAAGATGGTCACTTCCAGTATCGGAGCCGCATTGCTGCATGTGCTGGTAACGAACTCGAACAGTGTATCGCATGAGGTTCTTGCCGTAAGATCTGCAGATCCTGTAGTTCCGTCGAATACAGTTCCTTCCGTGACCGCAGTAGTGCCAATTCTCCATCCGCTGCCCGTGGTGGTAGTGCTTGAGATTGCGCCTGTGATTACGATCTTCCTGAGGTCTATGGTCTCCCTGATGTCAACGTCTATGTTGTAGTCGTTGTCGTGGATCTCGACAAACATCAGCGCGCCTGGCGGGTATGCTGCCCTGTCAAGGACAACATCGCCCAGGGTCGTCCTGATGTTCGCGATGTCGGAGAAGGTTGCGAATGTTATCGATGAAACGTCCCTGATGTCGACATAGTTCACTTCAAAGTCAGCCTGCTGGGTGTTGGTTGTGGCCGCCGTACCGCCGCCAGCCGGAACGCTGGTAACCTTGTTGCCCATTGTGATCTGGGCAACAAATGTGCCGGTATCTGAACCGGTCTCCAACAGTGTTGCGTCTACCGTGAACCCTGATGGGTTGCCGTCCTTGTCAACGGTCAACCTTGTCACAGGCCGGTCGTCGATCTCGAAGTACACAAAGCCGTCTATTGGCAGGCTGTACCTCTCAGTCGCGTCTGGTCTCCTGTTGAGGTCCTCATCTGTGAGTGTGATGAAGGCGTCCTGGCCGAAGGAGTAGGAGCTCTTGTCCCACTCGATCTTGCCGTCCCTCGTCTCATAGATGAATGTCGCAGATACGCTCCTGAAGAAGTTCACTATGTCCTCGTCGACGTATGTGAATGCAAGTCTGTTGGGCGGTATGAATCTGTTGGGCAGCCACATCTTCACCGGGTCGCCTGAGGGCACTATGAAGCCAAGTACGTCTGCGATGGTGTCGAACTGGGTCGCCGTCATGAAGTCTGCAGAAGCTGTGAAGATCGCCGAGTCGGATGACGCCTCGTCGACCTCAGTCCTGTAGATCATGTTGGAGAATGTCCCGTCGGCATCCATCTTTACGTCACCTGGGCTACCTTCTTGTAGTGTCGGTGACGGGTCGAAGAGTATGCTCAGTCCAAGGATGTCCAGTGCCAGTACCTGGGTCTGTCTCTTCAGTGTCTCCTGCGGTTCGTCTGTCTGGGCATCGCCCGTCGATGGGTCTCTGTCGCCTATGAAGATTATCTCGAAGCGCAGGAATGTGGCGCTATCACTTGGAGCGCCAGCGGCTACTTCAGCAGCGTCATCAAGGTCGAACACACGGAACGCGCCTATGGCGGACTTCTTGGTGGTCGCTTCTCTGCTGTAACCGGTCTCATCTTCATCAACGGCTGACCCAGATGTTGCTGAGAACGCGCCGTCAAGGCGGCCGAAGGCCGCGGTTGAGAACATGTCACCAGTGGCCTTGTCGCCATCGGTATCGTCATTGGTTGCGGTTCCAATCTCGACAAACGGTGTAAAGTCGACTACCTGTCTTGCGACAACACAGTCGCCTGCCGATGAAACCCTAGTCTTTGTGCCGTCTACAGCGAAGGCGGTGTCGCCGTCGTCGCTGGCCCTGCACGCGTTCCTGACAACCTCGATCTGGACCACGAAGTCACTCGGTGTTAGCGTGAAGCCCACCTGTGAGACGTCCAGTTGTATCAGGTTGTACTTTGGAATCTCCACCTGCACTGAAGTGGAGTTGGCGAGTGCTGCGAGGGCGGTTGTACCGGGTCTTCCTATTACCTTGCCATCTGAGGTCTGCTTTATCCTTGCGTTCTCTACTAGCCAGTTCTCGGACTGGTAGGACGCATCAGCATCACTTGCTCCGTCCTCCGCACCGTCCAAGTTCACCTGCTCTAATAGTTTCTTTACCGTCATCGTCTTATTTACGGCCACATCATTGATATCGTCAAGGCTTAGTCTAGTGTCGATTACTAGACCGCTTGCGAGGTCATCGAAATCACCATCTCCGTCTATGTCTGTATCGTTCAGTCCGGTAGCAGTGAGGATGATGGCAGCACGGTCGTTGCCGCCAACGCCACCAGTGCCGTTGGTGAGCGTGTTGAGGTTAAGAAGATCTATGTCGTCTTCGTGCGCTACAAACGCTTCAGTGCCGGCTCCGGTCTCGTCATCGATTGTCTGGAAGCCACCTTGGCCGGTGTGATCTACATCGGCTCGCACGACTATACCGTTCGTGCCGATACCTGGAATTTCAGTTCCGTCATCTGCTCCGGCCACTATGAATGCCGCCTCGTATATCCTCTTCACATTGCTCAGGTTGGTATCGAAGATACCGGAAGAGAGTTCCCTGGTGTTGATGATGGGTATCGGGTCGCCGATCTTGATGAAGTTCTTGCCAGACCTAGCATCCTTCGTCTCCGATACCCTTGACCTAAGGTTCTGGTCAGGGTCGGTTATCGTGAGGATTGCCCTATCTGCCGAGTCGTAGATCTCGGCATCGACAGATGTGAATCCGTCGTGCGAGGTCATTGGTACGCTGGCGATGATGTCGAAGTAGTCCCACGAGGCTACCTTGTCGTTGGCAGCCGTGAATATGTTGGACCTGCTGCCGTTCGCCTCGTCTATCGCCTCAAAGTACGAGGTGTTCGGGTCGCTCTCGATCATCCTTACAGCTGGGTCGTCATCAGCCGCCATGTCAGTACCTGCATTATCGATGTCAGTTATGGTTCTCGCATCGTCAGCGACGAAGGTGGGGGTGGCCACGAAGCTCTCTACAGCTCCATCGCTGGCATCGAAGAAGTAGGTGAACTTTATCGAGTTCATCCCTTCTGGCGCGTCCAGCTCCAGCACCTGCCTGCCGTCAAAGTCGATGTCAACGAACACGTCCTGGAAGTTCGCGTTCGCTATTGGAGTACTGTCAGGGACACCGTCAGTCTGGTTCCTGTCAGGGAAGTTCCTCATCGGTTGGTATACTATCCTGTCCGGAGTTCCGGTGCTCTGGTCGATTACGAATGTTACAACATCCTCCTCGACCGGGTTCATGTTCCACATAAAGTCGGTGAAGTTCACGATCACCTCGGCAAAGACCGGGTAATCGGTTGTCCTGTCAACACCCGACTTGATCGAGTCAACGAAGTCGTCGAAGATCAGGTTAACGCTAGCGCTGCCCGCCCTGATGCCGACTA
>CAYJSN010000016.1:0-11304 GCA_964373125.1 uncultured Nitrosopumilales archaeon | reverse complement strand
CAGCCACGCTAGTGTCTATCGTGTATGTGGTGGTTCCAATTGAAACTGTGCCGCCGTCATCGATGTCCGAGCTAGCGTCGCTGAATTCGACACCTATCCTAGTGTCCTTCACACCGTCAGTCAGCAGGTCCATCAGGAAGCCGAACGCATTCGACTCGGCTATGAACGAGTACCAGAGACCATCCCTTAGGTGGACCCTCGGTACAGTGAAACCCTTGACCTGGAGACCCACGGTCGAATCATCAACGTCAGTAGCGCCAGGGTCATCAATTATTATCTGCACAATCTGCGAACCGAAGAAGTGGTTCGCGAAGGCACTGTTCTGTGCGGCAGAGACTCTTAGCTGGAGCCCCTGCGCACTTGCGTCCTGTGCCGTGAATAGCGGGAAAGCACCGAATGCTGTGAATGTGCTTGCTACAAGTATTAGAGATATAGTTAGGGCACTAACTTGTTTCTTAACATATTTTGTATCCAATCTTATGCACCGTATTAGGCTATGGCAGGCAGGATGAGTATATAAGAATTATGAACAAAACGTCCATCTGTGAAAATAATTATCATTCGTGTATGAATGTGCTGACCCCGTGACTTTTAGGGTTTTCCGGCCCTCGCGAAATCGCTAGAGATATAGCGCCGTTTTCCGCCACAATCGGTAAAAATTAAGCCAAGAACAGGTGCTGCTGCGTATATGCTGAAGGTTACAGCCGCGGCGGCGATCCTGCTGATCCTGCCCGCAATCCCCGCATCTTTCGCATTCCCGAGCTCCGGCTCGATGATGGAGGTCGTGGGAGACGAAACGACGCAGATGTACGTGCTGGATCTGAAGAAGTACACCGAGGGAAAGAATGCCCGGGTTGATCTGGAGATCATCCTTAAGAACACCGGGCCCGGGGCAAGGACCTTCAACACCTTCTTCGTCAAGCTGGTCGGTTCCGACGGGAAGGAGTACCAGCACTCCCCGCTGCTCAGCACGGTGATGCCCATACGCATCCCCTCCAACGATATACTCAGGGGAACCCTGGTCTTCGGAATCCCGAGCGATGTCACCCCCTCGATGCTGGCCTGGGAGCAGGCCAGCGGCACAAGGCTCACGGTCGACCTGACCAAGAGCAAGAGCCCGCCAGACCCGCCTCCGGCGAGCGACTGGACGCTGGCATCGAACAGGGGCAGGGTTCTTTCAGACGGCAGAACCGAGCTCACCGTACACAACGAGCTGCTGACAGCGTCGCCGCCATTCTACCTGATAGATATATCGGTAAAGAATCTGAGCAATGCCACTATCGACTACAGCGTGGTCTACTCCTTTGTCAAGGACCAGGACGGATACCTGTATCCACCCGACCTGCAGAACCTCAAGCGCCTGAACAATCCCTTGAAGAATGGCGTGCTGGAGCCGGGCGGGGAGGTACGAGGGGAGGTACTCTTCACGCTTCCCGACACTGTTACCGGCGTCATGTTCATCTACGACGAGAGGTTCGGGGACGGGTCCTACCTCGTTGCGCCCGAGTTCCCGTACCACCTGGCAGTCCTACTGGCTGCTTTAGGGGGCGGCGTAGCGCTGGCTAGGCTCAACACGGTACGAACCAAGAATGGCTCAATCGTGTCCTAGAACCTAGATATCCCATACCGTAACGCCGTAACCTACCGGTTTATCCTGTAGACCTCTTTTAGCTTCTTGTCGTAGCAGGAGCCGCAGACGGGCCCCTCCACGCCGTACTTCTGCAGGCTATAGGTAAATGCCAGCTCCCTTCCGCAGAGGGAGCAGGCCCGCTTCTCGCCCATACGCAGGATCGAGGATTCCTACCATCTTATAATCAATGCGTGCTAGACGGTCTTCGGCTTCGCCCTGACCTCGTACAGCAGCGACACGGCAGTTATGACGATCACGGCAACCAGACCGAATCGCATCGGGTCGGACAGCAGGAAGCCAATCTTGGGCTGGATGGCCACCACCTTGCCTATGAAATCTTCCCTGTGAACGGTCCAGCCGTCTGGCTCCTCGACGTTATCGCCCTTTGTTGATATACCTACCTGCCCCGCGTCATTAAAGACCTCGAACGCCCGGTGCGCCACTATGCCTATGCCGTCTATATGCGAGTCGAACGCGATTATGTCCCCCTCCCTGACCTGCTCTATGCCTGTGCGCTCGACGACGATCATGTCGTAGGGCTTGAGCGTGGGGAGCATGCTGTCGGAGGTGACGACCATTATCGTCTTGCCGGCGTAGAGCACGAACGGGAAGAGGAGGAATGCCACCCCCACCACGAGGGGAATCAGTATGAGGTATGTTTTGTCCAGCCCTGCCCACCTGCCATGGATCAGCTCGGGCTATCGCCCGCAGTCCCTACCTGAGCGCCGCGCTCTTCGCTGATCCTTGCACCGGTTTTGCCTTGCTTCTTCCTGTAGAACTCGTAGCCAAGGGCCGCCGCAGAGACGAGGGCACCCAGTATGATGCCTGCCCGCAGCTCCGCGGTGGTAAACCCCAGAACCCCCTCGTACTTGCCAAGAAGCTGCATGAAGATTAGCGACATTATTGCGACCAGGGCGCCGGCGCCGGTTATCACGCCGTTCACGTAGGTGAGGATCGAGTCCTCGTTCATATCGATAGTCTGCCGCTGGTATTGATTTAAGTGTTTCAAGCTTCACGAACCGGCCCATCGGGAGCCTGGCAGACATAGTTTTAAGTGGAAGCAGAGCGAAAGCTTCCTGCCTTGACCGTGAGCAGAGAGGAGAGCCCCAGAGAGAGGCTTCTGGATCTGATCGTCAAGAGGGGCCCCATAACCATAAAGGAGCTCAAGCAGGAGACCGGGATGAGCACCGGCTCCCTCTACCACCACCTGTCCAAGCTGGCCGAATACATAACCCAGGACCAGCAGAAGCGCTACCTGCTCTCTGAGAGCGGTCGGCAGCGGCTGGCACGGGCCAAGCCAACAGACATCATACCACAGCAGCGGAAGATCGTCTGGTTCATCTCCTTCATGTTCCCGGCCGTACGGAGCAAGTACGCGTCGATACTGACGATCATCGCGGTCCTCCAGCTCTACGTCCTGCTGTATGCGGACTCGGGCCAGCTCCTCCTCCTGCCGGTCAGGTACGGCGGCCAGGCGGAGTCGATCCTGCTGGGCTATGTCCTCTCCGTGCTGGCGGCGGAGGGACTCTGCATAGCGGCGGGCGCAAGACCCGGCAGGGGGATGCTGGCCCTGGCGGCGGGTATATCCATTGCGACCGTCCCGGTGGTTGCCTTCTCCATGGTAGACGAGGGCCAGCACAGCTACCTGGCCGCGATGCCGCTGTACGCCCTCTCCCTCTTCATAGCGTCCTCCGCGATAAGCAACGCAAAGGGGTTCACCTTCGCAGCCTCAGTGCCGGTCGCGCTGGCCGTCCTGATGGTGTCCATAGCAGCCTTCACCGCAAACCTCGGAGCCGCGGTAGCCGTTCCAATGGCCATAACGGCAGCAGTGATCGCAATGTCAAGGCTGGGATACTTTGAGATGGCGGTGGATGCGCTGAGAACTAGGGCCGGAGAGAAGCCTCGAGAGCCTGTATCTCGCTGACCAGCAGGTCGGTTACAGCCTTCGCTGCCTCGTTGTTCGCCGTGACATAAACCAGGGCCTTCTGCTGCCACTCGTCGTTCCATGCGATCCATTCCGGAGTCTCGGGCTCGGGCTCCTGCTCTTCAAACTCGACCACATCGGACCAGGAATCCACGAGCTTCAGCATGGTTGGGACCAGTTTTGGATCCAGCGCTGCGCTATTGTCCAGGACGGCCACCCGCCAGCCTGCGAGCTCCTCGAAGGGCTGGGGCTCAGATATTTTCTGGAGTAGCATGATGCCTCGACCGATCTTTGTCAGCGACCCGGACGGCTCGTTGAAGGCGCTCTGCAGCGCATCGACGTGCTTCTGCAGCGCCTCGCTGTTTGCACGGGCCTGCGCTAGATCCGTTCGCAGCTTCTCGTTGTCCTCGCTTGCCAGCGAGAGCCTCACACTGGTCTTCTCCAAGTCCTGCTTCAGTTGATCCAGCTCGTCCTCCACGGCGGCCACGTTCACGCCCGTAACTTTGCTCAGCTCGCTGTAGTATGTCAGGAAGCCGGCGATGTAGCCTATGGCGATGCCCACGGCTATCGATCCTACGACGAGCGCCCTAGAATTCATACCTGAAAAAGTTCCCGCTGCGTATATAACCCCTTTGATAACTCCGGTCACTTGACCGCAACGAAGGAGCCGTATATCTTCTTCGCATCGTCCTCGCTCTTGGCGCCGACCACCACGCCGGTCCCGCTCTTGAGGAGGCTCACCGATATCTTCTCCCGCGTGAGGGTCACGCCCATCGTGCCGTTGCTCTGAACCTTGTAGCCCTTGCTCTCGGCCCTCCTGCCTATTCCGCCGACATCGAGGTCGAGGACCCGTGCAGGCGTGATCGTGAAGGTGCGCTTGCCCATCTCCCTCCCGCAGAGCTCCTCCACCAGCAGCCTGCCCTCCGGTGCCAGATGCCGTGCGCGTGCGGCGCCAGTGCCGCAGGATGTGCAATTATCGTTCTTCATGACATCGATCAGGTCGAAGGTCAGGTCCGCCAGATCGAAGTAGAGCAATTTGTTAGCAAGCTTGGGCTTGTGTCCCACGATTATCTTCACGGCCTCTGAAACCTCTGCGCCGGCCACGACAGATAGCACTGACGGGTGGATGCCCTCGGTGCTGCAGGTGGGCATATCGTCGTCCGCCAGGCCCGGGAAGATGCAGCGCAGGCACGCGGTCTGGCCGGGGATTATCGTGCACGCCGAGCCGAGGAGGCCGATCGCGCCGCCGTAGACATAGGGTATCTTCGCGTCCAAACACGCGTCGTTCAGCGCGTACCTCGCCATGACGCTGTCCAGCCCGTCTATCACGACATCGCAGCCCTCAACTATCTTCGGCGCGGTGTATTCATTCACAGAGACGGGCATCGGCTCGATCTCCACGCCCGGGTTCATGGCCCCGAGCTTGCGGGCGGCCGCCTCCACCTTCACCTGCCCGATGTCGGCATCGTTGTAGAGGATCTGCCTGTGCAGGTTGGAGAGCTCCACAACATCCCTGTCGACTATCCTGAGGTGCCCCACTCCCATAGCAGTGAGCTGGGTCACTATGGGCGACCCGAGGCCGCCAACGCCCACCACGCATATCTTCGCGCCTCTCAGCTTGAGCTGCCCTTCGTAGCCTATACCCTCGAGCATTATCTGCCTGGAATACCGTTCCAGCTCCTCCCTGGTAAAGTCCGAGCCGCCGGCCACCGCGGGGAGGATCACGATCTGATCACCCTCCTTGAGCGACGTGGTCATCCCGCCCGTGAAGCGCATGTTCTTGCCGTTCACGTAGATGTTGATCAGGGACTTGGGCTTGCCGCTCGAATCGAGTATGCGGTTGGCAAAGTCATCGCCAAGCTTCGAGATCAGGGCGGATACGGCATCGCTGAGCGTCCCCGCATCCACGCCGACCTTTGTCTCTCCCTGTCCCCTGTTCAATACCGAAGGGACCACGAACTCTACCTTTGCCAAAGTATCACCTCATCGCCTGCAACGCCAAGGCAATGTCTGGCTTTACGATCTTGGGCTTCGGGATCGCGTCGATTATAGCCTCGGTTGCCTTCAGGCCGTTGCCGGTGACATAGCAGATCACGGTTTCGCTCTTATCTATCTTGCCGTCCTCGGCCAGGCGCTTCAGCGCCGCGACCGCGACGCCGCCTGCCGGCTCGGTAAAGATGCCCTCAGTCTTCGCTAGGAGGATTATCGCATCGACTATCTCCTGGTCGCCGGGGTCCTCCGCAAAGCCGTTGAACTGCCTGAGCCGCTTCAGCGCGTAGCGCCCGTCGCCTGGGTCGCCTATGGCAAGGCTCTTTGCTATCGTCTCCGGGCGCTCCACCGGGATTATCTCGTCGCTCTTCCGCCGGAAGGCGTCCACGATGGGGGCGCAGCCCCTGCCCTGGGCGGCCGTGATATGCGCATGAGAGACATCCCCGGTGAGGCCGAGCTCCTGCATCTCCTCGAGGCCCTTGCAGATCGAGTTCAGCATGGCCCCGCTCGCGGTCGGTATGATCAAATGATCAGGGACGTTCCAGGATAATTGTTCTGCGACCTCGAAGGCTAGGGTCTTCGAGCCCTCCACATAGTATGGGCGCATGTTGACGTTCACTATGCCTATGCCCCTGCTGTCGGCGATCTGGGTGGCGAGCCGGTTCGCGTCGTCGTAGGTCCCCTCGATGCCGATGAACTCAGCGCCGTAGGCAAGCGCCTGCAATATCTTTGGAGGTTCAATATCGCTGGGCGCGAATATGTAGCAGGGAAGGTTTGCCTTGGCTGCATGCGCGGCCGTGGCGCTGGCAAGGTTGCCCGTGGACGCGCAGCCGACCGCAGCCAGCCCCAGCTCCTTTGCCTTGGATACCGCAACACCGGCGGGCCTGTCCTTGAACGAAAAGGTCGGGTTGACGCTGTCGTTCTTGATGTAGATGTTCCTGAGCCCGATGGTATCGCCGAGCCTCTCCGCCCTCTGGAGTGGCGTGAAGCCGGCGTTCAGACTGACGATATTAGCCTTGTCGGCGATCGGCAGGAGCTCGAAGTAGCGCCAGTAGGTCTTCTCCCTCGGGGCAAAGGTCTCCCGGATGACCTTCACGCTCGGGTACAACACATCCAGCGGGCCGAAACACTCCTCGCAGACGTACTTCAGCTTGGGCTCGTACTCCCTGCCGCACTCCCGGCACTTTAGGGACTTGACAATGCCCATAACAGCAATCCACCTACTCCGGATATTACATAAAGCTCGCTAAGATAAAGTTTAGCAACACTTAACTTATTGGTGTATTTGATACAATAATAATTAATACCGTAGATTGCCGAAAAGATTGGGAGATTTGACCGTCTATCCCAACCTTTGTTATAAAATATAACGAGGGACTGATTCTGCGCCAATTTTTACATGGCAGTGCTCCGGCTGCCCGGCCAAGCGCGGGTCTCTAAACATGCGCAAGGAATATGGTCATCAGGTTCAGTCGGCCGATGGTTTCAGCTCGTTGTGAAAGCAGGTCCTCGCCCCGGTGTGGCACGCCGGACCCGCCGGCTCGACAAGGTAGACGATTGCATCAGAATCGCAGTCAACTATAACCTTCTTCACAGCCTGGAAGTTGCCCGACTCCTCGCCCTTCATCCAGAGCTTCTTCCGCTCCCTGCTCCAGAACCACGCCCGACCGGACTTTACGGTGTGCTCCAGCGCCTCCCTGTTGGCGTATGCGAGCATCAGGACGTCCTTGGTCTTCTCGTCCTGCACGATGACCGGTATCAGTCCTCCGGACTTCGCAAAGTCGATCTCTTCCAGAACCTTGTCCATACCTGCCTAGATCACCCGCCTTGGAATATATACCATATTGTCAGGACGGCTAGATCCTGACCCTGATCCCGTTCCTTCGCAGGTACTGCTTCACCTTCGGGACCGGGTACTTCTCGTAGTGGAAGATCGATGCTGCGAGGGCTGCGTCGGCCCCGCCGCGCCTGAAAACATCGAGCATGTGCTTCGGCATGCCGCACCCGCCGGACGCTATCAGCGGTATCCTGACCGCGCTGCTCACCGCCTTTGTGAGGACGATGTCGTAGCCCATTTCTGTGCCGTCCATATCTATGCTTGTGAGGAGAATCTCGCCGGCGCCCCGCCGCGCGGCCTCCCTGACCCACCCGATCGCGTCGATGCCTGTGGGCTTCTTTCCGCCGTAGACGTAGACCTCGTACCAGAACTTCCTGCCGCCGGTCCTGAGAAGGTTCTTTCTCTTTGTGCTGGTGAAGGTTCGCTTGGCGTCTATCGCAACAACGATGCATTGCTTCCCGAAGATTCGCATCAGTTTGGTGATCAGCGACGGATCCTTCACGGCGGCCGTGTTGACCGATACCTTGTCGGCCCCGCTCAGCAGTACCTGTCTAGCATCTTCGAGGCTTCTTATCCCGCCGCCCACGGTAAATGGAATATCGATAACTTTTGCGACGTTCCTGACGACATTCTTCATAATCTCTCTTCCTTGCTCTGACGCAGTTATGTCCAGAAAGACGAGCTCGTCGGCGCCCTCCTTGCTGTACCGCTCCGCCAGCAGCACCGGATCACCGGCATCCCGGATGTCGAGGAAGTGTCTTCCTTTCACAACTCGACCGTTGTCCACATCCAAACACGGGATGATTCGCTTCGCTACGGCCATGCTACCTGCTCAGCTCCTTGGCGGCCCTGATGCTGACCTTGCCGTCGTAGAGCGCCTTGCCCAGTATGACGGCATACGCGCCGGCCTGCTTCACCTTCAGGACGTCCTCGTTTCTGGAGACCCCGCCGCTGGCCATTATCCTTGCATCGGTGCTGCCGCACGCCCTAGCCAGGGTATCGACGTCCGGGCCCATCAGCGTCCCGTCCCTCTCGATGCTAGTGAGAAGGAAGTACCTCACGCCGATGCCTGTGAACTTGGCTATGGCATCCATGAGGGCGAGCCCCGTTGAGCGCTGCCAGCCCCCGATCATAACATTGCCGCCCATCTGGTCGATCGCCACCACGATCCGCTCGCTCCCGAACTCCCCCACCAGCCCGGCCACGGCCTCCGGGTTCCTGTAGGCAAGCGTCCCGACCACGATCCTTTCTGTCCTTTCCAGGATCCTCTTGGCAAGGTCGGGCGTCCTTATGCCGCCCGCAGCCTGGACCGGGATGCTGACCCCGCCGGCTATCCTCTCCAGCAAATCGGTATTGCTGCCGCGGGCGAGGGTTGCGTCAAGATCGACGACATGGAGCGCATCTGCTCCTTCTCTTTCCCACGCCTTGGCTGTCCTTACGGGGTCGTCGCTGTAGACCGTCATATTGTTGGGGTCTCCCTTGACGAGCCTGACCACCTTCCCGCCAAGGAGGTCCACCGCAGGGATTATCTTCATCTTCCACACACATCGATGAAGTTCTTCAGGATGACGGAGCCTGCCCTGCTCGATTTCTCGGGGTGGAACTGCGTGCCGAAGAGGTTGCCGCGCTCGATCACTGCCGGGAACTCCGAACCATATTCAGAGTTTGCCGTCACGATCTTCTTCGTCTTCGGCCTCGCGCGGTATGAGTGCACGAAGTATACCCATTCGTTGTCTTTGAGCCCGCGCAGTAACCTGCTGTTCCTGATCTTCTTCAGGGTGTTCCAGCCCATGTGGGGGATCTTCATCTTTCTTGGTAGCATCACCACATCGCCGTCGAGTATGCGGAGCCCGCGCAGCCTGCCCTCCTCGCTCCGGTTGAAGAGCATCTCCATCCCGAGGCAGATCCCGAGGACGGGCTTGCCTGAATCTATTACGTTCTCAAGATCCCTGCTCTGGTCGCGTATGCTCCTTATAGCTGGGTCGAAGTTGCCCACGCCTGGCAAAACCAATCCGTCAAAACCCTCCAGGTCGAGCCTAGTTATTATCTCGGCCTTGGCGCCGTGGCGCTCCAGCGCGGCCTTGAGGCTGAAGAGGTTCCCTGAGCCATAATCAAAGATTGCAATGCGCGGCGCTGTCAACCCTTACATCTTCCCCTTTGTGCTCGGAACGCCCCTTGCGCGCCTGTCCATGCTGGCCGCGTCCCTGAGGGCGATCGCGAGAGCCTTGGCTGCCGCCTCCACCTTGTGGTGGTCGTTCTTGCCGTATTGTACAACGACGTGCGTGCAGGCGTTGATGTTCTGAGCGAAAGACCGGAAGAAGTGCTCGAGGTCCTCCCTGGACATGCCCTCTATGTTCAGCCTCTCCAGCTTCAGGTCGACATTGAAGTATTCTCGTTTCACAAGATCGACAGCTGCGAAAGCTAAAGCCTCGTCCATCGGCACGATCGCGTGGCCGAAGCGGGCTATCCTCTCCCTTTTTCCTAGAGCTTTGTCGATGGCGCTTGCAAGTGTTATTGCAACATCCTCGGCTATGTGGTGCACTATCCTGTCCTTTGACTTTGCCGATATCTTCAGGTCCAGCATGCCATGCTTGGCTATCGAGCTCACCAAGTGATCCAGGAAAGGAATCGTCGTGGTGATTGCTGTCTTACCGCTGCCGTCTATGTTCACCTCTACCCTGACCGAGGTTTCCTTGGTTGTGCGCTCGACCCTGCTCTTCCTCAAGCAGATGATCGCCCTTCTTTCCCACTAAAAAGTATTTAGAAATAGAATTGGGAACACACGTGGATCTCTAAAAGTGATATAGTACTCCTTCTATGGATCATTAAATGGGAAATCGTATCTATTTGGACACATCACTCCTACTCAAGGCAATACTTGAGAAATCTCTTCCCGCTCAAGATGCCCGTAGCACGCTTAGGAGAGTGGAAAGCCACGGTTATGAAGTCATAATTCCACAAATAGTTGTTGGAGAAGCCTTCTCCAAAGTTATTTCTAGGTCTGAACGCGACGAAGTGAGTAATAATGTGCAGAAGCTAGTGGACTCGATACAGAATTTAACTGATCCTACGACCAGAATTCCTCCAATTAATGAAGAGATTTATGAATTGGCTGTCGAGCTTAAATCTGTAGAAAATCAGATAGATCTTTGTGACGCTTTGATTATATCGCATGTATTGTGTGACGGTAAAGCACACTGCTTACTAACCACGGAGCCTACGGTACTTGACTCGTTCGGTATCGACAGCTTCTCAAGTAAACTTGTGTCATCAGGTCGTCGAACCACAAAATTGGAAATAACTGATTCAATTTAGAATGTTAAGAGAGCCGTGCTTTCTAGCTCCGCCATAACGGATTTTATTAAACTGCGTGGGAATCTTCCTTTCATGTTCACCGCTCTTTCCAGAAGGCATCTTCTGTCTGTAAAGGATCTACGGAGACTCAAGAGCGTTGCAGCGATTTCTAGCCATCTAGAATCTTTTCCCCGTACAAGATCGATGAATCTGGCATAATTAAATTCCTTAGGGAGCGCATTAGCCATCGATTCATATTTTGCTCGGTTTGTACCCAAATTATAGTAAGCTTCTGCAAGTCTTGGAGAATAAGGCCCATATAGATACATGCTGTACTGGTACCCCATATCTAGGTCAAAGAATCTTGCTAGGTACACATACTTCTGGAGCTTCAGTCTATTTTCAAAATGCTCTTCAGTGTCGCCAACAACGTCAAACGTAAGTAGTTTGTTCTCTTCGAGCATATGGATAAACGATGCTAAGTTGGCACTCTCGAACCTATGCGTCACGTAGTTATAGTAAATATGAGTAATATAAAAACTCATCAAATTTACCCCATTTAAGAAGGAGTAAATATGAATCGATAGAGATGAATCCAAAACTCATCGAAGCCCTCTCATTTGTAAGCGG
>CAYJSN010000015.1:38227-43521 GCA_964373125.1 uncultured Nitrosopumilales archaeon | reverse complement strand
CAGCAACCTGAACCTTCCCAGGCTATCGATACCGTACTACAAGGTCGAGTACTCCTTCAACCTGTGGGGAGGCACATATATTTACACCTTTGACGTGCTCTTCGAGCCGGAGATAGTTATGGAGAAGCGTGGCCTCTCGTCCAGGATGAGGCGCAACCTGCGGACCAGGGGAGCAAGCACCTTGGTGCATGTCCTGAAATTCAACCCGCCGGACGAGAAGATGTTCACGCTGAACCTTCCGAAGCGCGTGGTTATTCTTGATGTTAAAAAAATGACTAGGATCGTTGATATCTGAAAAAATTTTAGTGCTGCCTAGTGGTGTCCGTGTGGAGGCGGTGCCGCGCTCTTAGCCAGTTCGGGGTTGTACGTACCCAGTGCCTTCTCGTGGAACTCGAGGTTTGCCTGATCAACCTTGATTGCTTGGGGCGGACACACTGATACACATGCCATGCACCATATGCAGTCGTGCTCTCTTATCGGGTCGGCCTTGTCGGTGTAGTCCTTCCTGTGATCCTTCACGGTCTCGCCGGTGCCGGGGCTCTTTGTAGTCAGGAGGTCCTTTCCCGGCACATCCACGGCAGTTCTGTACCACTCGAATACCTGAACCGGGCACGCCTCGATGCATGCACCGTCAGCCACGCACGAGTCAAAGTCGACAGCGACCATCGTACCGTGGACGCCCAGCGGCACGATCTCCTCTCCGTGCTCGGCGTACGCCTTCTTGACTTCCTCGTTCTCTGCCGCTTCTGCCATCTTTCCCGGTCCCCACACAAAGTGGAAGTGCTCTCCGTCTGCGTGTTCGTGTTTTCCTATAGCTTGGTGATTCTTTGGAAAGTCCAGATCGATTGGCATCGTCTTTCCCTTTTCCTTTTTGAATTTCATATTATATAAACGATATGGAATTTTTGGAAATAACGCCGTCATGTCCTTGCGGGGTGCCGACCGCCGCCGATCCAAGCTGGTATCCTTATAAGGAGAGATCAGCTTGGTTCCGCCGACCCGGCGGCTGGGCTGCGGTCTTTTCGTTGCAAACTTGGGTTTTTGCCGTCAATACGTTCATATGCTTTTAGGATTCAGCTACGCCAGTTCATGGGTATTTACAAGTACGACGTCTACCGAAGCCCCAACATAGGCATATTTCTGAAGACGAACGACAAACTCCTCCTCCTCCCGAAGGGCTTCGCGGGCTCAAAGACGGCCAAACTGGAGGGCTTTTTGGGCGTGAACCACATTAGCATATCAATAGCACAGACCCGCCTCCTCGGCCCCCTGATGGCGATGAACAACAACGGCATGGTCGTGCCCAGGATCGCCGAGGACGAGGAGGTGGAGCACCTCAGGAGATCGACCGGCATGAACGTGACAATGCTGGATACGAGGCTCACGGCTCTGGGCAACCTCATAGCCGCCAACGACAGGGCAGCGATCGTCTCCCCGATGTTCTCGAAGGAGACTCAGCGGCAGATCGGTGACGCCCTAGGTGTGGAGGTGCGCTCGATGGGCGTTGCCTCCTACCACCAGGTGGGCGCAATGATTGTCTGCACGAACGTGGGCGCAGCCGTGCACCCGAAGACCAGCGACGAGGAGATATCCACAATCCATGATATGCTGGGCGTGGACGTGGAGCCGGCCACGGTCAACGGCGGCGTTCCCTTTGTTGCGGCCGGGCTGGTCGCCAACTCCAAGTCTGTGGTGGTGGGCTCGCTGACGACGGGACCGGAACTGATAATGGCGAGCCGGGCCTTCAAGATTTGATTCCGTTCAGGCAGGTTTCTTGAACACTACCCACGGGTTCTTAGCGATCTCGTCGATTTTGATTCTGATCTCCGTACCACTTACCATGTCTCTGACGATAGCCTCATTTTTTAAAACTTCCTCTGGTGCGAGTATGATCGCCACGGCACATCCTTTTCGTGAAGCTTCCTCTAGCTGCTTCTTGAGCGGCCGCCCGGCTATGTCGAACTCTGTTGGCACTCCACCGTTCCTCATCGTTGCAGCAAGTTCCAGCGCCTTCGATTTGAGGTTCTCACTGGCGTACGTGGTGAAGGCGAGCTGCGGAACCTCCTGCGTCGTTTGAGCGGTAACTCCGTGTTTGGAGAGCACGTGGATGATGCGCTCTATGCCAGCTGCGGCTCCGGTTGCCCCGATCTCCGACCTTCCGAACGCGGCAGTGAGGGTGTCGTACCTTCCTCCGCCCACGAGCGCACCGACATCCACCGACCTGTCGTAGACCTCGAAGACCACGCCCGAATAATAGTCGAGACCGCGCACGACTCCCATGTTTATTCTGGCGTTGCTCACATTCCTCGACCTCAGCGAGTCCATCAGGCTGGTTAACCTTTCCATCTTCTTCAGACCTCTTACGCGCTCATCGCCGGCTATCTCGTCCACGCCTCCTTTCACGGTCGATAACGCAATCAGCTCCCGGAGCTTCTTCGCGTCGATGCTTTTTTCCGAGTATTCGTCGATCACGGCCTTCTCTCCCTTCTTCGAGACCTTGTCCACCGCCCTGAGCATCTCCATGACGGTGTCGTTTTCAGCAACCCCGAGTTTGTTCCTTACAAAGTCCTCCAGAAGCTCCCGGTCGTTGACCTCGATCGTCGTGTCCCTGAGCCCGATCGCGTCTAGGTATTTTTTGGTGAATTCGATGACCTCGGCATCGGACTCGAGGTTGAATGAATCGTAGATCTCAACATCCCACTGGTGGAACCAGCGGTACCTGCCCATCTGCGGCTCGTCGTACCTCCACATGCTTCCGAACGACGCAAGCTTGATTGGAAGCTTCAGATCGCGCCTTGCCACGACATACCTGGTCAGGCCGACCGTCAGATCGAACCGCAGTGCTATTTCTCTATCGGCCTTGTCCCTGAAGCTGTAGATCTCCTTGCCTATCGACGGCCCGCTCTTAGCCTCGAGCGTCGAGAGCATCTCTACGGGCGATGGCTCCATCGTCTTGAAGCCGAAGAGGTTGCACACCTCGTAGAACTTCTGCCGGGTGAACTCGATCATGCTGTACTCTTCAGGCTCTAAATCTCGCATGCCGCGCGGGAGCTCGAATTTCATTACACCAGCAGTTGAACGGTTGTGCATTAAAAGATTTACATTAAAATATCCGCAGGGTTATCGTCACACTGCATTGAAGGCGATGCTTCTAGACAAGACCGCGCCGATAGAGACTAGGCCGCTGAAGATGAGCGAAGTCCCAACGCCCCCAGCAGGCAGGAACGATCTTCTGGTCAGGATCAGGGCATGCGGCGTCTGCAGGTCCAACCTGCACCTGATCGAGGGCGACTGGCTGAAGTACGGCATACCGCCGAAGCTGCCGATCATACCCGGACACGAGATCGTCGGCGTGGTAGAATCGGTCGGGGAAGATGTCGATAAGAATTTCTTCTCCAAGGGGACCAGGGTGGGGATACAGCCGCTCTACAACGCCTGCAGAATGTGCGAGTACTGCCTCACCGGCTCGGAACATCTCTGCGACCGGAGGCAGATAACCGGCGACACGGAGGACGGCGGCTACGCAGAGTACATCAAGATTCCTGCTGATTTTGCCTACAGGCTTCCCGACGGACTGGATGATACAACTGCTGCGCCGCTCTTCTGTCCCGGCGTCACGGCCTACCGCGCGGTGAAGAGAGCCGAACCTGCACCCGGAAAGCGGCTTGCAGTCTTCGGTGTAGGGGGAGTAGGGCACATCGCGCTCCAGATAGCGAAGCTCTTCGGCGCCGAGACCATCGCGGTCACCAGGAGCAAGCTCCACCTTGACCTCGCATCAAAGCTCGGCGCGGACAGGATAATATCATCGACGGAAGAGGATGTCGCAGAATCGATGAAGCGAATAGGTTATGCGGACTCGGCGCTGGTATTCGCCCCGTCGGATGAGGCGGTGAGGCAGGCTGTGAGGAGCGTGAAGAAGGGCGGCACGATAGTCATGGGAGTCTTCGGCGCGATAAGCGACGATTTCATGTTCGTCGACGAGAAGGTGATCAAGGGAAGCGTCATAGGCTCTAGGAAGGACATGCTCGATGTCCTGAAGCTGGCATCGGATGGGCGCATTCAAGTAATATGCAAGGACTTTCCGCTCGACCGTGCTAATGAGGTTCTGGCGGACCTGAAACACGGCAAGGTTGAAGCAAGGGCTGTGCTGACCGTCAGGTAACTAGAATCCTACATAATGTGCTTTGATGTGTACGTTCATCTCTTCCTCGTAGAGCGTTATCTTGCCGCAGTGCGGGCATTCCAGCATTCCCAGCATTCCCAAATCGGTTTTGATCGCCTTGACCTTCTTGCCCGATACCGATATTATCCTTACATTCTTGTCCTCAGCCTTCACGGTGAAATCGCTCGAGAGTTCCCTTAGCGCGAGGAACGACTTCACACCTGCAACGACATCATCTATGCCGGGGTCTTCACCGGTCAGGGGATCGAGGACAACGCTCTGGCTCTTTATCAGTCCCAAGGTCGAGGTTTGCTGTGAAATATGCGCAGCCAGCTCGACCATCAGCTCCTTGATCTCGGAGCAGTCTATCGTGATCATCGAACCTGCACCCTAGCCTAGCAGTGTTATATAATTTAGATCGACGGCGCATGCAATTCCTCAACGCAGTTAGCTGGCAAAGCACAAGTTTATCAAACATCTCAGTGACGAGCTGTGAATCCTGCAGAGTATTTGAAGACCCCCCTATACTCGGCGCAAGCGCGTGCGCGTCCCGGCGTCGTTAAGGAATAATCATCTATTATCGCCAATAATTGAATAGAACGCCGCAGAAGGTTACGCTTAATAGAACTATCTGCCCATCAGCTGGCATGAGCTATCGCTTCTTGGAGCACATGACCGACGCCTACGTCGAGGTTCAGGGCGACTCCCTCGAGCAGGCATTCGAGCTCGCGGCAGTGGCCCTGGTGGACACGATGGTCGACGTGAAGCGCGTCGAACCGAGAGAAGAACACAAGATATCAGCGGAGGGGCACGACCTCGAGAGCCTGCTCTACAACTGGCTCGAGGAGGTGATGCTGAAGCTCCTGGTCGAGGCCAGAGCTTTATCACAGTTCACGGTCTCCATATCCAAGATTGATGACGGGTACAGGCTCGAGGCAATGGCTAGGGGCGAGCCCCTAGACCTGGAGAAGCACAGGTACAAGGTCGAGATAAAGGGCGTCACTTACCACATGATGAAGATCGAGAAGAGCGACTCGGTCTTCAGGGTTCGATACCTTTTGGATCTTTGAACAAAATGTTATATAATTATGGCAAGAATACATATCCATGAGCGATCCCGAGCTGGAGAAGA
>CAYJSN010000015.1:0-38217 GCA_964373125.1 uncultured Nitrosopumilales archaeon | reverse complement strand
TTATGCAGAAGAGGATGCAGGATATGCAGCGGAAGGGCAACGACCAGCTCACGGAGCTCAGGGAGAATAACTTTGAGGATGTCATAGCCGTCGACAAGCCCGTACTCGTTGATTTCTGGGCCTCCTGGTGCGGGCCCTGCCAGTTCATGCTCCCAATATTCGACAAGCTCGCGAAGAAGTACTCCGATAAGGTCGTCTTTGCAAGGCTGAACGTTGACAACAACCAGAGCGTGGTCGCACGCTTCGATGTCTATGCCATACCGACCTTCATCGTCTTCAGGAGCGGAAAGCCCATCGACAGGGCGATAGGCGCTGTCGGCGAGGGCGGCCTGGAGAGCATGATAAAGAAGCACATCTAGCCTGCCCTGAGCTACAGGTACCCGTAGGCAGGGTCGATCTTTCGCTTTATACTCACTATCTCGTCGAGGACCTTCTGCTCGTCCTCGGCAAGTTTATCTGCGAACCTCTCAAGCAGGAGCTTGACGTGCCGGCTCGGCGGGATTGTGTAAAGCAGATCGCCCTCGTCCACCTGCCTCCCGACCGTCGGCTCGTCCATCGAGACAGCAACCTGCATATCCTTCCTCGCCTCCTCCAGCGTCTTGCCCTTGTCCTGGATCTGGTGCACCGTTCCTATCACCCTGCCCTCCTTGTTCATGACCTCGCTCTTCTGTCTCAGCCTGCCTACCTTTATCTCCACGCCAAATATTGCCGGGTTGTTCCGCCTGAAGACAAAGCCCTTCAGGAAGACGAACTTGCACGGCGTTATCAGCGATGCAAACATGGTGCTGTCCTCACGCTCTTTCTCGCGCGCGGCCCAGTCCGTGTAGCTTCGCACCAGGTCGTAGATCACCTGGTCCTTGAAGATCGTGACAGACCGTGCCGTTGACTCTTCCTCAGCATCCTGCAGCACCTTGACATTGAAGGCCAGCACAACTCCGAGGTAGCGATCCTTCTCCTTCACGGCCGATGCCTCCACTACGTCCCGCCTGGTCACCGGTCCGATGTCGGCTATCCTGACTAGCAGGTTGTTCTTCCTCAGCATCTCGGTTATCGCCTCGAGCGAGCCCAGAGTGTCGCACTTGACAACGATGCCGGTCGTGTCGGTGCTTATTATCACGCTCTTCACCTCGGACTCGATCACACGCTTCAGCTCGGCCGCGTCCCGCTCGGCCGTTGCCACGTACACGGGGCTTCCGGCCAAGACCCCATCTAGGTCGCTGGAGGCTATCTTTACGCCGGCCGCCGCGGAGACCTCCTCCACCCTGACGAACTTGTCCCTGGGGTCCCGCATCTCATCCAGCGGTTTGGGCAGGAGCAGGACCTTGACCTTGGTGACTATCACATCGTCGCGCTTGGCGACCACGATGCTGTCGCCCTGCCTGATCTTGCCGTCCAGCAGAATCACATTCGCGGTGGGTCCCAGGCCTGTCTCCTCCTTCACCTCCAGCACTATCCCCTTCGCCACATCGCTCACCTGGAGCTTCTTCTGCATGAACTGCTGCGCCAGTCCAACCAGCATCGCCAGCAGCTCGGGTATGCCCTCCCCCGTCCTGGCGCTCACCGGCACGATCGCGACCTGCTTCGTAAAATCCTTCACCCTGTAGAAGGCCTCCGAGTCGAAGCCGAGCCTTGACAGCACTCCCACCACGGTGTAGAGCTTTTCGTCGAGCGAGTAGACAACCGACTGTTCCTGCTTCTTCAGGGCCTCGGTGATAAACTTGGTATCGCCGCTCCTCCAGCCCGGAACCATATCTGTCTTGTTCAGCGCCACAACGAACGGCACCTTCCTGTTCCGGAGTATCTCGACGCTCTCGTGCGTCTGGGGCTCGAAGCCCTTCATGACATCGACGACAAGTACCGCCATATCGGCCGCGGAGCCGCCGCGGATCCTAAGGTTCGCGAACACCTCGTGACCAGGAGTATCAATGACCAGCAGGCCCGGTATCTTAACCTCCGCGCCAAACCTTGCAAAGAGCGGCCCGCAGATCTCCTTCACCGTCTCCAGGGGGAAGAAACTCGCCCCGATGTGCTGGGTTATCCCGCCCGCCTCCCTTGCCTGCACGGCGGTGCCCCGTATCTTGTCCAGCAGCGAAGTCTTTCCGCTGTCTACATGGCCCAATACGGCAACGACTGGCTGCCTGAGAAGCAAGGGATCTTCACTGTCAGCCGAAGATGATCTTTGACTCCCTTAAGAAGCTTTCAAGAGAGTCCGATGCATGGATCGCGTTCTCGGTTATGCTACTGCCGAAGTCTCTTCTCACGGTGCCGGGAGCGGCCTCGCCGGGCTTTGTGGCGCCGATTATCTCTCTCACGCGCCTGACGGCATCGTCGCCCTCGATCACCGCGGCGACTATCGGCCCCGAGGTTATGAATGAGACCAGCTCGTTGAAGAACGGCTTCTCCCTGTGCACGGAGTAGAACTGCTCCGCCATCTTCTTCTCCATTGTCAGCACCCTAAGCTTCCTTATCACGAAGCCCTTCTCCTCGAACCTCCTCAGTATCTCCCCGACCAGGTTGCGCTGCACGGAATCGGGCTTCAGAACTATCAGGGTCTCGTCAGGCATCCTTCCTGCCTACCCCTGCCGCTTCTTTGCCCCTAGGCCGCCCTTTACAAACTTGGCAGTCCACTTGAACTTCCTGGCGTCCCTGCCGAGCTTGAGCATGTTCTTCTTGCACTTGTTTGAGCAGAAGTAGAATATGCTTCCGTCGTTTTTGATAAGCATCGTGCCCATTCCGGCCCTGAGGTTTCTTCCACAGAAGCTGCAGGTTCTGGTTGTGATGACGCTCGTCTGTACTCACCGCCCGCCTACTGGATCTTCCTTGCCTCTCTCTCGGTCTCTCGCAGCATCAGGACATCGCCCATCCTGATCGCGCCCTTCACATTCCTGGTCAGGATCCGTCCCTTGTCCTTGCCCTCCAGAACCTTTACCCTGACTTGGATAACTTCGCCGGCAATGCCGGTCCTCCCGACGATCTGTATTACTTCGGCAGGAGTTATGGCCTCCGCATCCTTGCTCATTGCGACTACTCCTTGCTGCCTTTCTTCAGGTTCTTTACCGAGTTTACTATCTGGTCCACTATGTGCTGGCCCTCGCCGGCATCCGTGATGCACGCGGCGGCCGAGGGAACGTCTATGCCCAGGGCCTGTCCCAGCTGCTGCTTGCTGGGGACGAAGACATACGGACTGTTGCGCTCCTCGCACAGTATAGGCAGGTGAGCAACGACCTCTGGCGGCTCGACGTCCTCCGCTATGATCACGAGCTTGCCGCTACCGCGCTCTATGGCCTTTGTGGCCTCGTTGGTGCCCTTCCTGACCTTGCCGCTCTGCTTGGCCACCCTCACGGCCTCGTAGATGGCATTGACGAGTTCCTTCGGGGTCTCAAACTTGACGAAATACGGTTTACTCATATTGTATCACCCATCTAGGGATCATCTCTTCTCGCAGGGATTGTACGCAGGCGTTTTAAAAGTGTTATCAAGCCAGAAGCAGGTTGAGCCTAGCCCTTGATAACCCTGGTTATATCCTCCGTGTACCTGCGCACGATCTCGTCCAAGAACTTCGCCTCGCTTGATTCCGCATAGAGCCTGAGCACCGGCTCCGTACCGCTCTGCCTTACCATCACCCAGGAGGTGTCATTTATCCAGATCTTCACGCCGTCAAGGGTTTCTATCCTCTTCCCACGCTCCTTGCCCAGCAGCTGCTCCATTATCTTTGCCGACTGATCCTTGGTGCACGCGAACTTTGCCTTGTGCTGGTAGAACCTGGGAAGCCCGCCGACAAGTTCGGAGAGCGGTTTTGACCTGCTGGCTATCGCTTCGAGCATCAGGGCGCTACTCATCGCGCCGTCCCTGACCGGCAGGTGCCTGCCGTACATGAAGCCGCCATTCTCCTCAAGCCCGATGAGTGCAGAGCTGTCCAGCATCTGCCTGGAGACCTCGACGCTTCCCACCTTTGTCTTGATCACCTGGGCGTTGAATCGGCCTGCTGTCATATCGATGAGCATCGAGGAGTTTACCGGCGTGACGATCTTCCTGCTACCATCGTCCTTCGACAGGATATGTTCTATGAGGATCGCGCCGGACCTGTCGCCCGTAAGGACGTTGCCCAGCTCGTCACAGAAGATGCTCCTGTCCCCGTCGCCGTCGTACGCTATGCCTAGGTCGGCCGAGTTATTTCTTACAGCCTCCGAGAGCTGGGCGAGGTTGTCGGGCGCCGGCTCCGAGCCCCTGCCGGGAAATGAGCCGTCTATTGTGGAGTTTATAGTAATGACCTTGCAGCCCAGCTGCTCCATAAGTTTGGGAGCAGCGACTACCTGTGCGCCGTTGCCGATATCGAGGACCGCGGTGAGCTTCTTACTTCGTATGCGGTCTGCACCGACCAGCGACAATATCCCATCGATGTAAGTTTCAATCGCTTTTTCTTCCTTCACATCGTTGCCTACCTCGCTGTTTGTTGTGCTGAACTTTTTCTGGAAGTAGATGTCCTCCACCCTGAGCTCCTCCTCCCTTGGCAGCTCGACGCCGTCCGGCGCCATCACCTTTATTCCGTTGTATTCCGGAGGGTTGTGCGAGGCCGTTATCATCACCCCGCCCCTGTAACCGAGCTTTTTTACGCAGTACTGCAGGCACGGCGTTGGAACGAGCCCCGCGTCGGCAACATCAATGCCCTGTGCCCTGAGCCCGGCCCTCACGACCTTGGAGAGCGCAACGCTGGAGTGTCTCCCGTCATAGCCCACAACTAGGGGCCTGTCGCGGAAGTATGCGGCGAGGGCATACGAGACGTCTAGCGCCAGATCTAGAGTCAGGTCCTTGCCGAAGACGCCCCTGATTCCGTTCGTGCCGAATAGTCGGGCCATGCACCAAACTAACCCGGCGATGGATAAAATTCTTGTCATGTGGCGTCCTGCCAAAACCACAGCGCGCAGAGAGACGAATACGCATCATTAATTGTTATATAGGATGAGCGGCAAAATTCAATATGCGCCTCGCAAAGAAGGTGGCAATCATAACCGGCGCGGGTAGCGGCATAGGCGCGGTCACCGCCAAGCTCTTTGCAAAGGAAGGCGCATCTATTGTTCTGCTCGGCAGGAACTTGGACAAGCTGAAGCGCGTTGCATCCGAGATAAGGAAGGCGCACGGCAAGGCTCTGCCCGTAAGCGCTGACATAACTGTCGAGGGCGAGGTCGAGACTGCCGTGAAGCAAGCTATCGACGAGTTCGGAAGTGTGGACATCCTGATCAACAACGCGGCGGTGGTGAATGATCCCGTGCAGTTCCACCAGATGCCTGAGAAGACCTGGCAGCAGCTCATCGACACGAACCTGTTGGGCACGTTCAGGATGACAAAGGCCGTGCTTCCCTCGATGATGCACAACAGGTCCGGCTCGATCGTGAACGTCTCCTCCGTCTCGGGCATCAAGGCGATAGAGAAGGTGCCGCTCTCCGTCTATGGCAGCACCAAGGCTGGCGTGATAATGTTCACCAAGAGCATAGCCATCGAGTATGCCCAGTACAACATACGCTGCAACTGCGTCTGCCCCGGCACGGTGCGGAGCTCCTTCCTCCAGCCCTTCCTAGAGGACGAGAAGGCGAAGAAGGTCCTGAGCCTTGCGCAGCCCCTCGGCAGGATCGGCGAGCCCGAGGATGTGGCTGGCGCGATCCTTTACCTGGCCTCGGACGAGGCAAGCTGGGTAACAGGAGCAACCCTCATCGTCGATGGCGGGACAACCTCAAGATAAGTCAGCCAAGGGTTAACTTTAAAGGCAATTCCCGAACCTGAATCATCTGCGGGGGTTGCCAAGCCTGGTCAACGGCGCAGGGCTTAGAATGAGTTTGAAAAATCCGAACTCCTGCAACCCTGTCCCTTAGGGGTTCGTGGGTTCGAATCCCACCCCCCGCACCATTTTGCATTCTTTGTTCTAACAACCGTCGGAGCTGTTTTTCTTGCAAGTAAAAAATTTATGAAGGCAGCAATCCTAGATGCTGCCCGAAAGTATCGGCGTGCCCGCGCAGTTAGTGCCCTCTACTATGTCAACGAAAGTTCCCGGTATCGTTATGCTCATCCCAGTCAGCGTTGCCCTCATGTGGCCGATCGAGAGGCCCAGCTCCTCGTCTGTAGGAACTATTGTGAGCTCTCCGATCGCTTCCCCGTCAAGGCAGGCGGTCAGCGTTTCCACCGGCTGGTCAGTAAGCACGTTTATGACTGCCCTGAACATGGGCTCCTTATCTCCTACCTTTATGAGGAGCAGGTGGGCCGAGCCGAAGCTCATCGACTCGATATCTTCAGACTCCAAGCCGATCTTCAGCCCCACAACGGCCTTTCCTGATTTGCCAAAGAACTTCTTGGCATCGGCTATGTTCTCGACAAACTCTGGTTTGCCCTTCGCCTCTGCAGCCTCTCTGGCCTTCTCCGCAGCTGTTTCAGCCCTCTCCTTCGCTTCTTTTACTGATTTTTCGGTTCTCTCTTTAGCCTTTTCTGCAGCTTTCTCAGCCCGTTCTTTGGCTTCCTTTGCCTTTTCTTCAGCACGGCTCTTCACCTCGGTCTCAGGCTGAATGTCATCAAGTTCTAGGGCCTGCAGTTTCTCGACTATCGCAGTTACTATAGCGTCCCTTTCAGTCGCGTCAACCACGAACTCGTACTCAAACTCAACCTCGGCCTTGCCATCCTCGATCTTTACCTTTACCTCCAGCTTCGCTTCAAATTCCTCCTCTTCCTCGGTCTCCATCTTCAGCAGACTGGACACTGTCTCAGCATCAAGGCGTACTCTGTCCAAGATCTCCTGCATCAGGGATTCCTTGTCGGTGTTGGGCGAGGTAAACTTCACCTCTACCTCGGCTATAGAAGAGGTTTCACCAACCTCGGCCTTGACCTCTACCTCACTCTCCTCCTCAGCTTCGTCATCTTCTTCAGCCTCTTCTTTCGCGTCTTCTTCCTTTTCCTCGTCTGTCTTTTCTGCTTCCTCATCGCCCGCCTCTTCTTCTCTTTCTTCCTCATCGCCTTCATCCTGCGATAAGACTGGCATTGAGAGTGACAGTACGCTCAGTGTGAGTACCGCGATTATGGCAGCCGCCAACATCTTTTTGCTTTTACCGCTGTCTACGCTCATGCCGTATGATTGGGAGAGCAGGCTATTTAGGGCCTTGGCGAAACGGCCCGGAACACGTATTTTTATTGCATACAGGGCATATCATTGTCATCTAAAGACTTTTTTATGGTCAGAATGGAAGCGATACCGATGGACCCGCTGCGGAAGGTCGAGGACGCGAGGCTCGCAAATCGCATCACTAAAGGCGTTTACAGCAAGATCCTTGCTAGGTTCAAGTTCGTGCAGGAGGGAGTTGCCAGGGTGGAGAAGGCATCAGGGATCAAGTACCCCGATTACTACGTGGAGCCGAGCATCATACTCTCGACCTCGACTCTTGAGATGGGACAGATGGGCGTACTCTTTGCCAGGACCGTGCCAGTGGTCGGCGGGGATAACAGGCTCCGGATCATCGTCCAGCTGACGGGCCCATTAGTGGCCTTCGGGATAAAGGGCACGTTGCACGCAATCTTGGCCCACGAGTTTCTTCACTACCTCGAGCTGGTGGGCAGGATGGTGAAGATGGACACGCTCTCCGACGAGGTCTCCGGCACGCTCTTCGAGGGTACTTACTCCGACCTGACCAGGCTCTTCGATGCCCGCAGGGTCTTCATTGACAGGTCACTGCTCAGGCTGATAACAAAGAAGTTCCCCGAAGGGTTCCAGGACCCGCGGCTGGAGGAGAAGGCAGTGAGGATGTGGCTGGAGAAGGGGCTACCCTCCCTGAGGATAAGCATGGAGGAGAACGTGGTCAGGATCCCGATGAGCGTTGTGGCCAACACGGAGATAGACCAGGATCTGCGGAACAAGATATATGAGCTTGAGACGGTCAAGTACAGGGGGAAAGGTAAGCACACAAATGTTTAGTGCTGACGGGCAGGTCCTTGACCGGTCTGAGAGAGCAGGGCTCCTTGAACTCGCCAAGAAGGCCGCAAAGCACTACACGATAGAAGCATGCTGCGCCTACGGCTCAAAGGTTGCCGGTTACGCAAGAACCGACAGCGATTACGACCTGCTCCTGGTTCTGAAAAATTATGGGCATGTGATAAAATACGCCTACCTCCACAACGAGATCGACGCGTCAATTCTGCTCGTTGACAGCAAATTCCTCATCAAGGACGCCGAGGTCGCCGCGCTCGGAGAGTTCGTGGTGGGCAGGCTCCTGCACGCTTACGAGTCGCTCGATAATTCCAAGTTTCTAGAGGACATAGAAACTAGGTACAAGAAGCGGGTTGTGCTGGAGGAGATCAGGGAGCTTGCAGCAATTAAACCGCTTTACAGCGAGATGCTGATACCGCCGGAGTACTTCCTCTTCTCAAAGTTGAAGAAGAGGGGGAAGGCCTACCCGCACGCGCTTTACAGCTACGCCAAGACGTACTCGGGTACGAACGCGGAGAAGAACACCGAGGCAAGCAAGCACGGGTTTTTGCGCGCCATGTGGGAGCTTGAGAAGGAAGGCTATCTGCGGCTGGAGGACGGCTTTGCCCAGATAGTGCCCGAGAAGATATGGTCCAAGAACGTGGACAGGGCGTCGCTGGAGGTGCTGAATGTCATGCGCAGCACGATGGCGTATCTGGTGCACACCTACGCTGGCAGGAGGACGCTGAACTTCCTGAAACATGAAGCTGTGTCAAAGATAAACAGGCAGAGAGGGATCAGGAACAAGATCCCTGCCGGGCTCGCAAATCCCGGCTCGCTGCTCAGGCTCAGGCAGGGCATGCTGATACATGAGAAGGACTGGCTGAAGGACCTCGCCGGAAAGCTCGGCTTCAAGGACTACACCGTCAGGCGGAGAAGGCTGGGCGACCTGCACGCAGCAACCACGCTTTACACGCTTGCAGAAAACGGAAGGGAGGAGCACTTGGTGGTAAAGCGTCTGGCCAGCGTCAGGGCAGCGAAGTGGGCAGCGATGAATTTCTGGGTGGTGGGCCTGAAGAAGTTCCATGTCGATCCGGCTACAAGGCTGGCAAACGAGTACAGAGCAGTGCTCCAACTGAAGAGGATCGGGATCGAGACTCCGGCCATCATCGCGGTTGTCCCAGATCGGAAGCTGATCGTCACAGAGTATGTGGGGGGAGAAAACCTGAGCGAGATAATAGACTCGATACTGCGGGACAGGCGGAACGATACAGGCGCCATAACCGAGTTCGGGCGGGCGCTCTGCAAGCTGCACGCCAGCGGCTGCACGATGGGCGATACGAAGTCCAGCAACGTCATTGTGAAGGATGACAGTGTTTGCCTGATCGACCTGGAGCAGTTCTCCGCCGGGGACGACAAGACCTGGGACCTGGTCTGCTTCATCTACTACTCGATCAAGTTCACATCTAACGAGGCCGCCGCAAGGAGGATCGTGCGCGCATTCCTGGACGGATACGTGCAGGAAGGCGGTGATCCGTCTGTGCTGAAGAAGACGCTGAGCAGGAAGTACGTGCCTGCCTTTTACCCGACGCTGGTGCTGGGGGTTGTAAAGGCTGTCAGGGACGAGATAAGATCGTGCATCAGGTCTTGCGCTTGAACTCGGTGTAGCCGCATCTTCCGCAGGTGACGCGGTCCTTGTGCTCGGCCATGAACGTTCCCTTTCCGCATCTGGGGCATTCTCGCTTGAGCCGCTTCAGCTTGTCGCCCTCGACCTTGTAGTACTTCGATACGCTCACGCCCTGGCCCTTCTTTCCCATTACTCCTTAGGCCTCTTTCTCCTTCTTCGGCGCCTTGCCTTCCTTTGGTTTGGCCTCCTCGCCGGCCTCTGCCGCCTTCGGCTTTTCCTTTACAGCCTTCTCTGCTCCCTCGGCTGTCTTCTCCTCGCCTGCTTCAGCCTTTGCTTCGGCCTCCTTGGCCTTCCCTTCCTTGGGCGCCTCTTCCTTCGGCGCCTCCTTCTCCTTCTTCTTTCCGGACAGCCTGTCGAAGATGTACTGCGGCAAGTGGGTCTTTGCTAGGTTTTCATCGTCGTAAACGTAGAAGGTGCCTTTCAGGTCGGTCCTGCCCGTCTCGCACCTAAGGGTGATCGGAATCACAAACTTGGCATCAATCTTGAGCTCCCTGCTGACCAGCTCTGCCGCCTCCTTCCTGCGCAGCTTGCCGGCCTGCCCCCTGAAAACACAGACCACTTCCCGCCTCTTCAGCAGGGCATTCTTCTTATCCGCCAGGGTTTCTACGCTCAAGCAGAACCACTGCTTTAGCGAACTCTTATAAACCTATAGTCGGTTGTCTCGGCACCTAGCCCGCGTTACGTTATTTAGAGCGCAGACCGTTATCATCACAAGTCATGGGCCGTTTCATAATTCACCTGCACAACCAGAGCTTCACCCCGAAGGACACGAAGGATCTCCTGCTCAGGGCAAGGAGCCTAGATGATGCGGTGATCAGGGACACCAAGATCTCGGCCAGGTACATAGAGTTCGACACCACGGTGGAGGCAGCAGTGTTACAGCAATTTCTTGCGAAGCTCGCATCGATCGCTCCGGTGGCAATGTTCACTGAGGTCGTTGAGAGGCCGCTCGGAAAGGACGAGGCGATCGAACACGCCAAGTCGCTCTTCAACGAGGAGCGGTACTGGGAGTGCCACGAGGTCTTGGAGGGCGTCTGGAAGAAGAGCTCCGGCAGGGAGAAGCATTTCCTCCAGGGAATAATACTGACCTGCGCCGGCTTCGTACACAGCCAGAAGGACGAGGACGATGTCTGCCTATCGGTGCTGGGGAGGAGTATGGAGAAGCTGAAGGCCATGGACGGAAACTATCACGGGATAGACGCAGAAAAATTCATGCAGGCAGTTAGTGATATACTGAAGACAGGTAGGATACAATTCTTCAGGATCTGATCAGTCGCAGTGCCGCCGGCATGACCTCGTATCCGTCCAGCCTGCCGAGCGAGCCCTTCGATGCATGGCTTTCCGTCAGCCTTGCAAGGTTGTCCTTGTTCTTCAGCGTCTTCCACGACACAAGGAGTGGAACGGGATCTGCGCTGTGCCCGAACTTGATGCAGGGCGTGGCGTGATCGCCGGAGACAACGACAGCAATGTCGTCGAGGTTTATCGCGCCGAGGAGCGGGCCGAAGAACCGGCTGTCGATCTCCTCGATGCTCCGCTTCTTTCCCTTGGCGTCTCCGTCGTGCCCGAACTCGTCGGGTCCCTTGATATGCACGTACACAGCATCGTACTGGCCGAGGGACCTTGCCGCAACGCCTGCCTTCTGCTCATAATCCATAATGCCGCCGGCCTCGAGCGCGGGCATCTCCGTGACCTTGGCTATGCCGCGCTCCACGGGCATGTCGACTATGCAGCAGAACCTCAGACCGTGCATCTGGCTTATCGGCGCCAGTGTCGGTATCCTATTCCCTGCGTCCCTCAGGAGGATGCAGTTGGCCTCCATCTTCCCGGCGCTTCTCCTGTACCTGTTGACTGTGTGGTCCCTCAGTACATTCAGCGACTTTTTCGTAAATTCATTGACGAGCTTGGCTGCCAGTCTCGATGAGGCGTCCTTCTTCAGCGGCCTGCACTCCTCGAGCCTGAGCTTCGCACCGGCTGGCTTGGCGACGCCCATCCCCTTCACCCTCGCGTAGGCCGGGTCGGTGTTCGAGATGTCCGCCGATAGGCCGTCGTCCTCTGTCCCTACGCAGAGGACGACTCTGTGCCCGGTGGTGTGGACCAGGTCGAAGGATCCCTTGGAGAGATTCACACCGTCGCGCACCGCCCTTACAAGCTCCTCGGCCTCTTCCTTCTGCACCGACCTGCCCGCCCGCCTGTCGATTATCCTCAGCCTGTTGTCGACGGTGGCAAAGTTGCCACGCATTGCAAGGTTGCCGTCGCGGAAATCTATGCCGGCGCCGAGGGCCTCGATGACTCCCCTGCCGGCGTAATCCTCGTGCCTGAACTTGTAGCCGAGCATGCTGAGCACCGCGATGTCCGACTCTGGAGCGATGCCCCTGCCCATGCTGTGGACCACGCCCATAGCTCCGTTCCTAGCAAGCACGTCCAGGTTTGGCGTGTACGCGGCCTCGAGTGGCGTCAGGTGATTGAGTACCCGGTGCGGCAGGTCGCCGACGCCGTCGAGAAGCACATAGATAAGCTTCGCCATACATGCCATTTGCCCGAGCTTTATAATTGTCTTATGCTTGGTAAACTGACATAAACAAAGATCAATATCTAGAACCGTCTTCTAAAGTTGTCAGTGTTCGAAGGCTACGGTATCGAGATCGTTTACAGCTGCAAGAACTTTTCGCGAAGGGATAATCTTAAATCCAACGATCAAGGGGGTTAGGTAGGTTGGGCGAGCTCAGAAAAGACTATGTGCTCGACAGGTTTGTGATAATGTCGAAGAACGGCACTCAGAAGAATGCCGCTAACGGCAAGTGTCCCTACTGCCCCGGAAATGAGGGGATGACCGAGCCTGCCGTCCTTGCGCTTGTGCAGAAGGACGGGATGCTGCAGAGGCTCTCTGACAGCGAGGAGTCCTGCGTGGACGACTGGTGCGTGCGGGTCTTCCCCAGCAACGAGCCTGCCGTCACCACCTCGGCAAAGAGCGTCTACGGCGAGAAGCCGCTCTACAGCGAGCCGGCCTACGGCTTTCATTATGTTGTGGTTGCTACCCCCGACCACAAGCACAAGCTCACCGACATATCCGTGGAGCAGTGGGCCAACGTGCTTGTCGTCATCCAGGACAGGGTCAGGTGGCTCTACACCCAGAAGAGCGTAACCTACGTCTCGATATACATGGACTACGCAAAGGGCGCTGGCTCGTACCTCGACCACCCGCACATGGACATGGTTACCTTCTCGACAATACCCCCGATCATTGAGCAGGAGGCCGACGCGGCCCATAGGTACATGAACGAGAACGGCGCCTGCCCGATGTGCAACGTCATTAACGTGGAATCAAGCGGCCCCAGGCAGGTCCTCGGAAGCGAGGGCTTCCTCGCGTTCTGCCCCTGGGCGCCTACGTATCCGCACGAGTTCTGGATAGTACCGAAGCGGCACATCACGCTCTTCTCCAAGATAACGCAGAAGGAGATCAACGACCTTGCCCTGATACTGAGGGCGACCCTTGGCGGCCTCTCGAGGGCCCTGAACGACGAATCCTTCAACCTAGTCTTCCACCTCTCCCCGGAGAAGAAGAACAGCCGGCAGATACACTGGCACATCGAGGTATATCCCCAGCTGGCAAAGTGGTCGGGGTTGGAGCGCGGGTTCGGCGTCTACATCAACAAGGTCACGCCGGAATACTCTGCAGAGATCCTCGGCTCGGCAGCAAGGAAGGAGCTGGCCGGCCTGGTGGGCATCACCTGACCAGATTTTTAGAGTTAAACCTCCGGGCGAACCTGCGGAGTTAGTTATTTATGGGCCGGTGGATGTTGTTACTGTATGCTGGGCATAAAGCTCGAGACCGGGATGGCGCTGGCAGCTTTTGCGCTGCACGCGATGTGGGTCGTATACCTGATATCGTTCTACCATGCGCTCTCCAGACCGATAACCGTTGGCAACGTCATATACTTCCCGATGCAGCTGGCAACAGTTGGAATCTTCCTCTTCGCACTCACGGGGTTCGGCCTTGCCGTGATCGCCTACATGATGTCGAGGAGGCACGCATCGAAAATCCCGGCCATCATACTGATCGCGCAGGGAATAGTGTTACTGCTGGGCATGCTCTATGCCTCAAGTATCACCGGCAGCATCAACGAAGAGTACCGGACTGCCGAGATTCTCTCGCTGCCGCACGCATTCATGGTCGCGGGGATTGTGCCCCTCGGCCTAGGCATCCACCTGAGCAGGCTCAGGCCGGCAAAGCGAAGACTGATCTAGCTTATCTGTTTCCTGACATTAGCTTTTTATTTCTATATCGTAGGACAGAGCAACGATGAAGATCCTGGTTACTGGCGGGGCCGGGTTTATCGGTTCCAACATTGCCGAAAAACTTGCAAGGGAGAATCACCAGGTTACGGTTCTTGACAGCCTGCATCTCGGGAGCAGGGAGAACCTTGACAGCTTGGGTATCGAGTTCGTCGAGGGCTCAGTTATGGACGAGGATCTTGTCGGCAGGTTGGTGAATGACCGCGATTACGTCTTCCACAACGCGGCCATGAGCTCCTCGCCGATGTTCAAGGAGCACGCCAAGCTGGGAATGGACGTGAACGTGCTGGGCTTCATGAACGTGATGGAGGCCGCAAGGGCAAACGGCGTGAAAAAAGTCGTTTACGCCTCGACCTCCTCGCTCTACAGCGGGAACCCCCTGCCCTACAGCGAGAGCCAGCAGATAACTGTGAGGACATTCTACGAGGCATCCTTCCGCACCCGCGAGATAGTAGCCCAGACCTACTACTTCGAGAACGACCTGAGCTCGATAGGCCTAAGGTACTTCAGCGTCTACGGCCCGAGGGAGCAGCACAAGGGGCAGTACGCCAACAACATATCGCAGTTCCTCTGGAGCATGATGAATGGGAAGGCCCCGGTGATCTACGGCGACGGCACCCAGCGGAGGGACTTTACGTTCGTTGACGACGTCGTCACGGCCAACATCCTCGCGATGAAGTCGGAGATAGACTTGGGCATCTTCAACGTCGGAACCGGCATGGGAACCAGCTTCAACGACCTGGTTGCCCTGCTGAACAGGCACTTGGGGACCTCGATCGAGCCGGAATACGTTGAGAACCCGATACGGAACTACGTGCACGATACCATTGCTGACCTCTCGCTGGTGTCCAAGTCCCTCGGCTACAGACCGAAGTGGAAGCTCGAGGACGGGATAAAGTTCCTGGTAGATTACTACAGAAAGAAGCAACCATAACCATCGTCTGTGAATTGAGTACCATAAGATTTATTGAAAGCTAGGAGTAGCATGATGCATGCTCACGCCCGAAGAGATCAGAAAGTTAGACAGGTCATCGATCTGCTCAGCGTACGACAGCTGGCCGGAGTACTGCAGCGAGGCCTTCAGCAGGGACGTAGATGTCAGCGAGAACCTCTTCAACGATGTGTCGTCGATCGTGTTCGCCGGCATGGGCGGCTCCGGTACCACCGGCGACATAATCGCGGACTGGATGCGCCTGAAGTGCGTGGTTCCGATCCACGTCCTGAAAGGTTATCACTTGCCTGCGTTTGTTGGCGATGGGACGCTGGTCATAGCCATGAGCGTCTCGGGCAACACGGAGGAGACACTTTCAGCCATGACGGAAGCCGTGTCAGCGGGAGCAAGGGTTGTTGCAGTCTCGCAGGGCGGCGAGATGGAGAAGATATGCCGGAAGAAGAACCTTGCCCACGTGAAGATAAGGCAAAGAATCCTCCCGAGGATAACGCTGCCGGAAGTTCTTTACTCTGTTCTGAAATTGCTGATACGTTCACCGTTTCTCGGCGACCTTGGCGGCCAGATCGGTGACTCGATAAAGACGATGCAGGAAGTCGGGAAGAAGATTTCTCAGGCGCAGAGGTACGAGGAGAACCCGGCAAAGCAGCTGGCCGGCTGGATGCTGGGCCGCGTGCCGGTCGCCTTCTGCTCGCCCCTGACGCGGGGAGTCGGCATAAGGTTCAAGAATTCAGTGAACGAGAACGCCAAGGCCCCTGCGGCGGCATTCGAGATCCTTGACTCCTGCCACAACGAGATCGTCGCATGGGCCAGCGGCGGAACGGCGGAGAGCGGAAAGAATACGGCGCTGCGGCCGATACTGGTACGGAACATGTCCGATCTTCCAGAGTTCACCGCGCGCTTCGATGTGTTCAAGGAGATGCTGCAGAAGAACGGGCATGAAGTGTACGAAGTTCCGGTCATGGGGAACGGCGCGCTCTCAAGCATCGTGGCCTCGCTCTACCTGCTTGATTACGCTACAGTGTACTTGGGCATACTGCGGGGACTCGACCCGGCCCCGATCGACGCCATCTTCGAGCTCAAGGACCTGATGGCCAGGCGCCTGAACTACTTCGAGAAGTTTGTCAGGCCCAAACTCGACTAGAGCCTCAGAACTTTTGCCGTTCCCTCGAACAGCTTCGTGCCCGCTCCAGCGTTGGCCGACCAGTCAACGGTGTTTATATCCATGTGGATTTTGACGAGGAACATGGCCTTGCCGTCTAAGAGCGTCTTCGATTCGAACTTGGCCGTATACTCGGTGCAGGTTGTAGCCTGCCACCCCTTCGCCTTGCAGGCCGAGATGAACGACGGGAAGGCAGAATCGGCGCCCGCACCCGAGAACGTGATCGTGTTTATCCCGTAGCCCTTCACGCGGATGAGCAGCAGGTCCTTGACCTGCTTGATCGTCACTTTCACTTCCGCTTCCCTGAGGCTTGTTCCGGCTGAAAATTCGATCGCGTAAATGCCTATCTCGAACTCGACCAAGGTCAAGTCTTGCTGAGTGAGTACGCCGCTATACGTGAATTCCAGCATCATCCCGGTGTTCTTATCGTAAATGGCGCGCGTACTTAATTCACTAACCAATCCGCTGGTTTCATCGAGCGTTTCTGTGGAGGTCGCCGTAATCTCGAAAACTTCCATGCTCTTGCCTGCTATCTGTTTTTTCGTTACGCCCTTCACGACGGCGGATCCGAACGCGTCTTTGGCACAGGCTAGCGTATCTCCCGCCTTGACATTAATTGGTATTACATTACTGCAGGTCGTGGATACGTCGAAAGTTTGCGCAGGACTCGGTGTCTCCGTACCATCCGCGAGTCTCACGGTAGCGGTGCTGGTGACCTCGGTTCCTTTAACCTTATTTACGGTGACCTTCATCCATTCTATATCTTCGAAGGATACGTCTTCTTCTGTAAAGGTAGTAACGAAAGACTGGAGGAACGCATCCTCAGCGGCTTTCTGGGTTTCAGGGTCTATTGCCTCGAATTTTGGTTCGGAGAACTTGTACTTTATCCACTCGCCCTCGTAAACACCCAGGCGCATCTCCTGCGGCGGGGACGGCGGCTTCGTCTCACCAAAGATTATCGTCGCGCTGGTTGAGTACACCGCGCCGTAGGAATAGGTCGGTATGTACTCTGCCGTTATGGTATCGCCTTTAGACAGCTTGATTGTGTTTAGCCGCACTGACTTTGAGAAGATTCCGGTGTTGATCCCGGTCTCGGGGACCTTTACCGCAATGCCAATCGGATCGCTGGTGGAATAAACGAAGACATCAATTGCGTCCTTTGCATTCAGCATCGTGTTGGCGCTCGCTGCGACCACGGTAATGACAGCCTCCCTGTCGTGAAGGAACGTATATGTGTCCTTGTCGAACATTATTTCGACCGGCTCCCTGACCTGTTCCCTGATATGCGAAGCGAGCTGACTGTCCCAGCTCTTTGATGCCTGGCTGTATTCACTGGGGCAGCGCTCGGCTCTGGCCGCCGGCAGCATTCCCTCTGTCACTAGATACTGGTTTGTCTCGGGATCGGAGCCGTACAGGAGGCACAACATATTGTAGAACCGCTGCTGGTTGAGGAGGTGCTCGTCGGCAAAGACTTCCTGAGTGGGTTCCGTTGCGGTGAGCCCCCACCAAACGGCTGCCCCGAATACATATTCTGGCAGACCCGCATATATCAGGATCAGTGTTGCAAACCTATCAGCGGCATCCTCCTCGCCGGCGAGAACGTCAAGGTCATAAAGATCGATCAGAGCATGCCCCAGTTCATGGATGAAAACGAATACAAACGCACCGCCCGCAAGCTCATCTGCGTTCTCGATCTGGGAGCTGGCAGCATCGAAGACGTACAGTATGTCCCTAGCCAATTCATAGCACATAACTATGGCAGACTGCTGGGGGTTGTAAAACGCATTTGACACGCCGCACTCCGCCATTACAATATGGACATCCCGGGGGAGCTCAAAGACGTCTGTGAGGGCATCTGCGAGCAAATCGAACGGCCTATCCTGAATGGCAGAGTTTGCTATATCCTGAAGATCCGCGGCCTCGGCCGGTTCGTAGTGCGGGATGAACCGGTACTGCTGCGCATCGGCCAGCGGCAGCATCTGGGTAAGAAGCAGGAACGAAAAAACAACGGCTATGATTCTACGCAATCGATGTCAGAGATGGCTCTTTTGTATTTAACCGCTTCGGCAATTCTACGAATTAGGAACCGGCACTCACTCGTGGCGTGTTGGAGGATTAATCTCACAGAACTCAGAAACGCACCTGATGCAAAGCCTGGAAATAAGAATTTAAGTGACGCGGTGCAGCGACTGAACATTGACAAAGCCTGCAGAAGCGATAGCCGTGAGGCGCATGCGTAATGCAGACATCGCTCAAGTGACAAAGATTTATCTGCAGTGCTTCAGGGGCATGCGCGACTTCAGGACCGCGAAAAGATGGATAATGTTACGATACAAGAGCTTTCCGGCAAACCAGTACTTCGTGGCCACCATCGACAAGAAGATCGTGGGCTACATACAGTGGACCGAGCTGGGCGGCTTCAGGAAGGAGGCCGTCATCGAGCTTGAGCAGGTGGCGGTGAGCTCGGATCACCAGGGCAGGGGCATCGGAGGCAAGATTGTGAGGGAATCGCTGAAGGCCATGGCCCGGCACATCAAGTCCCGCGGGTCATCGCTGAAGCTGGTGAAGGTCACGACCGGGACGGCGAACACGGTCCAGCGGCTCTACAGGAAGGAGCTCAACGCCAAGCCGGTAGCAGTCATCCCTGACTTCTTCCGCTCGGACGAGATAATCATGATCGCGAGAAAGTCCGACCTTTCGCATTTAATCTGACCGGGTTTTGTAACGGTCTAAATCCTGCCGAGCTTCGAGGCATACTTTTTGTACGCCGTCAGGTACGATTTCCTGCTGCCAATGTCTATGAAGCCGGATGTAATGACATGCCCGTAAACCCGGTCCCTGGACTTGAGCAGCTGCGCGAAGGCCTTGTCCATTCCGACCGCAGCATTTCTGGAGATCGTCCTGAGGAAGGCCGGCTCCATAACGTAGCATCCTATGTTGATGAGGCCCTTGAACTCCGGCTTCTCGCTCCAGGACTTTACCCTGCCGCTGCCGTCCACGTCGATGAACCCATAATTTAGCCTGGTGCTGTACTTCAGCAGGGCCATAGTCACCAGCGCCTTCTTTGCCCTGTGGAGTTTGATCATCTTCTGTAGGTCGAACTCGTACACCGAGTCCCCGTAGGCACAGACAAAGGTGTCGTCTAGAAACTTCTCGGCGCTCTTCAGCTGCCCGGCCGTCCCGAGCGGCTTCTCCGACCTTGCGTATTCGATGCTGACCCCGAAGGACGCGCCGTCGCCGAAGTAGTCCTCGATGGTCTTGCCGAGGTAGCTCACGCAGACGACGATGTCCTTTATCTTGTTCCTTCTCAGCCAGGCAATGATGTACTCCAGCAGAGGCTTGTCGGCCAGCGGCAGCATCGGCTTTGGCATGAAGAAGGTGTAGGGCTGGAGACGGGTTCCGAGACCGCCTGCAAGTATCACGGCCTTCATGGACATCGTTAACTCCGGCGCAATGGATATTTAAGATGTGGGATTATCTCTGCTCGAGGTGCCTGCCCAGGATCGCGAGCACCCTGCCCGCAACTTCCTGTGGGTCCCTGCCGAAGACCAGGATCATTGGCTCCTTCCCCCAGTCGCCGAGGTGGTAGACAACATCCGGCGTGCCGCCGGCCTTCTTTACAGCCTGCTCTATGCCCCACCTGACACTCGCGCCCTCCTTCTCCTTGATGTTTTTGGGCTCGCTCCGCCTGTCGTAGCTGGAAACCCTCAGCCCCAGCTCCCTGCAGACCCTGACAAGCTTATCGCTGTACCTGATGTTCATTGCCGACCTGATCGTCTTATCGTGCGCCATCATTGCAAGCACGGCCGAGGCAACGTGCTTCGAGGCGCCGAAATCAACAGCGTCGGCCTGTCTGGCCTCCCCGTCGAGCTTGACGATCCTGCCGCGCACGCCAGCCACGTCCCTGACCGATCTGGCACCTAGCTTGGCAACCACGAAATTGCTCTGCGATTCTGGTATGATCATGCCAAGATTGTGAACGGCCTGGAGCGCTTCAACCGCGTCCTGCAGTGATGCAGGCAACCTGTTCTTCGGATGAATCGGCCCGTGCAGCGGAACCGGTAGGCCGCGCCCGATCTTTCCGGCCTTCATTATGGCCTTCCGGGTGAAGCTGTTGGCCAGCTCGGTTGCATCCACGACGTTCCTGTCCTTCGCAAGCCCGGCCGCAAGCGCGGCAGAGAAGATGCCGCCTGCTCCGTGCATCCTGCTGACAGCGAGCCTGCTCTCGGCGAACTTGAAGAACAGTCCTTTGTGGTAGAGTATATCCGTAGACTGTCTGCCGCTCATGTGGCCGCCCTTCACCACCACGCCCTCGGCACCGAGTTCTGCTATCCTCCGGACTGCATTTCTGGCGTCCCTGAGGTCTCTTATCCTCATCCCGGCCAGCCTCTCGGCCTCCATGCGGTTGGGCGTTATCACCGTGGCCAGGGGGATGAGTTTCTTAACGAAGGGCCGGTAGGCATCGTCCCTCAGGAGGAACGCTCCTGTGCCCGCCCTGAAGACGGGGTCCAGTACTATGGGAATTCTGACATCCTCAAGCGTCCTTGCCACGACGTTCACGATCTCCCTGCTGTAGACCATCCCGATCTTTACCGCGCCGACCTTCATGTCGCCGAGCACAGCATCGATCTGCGCCCTGACGGTTGATGGTGCCAGCGCTGTTATCCTAGTAATGCGCCTCGTGTTCTGGGCAGTTACCGTTGTTATCGCACTGGTGCCGTAGACGCCCAGCATGGCGAAGGTCTTAAGGTCGGCCTGTATGCCAGCGCCGGAGCTGGGATCGGAGCCAGCGATCGTGAGCGCCACTGTCATGGCAAAATTATCGGCGATACCCAATAATAACTGCTAGCTGTCAAAATAAGACGGGTTTATTACCGGACCACCGGCAGCCTCGCGGCAAGCTTGGGCCCGGCGTCCCACACAAACGGCCCGACGGCGTCGTTGACACCGAAGGAGCAGATGATCGATAAACCATCCTTATAAGTTCGGTACGGTCAAGCTGCTCCCTGCTGCCAATGGGTTGATCCGGCACTTTGCTCATCACGATCATAGTGGATCGAGCGTTTTGCGTGTCCGGAAATACCATCCTTTATATTTTATTGACTCCATTAATTGGGTCAATGGGTACCCAGATGAGCAGCGCCAGGAGGGGCGTGGCCACCGAGGAGATGAAGCGGGTGGCCAAGGACGAGGAGCTCGAGGTCGAGGAGATCGTGAGGCGCGTTGCCAGCGGCTCGATAATCATCCCGCGCAACGTTGCAAGAAAGCAGGAAATCAAGATCGTGGGCATAGGCAGGGGCCTGAGCACCAAGGTCAACGTGAACATAGGAACCTCTACCCTCAGGGCCGACCTCGGCGAAGAGGTCGAGAAGGCCAAGGTTGCAGTGAAGTACGGCGCCGACACGATAATGGATCTCAGCGATGGCGGCGACCTCGACCTGATCAGGCGCACGCTGCTGGAGGCCGCACCGATACAGTTCGGCTACGTGCCCGTCTACCAGGCATATGCTAACGCGGTGCAGAAGCACAAGAACCCGCTGGCGATGGACGAGGACGACTTTCTCAAGGCGTTCGAGAAGTGCACAAAGGAAGGAGTTGATTACACCACGATACACTCGGGCATAACCAAGGAGCTTGCACATAGATTGCTAAAGGTGAAGCGGCACGGCGGCATCGTCAGCAAGGGCGGGACGATAACCGCGGCATGGATGCTAAGGCATGATAAAGAAAATCCATACTACAAGCACTTCGACTACCTCTGCGAGGTCGCGAGGGAGTACGATGTTACGTTCAGCTTGGGCGATGCCCTGCGGCCCGGCTCGATACTCGACTCACATGATGAACTACAGATCGCGGAGATGATCAATGTGTCAAGGTTGACCAAGCAGGCTCACGCAAAGGATGTCCAGGTGATGGTCGAGGGACCGGGACATGTACCACTAAACGAGGTCGCGCCGAACGTGCGGCTCGCCAAATCACTGATCGGCGATGTACCATACTATGTTTTGGGCCCGCTGGTCACCGATGTTGCGGCGAGCCACGACCACATAGCCAGCGCGATCGGCGCAGCGATAGCAGCGGCCGAGGGCGTCGACCTGCTCTGCTACCTTACCCCGTCGGAACATCTGGCACTGCCGACGCCGGAGGAGGTGAAGGAGGGCCTGATAGCCTACAGGATCGCGGCCCACGCTGGCGACCTTGTGAAGATAAGAGACCGCGCGATAAGGTGGGACAGGGAGATAACCGAGGCCAGGAGGACACTGAACTGGTCAAAGCAGATATCGCTCTCGATCGACCCCGAAGAGGCGGCAAGGATTCACAACAGGGAGGGACAGGTCGAGGGAGGCAACGTCCCCTGCACGATGTGCGGATCGGCCTGCGTGTACATAATGCTCCCCGAGCAGCGCCAGTACAAGGATGCCGAATCCCAACAGTCGTAATTCACAGCGTCAAAGGCATCTCAGCAGGGTCTCCTTCAGCATTGGAACGGTGTCATATTCTGCGATATCATCGGGCCTTATCCACCTGTACTGGTCGTGCTCCCAGTCGAGCCTTATCTCTGTACTGGTTGTCCTGAAGAGGTGCGGGTGTACGACCCAGACGGTATCAGTTTCCGGGTCGGGAACCTCGAGCGGCTCTGCCGCATTAAGGAGCTCAAGATGTTCTGATTCGATCTCAACCTCCTCCTGTATCTCCTTCAGCGCTCGCTCGGTGATTGTCTCGTTCTCCTCGATGTAGCCGCTTATCCCGGCCCACTTGCCCCGCATCGTCCTGACCTTCCCGCTCCGCCTGAGGATCAGGATCCTGCCATCGTGCTCCAGAAATGATGTTACGACGTTTACGCGCTTCATCGCTTGATGTGCTTCAGGATCTCGTACATCGCCTGGTAAGACTTTTCCAGGTCCGTCTTTTCTGACAGCTTCTCCCTTATCCTCGCATAGGTGTTGGCCAGCCCCCTCGGATTTTCTGCTATAACATAGCTGCAGACCTTCTGTGCTGTCTCCATCAGGTTCCTGGCATAACGCTTGGTGTATGAGTTGGATGTTGCGAGTGCTGTGAAGAGCTCGGTATCGTCGTTCATTATGCTCTCGGTGAGCAGGGACTGCAGCGTGTAGGTCGTCCCTGCAAGTTCTCTGAACCTGCGCAGGTCACGCTCGTCGGTGAGTACCTTTGCGAGGATCGCGTTTGTGAGGTGCGTCAGCCCGAGGACGACTGCAGTGACCTTGTCGTGCTCGTCCACGTCGGTCATCACAAAAGATGCGCCTTTGAATAGCTGTCTGGCGTTCCTGAGCTCGCTCCGCGCATTCAGAACCGGTATCACCGCGATCTTCATCCCCTTGAGTGACTGGGCGCTGGGCCCGAACAACGGATGGATGCAGAGCGGCCTGAGCTTGTAGAGGTGGACCACCTCCGAGAGTATCCTGTGGGCCTCGCGCTTCACGGAGGAGATCTCGATGAGCGTCGCGTCGATCATCATGTACTTTGACACCTGCAGCAACGCCCGTTTGGTCGCGTTCACTGGGACGCAAACGATGACAGCGTCGGAGTTCATTATGGTGAACTTCAGGTTGTCGGCAGGCTTCGCGCCCAGCCGTATCAATTTTCTGAGGCCGGGCTTGTTTATGTCATGGACAAAAACTTTGTGCCGCTGCTTCAGGAAGTACCTAGTGAACCATGTTCCCATCTTTCCCGCTGCGCCCACCACAGTTACGCGCATGTCGGACACTGCAACCGTCCTCGATTATAATGCTTCCTCTAGGCCTTAGCTCCGGTCAGCGATCCCTCCAGTATCTCCAGCCCCTGCTCTATGATGTTCTCGGGCTGGCCGGCGGAGATCCTGATGAAGTCAGGGTAGTTGCCGAAGCCGCTTCCCGGCGCGATCGCCAGCCCCTTCTCCAGTGCCTCAAGTGCAAACCGGTCCACGTTGAAGCCGTCGATGTTGACCCTTGCAAAGACATACATCGCTCCCTCCGGCTCCTCGAAGGACACGGGCATCTTCCTCAGCCTGCCCGTTATCAGCGACAGCCGCTTCTTCATTATCTCGGCATTCTCTCTCGTGCTGTTCTGCTCCAGCGCGGCCAGCGCCGCGTACTGCATCGGCTCTGCAACGCTGGTCAGGGCGGTAGACTGCAGCTTCGTCATCGTCTGTATCAGATCCCTGCGCGCCATGGCATACCCGACCCTGAAGCCGGTCATCGCAGGGCCCTTGGAGAAGGACGAGACGACTATGCCGTCGTCGTAACCATATTCCAGCAGGCTCGTGAACTTTTTGAATGAGTAATCAGAGTATACCTCGTCGCTCAGCAGCAGGAGCCTGTGCTCCTTTGCTATCCCGACTATCTTCTCCAGGCTCTTTGCGTCCAGCACCCTGCCGGTGGGGTTGTTGGGGTAGTTGATGACCAGCATGCGCGTGTTGTCGTTGATCATGGCCTCTAACTTGCTATAATCTGGCGTCCACCTGTCCTCGAGCGTCGTCCTGAGCACGCGCACCTTAGTGTTCATCAGCTCCGCGCAGTCTCTGTATGCCGGCCAAGCCGGCTCGATCACCAGGACCTCGTCGCCCGGCTTCAGGAGTGTCGATATCGCGAGGAAGACGGCGAACCTGCCGCCGTTCGTAACCATGACCTGCTCCTCGCCAACCAGCGCGCCGGTCTTCTCCTTAAGCGATTTTGCCAGCGCCTCCCTGAGCGGCGGGACGCCGCGCGTCTCTGTATAATGGTAATGTCCTGTCTCTATGGCCTCGGTCACCGCGTCCTTGACCGACGGGTGCGGCGCAAAGTCCGGCTCGCCGACCTCGAGGTGGATTATCCGCTTTCCCTTGCCTTCCAGCTCCTTGGCCTTGGCGAATATCGTCATATGTGTACCCTTGCTGGACGTCTGCACCCGGGCCGACTCGCTCATCAGGATGTTCAGCAGCCTTGAGCCCAGGTCCTGGCCGAGGCCGACCTCGGAGCAGATCTTCATGATGAACGATCTCAGGTCCTGCTCCGCCCGCTCGTCAACGACATCAAGGCCGCGTTTGCTCTTAACATCGCCTATCTTTCTTGCCACTTCCATCCGCTTCTTGACTTGGCGCATTATCTCTGCGGTTACCTCCCGCATCTCTCCTCTCAGCTGCTCGAGCTCATCCATCGTTGCTACCTCTTGAGCACGGGCGGTATTAATCCGTACCTTACCGCGTGATCCGCCAGGACCAGCGAGACGATGGACTCGACAACTGGCGGGGCTCTCGGCACAACGCAGGGATCGTGCCTGCCGGGTACCATGATCTCGGTCTCTTCCATCTTCGAAAGGTCAACTGTCTTCTGCTCCTTTGCGATCGATGAGGCCGGCTTGAAGGCAATCCTCAGCAGCAGGGGCATCCCGTTGGAGAGCCCGCCCAGTATTCCGCCCGAGTTGTTGGTCACGGTCTCGATCTTACCGTCGACGACCCTGTAAAGATCGTTGTTCTCGGATCCCCTAACCTTGGAGCCTGCAAAGCCCGAGCCGAACTCCACCCCCTTGACGGCGGGGATGCCAAACAACGCCCTGCTCAGGTCCGACTCCAGAGCGCCGAAGACCGGCTCGCCGAGGCCTACCGGCATGTTGAGCGCGGTGCACTCGATGATGCCACCTAGCGAGTCACCATCGCCCTTTGCCTTGATGATAGCTTCTTTCATCTTCGCGGCCGCTCCTTCATCGGGGCATCTTACATCGTTGGTGTAGCGCTTCTTCCTGATGTCATCGATTGTAAGGTTGCCGATCCGTATCCCGCCTATCTCCACTGTGTAGGCAAGGACCTCGATGCCAAGCGCCTGCTCCAGCAGCTTCTGGGCAATCACGCCGGCCATCACGAAGGTGGCGGTTATCCTGCCAGAGAACCTTCCCCCGCCCCTGTAGTCCTCGAAGCCGCCGTACTTTATCATCCCAGGATAATCAGCATGCCCAGGACGGGGTTTCCCCCTGAGCATTTCGTAGGAGCTCGAATCCTTGTCCTTGTTCCAGATGAGCATGCAGATCGGCGCGCCTGTAGTATGTCCGTTGAATATACCCGAAAGGATCTCGACCTTGTCCTCCTCCATCCTTTGGGTGGTGACTATTGATTGTCCCGGTTTCCTGAGATCCAGCTTTGCTTGGATGTCCTGCTCGGTTACCGGCAGGCCGGCGGGGCAGCCGTCGACAACTACGCCTACGCACCTGCCGTGGCTCTCGCCGAAACTCATCGCAACAAAGCGTTCGCCTATTATGTTTCCTAACATTTATGATAACACTCCACCGTTGTCTTTTATATCTCTATCACGCAAGGCATCAGGCCTGTCTTATCCCGGCCCCGAGCCGCCTCAGTTCCTCGACGAAGGCCGGGTAGGATACATCGACCGACTCGAGCCCCTCAACAACTGATCTCTCGGTCAGCAGTGACGCGATGCAGAACGCCATGAAGAGCCTGTGGTCGCCGTAGGCATTGAGCGCCGCATTTTTGAGCTTCTCCGGGGCTGCGATGCTCAGCCCATCTTCGTACTCCTCGATCCCGGCCCCGAGCTTTCTCAGCTCTGCAGATATGTTGGAGATCCTGTCGGTCTCCTTCACCCTTGTGTGGGCAACGCCGCTTATCCTCACCTTTCCCCTCGCCTTCAGGGCCAGCACCGCCACTACTGGTAGAAGATCGGGCGTGTTGCTGAGGTTGAACGTGTCGCCCTCCAGCCTCTCCGGCGCCTCCACGCTTACGACGCCCCTTGCCCGGGCGAGCTTTACGCTCACGCCCATATCGTGAAGTATGTCAACGATCTTCGCGTCACCCTGCGGGAGGTCGAAGTTCAGCCCAGTCACCGTTATCTCTCCCGCGAGCGCCCCGGCCGCGAGCATCATCGCCGCGCTGGAAAAGTCGCTCGGCACGGTAAAGTCCGCGGGCCGGTAGGACTGCGGCCTGATGCTGTACCTGGTGTAGTACTCGTCTCTCTCGACCCTTGCCCCAAAAGTCTTCATCGCGGCCAGCGTCACGTCTATGTACGGTTTGGAGACCTGCTCGCCCTCGACCTCGATCCCGACCTCACTCTCGGCGTAGGTGCCGGAGATCAGGAGCGCGGATATGAACTGGCTGGAGACGCTGCCGCTGATCCTTGCCAGCCCGCCCTTTATCCCGCCGCCGCTGACCACCACCGGCGGAGCGCCGTCCGCGAGGGAGCGGCACTCGACGCCGAGCTGCCTGAGCGCGTCGAGCAGCGGCTGCATCGGCCGCTTCCTGAGGCTCTCGTCCCCGGTGAGAACCGTCCGCCCCTCCTCTACCAGCGCGGACATGGCGGTTGCGATGCGTATGGTGGTGCCGGAGTTCTCGGCGTTGATCTCGCGCTTCCCGGGCGGGAACCGCTCCCTGCCGCTTATGCTTATGATACTGTCTTCTTCCTCCAGATCCGAGCCCAGCGTCCTGCAGGCGCTTATCGTGGCAATAGTATCTCTCGCAAGGAGCGGGTTCCGCACCGTCGAGTCACCAACAGCGAGCGATGCTATAGCTATGGCCCTGTGTGTGTAGCTCTTGCTGGGCGGGCAGGACACGGTTCCGGATATTCTTGACCGTCTTACCTCGACGCTAACCAACCAGCCTGACCTCCGCCTTCTCGTTGTTGACCTTGGAGATTATGACCTTGCCGTCGTATGGCTCCCAGCACTTTACTATATGGTCGAGCCGCTGCTCGTATGTCACGGCTGCTAGGGCCGGCCCGTTGCCGCTGACGCTGGCGGATAGGGCTCCCCGTTCCACGGCCTCCTTCAGCGGCTTGTAGGGTATTGCCAGCCCAGCTGCAACAAGAATACCGTTGAGCATCATTGCCTCCCAGTACTCGCCGCTCTCCGCGAGCTTGGTTGCCTCGTCGAAGAAGGCCACCATCGCCTGCAGGCGCATCGGGTTGGTGCGCTCCGCCTTTGACGGCACGAAGATCACCGCGTAGAGATCGCCCGGCGCCTCCTCCTGCTTGATCAGCTTTCGGGCATAGTTATCGGTAACAACAAAACCGCCGAAGTAGCTCGCGCAGGCGTCGTCAAAGGCCCCGGTTATCGTGACATTCGCGTCCAGGGAGGCGTCGACGGCCGAGTTTATCGCCTCCAAGTCCTCGAACCTCTCCTTCGTTAGTTTTAGGCAGGCCAGCGAGAGGGCGTTCGAGACCGCGCTGGAGCTCTTCAGGCCGTAGCCCGCGGGGATCTCCGACTCGACCGATGCCTTGACTCCGCGCCGGTCAAGGATGTCCTTCGGCATTGTCCTGCTGATCACGGCCCTCAGGAGCTTGTCGTCCTTCGCCTCTCCGTTGGACTCCAGCACTATCCCGTCCTCCTCTGTCAGGCTGACCCTAGCCACGACCTTGAGCGAGATGCCGAGCGCCGAGCCCCTCCCGTTGGCCACAGCGTTCACTATGGATATCGCTCCGTGAACTGTGGCTGTTGCAGATTTCATCATACCAGCTCCTACAGTGGCTCAGCCGTATTCTTCCCGCCCAACTTATTTAGTTTGGCATTCGGACAGAGCGATGAACTCTTAAATAATTAGCAACCAGAATCGTACAATGGTTCCGTTGAAGCAAGGATACCTGACGGCCATTCTCTTCTCGGCCCTGCTCCTTGTCCCGGCATCGGCCCTCGGGTACGCCACCGCGGTTGATCTGCTCAATGCCAGCTGGAGGGAAAGTACGGTTACCGTCTGCATTGCGAACAGCGCGGAAAGTTACTACAAGGATCTGTTCATCGACGCCATCACAGCCTGGAGCAGCTCCTGGTCGCACCTCCAGTACGATTTTGGAGAGCCGGCTGAAAGCGTATGCAATGTAACCGTGCACATAGTCAGGGCATACGCAGAACTAACAAGGGAGGGCCATGCGGGGGTCACGCATACGCGGTACCAGCCCGGTGCCAACATAATCGAGTCCCAGATACTGATCCCGACAGAGCAGGAGCTCGAGGACGGTAGCGTCAGCCGCGTCTCCAGCGTCTCCTTCTACAGGATCGCGTTGCACGAGTTCGGGCACGCGATCGGCCTGCTGCATGCCACCGACGAAAACCAGGTCGAGCCCATCGATATAATGTCGCCGCGCCTTGCTCCAGATGATATGGAGCAGCTGATCTCTCAGGTCGATATCGACGCCCTGAACCGTCTTTACAGGGTCGAGGTCGAGTACAAGCCGCCCGAGGAGAAGGAGATCGCGCCCCTGCCGCCCCCTCAGACGCAGCTGCCGCAGGTGCTCCAAGAGATGCGGCTCAACCTCACTAGGGCGGTGTACTACACCGACGAGGCGCTGCAGTTCACGGTCGAGCCGCCCGCCGTTGCAACCGGCATGCAGGCGACGATCCTGCTCTACCCTCCAACAGGGCGCGACAGGATCGTGGTTCACAAGGCGCCGGATCCCGACGGTATCATCCGCGTGGAGGTCCCGCTCGAGGGCAAGATGCTCGGGATCTGGACCATTAGGGTCAGCTACGTCTCTTGGAAGTCCGAGACAGCCTTTGCGCTGGAGGAGCGCAATGTCCCGGAGCTTCCTGCGCCCGCCCCGCTCACGATCTCCGCATCTGCCGACAGGTCGGCCTATACGCTCGGCGAGAATGTCACGATCGCCGGGAGCGTATCGTCGGTTGCCGTTAGTTCACTAGAGCTGAAGGTTCGCGACCCCTCGGGCAATGTCATAGCTGAAGACAGGATCCCGGTGCAGCCGGATGGCTCCTTCACCGTAAACCTGCCGTGGAGGATGAGCCACGCGCCGGGCGGGTACACCGCGGTAATAAGCCACGGCGACGTTGCCACGTCTGTGAACTACCTGCTGCGCGAGTATGTGACTGGCGTGAAACCCGTACAGCCGGTTGAGATTCCGCTGGGACAGACGAACCACGGCAACCTCGTGATGGTGTTCGTATCGAACCGGGCCGACGACAAGGGCTGCCCGGAGGACGACTGGATGTTCGCATACCGGATGAGCAACCTCGCGTGGATATACCTGGCGCAGTACCAGATCCCAACCACGCTGCAGATCATGTGCCAAGGCCCCGATGACTTTCTCGCCTACCACTCGACCGGCTTCATAACGGGGTACATCCTTGATGCCGGGCTGCTCTCGCTGGTCGAAGCAGGAATTAGATATGACCACGATGGCATAGATGGGATGGCTCTGAGCGACAAGGCAGGCGGCGAGAGGTTCTACGTCGAGGCCGCACCTCAATCCGGGGACTACCAGCCCGACCCCGAGGGAACAGCATGGATAATATCGCACGAGCTCTCGCACATCGCGCTGCACCTGCAGGGTTATCCGGAGGACACCTACATCGACTGGGTCGGCTCCGAAGAAGAATCCTGCCTCGCAGGCTCGTGTGATACTGAATGGATCTGGGCCAGCGACAACCTTGTCTGGCAGGACACCGGTAGCACCACCTCGTACAGGGTGATGCGTCACTACACGGGTTGAATCGGGTTACCTGATGAAATCTCCCACAAGGCTCCGCTTCATGACATCCCTCGGCGCCTCGATCCTCTTCCAGATCTCGAAAGACCTGGCCCCCTGCTCCACGAGCATCTCGTAGCCGTACACAACGGTAGCGCCGGCCTTCCTGGCATTAGCAATCAGCGGGGTCTCCATCGGCACGTAGACGAGGTCGTAGACGATGCTGTCCGCGCGTATATCCTTTGGTCCGAGCACGCTCGGCTCGCGCTTCATTCCAAGCGGCGTGGCGTTCACGATCAGATCCGCGTTCCTTGAATGCTTTGGCGCTTCGTCGAGGAGGACGATCTCGCAGTCTAGTCCTTGTTTGTTTGCATGTTCTGCGACGTCCCTTGCTTTGGCCGGGTTCCTGCTTGCAATCACTGTCTTCGCCACACCCTCCTCCGCGAGCGCGGTGAGGACGGCCCTTGCTGCTCCCCCGGCGCCCATGACCAGCACAGCCTTGCCGCGCAGGCTGACCTTCCTCTTCCGCAGTGGTTCGATGAACCCGTCGATGTCGGTGTTGTAGCCCCTGAGCTTTCCGTTCTCGCTGTTCACCGTGTTGACGGCGTTTATCTTGTTGCAGGTCGGATCCAGCTCGTCCAGAAACTTCATTATCGCGACCTTGTGCGGCATGGTCACGTTGAAGCCCGCGCTCCCGGTCTTCCTCAGTGATTGAACTGCTGCATCGAGCTCTTCCCTCGCAACTCTTAACGCGATGTAGGTGCAGTTCAGGTTGAGGGCCTTGAAGGCCGCGTTGTGCATGGTGGGCGATAGCGAATGATCGACGGGGTCCCCGATTATGCAGTACGTCCGCCCGGCATCGTCCCTGGAAGAGCTCATCACGCCAGCTTCAGGGTCGCTGATGTATAAATTAATGCGTGTTCTGTCCCGCGACCTAGGCGGCGCTTCTTACCTCTCCGATTATCTTTATTATATCGCCGAACTCCTGCCTGTATTTCCATGAATCGTAGTTACTCAGTTCGGTTTTTTCTTTCTCGAGTCGTTCGTAGATCGCCCGCATCTGCTTCACGGTCAGCTGGCCGGGGGCCGTCGCATCCGTAAGGCTCGCATAGGTGAACGGCGCGCCTGCATATGTGCAGAGAACCCTTGAGAGAGTCCCGTGCTCGCCCATGCAGAAGGATATCAGGTTTGTATTCGATCTTCTGGCCGAATCGTAGAGCCTCAATACCTTCAGGTTATCTCCTAGGTTCTGTGCTGTTGTGACGATCTTCACGTTGCTGCTGTATTCCCGCATCTTTCCCATCAATCCCTCCAGCTCTGATATGTCCGGAGTAGCCTCGAAGTTGTGCCACGAGACTAGGGTATCGCAGTTCAGCGCGATGAACTGGTCCATGAGGTCATCGTTCGCGGCCATGGTGCTGTACTCCACATCGAGCAGCATCGGCCTGAAGGCCGCAAAGCGCCTCAGGATCGTGACCCGCAGGTCCTCGGAGCCGTTGAACTTCCCGCCTTCCTTCGGGGTCCTGCAGGTGAAGACGGCCCGTTCTTTCTGCTCCAGCACTGCTTCAAGAGCCTTCTCGATCCCGGTCTTGTCCAGGTAGTCGAACCTGACCTCGATAAAATCAGCGTTGTTTTGCAGGGATTCGCCGATCAGGTTCTTCAATGCAGCAGGGTCACTGGAGCCCAGGGAGACGCAGATCTTGTTGCCCATGGCAGATCATTGTTGATTAGCGCATCTATTCGGGCTCGAGCGCTTATCTAGTTTGCGTTAGCTTGGAATCACAAGAACGCTTTATATCCACAGTGCGTAATCAAGGCCTGTATGCGAAAACCAGAGTTTAACAAGATTTACCACACGGATTGCGTGAAAGGGATGCGATCAATCCCTGCCAACACCATAGACTTGGTAATAACCGATCCGCCGTTTGCAATCGAGTTTAAAGCTAGGCGAGGCAATTACCACAGGACACAATCCCGGGTATTGGAAGGTTACAACGAGATTCCGAAGGAAAAGTACTACGAGTTCACGGTCCGGTGGATGCAGGAATGTTTCAGGCTCCTGAAAGATTCTGGAAGCATGTATGTCTTTTCCGGATGGAATAACCTGAAAGACATCTTGAATGCTATCGACGATGTTGGTTTTCTAACTGTTAACCATATCATCTGGAAATACCAATTTGGAGTGGTAACTGAAAGAAGGTACGTTACATCGCACTATCACTGCCTCTTTGTTTGCAAAAGCGATGAGAAGCGAAAGTTCTTCCCCTACGCCCGATTTAGCAAGGATGAGAAAACTGCAGAGGGCAGGAGCCTGCACTACGAGGACAAGGAGGACGTGTGGCACATCAAGCGTGAATATTGGACCGGGGATCAGAAGACCCCCACAAAACTGCCTGCAGAATTAATCAGGAAGATACTGATGTACTCCAGCGAGAAAGACGATGTAGTTTTAGATCCATTTCTGGGCTCAGGCCAGGTGGCCGTTGTCAGCAAACTTCTGGGCCGCCAGTACATAGGATTCGAAATCGTAAAAGAATACTACGAGTTTGCAAAAAACAGGCTTGACAGGGGTGCGTATAGGATTAAGAACCTGGAAGAACTGGACGGAACTCCGACTCCGGATCTATTTAGCAAAGGCCGGTAAAGAATCGCATCCGGCTACTTTTCAACGATGTACTCGTCCACTTCCATACCGAAGTGTCTTCCTGTGGCCACTTTAGCATAGGCCAGTATCTTGTCGCCCTTCTTCACCTCCGTGACCGGGATCAGCCTGCCGTCGGAGCCCACGAACCGGATCGTCTCGGCGTTCTGCACTATTATGCTTCCGACCTCACCGTCGATTGATGCCTTGATCAGCCGCATCGGCCTCGTCTCGACCTTCGACCTGCCAACAGCAACCCGCCTCGCCCTACCTTTAGTATCAACCACAAGTACCTCATCGCCGGCCTCGACCTCGGAGAGATATTTCGTGTTGCCATCGGGCATTACCGTATAACAATGTACTGCGCCGGCGTTGACCCTGAAGGGCCTCGGCGATGTGAACGCAGAACCCACCGATTCATTGTGTATCAGGAACATGAAGTTCGCCCTGCTCCCTATCAGCATGCCCTCGCCCCTGTTCAGCATCGACGCTGTATCTACACACACGCGTTCGCCGGTGCCGACGTCCTTTATCTCCAGCACCTTCGCGGGCTTCAGCTCCAGGTTCATGCTTCCTAAATACACCAGCGATTTTTTCACCGTGGTAAGGTTCGAGGTGTTCAATATAACACCATCAACCCCGAGCTGCAGGACGCTGAACATCGTCCTGACCTCGTCCGCGCTGTTGGCCATCGTGTAGACCTTGGTCTTGGTCTTCTGGAGCTTGGCGATTATGTTCTCTAGCGGGATTATCTTCCAGTCCTTCGCGTCTATGATGACAAAGTCAGCGCCGCTGCTGGCTGCTTCGACTATCCTGTCCTCGTCCTTCTTGCTGGTGACCTTGATGTAAAAGCCGGCAAGCTTGCCTGCACGCTTAACGCTCTTTATTGTGTTAATATCCTTGCAGACCACCGAGTCGGCGTCGTCCGAAGGATAGATGACGTTCAGGCCGTCCCTGTACTTGTTTATCTTCGCGGGGTCAGCATATACGGAGCCTATGCCCTCGCTCTTCAGCTGCACGAGAAACGAGCCGGCCGACCTGCCCTGAACCTTGGGGCTCACTATGAGCTCCTTACTTTTTATCAATCTCGCGCATAGCCTCCTTTACGCCTGCCCGCTCGTAGATTATCTTGGCCAGCGCCCTGCACATCCCCGGCGGGTTCTTGTGCTGGAATATGTTCCTGCCGAATGTTACCCCAATAGAACCTGCCTCCATGGCGCCCTGCGTCATCTCCAACACCTCCTCGTCGGTCTCTGCCTTCGGCCCGCCCGCTATGACTATCGGCACCGGGCAGCTCTTCACGACGCGCTTGAATGAATCTGGGTCGCCCGTATAAACGGTCTTTACAATATCAGCGCCGGCCTCCGCCCCCACCCTAGCCGTGTGCGCCACTATTTCAGGGTCGTGGGGGTTCTTGATATTCTCCCCGCGCGGGTACATCATTGCTATGAACGGCATGTACCACTCGTCGCACCGGTCCGAGACCGTGCCGAGCGTGACGAGCATCTCCGGCTCCTCCTTCGCGCCTATGTTGATGTGCACCGACACGCCGTCGGCGCCCAGCCTGACAGCTTCCTCGACGCTGCCCATCAGCACCTTCCTGTTCGGCGCCGGCCCTAGGCTCGTGCTGCCGGACACGTGAATGATCAGGCCAATCTTCGTGGGCCGCGGCATGCTCCTCGCGATGCCCTTGTTGACTAGGATGCTGCTCAGCCCGGCGTCCTCGCAGCCGTAGATAATATCATGTATGGCATCTATGCCCGGGATCGGTCCCGCGCTGATCCCGTGATCCATCGGTATGCAGAGCATCTTGCCGTCCCTCAGCAGTCTGCTCAGCCTGACCTCTCTCCCAAAGACCATATGGCATAGGGAGATCGGTTCCTATTTAAAAGCAATACGAAGGAAAAAACGATCGCCTAAAAATTATCTCAATCTCACCCCAGCTCGTCCCGGCCCGTCTTGCGGGCCTCAGAAATGCATTAAAGTCAAGAGTTCGTTGCAAGCACGTGCCTACTAAGGTTGTGCTGTTCGGCTTGGGAAGTTTGGGCGCGGAGATCCTGAAAGTATTACAAAGTACGAAGAACGTCAAGCTCGTTGGCGTTGTGGACACCGACCCCGGCAAGGTCGGCAAGGACGCCGGCAAGCTCGTGCTCGGCAAACGCGTTGGCGTAAAAGTTGGCAGCGTGAAGGAAGCTCTGCGGCACAGACCCCACATCGTCTTGCACGCGGCCACCTCATACCTGGATGAGCTTTACGACCAAGTTTCGCCCGTGCTGAAGGACGGCGTGAGCGTGATCTCGACCTGCGAGCAGCTCGTGTATCCGTACACCTCGAAGACGAACACAAGGATTGCCCGGAAGCTCGATTCTTTGGCAAAGAGGAATAAGGCAAGCATACTGGGCGTCGGCGTAAACCCCGGGTTCGTGATGGATCTGCTGGTCTTGTCGCTGACCGGCCTATGCAGCGACATCCACCGCATAAGGGTGGAGCGTGTCGTCGATCTTGCAAAGAGAAGAAGCGCGCTACAGCAAAAGATGTGCCTCGGGATGCTGCCGGAAGATTTTGACAAAACCAGAAAAGAAGCGGCCGGCCACGTCGGCCTGCTCGAATCCACAAAGATGATCTGCGACGCCCTGAACGTCAAGGCCGCATTCACGTCGAGCATCAGGCCGCTCGTCTCCGAGAGGCTGATCACCTCGTACAATGTGACCGTGGAGCCAGGGAGGATCTCTGGCTTGGAGCACTCCTTGGTCGGCAAGACCGGGTCGGGAAAATTCATCGAGATGAAGCTTTACATGTTTGCGGGGGCCAGCGAGTTCGACCTCGTCGAGATCGACGGCACCCCGCCCATCTCGGTCAGGACCGACGGGATACACGGGGACCGGGCCACGGTCTCGCTGCTGCTGAACTACATCCCGGTCGTGCTGGAGGCGGAGCCGGGACTCCATACAGTGAAGGACCTAAGGATGCCCGGAGGGTCAATGGCTTCCTTCAAGGCGATGACTTTTTTTCCCTGATCTCCGCGGCGATCCGCCCGGACGCCTCTACCAGTTGCTTTATATCGTTATCATCGTGTTCGGTCGATATCGCCCCCAGTTTGTGGGGCAGGAAGAATATGCCGTGTCCGGCCATCAGCGCAAAGTGGTACGCGCCCTGCAGCGCCAGGTCGCAGCCTGCAGCATCGCCGGCGCTCCTGACATCGCCGACCTTCTCCGTAAGGAAGTGTGTGAGGAAGAGCGAGCCCATCCCGGTCGTTTTCACTCGCACGCCATTCTCGTTCATAGCTCTATCCAGTCCCTTCCTGGCTTCGTCGCCGAGTCTGTTTATCCGTTCGTAGATCGACTCGTTCCTGATCAGCTGTTCGAGCATTGCGATCCCCGCTGCCATCGTGAGCGGGTTGGCCGAGAATGTCCCGCCGCCTATGCTGCACCGCTCGCTCTTTACACTCTCTCTGGGATCCGAGAGCTGCATTATCTCCTTCCTGCCGCAGACAACGCCCACCGGCATCCCGCCGCCGACGATCTTTCCCAGCGTGAAGAGGTCTGGTTCCAGCGAGAAGATCTTCTGCGCCCCGCCGGGCGAGAGCCTGAAGCCCGTGACGATCTCGTCCAGTATGAAGAGTGCGCCTAATTTTTTCGCATACTCCTGGAGCGTCTGCAGGTAACCGTCCTCCGGGGGGATGCAGCCGGCGCCGCCGAGCAGCGGCTCGACGATGATGCAGGCCAGGTCGTCCCTGACCGACTCTAAAATCTTTACGGATGCGTCGGCATCGTTGAACGGCAGGGAGATTATGTATTTCTGCTCCTCCTCCAGCAGCCCTCTTCCCTCGTCCTCGTCAAAGGGAAAGTTCACCGACCTGAGCAGCGTTGTGTTGAAGCCATGCCAGCCGCCCTCGATCTTTGCTATCACCCTCCTGCCGGTAAAAGCTCTGGCAAGCCTGACGGCATACATAGTTGCCTCCGAGCCGGTGCTGGAGAAGCGCATCATCTCCGCCCCTGGCATCAGCTTGGTTATCAGGTCGGCCAGCCTTACGCTGAGCTCGTTGGCGGTGCCATGAATCGTTCCTTCGTATATCTTCTCCCCCATGGCCTCGACCACCGTTCTGGGTGAGTGCCCCAGGATCAGGCTCCAGTGTCCCATCCAGTAATCAGTATATTTGTTGTCATCGATGTCCCAGAGGTGCTTTCCCTCGGCCCTCTTGGAGAAGAAGGGGTAAGGCTCGAAGTACCTGATGTTGTGGCTGATCCCGCCGGGAAACAACCCGAGCGCCCTCTCAAAGATCGACCTTGACTTGGTCGTCTTGGACAGGTACAGCTTCCTGTAATGATCAAGCACAAAGTATCCTGCCTGCTTTCTTCTAATAAGGCTTCAGTGCCGATCCGCGTGATCCCATGACTTGCCGATTAATACGGCAAAAGCGTCATGCAAAATCATATAAGAGACCTGTTTCACAGATAGTCCTGATGTCGCACACCCATGAGGAGCACGCCTCGCACGGACATGCCGAAAGGTCCTACAAGCACACCGCGGTCTGGCTGATAGTTACGGTCATAATAGTGTGCATAGCGGTGCCGCTGCTGGTGCTTGGCCTGACCCTGCCAAAGCTTCCGTAAATAGTTCGTAACTTTTTGTGCGAAATTTTTCACAAGGTTTATATTCATTAAGGCTAACTAGCATTTCAGCGTAATCGTTAGGCGGCGTCTGCGATAAGTCTTGGGCGTGGGTCCATATCGTGCGTTGCAGACCTCCAGTTACGCTAACATGATGGAGATCCGACGAGAAGTTGGATCTGACGTGGGTTATGTGTTCACGCTAAGCCCGGCCGTACTCGCCATATTTCGTTCGACCGACTCCGGTTGATCCTGCCGGACCCGACTGCTATCGGGTTGGGGCTAAGCCATGCGAGTCAACTCGAAAGGGTGGCGCACGGCTCAGTAACACGTAGTCAACCTGCCCTGGGGACGTGGATAACCACGGGAAACTGTGGCTAAACCGCGATAGGTCATCGCTTCTGGAATGGGCAATGGCTCAAACCTATACGGCCCCAGGATGGGACTGCGACCGATCAGGCTGTTGGTGGGGTAATGGCCTACCAAACCTATAACCGGTACGGGCTCTGAGAGGAGGAGCCCGGAGATGGGCACTGAGACAAGGGC
>CAYJSN010000014.1:17753-43875 GCA_964373125.1 uncultured Nitrosopumilales archaeon | reverse complement strand
CTGGGCATACACCGATGTTTTCTGCCTGAGGACGATACCGATGATGCGGATGCTGTATAAGAAATACGCGGAATACGGTTTCACGGTCGTGGGCGTGCATTGCGCTGAGTATGAATTTGCCGCAAACGCTTCGAATGTGGGGAAGGCGGTCGAGAGGTACAACGTCAACTTCCCGGTTGGCCTGGACAAAGAAAACAGGACTTGGCAAACCTACGGCAACATGTACTGGCCGAAGCACATTCTGATAGATGCAGCCGGGATGGTCAGGTACGAGATCGCCGGCTTCAGCAATGTACGCGACTTTGAGTTCCCGATACATGGGCTGCTGAGGGAGGTGGGCCAGCACCCCCCGCCGTACTTCGAGGAGGAGGAGCCCCAGGATGAGATTTATGACACGTACGGAACGCATTTCCTGGGCGCAAACCGGGAGATCTGGGACAGCATAGTGCACCCTGTATGTTTAGGATACACCAGGCTAAAGCGCTTCGGGAACATTCACGAGGTCGAGCAGGACAAAATTAACGAGTTCGAGGACCCGGGCCAGCACCTTAACAACATCGTCTATCTCCGTGGCAGGTGGTTCTGGGACAAGGAGTGCGTCAGGTTTGCAGGCAAGGCGGGGGACGACGCGGCGATAATCATCAAGTATAGCGCAAGGAGGGCGAACGCCATCATGGCTACTCAGGATAACAGGCCAGCAAGGGTCGAGGTCAGGATGGACGGCAGATACGTAGCCGAAAAAAACCTCGGAAGCGACGTCAGGCTAGCAGACGGGGTAAGCTATGCCGACGTGGAATGGGCCCACGTGCACAATCTGGTAAAGACGGAGGAGGCCGAGACCCACGAAATCGAGATAATACCCAGAACCGACAATGTGGTCTTCTATACCTTCCTGTTCGGTTAATGTTCAATCGGACACGAACGTTCGTCTTGGTCGGGGTTTTGTTCGTTTATGTTCTGCAGAATCTTTTCAAAGGGCTCGATGAAGCCCGGCTTGACATTGAGTTCCTTGAGGTCGTTGGTGATCAGGTTCGCCGTTAACCCGGCAACCACCTTGTAAAACTCCACCTCGGTCTTATGCTTGACCACGACGCAGAAGGTCGGCCCCCATCTCCCGATATGGTCCTTGAGAAACTTCTTCCGGGACTCCAGGCAGACACCGGCTTTGTCATCCCAGCCCTCATTCCTTGCGTAGGCCTCCTTGATCAGCAGCGTGGCCATAAAGTCCAGCTCTATGCTGATGTGATCCGGCCTCTCATTGTTCGAATCCTCGCCGACCTGCACTCCAAATGCGCCATAAAAGCCGTTCAGATCCGCAAGCTCCTTGGTCTTTGCGAAAATGGTATCCATGTCGTACTCGGTCTCATAGATCGGAGTCAGGACGGTCTCGCCGGCAGTAAACAGGCGGTTGTACTCTAGTTCAATCCCGTCCAATGTATGTTCCGCAAGGTTCCGCTCCAGTGCCTCCCTGAGCGAATGCTCTAACTCCGACCCGTCCTTTTTGGCTGCCAGAAAATTCGAGAAGGCTTCGAGCCACTTCTTGTCAGGATACATGAAGGCCAGAGATACCAGCTGGTAAGCTCTTGCTTCCTCCAATAATCCCTCTAGTGCGCTTGTTTGCAACTACTCACCTGGTCGCAGCCGGCGCCCTTCTTCTTGCAGCATAGAATATCACGGCTGCTGCCACGATCGCCCCGCCGATGATCGAGGCTATGGCCACTCCCGTGGAATCACCGGCCGCAGGTGCTACTGGGGGAGAGACCACCAAAGGCCCCGCCGCTCCTCCTGGTATCGCGTCTATCGTGAAGTCGTGCCACAGGGCTACTGACTTTCTGCCGTTCACTTCCCTATTTCCTCCGTCCCAGACCGCAAACGCCACGTTGACCGTCTGGCCTGGTTCTAGCTGCTTATCAGTAGGATCACCCGTCAGCATCGGCCTCATCATAACGACCTTCCACATACCGTTCTCATATACGCCATTTCCAAGGGCATTCTGTCGTTCTTGGGTGGTTAGCGTTCCGAAGCCCTCAGCAACAAGCTCCTCGATGGGTGAGTACTTCACGAGCTTGGAGAGCGAGTTACCAGCTGCCAGTCCAGGCTCATAGGCAGGATTCACCTGGCTAATGTGGACCCTTGGATCGCCGGCGCCCATCTCACTTGGATCTTGGGTCGCAGGGTCGTAGTTAAGCACCTCTGCCTTCTCCTCATTAATGCCTAGGTAAAGGTCGTAGGCCATGTTTGGATAGGCATCCTGCCTGTCCTGATAATAGCCCAGATCCAGATCTTTCTGCCAGTCAGCCTTCCAGTGCATGATATGGACAGGCGTGTTCGGGCCGCCCATCGCTATGAAGGTTCTGGCATCCGAGGCCGGCATTACAACGCCGATCGAGTCCCTGAACTGGTTCGTCGACAGCGCCTGCGAAGACTCTGTCGGGTCGGCCCACTCCAGCCAGAACCCTATCCAGGTCCCGTTGTGCATCGACTTGACATTTATGGATGTGACCGTGGGGTTGAAAAGTATGGGTATGGTTATGTTCTGGCCGTTCACCATGACCGTCGCAGGTGGTAGATCCTGCCAGAGCGGAGAGTTCGGATCCAGAGGAATAGCCTGACCAGTGAATACGGACCTAATGTCAGGTCCAGGCTGCTCCGTCCCGCTGAAGGTTCCCAGTATCTGCAGGGTTGTAAGGAATGGCGTTGCTTGGACTGTGATAGGCGCGACAAGCAAAATGCCCAGCAGTATGATCGAGCCTGGTAGAATTGTCTTGGGTCTCTTCATATCATCACCCTATGAAGTATTGTGCCTGAAGCTCGGTCTTATGATGAACGGCTCCATTATGGGAACCCTGATGACCTCGTGGTCATTCATGTCGTAGCCTATCGCGTCCTTCTCGGTGATCCTGAACCGCTTCAGGATCTTCTGGGTGGTGCCGAAGAGCTGCAGGACACCGAGCGTCTCGTGGCTTGGTTGCGTGTAGTTCTTGATGGCATGATCTACGCCCGGACCGAACATCTGGTCTTGGTAAGCTCTCGGGACCCAGCGCGGCGGGATGTAGTATATGTTGCCCTCGCAGCCGTACTGCGGGTACAGCGGGAGCGCGATCTTGGCCACGTGTATAAGATAGTCCATCGGGCTGTCGGGAATCGCTTCCTCGGGCGGCTTTACCCAGCCCTGCAGCCTGATCTTGCCCACACAGGCGGCTATGCACCTCGTGATCAGTCCCTGCTCGACCCTTGGATAGCAGGCAATGCACTTCTCGCTTACCCTGGTTACAGGGTTGTACAGCGACTTGCCGTACGGGCAGCCAGTTACACATTCCCTGTAGCCCCTGCAGCGGTTCTGGTCGATGAGCACAATGCCGTCCTCCGGGCGCTTGTATATAGCCTTCCTGGGGCAGACGGATCCACATGAAGGATAGGTGCAGTGGTTGCAGATTCTCTGCACATAGTAGAAGAAGTTCTCGTGCACCGGGTTTACGGGATCCTCCAAGTCAGCCTTCTCCACGAACGACGTCGAGGTTCCGGCCCACGACTTGTTCTCTCTTAGCGTGGAGGCCGATACGTCTTGGTACCAGTTCGGGAATCTCCAGTCCTCCTCCGGCTTGATGACGCCAAGGACCTGCTTGCCCTCCGGCGCCGCCTCGTATATCGTCTTGCCCTTGTACACGCCGTTTACCCATGTCTGGCCGTCGCCGAGCATCTTGAGTATCTGGATGTCCCAGTGGTGCGGATAGCCTCCATACGGCTTTGTCTCCACGTTGTTCCACCACATGTGCTCCTGGCCCTTGCTGAACGTCCACGTCGACTTGCACGCCATGGTACATGTCTGGCAGCCTATGCAGCGGTTGATGTTGAAGACTGCCGCGAACTGCTGCTTCGGCCTTACGCCCTCGAAGGGATAGAACATCTCTCGCCCGATCTGCCAGTTATAAACCATAGGCATTTTTTCTCACTACCCCCTATCTCTTAACCCCTGGATCTGGACAAACCCGCCCTTCAGGAACTTCTTCATATCGTCATTCTCGTATCCTGGAGTGTAACCGGTCTTTACCGGGTCCCACACGTCCATTCCTCCTATTCCACCATTCTCAGCCTTGGTTATCTTGACCAGAGTTTCCTTCGGGCACGTGTTAGGTGTGTAGGTATCATATTCGTAACCTTTGTTGAGCTTCCAGCCCCAGAGATCCTTCCTCACTATGCTGTCGGTCATCAGCGTGGGCTGCAGGAACGCCCTGGTGATCGACTGGTGGCTGCCGTACCTGAACTTGGCCTGGTATCCGGTATCCGCAGATCTTGCAAGTCCATCTGCCCTGGTTTCATGCGCCAGTACGCTTTTGTGCGTGGCTATGAATGCCGAGTGCTTCATCATCGTAACGTGTGGCGGATATGAAGGATTGAATGTAACGCGCAGCATGAGCCGGGCTACCTTGTAGAACTCGTCGCCCTCCTTCCAGCCTACGTACGGCCTGTCGTAGGGATTGGCATCGAGACGGACGTAATCACCGTCATTAATACCGAGCGACTGTGCATAATCAGGGTTGATGTGCAGCTGGTGCTCTCCTATACCAGGGGAACGCTTGTCGTGTCTCAGGGGGTCTCCGTAGTTGTTCTCCCAGATCAGGAGCCAGTCCGCCACGCCCCACGATGAGTGGACGGTGTAGCGCGACTTGGGCGTCATGACGTAGTTCTGGTATCCTTTCTCCCACAGGAAGTTCTTCGTCTTCTTTGCCTGTTCCCAAGTCATCTTTATGTTTCTGACCTGGATCTCGTCCATATCTGTCGCCTCTGGCGGAATACCATAGTCGTCAGGCCTTATCCATGGGTGATTCGCCACTATTACATTGGGCAGGTGAGCAGTAGCCTCGGTCGGTTCCCTAAACACAATAAAGTTCTCTCCGTACTCTATGAACTCGGGTTCCTCCCTGTACAGCTCCAGCCTTCCGGTCTTATTATAGAATGGCTGGCTTTCATTGATCTGCTCCCAGCCTGGGACCCTTGGATATGTTCTGTGCATAACAAACCAGCCCACATCTGAATCTATTATGTCGTGTATGTTGTATCCTCGCAGATTTACTGCAGCATCAATTATGCGCTGCATGTAAACCTCGCTCCTGCCTTCATCAAGGAACTTCCAGTAATCTATGTATCTCTTGTCGCCCGTCAGCTCCGCTAGTTTGTGTCCCACAAGCGAATAGATCTCGTGATCCATCAGTGTGTTGAAGAGAGGAGGTATGCCGCCCTTCCATACGAAGAGGAATGGATTCGAGTTGGATCCCGCCATCTCGGGATGCGTTATCTCCAGCCAAGAAGATACAGGGAACACCACATCTGCGTATTCGCAGCTGCCGGTCCACTCCCAGTCGTTGTAGATTATCATCTCCACCATGGGATGTAGGTTTGCAATTATGTTATATGCCCACTTCGAGTTATTGAGGTGGTTCGAATTTACATACCACTCGACCTTTGTCGGGCTCGGCATGTGGGTCTTTCCTGTGAAGTTCTTGCGCCCGTACTTGGGCGTGTTTACGATCAGCGGCCCTTCGGGATACCCTTGGATTATGGACTGGTAGTCCCAGTACTGCACCTCCTCCTTGGTAGCGTATCTCCTTATCTTGATATCACGGCCGTCGACGTTGGGGTCCAGGGTTATGTTGAACGGGTCCTCGATAGTCCAAGGCGAGAGTCCCGTACCAATCTGGGCGGTCCTGTAGGTTCCGGCCCAGTGGCCATAGTTGGCTCCCGGCTTCCCGACATTTCCAGTAAGCGCCAGGATCATCCACAGGACACGATCCTTCTGATCGTTGTGGAAGTAATGGTTGGTGCCTTCACCTGTGTGTATCTGGACTGGCTTGATCGTGCCAAAGTCCCTGCCCATCCTTATGATAAGATCCTTCGGCGTGCCGCTAATGTCGTGCGTAGTGTCTGGGTCGTAGTATGCGCAGTGCTCCTTGTACAGCTGGAACGAGGGCTTGACCTCGATCTCCTTGCCGCCTACCAGCTTGACCGTGAAGGTGCCCTCGAGCGCCGGGTCAATGCCCAGCTTGTCGAACCATTCACCGACATCGTCCCTCGTTACCACGGCTGGTTTGTTTGTAACTCTGTCCCAAGCGACAAAGTCGCCTATCTCTTCCCTCAAGTTGGGGTCTATGACTTGTGGGCCCAGGTTCTCAAGCTTCTTGTTCTGGTAGCCTGGGATTATGTCCTTTGCACGGAGGAGCTGCAGTGTGTCTTCTCTCACGAGCAGCGGAAAGTCAGTGAACCTCTTGACGAACTGCTCGTCATAGAGTTTTTCCTGGATGATTACATTGCAGACTCCTAGGAAGAGCGCCACGTCGGTTCCCGGACGAACAGTCACCCAGTAGTTTGCCTTTGACGAAGATGGGCTGTACTCTGGCGAGACCACGACTATCTTGCCACCACGCTCAATTATCTCGGTCATCCAGTGCGCTTCGGGCATCTTGTTTTCAATGAAGTTCTTTCCGACCAGCACGTACATCTTTGCGTTCCTGTGGTCGCTAAATTCAGGGTCGAATGTCTGTATGCCGGTTACCAGCGGAGTGCCCGGATCGAGATCTCCGTGCCAGGTGTAGTTTGAAAAGTATCTTGCGCCACTGGCATGTTCAGGATCGACACCGCGAACATATGTATCTAGAAGCGCCATCTGTTGGCAATTTCTAATGTTCCCCAGCTTGGCAACAACACCCAACATGGGCATGCCCGGACGGAACTTGAATGTCTGGACGCCGGCAACCTGGCCGTCGTACTTCCGCATATTCATAGCCTCGATCATCTCTTCGGGGTATCCTTCCTCCCTCAGGCGCTGGGCTCCTTCCTCTCCCGAGTACTTCTTGGCCACATGCACAAGTGTTCGCGCAACCAGCTCGGCAGCCTCGTCGTACGACATCTTTACCCATGGGTCCTTCCCTCTCTGGAAGTACTTCTGCTGGTTCTCCGGCAGTCGCGGATCCGGATAGCCGGCATTGACCCACTCCACCCATCCCTTTCGTACCATCGGATACTTTATCCTGTACGGACCATAAACACGCCTGGTAATGGAGTAGCCCTTGAGGCATCCCCTCGGATTCCAGGCCGCCGTCGCCACGTTTCCATAAACGTCCCTGTACTTCTGGTGGTCGTAAGATTGCTCGATCCTAGTCACTATGCCATTTCTCACATAGGCTGTGAGCCTGCAGTTGTGGGTATCGTTGGGCACGCAGTTAAAACGAAACTCGCGGTCAAACCTGTAGATGTTTCTGTAGACCTCCTCCCAGTTGCGATCGGGATAAGACTCGATCGGGTTTTGGACCTTGGTGGCCTTTGTAGGTTCTAGGAGCTTTGCGCCAGCACCGGCACCGCTGCCGAGCGCCGCCAAACCAACACCGGCAGCTCCGGCCATCTTCAGGAAGTCTCTCCTAGTAATCTCCATCATTGAGATGCCCTACCCAGTCGATTTCACCGGCACACAAATATTTAAGTTTTTTATAACACTGTTGTCCTTAGCCAAAATGGTTTAATCCTACTCCCCCCTGTCGGATTAATATTTGTATGAAAATCGTTTGCCGGCCCGAATTATTCATGCCTTAAATATTTGCAACGCGGGCAAGTGTCGTCCAGATCGTAATGGATATAAGCAGGAAGCAGGCAAGTTTTAGAAGAAACGGCATGGCTGCGGATATTCTTCCTCTTTTCGTGATGGGCTACGAGTGGATCTGGCTGATAGTAATAGGCGGCATAGTCATCTTCGGGGCCAAGAAGATACCAGAAATCGCTAGAGCCTTGGGAAGGTCTAAAGGTGAGTTCGAAAAGGGCCAGGTCGAAGGAGCCAAGGAGGTCAAGAACCTGCTAAGTTCCGATGAACGTGTAAAGCTTACCAAGGCAGCCGAGTCGCTGGGCATCGAGACCGAGGGGCTGACTACGGAGCAGTTAAAGGAAGCCATAAACAAGGCGTTATCAAAACCAGGGAACTAACCCCCACACTGTCTGAATCTGCCTGCTTTATCTCCTTCAAGCTCGGCTTTCATATTTCCAAAGCCAGGTTCAGCGGCTCGCGCATGAGACGACGATTATCTACGATAGCTATGCGCAGATTTAGCGGTCAGCAGCATTACTCTCCTTTCTTTATCTCTGTATCGCCGCTGCACCAGCTGCAGTATACGAGAATTGTGCTCGTTTTATAATCATCGATGCCAGTCGTGGTTATCTTTACGTAAAACTCCACCCAATCGGCCTCATCCTCAATATTCCCCGCCATTAACTTGCTTGGCGTCACGTTAAACGTGCATGTGAAGCTGCCTACCTCCTTCACGCTGACGGTCGTTTTACAGTCGCCTACACGGTCATCTGTGGACGGTATGTCCTCAAACTGATCGGAATCCCAGAACTCGACATTGACGTTATAGGTCCCGCTGCCGTATATGTACCCGCTCGCGGTCAGAGTCGAGATCTGTTCCTTCTCAACTACTGTCGGATTTGCGGTTATGTATGCATACATCGAAGCGGCCTGCACTGGAACCATGAATAACGACAGGGTCAGCAAACAAACAGCCGAGCCAGCAAGCGCCAGTTTGGCAATATTCACAATTCACTAGGATCGAGCTGGTAGTATATATGCATGGCGCTTGAGAGCCTTTAATCAGGCCGATGTGTTCTGGCATATGCTCCGTTGTGTCTGACATCCATCAATCGGGTTTACGCTGCAATGCCGTGAACAAATGTCAGGTGGCCATAGTAATCAGGCCCGCAGAGCGGCGCCTGGCAGTACTCGCACTTGAGCTCGGCCTTGTTTTGCTGACACTTTGAACAGAGCAGTTCATCGGCCTGCTTCTCTTTCTCTGCCGTATCAGGCGGCGGTGTTTCGGGTATTTTGCTTCCAAAAACCCGGACGCAGTTATTTTTTGTATCAGCTATGTAGATAGTACCGTCCTTATCCACGGCCACACCTCGCGGGAAATTGAGCTTATCCTGCTCGGAGGCGCCAGTGTCGATTTTAAGCAGGAACTTGCCCGCCGGGTCGAACTTCTGGACACGGCTGTTGTACGTATCTGCGACGTAGATGTTGCCGTCCTTATCCACGGCCACACCTCGCGGGAAATTGAGCTGGCCGTCTTCCGTACCGAGGGTGCCTAACGCCAGAAGGAACTTGCCCGCCGGGTCGAACTTCTGCACGTTATTATTGTTGGCGTCAACAACGTAGATGTTGCCAGAGCTATCGACCGCTATGCCAACAGGAGAGCTGAACTGGCCCTCTTGGAAGCCACCGCTGCCGAACTTCATCAGGAACTTGCCCGCCGGGTCGAACTTCCTGATGCAGTGATTGTTTATGTCATTAACGTAAATGTTGCCGGCCGTGTCTAGGGCCACGGCGTTTGGGGGGCTAAACTCCACCTCGCCGGCCCCACCGAACTTCATCAGGAACTTGCCCGCCGGGTCGAACTTCTGGACGCAGTTATTTTTTGTATCAGCTATGTAGATAGTACCGTCCTTATCCACGGCCACGCCGTTTGGAGAATTGAACTGGCCGTCGCCGGAGCCGTGGGTGCCGAACTTCATCAGGAACTTGCCCGCCGGGTCGAACTTCTGGACACGGCTGTTGTTTGTATCTGCGACGTAGATGTTGCCCGAGCTGTCAACAGCTATGCCGACTGGAGCACCAAGCTGGCCATCGGCGGAACCTGACCTGCCGAATCTGAGCGAACCCATTTTGGCACTCATTGCTCCAAAACTTGTGCAGTTCCGTCATAAAAGTATTGTAGATGATTTTTAAACCAATAGCAGGCACAATTTTTGGCACATCATACACGTGCACATCAAATCTTAAATTCATCATGCGCACAGTTTCTTTATGACAAACAAGCAGCCTGCTGCGGATACCGAGGACGATGAGGCCGTGCAGGCCGCTCGGGCCGAATACGAGCAAACACTGCAGGCTGCGCGTGACAAATTCCAGGAGGTGCGGCGTGTTGCCGAGGACCAGTACAATAAGGCGAGGGCCGCCGCAAAGGCCAAGTACATAAAGCCCGAGTCGCTTGTGCCTGACGAGTACGAGAAGGTGGTGCTGGCCATACAGGATGAGTACTACAAGGTCGTACAGGCAGCACGGGCCGAATACGAGCAGGCCTATCAGGCAGCGTGGGACAGATACCTAAAGGCCGTGCAGGCCGCGCGGTCGAGCACGAAGTGAACCAAGCTGCGTAAGGGCGATCAGTCCCGGCGCCTCACCTCTCCTCACGAACCACCTGGGGCGAGGTTGCCTTGAATATGGCGTAAACAACGTCGCCTGTATTGAGGCCGAGATCGCTTCTTGCATCTTCCGTAACCCTAGCCCTTAGGCGCAGTGAATCGGTTCGGAGCCACACTTCTGCCATGCTTGCCCGCCGGGTCATATCAACAACCTCGGCTCTTATGACATTGCGTGCGCTTGTCCTGACCGCCTCTTTGGCGAGGATGATCTCCTCCGGCCTGACCAGCATGCCGACCCTAGAGCCAACACCGTACCCGCCAAGCGTCTCCAGCAAGTGCGAGCCCACCCTGATGATCGTGGTGTTGCCGTTGGATTCCATGACCTTTCCCTCGATGTAGTTGCTCTCCTCCAAGACCTCCGAGATAAATGACGAAGTATCTGATGTGAGCATCGTTTCAAGCCTGCCGCTGCTCTCTATAATTCCAGCACGCAAGATGGCCACCGAGTCGGCAAGGGCGTAGACATCCTCCTCAAAGTGGGTCACGTATATTGCCGGTATGCCCTGCGCCCTGAGAATCTTCCTGAGCTCCAGCCGCAGCTTCCTCCTTGTAGGCGGATCTAGGTGCGCCAAGGGCTCGTCCAGTAGCACGATCTTTGGCTCCACAACAAGCATCCTTGCCAGGGAGATCTTCTGCGTCTCTCCCCCGCTGAGTCCCTGAACCCGCCTGTCAGAGAGATGCGAGATTCCCAGGTCTTCAAGGAGCTTCTTTACATGAGGACGCTTCTGCTGCCTCTCCCTCTTGGGCAGGCCAAAGACGATGTTGTCGTAGACGTTGAGGTGCGGGAAGAGGTTGGGCGTCTGGAAGACATAGCCTATTCGTCTTGCTTCTACGGGGAGGTCTGTTATATCATGCCCGTCCAGCATGACCGAACCTGCATCGGATCTTGTCATCCCAGCAATCAGGTTGAGCACGGTGGTCTTCCCGCTGCCGGTGGGGCCGATGATTACCGAGATCTCGTTATCGATCTTTAGATTCAGCGGTCCCAGCGTGAATCCGGCAAAGTTCTTTGTCAGGTTACGAAGTTCCAGTCCCATGCGCTCACCAACCAAATTTCAGCCCTTCTCCCTTCTTTATCATGGAGAAGACAGCCAGCACAACGACGGACAGAAGGATGACCAGCAATACGCCCGGGACGGTCTGCTGGAATCCCCCGACCGCGTTGTCCTCGAAGATCTGAATCGAGATGGTGTGGGGGTTGTAGGCCATCATCATGGTTGCGCCCAGTTCTCCCACGGCCCTGACCCAAGCCATGATGAAGCCTGCGATTACGCCGGTCCTCGCCAGGGGGAGCGAGACCCGCAGGAAGGTCTCCAGCCTGCCCTTCCCGAGAACCCGCGCGACCTTCTCATATGATTCATCGACCGACTCGAAGGCAGCCTGTGCCAGCAAGATCATGAAGGGAGCGGACACATAGGTTTGCGCGATGATTATTCCGATCACAGATTGAGTAAACTCAATTGGGAAAGCCTGCCCCAGAGCAGAGTAGGGACCGAATATCCCCAGGAGCAACGTGCCGCTGGCCAAGGGCGGTATGACCAGCGGCATGATGACTATAACCTTCAGGAGAAACTTACCCGGAAAATCGTACCTGACCATGCAGTATGCTAGCGGTATGCCAAAGAGTGCGAGAAGAATAGTCGAAACTGTTGCGGTAGCCAAGCTCAGGAGAAATGCACTGTCGACCTGAGGCCGTGCGATGGATTCCAGCAGCGTTGCGGGCTCGATGATGGTAGCAATGTTTGCAACTGGGTAGGCTATGTATACGAAGAGAGCTCCTGCCAAGATCAAAAATATGATGCCGAATCCTCCCCTCTTTCTGCTACTTGAGATGCCGGGCGGTTGTTCTTTTTGTGTCACTGCTCTTCCTCCACCATGGATTTGATGACGGAAGGCATTTTCTCGACATTGCCTTCCGCGGCAGCCTTAACTGGATTCAGACCATCACTTTCGAGCACCTGCCTCCCAGTCTCGGAAAGGAGGAACCTGATGAAGGCTGTGGCCCCGTCAATATTCTTGACCGTGTCAGGTACTGTAACTGAAAAGTAAATCGTCCCCCCAAGGACCGTCTGCCCCGTGCCCAGAGTGTATGAAGCCTGGTTGTAAAAGTCCTCGAATTCAGGGTCGCTGAGGCTGATCTCTCTCGGCAGGGTAATGTACGATAAACCTCTCGCCACGGCCTCATGCCTGTAGGCTTCAGCTGCATCTATCTGGCCAGACATCAGGGTGGTCATGAGCGTCTCTTCGGGGAGGAGTTGTTCAGGATTCCTATCCTCGCCTAGAATTTTATCCTTGAGCGTTGAATCATTATAATACAGGTTGGCAAGCTTTGCAACAATGATCATGTAGTATCCCTTTGGGTTCAGCTCGGGGTCGGTCCTCCTGAACTTCAGGCCATCCTGCGAGAGAACTTCATACCATGGTACCTCACCCTTCCTAGCCTTTTCCAGGTCGTTGAAGAAGGGACTGCTGGGTGTGTAGGCGATCACAACCTCTGCAGAAGCGAACTTCACCAGCCAGTACGCTAAGGGAGGGTTGTTGTCCATCAGCTTCTTAATGGGGACCGTGCCTGCGCTTACGAAGACATCGGGGCTCCTTTGCCGGTCTATGATCATGTTGGCGAGCTGCACCGCTCCCCTGCCTTCGCCGATGTAGGCATAGTCCGTCTCTCTCTGAAACATCGGCCCGAGATCGGTCTCGAACGTCTTCACCAAGGAGCCGGCATACATGACGAAGACCTTCTGTGAGGACTGAGCCGGCTCACTTGCTGTGACAAGCCAGGCGCTAAGGCCTATGGCTACTGCAGCAATTACAACACCGGCTATGATGCGATTTTTACTGGCCGGGCTTGTACCTACCCCCAACTACACCACGTTATGAACGATACTTCATAACGCAACGCATAAATACATTTCGCTGCACAGTACACTGAAGGACGATGGGAAAGATCGTTTCAGAACCGCGAGTCTGGGTAAAGCTTGGCAGTAACCTAACAGTGGACCCGCAAACCCTAGAGTTGCTGAGATTGATAAACGAGCACCGGTCCATATCGCGGGCTGCCGAGGCCATGTCTATATCGTTTCGTCATGCCTGGAACCTGATCGATAAGCTGGAGAATAAGCTCGGGGAGAAAGTTCTCCTGAGATCGAGGGGAGGCAAGGGGGGAGGCGGGCTGGTGACGTTGAGCAAGCGAGGCTCCGAAATAGTGAAAGAGTATCAGAGGGTGGCCAAGGGCGTCAGGGGAATGGTCAAGGAGGAAGGTTTCTGGGAGGCACTGGGCCTTAAGATCAGCGCACGGAATAAGATCGTGGGCAGGGTCACAAGCATCAGGAAGGATCCTGTAGTGGCTCACATTGAGATCAGATCTTCGGTGCCTGTAACAATTGTTTCGGTGATCACGAGCGATGCGGCCGACGACCTTGGGCTAAAGGTCGGGGACAGAGTTACGGCTCTGATAAAGGCTACAGAAGTACTGATCGCAAAGTAACTAGTGCCCGTATCCGCCCAGCATCTTGTAGATGTGCAGTATGCCGGGGAAGAGTGCGTCCAATGATTCCGAGACCGCCTTGACACTGCCCGGCAGGTTTACTATCACCGTGGTCCCCCTGACCCCGACTATCCCCCTAGAGAGCATCGATAAAGGCAGCCTCCTCTGTCCGTAGGTCCTGAGGGCCTCGGCCACCCCGCTTACCTCTTTTTCTATAACCTTCCTGGTTGCTTCAGGCGTTACGTCGCGCGGGCCCACGCCGGTTCCCCCGCTCGTTATCACCATATCGACCTTCAGTTCATCGCAGAATCGCCTCAGCTCCGATTCGATAAGATCCACCTCGTCTGGTATGACCTTGTACTCCACAACTTTGAACCCGTTCTTGACCAGCCTGTCGATGACAACCTTGCCTGACTGATCCTCCTTCTCTCCCCTAGAGTCGCTCATGACCAGCACGGCGGCCTTGAGCCCCTTCTCAAAACTTTCGAAGAAGGTCTTCAGGCCTCCGCGCTTCTTCAGCAGCCTGATGGACTCGATCGACAGCGTCTCATCCACGGGCTTTAACATATCGTAGATCGTCAGGGCGGCTATGGCCGCGCCGGTCAGCGCTTCCATCTCCACGCCGGTCTTCCAGACACTTTTCGTATCGACCGTAACCTCGATGGACTGTTCCTTCAGCACCACCTCGACCTTGACGTTGTCTATCGGTATGGGATGACAGTACGGCAGCAAATCCCAGGTTCGCTTGGCGCCCATCGTTGCTGCGAGCCTAGCCGCGTCGACGATGTCGCCCTTCGGCGACTTGCCTTCCTTGATCAGTGTTATCGTCGCAGGGTCCACCTTCACGACTGCTTGGGCGGTGGCCGTCCGTAGCGTGTCTGGCTTATCGCCAACATCAAACATGCCAACCATTCTGGTCACTTTGGCTGAATGCCTTCTACCCAAGCCACGCCGGACTCGGATACTTCCTTCTTCCATATCGGCACCCTAGTCTTGATCTGGTCAATGCCATACTTGCATGCTTCAAACGCCTCCTGCCTGTGCTCTGCGGATACCGCTACCGCGACGCTGGGCTCGCCGACCTTCAGGTTGCCTATCCTGTGGACAGCCACGAACTTGTTTATCTTCCACTTCTTCCGCACCTCGCTTTCGATCTCGGCCATCTTAGCTTCCGCCATCTCCTTGTATGCCTCGTAGTAGATTTCGGAGACGGAACCCTTCTCGTTGTGGTCCCTGACGCTCCCTATGAACAGAACCGCGCCGCCCGCAGACCTGTCCTTGACGCCCACCATCATCTGGCACAGGTCAATGGGTTCCCGGGTTATGGCGATCATCTGGACCCCCCGCTAACCGGCGGCAGGATCGCCACCTCGTCCTGCTGGCTTATAGGCGTGGAGTCGTCCGCGACTTTGTGGTTGACCGCGATCATGAACGGAACCCTGGTTGAAAGCGCCGGGTGCATCTGCAAAATCATCTTCCTGAGATCGCCAACGGTGGTCTGCTTCGCCAGTCTCACGGTTATCTCGTCCTTGCCCACGAGCTCCCTGGATACGGCAAACAACTTTATCCTTACGCTCAGCAGGTCGAGCTCTTCCTTGGTCATGCTTATCCACCTATCTTGAACATCTTATTTATCGTCGGCCTCAGCGCATTGTTCCTTATGATGGCTATCACACCCTCTGGCTTCTTCTTCAGTGATTCAAGGATGAATCTTGCGATCTCCACATCGGACTTTCCGCTCCTGAGCAGACCCTTCAGGTCGAAGCCGGGGTTCTCGAAGAGGCAGCCGAGGAACCTGCCGTCCGCGGTTATCCGTATCCTGTCGCAGTTGCCACAGAACGGCTCGGTCATCGAGGGAATGAATCCTACCGTGCCCTTCCCGTCGGCAAAGGAGTAAAGCATCGCGGGCTCCGAAGGATCGTTGTGCAGCGGTCTAAGCTCATTTACTTCATTACCTATCCGCTCGATCATCTCCTTCTTGCTGAAAACAAGGTTCGGCGCCCACACCCCCGTGCCGTCAAGCGGCATGAACTCGATGAACCGGACGGTGTATCCGGTATTTCTTGCGAACTTGGCAAAATCCACAACCTCGTCATCGTTCCATCCTCTCATAACGACCGTGTTTATCTTCACTTTCATGCCGGCATCATCGGCCGCACGTATGGAATTCAAAACTTTGTCAAGGCCGTCCACGCCGCCCATGGCCTTGAACCTCTCGGCCTTGAACGTGTCCAGGCTGATGTTTACACTGCCGAGCCCGGCCGCCCTCAGCTCCCTGACCATGCCTGCAAGCAGAAGTCCGTTCGTCGTCATGCTGATTTTATTGAGCCCTTCTATCCCTGACAGCATGCCAATCAGCTTTTCTATATCCCGCCTGACGGTGGGCTCGCCTCCCGTCACCCTGATCTTTTCGACGCCTAGGTTGACGAAAATTTTTGCAAGCCGGATGATCTCTTCATAGGTTAGGACATTGTCCTGTTCAAACCATTCGGTATTGTTTGCCGGCATGCAGTAGACGCAGCGCATGTTGCACCTGTCCGTGACAGAGATCCTCAGCTTTCTGGCCACCCTGCCAAAACCATCAACGAGCTGATGTTGCAAATTTAACCACGCCCACCATCTTCATCAAGATATTTAAGTTATATTTCTTAGCGGTATTACCTCGACCTTCTCTCCCTTTGCCAGTTTGCTCTTGTTATCCACGATGACAATGCCGTTCGAATTGGTCAGTGTCGAAAGCAAACTCGCACCGGATGCGCTGACCGGCTCGGCAAGATAAAGACCGTTGCTTTTTACCACGTTTACCCTGACAAATGTGCGCATTTCTTGATGCATACGCATAGGAGCCGTCATCTTGGCAATTAACTTTGCCCTCGGAGGTCCCTCGGTCTTCAGCATCTTGAGGAGCAGGGACCGCCCGAAGGTGTAGAACGCAACAAACGAAGACACAGGATAACCGGGGCTGAGAATTATCGGCTTGCCGTTGACTATGCCGAGCCCTGTGGGGGAGCCCGGCCTCATCGCCACCCCGTGAACGAGGAGCCCCGGCTTTCCGAGGCTGTTTATTAGATCCGGAACATAGTCCTTCTCGCCGACAGAGGTGCCGCCGGATACGACCGCCATGTCATACTTCAGCGCCTCTACTAGTTTGGTCGATATCAGATCCCTGTCATCCTTGCATATGCCAAGGTCGACCGGTTCCCCGCCGAATTCTCTTACCATGCTTGAAATCATGTACCTGTTGCTTTCAAATATGCAGGTATCGTCAAGTCTGGAGCCTGGTTCCGCGAGCTCGCTGCCGGTGGCAAACACGGCGACCCTTGGTTTCTTGAAGACCGGAACCTTATCAAAGCCGACTGCGGCTATCAGCCCCACGTCCTGGGCTGTGAGCCACGTCCCCTTCCTGAGCAGAACCTGTCCTTTCCTTACATCTTCGCCCTTCAGTGCTATGTTTTTACCGCGTTCCACCTCCCTGAAGACCCTGACGGCCTTGTTTTCAAGCTCCGTGTGCTCCACCATTACCACCGCGTCTGCGCCTTCGGGAATCCTGGCGCCGGTTGCTATCGCTACCACCTTTCCAGGCTTGACCGCGTACAGCGCATCCTGGCCGGCGGTTATCCTGCCTATTACGTCAAGCAGGGCCGGGCGCTTGTTTGATGCTCCTCTCGTGTCGCTTGATTTCACCGCATAGCCGTCCATCGCCGCCCTAACAAACGGGGGCATGTCCACGCGGCTCGCAAGGTCATCAGCCAGAACTCTGTTCTGCGCATCGGGCAGGCTGACATATTCGATAGGAGAAGCCTTCGACCAATCTATGTGGGAGAGAAACTTCTTGAGAGCGGCGTCTACGGGTATATGCTTCGGCGGGTTCTTTTTTGCTCGGGGCTCTACGCAACTCACGACCACCACTACTCATCTCCATGCCAATAAGCTTTTCCGGCAGTCCTCGCAACAGTCCATCATTTCTGAGGCAGTCTCATCCGTCGCTAATTTCTGAGATTGTTCGATCGTTACGGGAGTCTCGATGGTCTTGCCGCACATCCTGCATTTACTCCTGTCCACCATCAGTTTTACCGTCCTGTTGAACGATCCAAAGTCCAGCTCCCTGACTATCTTTATCGCGTTGGGCCAGCAAGCGCGTTCGCACCCCATGCAGCCTATGCACTTGGAATGCGCAAACTGCAGCGTGTCCACTCCGTTGATATTTTCGATCTTCAGCGCTTCCGGGATGCATGCCTTTGCGCATGCACCGCACATGTTGCACTTATTCTGGTCAACCACGGCATTGAAGAACGGCAGCCTGCCATGCTTCAGTTTCGGCATCCTCTCGGCATTGGCTTCGATGAATCTTGACAAGACTTCCCGCTTTCCAAACTGGAAATCAATTACCGGCGGAGCGATCTCCGGCGGCGATGTGTCCAGCTTGTCAAGGTCAAGGCCGTCGGTAATGGCTACCTCCCTGGGGTCGGGAAACATGCCCGAGGTGATCTGGGCATACTGTTCTGCGCCCTCCCGGGCCTTGCAGGTCTTTTCCGGGCATACCAGCCTTATCTTCAGCCCCTTCTGCCTCGCTTTGATCAATGCCAGGTGGCTGAAGGAGGCCACGCACGGTATCTCAATCGGCACAAAATCTCTGCCCTTGTGATCCTTGACGTCGCCTTCCAGCATCCTGAACCCGTATCTGCAGGTAAACAATACAGTTGCATCCTTATCCTTGAGCGAGTCCGCGAGCGAGCTGATCATTACCTCCTGCACCTGCTCAAGCAGCGTCGGCACCTGTATGTAGTATTCAGGGCATACGACAGTGCACAGCCCGCACTCGACACATTTTGATTGCGAGACTTGGACATGGTCGCCGGAGAGTGTTATTGCCGAATACGGGCATGCGTTTACGCACGACGCGCAGCCATGTTTGGCAAGGCAGGAATCCTCAACCACCGGCAGCTGCCTGTAGCTCTTGAAGCCTTTTGACACGTACTTCACCAAGTCTCTCCTGCTGAAGTAGGTCCCATGCGTGGGCACAAACGACGGCGTGGCCTTTCCTGTCATGGAACCATTCAGTTTCTTGGCAACAGCATGCAAGGCGGCGAGCGCGCAGGCGTAAACATCCTTCGTGGATAGACGCAGCAACATATTCAGGTCTATCGACTCGATTGCCAGCGGGTGTGTGCCATTACGCTCCAGCGCTTCCCTGAGCTGGAAGATAGTCTCGGCTTGGCCAAAATGGCATATGATCGCGCTATCCGCCTTTACATTACTTAGCTGTGACGGGCCTTCCACCAGCAACGTCAGACCTGTGATATTGGCATCGACAATGACATTTGCCAGTGACTCTGCCACAGAATCCCTGCTGCCCGCGTTTAATATCACCAGCGCGACGGTCATAACAGTTCGCTCCCCGCCTCCAGAGGCGCTGCCTCTCGTTCCAGAGAACCTGCGTGCGCAGGGGCTTGGGGCTCAGTTACTATGTGGCCCGGACGAGATTCGCATGCTCTATGATAAAAAAAGAAACCGGCTGAGTAGTAATTTGGATTACCGCCGATAATTTGATGAACCATTGGCAGGGGCCCTATTTACTGTCTTCTTGGCCGGCTTTTAAAAGTTCCGACCACCGGAGTGCTAGCCGTTTTGCGGGCCCAAGAAACTCTCGATGCTGTCCAACTCCTCGGGTGTGTTAACGTTAAGCAGCGACACCAGTTTATCGTCGAACCTGCGCAGCTCACCAACCGGGATAAAATTCACGCGCTCAAGTTTGGTTGCCAGCACCTTGGCGCTGCTGTCTCCGTGGTCCAGCGCCCATCTTGCCGCAGCCAGAACAGCCCTGACCCTGTACACCGCATGCATGGGCTCGATGGAACCGTCGTCCATTCTTACTATCGAAGCGTCATAACCGTATGCCCTGTGAAACATGTATTCTATCACGTCCTTGTTGATAACCGGCGAGTCTATTGGATGAACGTAAGCATACTCTGCCGTAGTCGCAAGAAAGGCGGAGTACACGCCAACCAGCGGCCCGTCAAGCTGCATAATATCAGTCAGTACCTTCACATCTTTGGGCACGATTTTTTGATACGAAGACTTGGTAGATTCATCTTTTGCCACAATGATTATCTCGCTGACCCATGGTTTCAGGCCATCAACTATCCACGAAAGCATCTCCTTGCCTTTTATCCTGACAAGAGCCTTGTTTCTACCCATTCTGGTGCTTCTTCCACCGGCAAGAATAACAGCTGTTAACAAACAGTTCTCGATAAAAAAGAATGTAATAAGAATTTTTAGTTCGAGAAATGGAGCCCTGTCGAAAGCAGATCAGTCTTGGTTTGAATTCTCATCGGTAGCGCGAGGTAATATATAGGCGGGGACATAAATTGAGGAATAGAATGGACAGAGAAAGGCCGCTAATGGAGCACCTGCAGGAGCTCAGGGGAAGGCTATTGAAGATAGCAATCGCCGTGGGAATAATCACGGCTCTTTTCATAACTGTGGGCATAAAGATGACCGATGTCAACGGTTACGAAATTCCGCTGCCGTACCCCGACCCGCTGAACAATATAGCCATTCAGGCAATGTCTGCTATGAGGGAGGATCTGCTCCCCCCAAACGTTAGCCTTGTGCAGCTTGCACCGGGGCAGGCCTTCTTTGCACAGATCTACATCGCAGTCTTGCTGGGAGTGATCTTCGGCATGCCGGTGATAGTCAGGGAGATGGCGGGCTTCATAAGCCCAGGCCTCCACGCAAAAGAAAAAGGAATGGTTAAGAAAATAACCATACCCGCTGTGAGCCTCTTCGCGGCCGGCTGCCTGTTCGCATACTACGTAACCATACCATACATCCTTACTTTTCTGTACCAGTACGGAGAGGCGATCGGTGTTACCACGTTCCTGAACATAACAGAGTTCATCTCATTTGTCATGCAGTTCCTGCTCGCGTTTGGCTTCTCATACCAGCTCCCGATAATAATGTGGGCCGTCACCGCGGCTGACATGGTCGAACCCCAGTTCTGGCGGAAGAATATAAGGTATGCAATAGTCATAATTGCGGCCTTCGGCGCGGTCATAACTCCCGATGGCAGTGGTGTCACGATGTGGTTTATCGCAGGACCGATGATCGCGCTTTACGTGGTTGCAATGCTATATGTGGAGAGGAAGGTCAAGAAAAACCCCGAGTCCGCTTCTGGTGCAGGCGCAGTTGATGGTGACAAACTGAGGGAAGCTGCCAGGTTGCTGGGCATAGACTACACCAACATGAGCGACGAAGAATTGAAAGCCCAGCTCGAGAAGCTGAAACAGGAGAAGCCAAAATAATAAGGACCAGTACCTGGTCGGACTTAAATATAAAAAGAGGCAGCGAATATTGTCTGGCGGATCCTGCCTTGGGTGAGCTGAAGGTCGAAAATAATGCTGACATACATCGGTTTGCTGTTTTGTTCCTAGTTTTCTCGATCCAGCCAAGGATAGCCGACAGAACTCAGATCCAGAAATTGGCCTATATAGTGAACGAATGCGGCTGGCATGCTTTGGACGACTTCAAGTTTTTAGCGCGCGGGCCTTACTCCCAGTGGCTCGATTCCCAGCTTGACATCTGGAGGGACGAGGGCATAGTGGACGAGGCGGAGGAATCGATACTTGTTGGAACCGACAACGAAGTAGGGTTCTGGTGCTACAGTTTAACGGCGAAGGGCGAATCTCTTGCGAAGAGCGTCTTTGATTCCATCAACAAGCCAAAGTTGGTGGATGACACTTTACGGCATCTCGGCAGGTTGTCAAAATACACCGAAAAGGAGCTGGAGATAGCGGCGTCAATTTTGTACGTACGCGGAGAGGAGCTTGATTCCGACGGCGTGGTTAAGAGGATACTGAGCTTCAGGCCCGAGTTCCGCGAGGAAGAGGTGCGCAAACATCTGGGCGTGCTTGAATACGCAAGAGACAGCGCCGCTTCCTGACGCTCTTGTCTATTTCCTAAGCTTGGACAGATAGGTCAACAGCTTGTCCACGTCTTCCAGCTCTTTCTCCTGGGCCTGCACAAGTCTTGCACTGGCCGCAATGGTTCTAAGTTGTTTGACCTTGTCAATAGCAGATTTTGCGACTGCCTCATCCAGTTTTTCGTTCTGGACCATGTCAAGCAGTTCTTTTATCAGACCGACTGCTTGAAGCAGCCACTCGATAATTTTCGAATCCTGGGCCTCATTCGAAAGTAGGCTTTCTTTCATTCTGGAAACAACCAGCGCCGAGTTTCTTGCGGCATAATATAGGTAGATGTTGATTCTGGTATTGCGCGACATCAGCCATTTTTCTTGATATTCCTTACAGAGATTGGCAAGCCCATCTAGGCTGTTGGTTAGCGGTTGATCGGCTTTTGCGGTTTCTTTCATCCTATTTAGAGCAATAGTGATCTCGTTTATCAGCGCTGCACTCATCGGCATCACTTCTTTCTGCACTGAATATATAACTTTGCTCGCACAAAATCATACACGATCTCCCGCCCTGCCAACGATCCTGATAATCGCATCTCGACCATCCAAGCCGGCATTTTTCTCGAATTTATGCACAGGAGAATTGTGTGGCCCGCGGTGCGACCAGCAGTGCCACAAATTCTTCGTAATTAAAGGCCTTATTTACTGAGAGCGGCACGAATCCAAATACCTTGGTCTCTACGGTTACTTTCAGGGTTACGTCGTCCGTGTTAAGCGATGTGAATGATTTATAGGCGTTCCACCAATTCTCCAGCGGGATCGTTTCTGTGTTGATGTTTATCTTTCCATGCAAGGTGGTAGCCTGCATTGGTATGAGAGTGTTGCCCTGGAGTATCATGGTGGCAAATTCCTTCATTTCCGGTGGGTTTTTGTTGTCGCTGTGCAGGTTGCTGAGTTCGAACACGATCCTATCGAACCCGGTGGGAAATTGGGTCGGGTTGCACGCATCGATCTGCACATCCAGGCTGAGCGTATTCTTGTCAAAATTACCCACGCTCCTGGGGCTGAATTGCACCTCTTGTAAATTACTCAGTGCGTAATACTGCATGACGACAAGTATCACTACCGCAACCACGATGCCTCCCGCAATGCCGGCACGAACTCGCTTTCGCAAACGGACAATTGCGAATTAGGCGGATAATTATATTAAGTTTAGGCATAGTCCGGACTTTCAACATCCAAGACGACCGTACCGCCAGATATGTCCGGAAAGGCACAGACAGATTGGCGCAGAAAAGTCCGGGCAACTGACAGTAATTAATATAATAGAAAGCCAGCGCTAAGCATAGATCATGGCGCATATCCAGAAACTCGGCATGATAAATATGGTGATGGAAGAGCGAGGCAAACTCGCTGGAGCCGCCAAGGAACTGCTCGGGCTCCTGGACGGTGTTGAAGGGCGTCACGACCAGGACGGTCCGGAATACACGGAGATCCGTAAAAAGACGCTCGACCTGTTAAAACATCTAACGAATATAGCCGGTTTCTGCGATGAGAGTTCCCAGAATAGGATCAGGGAGGTTACCGGGCTGGTTACCATGTCTCTCGAAGGCGCAGCCCGCCCCGGCTCTCTAAGAAAAATCTGCGGCATAGCAGTCGGGCTGCAGGTGGATTTCAATAAATCTCCATTCGTGGTGAGTGAGTTCGATGTTAATGCGCTGCGGGATGAATTCAAGAGATGAGCCATGATGCCGGTGATTCACCAACGACCCATATTCGACGAAAAACTCGTTAAACGATTTGAATACGAAATAGACGTGGTCAGATACATCGACGGCCGGCCGAATAAAACATGCGATAAACTCGTAATACACCCGATCGAGGCAGGCAATAGGTTCGAATTTACGAATAAGACGAATCCCGCCGTGTCATTCTATACTCCCATTGAGGACATTGTGGAAATAAGTACACCGGAGCAGACCGAAGAGGCGCCTGCGGACAAAGACCTGCTTCTAGAGATTGAGTTCAGGGATGATCAGGGCAATAAAAAGTCGATTGCCTTTACTGTTCGGGACAGGCATATCGAAGAAATACTGGTCAGGACGCTCCAGCCAATGGCACAGAAATACTGGGACGCCGTCGAGCTGGAGTATAACCTTGACGGCGTATCCAAAACCACGCAGCTTTACTACAAGGCGCCGTTCCTGTCTGACGGCGAGGAACTGCTTTGGATAAATACCAAGATCGAGGGAATCGCCAACAGGCACATTAGATGGCTGGAGGCGCTCACAAATTTCAGGGCGATTTACTACGATTTCGGGAAACACGAGTCTGGGAGGATCCCGCTGAACCTCGTAGATGATGTCATTGTCAAGAACCAAGGAACAGCCTCCGGCTCGAACATATTCGGGACTTTCACCGCGCGTGCTAACGACATTGTCATTGGAACAGAAGTTAGTCCTGGCCGGGAAGGCAGCAGAACGATCGGCGATGTGCATTTCATAAGAGATGGAAAGTCGTTCGTTGCATTTGTGCAGGTCAGCGACCCGCACGGACTGGCCGGGCTCGCCAAGGCCGTAATCAAGCAGTTGTTCCCCTCCGTGAAATCAGGCAGGGTGCGGCTGCCAATGGTAGAGGGGCCGGTTGCGGAAGTAAAAACCAGCGAAACCGGTGAGCCGATATGCCCGTATTGTGGCGCCGTAAATCAGACGGCCTCGAAATTTTGCAGCGCATGCGGTTTCTCATTTCGCTAGCACTAACGGCAGAATCGCATCTTCGAAATAATTCAGGCCACGTTATTAACGGATATATACGCGCTTGCCTTTATCTTTCTCGTGAGCACAGACCTGCAACAGTTAAGGAGAAAGATATTCGACGCGCTGACCCCGATCGTGGATCCTGAAATCAACGCGCCCATAATGGAACTGCAGCTGGTCGATAATGTCGACATCCAGGACGGGAATGTCAAGATTGATATGCACATGACAAGCCCCTTCTGTCCGGCAGCATTCGGCTTCAAGATAGCACAGGATGTACACGACAGTATTGGAAAGATCGATGGTGTAAAGAAGGTCACGGTCAACGTAACCAACCACTTCATGGCAGAGGCGATAAACAAGCAGGTCAATGCGGCAGGCGGCAGGGGCACCTTCGCACTTTACGACAAATAGATTTAACCCGGGCAGTTATTTGCGCGATAGCTGGTTCCTGAACCGGGTTATTGTTATCACCGTTCCCAGCACCGCGCCCATTACCGCTAATATGCCCAGCGGAAATTCCGGAACCACCCTCAGTGATGTGCTGGCGACACCGTTATAGCTCGAATCGTATGGTTCCTCGAGGCCGATGCCGGTCACCTCAATGGTTACGGTAAAGGAACCCGTGTGAGAAAATGTAATGGATTGCGTGTCTATGCCATCAGGCGCATACATTTTTGTTCTATCTACCACGGTATTCCTATCTTCGTCCATAGCCTTGAACGAATAGTTCACATCAGGAATTAGCACTTCCATCGTGGGATCAAGAAATTTTAGCGTGAACCCCACGGGCAGCCCCGCCTCGAGCGTGCCACGGTCCATCGTCACCTCCACGTTCAAAGAGCCCTTGTCTGTCGAGAGCAGCATTCTCTGCGGGGTTTGTGTCTGCATGCTGGGCTCGAAGCTCTTGAAGAATATCTCAGGATTGTCAGTAACATGATCCTCCCAGACTATGTGGACGTTCTTTCCCGATACCGCCATATGCGGATCCGATGAGGCCTGTATATTGTTGCTGAGGTTTATTGCATCGCTGAAAGTCGCTCCGTTGTCACTGCTTCTTGTGAAGAAGATGTCAATGTTGCCTACGGCCGATATCACATAGACGTTGTTGTCAGATACGGCTATCGGCGTAGACGCAGAATACCCTACATTTCTGCTCAGGCCAACAGCCTTGCCGAAGGTAACACCATTGTCGTGGCTTGCCCTGAGGAACATGCTCAAACCCTCCGCCAAGGTATAATCATACCATAGCACATAGACATTATTGCCGGATACAGCCACATGCGGCAGGTCCGTCAAGCCGGTGGTGGTTTCTACATTGACCGGATCGCTGAAAGTCGCTCCGTTGTCACTGCTTCTTGTGAAGAAGATGTCGTAGTCCCCAAAAGCATAGTCCACCCACACAACGTACACGCTGCTGCCAGACACTGCTATCTGCGGCAGGTCCGAGCGCTTCGGATTGGAAGGATCGCCAACATAGTTGTTGAGTTTTACCGCCTTGCTAAACGTGGCTCCGTTATCGCTGCTGGCCCTGAAGAAGATGCCACCATCGTAGTGCCACACAACGTACACGCTGCTGCCAGACACTGCTATCTGCGGACGATTCGATTCGCCTGTACTGTTGCTCAGGTTGATGGTGCTGCCAAAGTTAGCCCCATTATCGTTGCTGGCCCTGAAGAATACGTCCCAGTTTCCCGGCGTATGATCAACCCACACAACATAGACATT
>CAYJSN010000014.1:0-17653 GCA_964373125.1 uncultured Nitrosopumilales archaeon | reverse complement strand
TGAAGAATACGTCCCAGTTTCCCGGCGTATGATCAACCCACACAACATAGACATTATTGCCAGACACTGCTATCTGCGGCAGGTCCGAGCGCTTCGGATTGGAAGAGTCAGCAGCATTGTCGCTAAGGTTTATTATCGCTCCAAAGGCCGCGCCGTTGTCGTTGCTGGCCCTGAAGAATACGTCCCAGTTTCCCGGCGTATGATCAACCCACACAACATAGACATTGTTATCGGATGCGGCTATACGTGCACGGCCCGATTCTCCAGCATCGTTGCTCAGGTTGATGGTGCTGCCAAAGTTAGCCCCATTATCGTTGCTGGCCCTGAAGAATACGTCCCAGTTTCCCGGCATAAAATCATGCCATATTATGTAGATATGATCACCGGCTACTGCTAGCTGAGGGTCGGATGAGAACCCGGCATTGTCGCTTATGTTCTCTGTTAAGGACATCGAGGCCTCGGCTGGCCGCGGGTGATACGGCGCGTATGCTGTAAATACAGAAATGAGCAGGAGGGTTCCGATTGCCAGCGGGACCAGCATGGGAGATGTAATAAGAGCGCAAATTATTAAGCATTATAATGGTTCTGTAGTTGGGGGCTGATCTGTCGTCGCTTCTGCTCCGGCTGCAGCAGGAAAAGTTTAATTGAACTGGGTAACGAATCTCCGGCATGAACGAAGTGATAATTTCTAATATTCCTACTATCGACAGATCGGGAAGCGGCTTTTGTCCCAAATGCAGATGCAGGTGCGGCTCTTGCGAGTGTGACAAGGCCGTCTGTACCAAGTGCGGTTGTACTTCGATCCTGCCGGAAGACACGTTCTCCTGATTTCTCACTTCACGTACAGTTCATCGGTCTTGGAAGCCATGATGAAATCGTTGCGGTGCAGGCCCTTGATTTTGTGCGTCCACCACTCGACCGTTACTTTCCCCCACTCGGTCAATAATGCGGGATGATGGTCCTCCGCCTCGGCAAGTTCGCCCACCCTGTTAGTGAAGGCCAGGGCCTGGGCGAAATTCTCGAACCCGAAAACCCGCTCCAAGCGCTTGATGCCGCCGCGTTCCACGATCTGCCATTCGGGCACCTGCGGATGAAATTCGGCGATCTCCGCGTCCGTGACGGTCGGCTCGCCCCTGCGGCATGCGGCACATTTCATATTCCTCAGCGCGTCCATCTTCAGCCCCGCTAAAAACACGCTCTTACGAAGGATTTATTCCTTTGCGGCTGATAAGTCAGGAGAAGTTTTGTACGCTATAGGCCTGCAACTCTTATGCCTGGTTCGATCTAGGAACTTTTGTCCTCTTCAATGGTGGCAATTCCTTTGTTTGGGTTTGGCTGCAGACCGGCAAGTTCCTCCTTGGAGATGGGCACCAGAGAATCGAACAATTCGATGGTATGAAATCTGTGGAAGCACCACTGGCTGCTGCAGGCCCAGTACGCCTCGTAGCCTTGCTCTACCTTATCGAGCGCATAGGCGTAGCAGGGGTGACCGCATTTTGCGCATTTCCTTGGTTGTGCTATCTTGATCGTCATACCCTCACCTTCTTTTTTGCGCTGTACGTTGAAAATTAGTTAAACGTCGCTTGTTTGCGCGATTACCTCGAAGTCCATATGATTGTCTCCCATCCCTCTGCCAGGTAGTATGACCATGGTGTGTATCACGTAGATGCCGTCGATATCAGGTGTAAATCTAACTGCGTACTGCCCGGAGCCTATATCTTCTGCCCCGAAAAGATCGCCCAGCATCTCCGACATACCCATCGGTGAAACCCACTCTATTCCAATCAGCACCTGCACGCCTTCCAGGGGCTCTTTGGTGAATTTATCCAGGATCGACAGTGTAATTTCTGCTTGCTTCCCGACCAGCACTTTTTGGTCTGGTTCTGTCTGTATTATCACATCTAGGGGCTCCTGGCTCATCATATCCTCCGGCCCCATAAAATCACCCGGCATCATACCGCCACTGAAGATCACATCCATCGCCTCTTCTAGGGCTGCTAGCCGTTCGTTTGCCAACTGCAGCTCGGATTCGAGGTCTGCTATTTTTTCGTTCGTGGATATCTGTTCAGTTGTAGATTTGATCTCCGATTCAAGAGCCGCGATCTTCGCATTCTGGTCTTCAATCTGTTTCTCCAAAACAGGCGAAGGGCCTGCAAGCACGCCAAAGCCGACCCCCAGTCCTATTAAGAATACGCCTATCACAATTGCTGCCATTATTCCGTTTGATATCATTGAGCTGGTTATGGCTCTCAAATACTTAAGATTTCTCCCTCAACTGCAAAGGACGGAGTACGCAACAACAATTGGCATAATCATCGGAAGAGACTCGCAAAAACAGTTGTGGTGGACCGGGCGGTGTCCGTGCCGATAACGGTTCGTTTTCTGGATTCTTGCTGTAATAACTTCAAGCCAAGCTGAGTCTTTCTAAAAATTGTAGCGAAATCAGACTTGACAGGCCGCATAGAATAATCAACTACTATTTGCCAGCAGAGGTCTGCCAGAGATTATATATGGGCATTTTGATGGTGAACTTAGGTCAACCATCTGAGAAGAGCGAAATATCATAAGAAATTTCCTGTGCGCAAAGTAGCAATTGTGGGAGTAATAGCTGCGATTATAGGAACAGTGGGTTATCTGGGAATCGCGAATATTTCCGCAAAGAACTTTTACTTGAAAATTGGTTCCACGAGTCATGGAATAGGTTTTGTTGAAGCGGGAAAGTCTGGAAAGACCATAGGTTTTGGGAGCGGTCGTAGCGATCCGATACTATATGTTAACAAAGGTGATACGGTAACCATACACATAATTAACGAGGCACATGGTGAAAAATACGACCTTGTTATTCCGGAGTTGAATGTTCATTCAAAGCCACTGGGATATTTTGAAACAGACACAGTTACGTTCGTTGCTTATAAAGAAGGAGAATTTACTTTCAGTAGCACATCACATCCTGAAGTAAAAGGAACGCTTGTGGTGCAATAAAGTTTCAAAACTAATTTTTGCGTTAATTAAATCCTACGTTTTTAGATAACTTACTATCTACCAACGTCAGATTACATCTATAGTAAAGGTATATGCACCCCCGGCACCGTATGCAAAAGCTATGAACAATCTTGCGAGAAACTGTAACATGTCGCCTGAAAGTGTATGCGACGAACCTAGGAAGATCATAACAGGCAATGCAGCAAGAGATATCACACCAACGATTAGTTGTTCCGAAAAGCTTAGACCATTGGCCTTTTTTGTAATAAAGTATGTACATGTGTTTCCCAGACCAATTCCAAGCAATATCAGGTAGGAATAGTAATCAGGGAATATTGGTATAACTGCAAATGGTAGTGCCCAGCATATTCCAACTATTACCTTTAACCCAATTGGCCAGTTAATGCTCTGCTTGAATCTCCAGCTGATTAGCTTGAACATATCAGGATGCTTGAGCTTGGAGATAGAAATAGTGCCTGTTAGAATTCCTATCCAAATGATTGGATAAATGTAGTCTGTAGCATGATACCTAAAGGCTATCTCTGCTACCGATGCAGCTAGAGCAACACCTATTGCTATACTAATAAAAAATATACCAAGGGCACGTCTAATAGCTCCAACACTGTAGCCCATATCAAAGATTGTAAATAGCAACATGAATTCAAGTTTTGCTGTTTTTGAGGTCCTATTAAAGATATGAAACATACGTTCAATCTCGTTCAGCTTTAGAACTTTTGCAGCTATTCAACACGTCGACAACGTAGATGAAGCTAATTTTTTCATAGTGGATTAATGGACCGGGTGGGATTCGAACCCACGACCTCTCCCATGCCAAGGGAGCATCCTACCAGGCTAGACGAATGACCGGTCAGTGATTGAAATGACCTCCGGCCCGTCTTTCCGATCCGACAATTGAGCGTAGGTAAATGCTTAATAATGTTTGTTCCTCGTTGCGCCAACGATCTGCTGACAGATCGCCAGCTCGTCCAACCGGTACCGCCTGCCACAAATATATTTATAATATACGCCATGTCTAACGCAATGGGTTCGATGGGCCTTGGTGACTGATCAGAAGGGCGTCATCACTTACATCAGATTACTGAAGGAGGACTTGGCCATCTTCAAGATAAAGGCCGAGAACGGTCCGATCCCGGACTTCAAGGCCGGGCAGTTCGTGACGCTCGGGCTGCCGGTTGCGAGCGAGGGCGGCAAGATCGTCCGCAGGGCCTACTCGATAGCCTCGCCGCCCGAGCAGAAGAAGCACTTCGAGCTTTACATCAGGTGGGTCAAGAAGCCCGTCCCCGGGAGATTAACTACAGCGCTCTTCGACAAGAAGGAGGGAGAGGAGATATTCTGGCTCAAGCCTACGGGACCATTTGGAATAGTTGACACGAAGCCGGACGGCACGCCGGACACGAGGCGGATCGTGATGGTTGGCGGCGGCACGGGGCTGGCGCCCTTCATAAGCTTCACCATGCACCTCAAGGCAATGCGGGACAAGCGCGAGATCGTTGTCCTGCACGGCGCAAGCTACGTTGACGAGCTTGGCTACAAGGATCTTCTCTCGGAGCTGGAGGAGGAGAGCCTGGACAAGGGAAAGAACGAGTGGAACTTCAGATATCGAGCATCGATAAGCAGGCCGGACGAGTGGCTCAACAGGTCCTGGGGCGGCCACAAGGGAAGGGTCGAGACCTTCCTGAAGCGCGACCCGCTCACCGGCAAGTCGGTGCTTGAAGAACTGGTGGGCGAGAAGGTCACGCCCGAGAATACGATGTTCTACGTTTGCGGCTGGCAGGGGACCGTCGACGGCTCGCTGCAGCACCTGGGCCCGCTGGGATTCGTGGAGGAACGCAAGAAGCGGCCCGACAAGAGCTTCGACATCAGGTACGAGTCCTACGGTTGATCGCCCAAGGCGCGCCTTTGCCTCTTCCTGTAAACCAGATAAAACAACGCTCCCGCGCCGACAACTCCAACCCCTACAGAGACCACATAGGCATCGAACTGGGCTGCTCCGGCCATGGATGTGGCAAGCCCAATGAAGGGCAACACTGGAAACTCGCCTATATTCAGCGGAACCTTGAACGGCCTTTCGGTCTTTGGTTCTTTATACCTTAGCCATATCAGTGCCAGGTTCACCAGTGCGAAGATTATGACAATCGTGAATACCGTAATATTCGCAACGGTCACGATGTTACCCACTAAGGTGAAAGCTATACCAACGATCATAGTGATGAACACGGCTACCCAAGGGGTCTTCCTACCAGCATGTATTGTTGCCAGAAACAGCGGCAGGGAACGCTGCTCAGCCATCCCATAAAGAATGCGCGAGCCGGCTATCAAGAGTGCTAGGACCGTATTGGTGGTTGCAAAGAGTGCTATCCCCGTCAGGGCGCGTTGCCCGCCGCCTCCCAGTGCCTTCCCCGCCACATCGGCCAGCGGGGCCATCGACTCGCTCAGTTCCTGCCAGCCCAGAATGTTAATGGCTGCTATAGAGACCAGTATGTAGGTAACCCCGGTTATTGACACTGCCAATATGAGTGCTCTGGGCAGGGTTCTCGAAGGGTTCTTAGTCTCCTCCGCTATGTTGGCTATATTCTCAAACCCAATATAAGCTAGGAATACCAGAGCCACCGCAGCAAATATGCCGCTGGTTCCAAAGGGAGCTTCGAAGTAATTCGTGGGTTCCGCGTTGGTAAAGGCGAATCCTATGTAAATTACAAATGCGAGTCCAGCCATTTCTATTATTGTAAAAGCGACGTTCATCCACGACGATTCTCTCATACCGTAAAAGTTTAGAACCGATAGCGTGAGTATCAGCAAGGCCGCCGCTACAACCACTGGCGCGTCATAAAATCCGGCGAGGTAACCGCTGAAGCCCAGCGCGACCGTGGAGGCTGCAATCATCGTCGTGAAGATTATCAGCCAGCCAACGATGAAGGCGAGAAAGTTGTTTTTGAAGGCGTTTCTGACATAAACATACTCCGCGGCCGCTTTTGGATACATCGAGGCCAATTCCGCATAACTCAGGCCTGTAAAGGCCGATATTATTGCGGCCAGAACGAAGGAGATCCACACGGCGTTGCCTGCCATTCCTGCCGCCTGTCCGATCAGTACGAAAATTCCTGCGCCAAGGATCAGTCCTATACCATACATCGTAGCTTGGAAAAGTCCAAGCTGGCGTTTTAGTTCGGTCACTGGCTTCGGCGCACAGTGGAGGTATATTAGTTATAAGCAGCCGCCGGTGTGGACGTTAGGCATAACGTTGAACTGATTCGCAGGCAATACACTAAACCCAAAAATGTAAAACTCAATAAGGCAGTTTTATTCCCTAATTGAAGGCGCTACTGTCGGGGGCGTAGGTCAGCATGGCAGACTGCCAGCCTCGGGCGCTGGATGTCGCCGGTTCGAATCCGGCCGCCCCCACCTTCCTAAACCTAAACGCTCATTATTTCGCTAAATATCTGCTCGACGATATCGAAGCCGCCGTCGCGTATCCTGACCAGCTGTTCCTCGAGGTACTTTTCGGCCCCATCGGGATCGAAGACCAGGTTCTTCTTGGCCAGGCTGAGGGCAAGTACGTAGATCGCCGAGTTTGCACGCTTGGGGAAGTTGGTGGTCCGCAGGTGGTGCTTCTCGATGAACTTCCCGACGCTGTCGAAGACAAGGGCGTACGCCCCGTTCCTCCATTCCTCGGAGAAGTTTTCTTCAAGAATCTTGAAAGCCTCAGCCTCCACCGCCCATCGCTCCACCACCTCTACATGCCTTCGATTTAATAACCTTTACACGGTAGACGAGGCGCACCATTTACGAATTTTTATATGTAAGAATCAAGTTTCGTTGAAAGAAGCATGCAGTTTAAGGAGTACAACTTCCTCTGGTTCGACGGCCAGGTCATGGGGTGGAACGACGCCAAGGTTCCACTGATGACCCACGCCATGCATTATGGTACCAGCGTGATCGAGGGCATACGCGCGTATGCTGCGAAGAACAACCTCTACATCTTCAGGCTCCAGGATCACATGAAGCGGCTGCACAGATCGGCGTCGGTCTACTCGATAGCCATGAAGCACAGCGTCAAGGACCTTGCCGACGCAACGGTCGAGATAATCAGGAAGAACCAGATAAGAGAATCCTGCTACATCAGGCCGATGACCTTCGTGGGGTTTCACGGGATCGACCTGAACGTCAGCGAAAAATCCCCGTCGCACACAGCGATACTGTTGTTCAGGTTTGAGGAATACCTGAACTCGAAAGGTATACGATGCATGGTTTCCTCCTGGCGCAGGATAAGTGATGCCTCCACGCCGCCGCTGGCAAAGGCTGGCGGGAACTACCTCAACTCGGTCCTCGCGACCCAGGAGTGCAGGCGCAACGGCTACGACGAGGCCATAATGCTCGACTCGCAGGGAAATGTCAGCGAGGCTCCCGGCGAGAATGTCTTCATAGTGAGGGACGGAAAAATCTTCACGCCCTCTGTTGCGTCGTCCGTGCTGGAGGGCATAACTAGGGACACAGCGATGCGGATCGCTAGGGACATGGGCTACGACATAGCCGAGCGCGCGATACCTAGGGCCGAGCTCTATATCAGCGACGAGATATTCCTGACCGGCACGGCCGCGGAGGTCACACCAGTGATAAGCATCGACGGGCACCAGATAGGCGACGGGAAGGAGGGCACGGTGACCAGAGGCATACGCGAGACATACGCGAAGACCGTCAGGGTGGATGTCAAGGCGTATATGGACTGGCTGACCCCGGTCTGGTAGTTAGCATGGCAAGGATAAGCGTGATAGGCGTCGGAGGCTGGGGGAAGAACCACGCCAGGGCTCTCTCGGAGCTCGACGCGCTTGCAGCCGTGTGCGACCTGGACCCGGCAAAGGCCGAAGCGATAGGCCGCAAGTACGGCGTGAATCATTACACCTCGGTCGGCGATCTGCTGGGCAAGGAGAAGCTTGACGGCTCTGTAATCAGCACACCCACCGTGACGCACTCGGCAGTCGCCAAGCAGGTGATGGAGAAGGGGATCGGCGTCCTTGTGGAGAAGCCGGCCACGCCGTCGTCGCTGGAGTGCGAGGAGCTGATCTCGACGGCCAGGAAGCAGAACCTTGTGTTCACGACCGGCTTCATAGAGCGCTTCAACCCCGCTGTGAACGAGGTGAAGAACCTGATAGCGGGCAGGAAGTACGGCGATCCGCTGATGCTCGAGTTCCACAGGGAGAACCGTCGGCCGCCAAACATAACCGACGTCGGCATAATCTACGACACCTCCGTGCATGATATAGACACGGCGATCTACCTCTTCGACGAGAAGCCCAACGTGGTCTTTGCAAGGGCCGGCAGCGTCGGGGGAGCGCATGAAGATTTTGCGGCCATAATATTAGGCTTCAAGAACCAGCGGATAGCATTCATAGCTTCGAACTGGATAACCCCGAAGCGGGTAAGGACGTTCACAACGGTCTTCGCCGACGCGATAGTCACGGGCGATTTCATAACGCAGGAGGTAAGGATCTCGACCGGCGACAGCACCATAATACCTAGGCTAGACTACAAGGAGCCGCTGATGCTGGAGCTTAAGAACTTCATAGACGCGGTGGAGGGAAAAACCAAACCACTGGTGAGCGCGGACGACGCACTCAGCACCACGAGGGTCGCGGAGGCTGCGCTGCTTTCAAGCAAGACCGGCTCGCATATGTATTTGGATCTAAATTGAAGCGCCAGATGCTCGGTATCCTAGCGTGTCCGATGGACAAGAACTACCCGCTGGAGTTGTACGACTTGGAATCGGACGCCGAGAAGATCGTCAACGGGGCCTTCTTCTGCGCCAAGTGTTCGAGATTCTACCCCGTCATAGACGAGATTCCCGTAATGCTGCCTGACGAGCTGAGAAATAAGGATGAGGATCTGCGCTTCCTGCAGAAGTGGCGAGACAAGCTCCCGGATAAAATAATTAATAACGGGAGGCCGTGGCACCTCTAGTTTCCATGAAGACTACCAACTTTATCGGCAAAAACGTGAAGATGGGGAGGAACGTCAAGATCTGGAACTTTGCCTATGTAGGTAGCAATACGAGGATCGGCAACAACGTCATCATCGGCTCGCTCGCACACATAGACTACGGGGTCAGGATCGGCAACAACGTCAGGATCGAGGGCTTGGTGTACATACCGCCAAGGTGCAGGATCGGCAGCAACGTCTTCATCGGACCATGTGCAACGTTCACGAACGATCCCTACCCGCCCAGCAGGCGGCTCACCGGCGTGGTCGTTGAGGACGGCGCCGTCATAGGTGCGGGCGCCGTAATCAAGGCCGGCGTTAGGATCGGAAGGCGCAGCGTCGTGGCGATGGGCGCAGTTGTTACAAAGAATGTCCTTGCCGGTACGGTTGTGATGGGCGTCCCCGCAAGGCCGGCCTACGACAGGAGAGCGTACGAGAAGAAGCGGAAGCAGTGGGAAGGAACCTAGCCCAACCTTGGAAAACTCTCGAGCTGTTTCTTTATCTGCTTCGCCAGCGCCGGGCCGATCTTTGGTATGCGTGCCAGTCTGTCAACATCGGCTTTCTTCAGGCTGGCCAAGTCTCTGAAGCCAGCGCCGTAGAGCGTCCTTGCCCTCACCCTGCCAATGCCCTCCAGCGAGACCAGCGGTATGAGCTCCTCGCTGATTCCGTACCTGACCCTCTGGCGGATGACGTTGATCTCTTTCGGCAGGTCCTGCCTGCCGAAGAGTTTTGCAATCTGATGCAGCGTATACAAGAGCCAGTCGCTCGTCTCCACGATCCTGTACATGTCGCCGGGCTCGACGCCGGTCCGCTCGAGTATGCGCTTCTCGCTGAGTTCCTGGATCCACGCATAGAGCGCCAGCAGGCTCCGCGAGCAGTCGTACTCGGTCAGGTCGTACAGCAGCTCGTCGCCGTACTGGTCGATCAGCATCCTCATTTCATCAATGTCCTTGTTCCTGAGCTGGAGCTTCGGGTAAAAGTCGGCGCAGCCCGTCAGCAGGTGCAGCAGGCCAAGAGTATGTTTGCCGCCCTTCCTCGCGGTCGTGACTGCACGCCTGAACTCCACGGCCGTGAGCGGGTCGATGTAAAGCAGCGAGGTTCGCTTCCCAAATTTAGTCGCAACCAGTCCCTCATCCTTCTCCGCCACCATCTCCTCCCTTACTAGATAGTCGAGCACGGCCTCGATCTTCTCGCCTATGGCAGACTCTCTGTACTGCCTGGCCAGCAGTGTCTTCGAGAACAGGTCGTCGATCTCGGTCCGCTTGATTTCCGGCATGCTCGCTATCGTGCTCAGCAGGTGGACCCTGACTGCCCTGTCATCGATGAGCTTCGACCTTATTGGTTCTGGCCTGCCGTGGACGTAGTGCTCGAATATCTCCTCGGCGTTCGACTCGGGCGCGACTATTATTGCCTCGCCATATTTATCGTACTTGGGGCGGCCAGCCCTGCCGCAGAGCTGCTTGTACTCCAGGACGCTTATGGGAACGCTCGCTCCGTACTCGTAGTCATACCTGGTGATGCTGCTGATTACCACGCGCCTTGCGGGCAGGTTGACCCCTGCAGCGAGCGTTGGCGTTGCTGTCAGAACCTTGATCAGGCCCTGCCTGAAGGAATCCTCGACCAGCTTCCTGCTTGCCGGGTTCAGCCCCGCGTGGTGGAACGCGGCACCGTTGCCCACGGCGTATGCAAGGTTCTCTGTGAGCTCGGTATCGTCCGTATCGGAGATCTCCTTTGCTCGCTGCCTTGCTTTCTCCTTCTCATCCTCCGAGAGGAGGTGTTTCACCACATCGCAGGCCTTGAGCGCCAAGGACGCAGCCCTCCTTCTGGTCTCGGCGAATATGAGGGTCTGCCCGCCCTTGGATATTGAATCAGCCGCCAAGTCGATCGCAGCTCCGCGGTTTGTGCTCTTGATGGGCATCGTGCTGCCGTCGTGGAGCTTGACCGAGCCGTAGTCGTAGACGCCCTCGATGAGTTCGGTGGGCCGCCAGTTCATATCGACCGATTCGCAGCCGAGCCATTCCGCAATGTCGTCGGAGTTGGTGACGGTCGCGCTGAGCGCAAGCAGCTGGGCCTTGCCCCACAGGGCCGATATCTTCGTGAGCATCATCTCCAGTGTAGGACCCCGCTCTCGGTCGCCAAGCAGGTGCACTTCATCGGCCACGAACAGCCCCGCGTCCCTGATCCAGCCCGCGCCGTGCCTCACTAGCGAGTCCATCTTCTCGTTGGTCAGGATTATGATATCGCCGTTCCTGAGGTGCTCGCCGGGAGAATCGTAATCGCCGGTGGAGATCATCACCCGGATGTTGCTGCCGTCGTCCTTCTTCAATGACTCGAGCGCTTTGAACTCGTCGTGCTTCTCGCTTGCCAGGGCCCGCAGCGGGGTGAGGTAAACAACCTTGGCGCCGTCCTCCAGCACCTTCTTGGCGGCCGCCATCATTGCAATCAGGGTCTTGCCGCTCGCCGTCGGCGTCGAGACCAGCATGTTCCTTCCCTCCAGTAATCCATGTTTCACTGCTTCCTCCTGCGGGGGATAGAGCGTCTCGTATCCGAGGTTCCTCAGGAGATTCTTGAACTGCTCGGGCAGGTCAAGGTCGACGAGGTAGGTCATGCTGTCCGCTTGTAAGAGCTGGGCGAGGTCTCATAAATCATTCCTTCCCGGGTGGCCTTTGTTATCATCTGCCTTGCTTCCTCCTCCGTGAACTTGCCTATCTTCACAAGTTCGCTGACCAGAGCTTTTTCTTCTACTGCTTCCTTCTCCGGGCCGGACAGGTTGTTGAAGACCTCCAGGAAGAGCTTTAACTTGGAGACCTGGCTGTGGGGCATCCCGTGTATCACGCCAAAGTCGACCTTCCCGGTCTTGACATCGACGCCCACGCCCACGGTGTGGAGCATCTTGTCGAAGAGGTAGATCGCCCTGTCTGCATCATCAATATCGACCTTGTCCTTCAGCGCGAGCCTTGCCTTGGCTGTTGCGAGCCTTATCAGCGCCTCCAGCTGTCTCGGCGTGATCGTGATCATGTCCTCGGACTCGACGTTGCGCATCTGCATGTAGTAATCGAATATCTTGTCCTCGGCCTCCTGCGTCAGCGCCGGGTCGAAGCGCTTTGCAAAGGCCAGGTACTTGACCAGCATGTCGATATCGATGACCGGCGAGATGGCGTACTTGCCCAGCCTGTGTATACCTAGAATGTGCCTGGCAACATTGGCATCCATCTCCCTCTCTGGCTCGTCCCTGACGGCAAAGACCAGGTCGAACCTTGTAAGGAGCGGGATCGGCAGGTTCACGTTCTCGGTTATGTTCCTGTAGGGGTCGTACTTGCCGAGCATCGGGTTCGCCGCCGCGAGTATCGACGTCCTCGCGTTGAGCGTTGCTATGATGCCGCCCTTTGCTACGCTGCATGATTGCTGCTCCATCACCTCGTGCAGCGCGCTCCTGTCTTCTGGTTTCATCTTGTCGAACTCGTCTATGCAGACTAGGCCCTGATCGCCGAGCACGACCGCGCCGGCCTCCAGCATCAGTATGCCGCTCTTGTCGCGTATGACGGCTGCTGTTAGGCCCGCAGCAGTGGAGCCGCGCCCAGAGGTGTAGAGGCCTCTGGGAGCCACCCTGGCGGCGTACTTCAGGAGCTCGCTCTTTGCGGTACCGGGATCACCGACGAGGAGGACGTTGATATCGCCCCTGATCTTCGTCCCATCCTCAAGCTCGCGCTGCGTGGCGCCCACGATCTGCAAGAGTATAGATTCCTTGAGCAGCTGGTGGCCGTATATGTGCGGCGCCAGCGAGGAGATGAGCCGCTCGTACACTTCAGGGTCGCCGGCCATCCGTCTTATCTGCTTCTCGTCCTCCTGCGACAGCACGAACCGCTCGCTGGTCCTGACGTCCTTATCGCTACCGATCCTTCCCCCAAGGAACTCGATGTTGTTGCCCTCGATCCTCAGCCTGAAGAGCCGCATCCTGGTCTTGATGTTCTCGTAGTCCTGGTCTATCCTGACAACGCCGGTCAGGATGATCCTGTCGCCCGGCCTGGCGTTATCGACCAGGTCGTAAGTCAGCGTGATGTCCGAGTAGTGCGGCAGCTGTCCCGGCGGCAGGTCCTCCGGGAGCTCCTGCATCCTGATGATCTGGAAGTTGCTGAACTTGCTCTTTGCAAGATCAAGGTCCGCGATCTCGCCGCACTGGCTGCAGCGGATCGGCTTTGCCCCCACGAGTTCTTTCTGCTCTACCAGGCCAGTGTGTCCCTCGGGGCACCTGTAGGCAAACATGCTCGCCAGCGGCTTCACCTCCGAGGCCCTCACCACCATGCCCGAGACGCTCACCAGCTTGCCGATGAACTCGGCATCGATGTGGCGCAAAGTCGTCTGTACGGGGTAGTTGCCTATCCTTACCCGGATGTCCTCCTTGTTCTTTTCGGCATAATCAGGATGTTCGAGCTTCAGGGTCTCGTAGAGAGCCTTGCTGAATGCGCGGAGGATTGTATCAGGATCGTCGGTGAGCCTGTTGGCGATGTCCTGGCTGAAGGCCGCAAGGTCGTGGTGATCCACAACGAGGGATTTTTGGTTCATCGCCTTCATCGCGCTTATCCTGTCCCTGTACTTGTACGCCCCGCCCTTGTCCTTGAAGGACTTGAGGAAGAATTCCAGCTCTTCGGAGATGCTGTCCTCAGTCCTCGCTGCTGTAACCTCAGTCACTGCCCACCACCCAGCACACACTCCTTGAAATCGGTAGCCGACTTATGTATCAATCTGAAGAATGTTTTCTCCTCGTAGGTCAACTTTTGTTCGAGATCGGACGTGAGGGGCGCCGAGCGGGCAAAGTGGATTATTTTTCCAAGCCTGAGGAGGACGATGTCCTGTAGCGAGATTAGAAGCTTCTCCTTCTCCGCCCCTTGCTTGGTCTTTATGAAGTGGTTGAGCCGTATGTAAAAGTCGGGCTTGAGCGGTGAGGGCTGCTCGGAACCGGCGATCCGCTCCCTGCTGAGCGCCCGCAGGAGGTCGATGCCCAAGTCCGGTTCCTGCAGTTCGGCAAATCCGCCCTCGTGGAAGACGTTTGCCAACCACCGCGGAACCATCTGCATGTCGTCCGTCTTTGCGTCCACCGAGAGGTTGAAGATATCAATCTTCACGTCCTTCCTGAAGCGCACCTTGACAGGCTCGGTCATATAGCCGATCGAGTACACCTTGGTAACGTCGTCCAGCTCCATCGGGAGTTCTTTGTCGAGGATGCATTTAATGCTTCTCTCACTACCGGTGAACACGCGCCAAATCGGAAATTATTAATCAGCCCCTGCCAGCATATACGCACGTTCAATCATGGAAGTCTCCGAACTGATGTGGGTGGAGAAGTACAGGCCCCTAAAACTTGGCGATGTGGCGAACCAGAAGGCCATAATCGACGGTATAAGGAACCTTATCAAGAAGCCTGCCGAGATGCCTAACCTGCTCTTCGCGGGGCCCGCGGGCGTGGGTAAAACCACAGTAGCACTCTGCATAGCTAGGGAGCTGCTCGGGGAGGGCTGGCGCGACTACACCCTAGAACTGAACGCGTCGGACGAGCGGGGCATAAACATGGTGCGGGAGCGGGTGAAGATGTTCGCACACTATACCGGGATGTCCGCAGAGGTGCCCTTCAAGGTAATAATCCTCGACGAGGCCGACGAGATGACCAGCGATGCCCAGACAGCGCTGAGGCGGATAGTCGAGGACAGCGCAAGGAGCACGCGCTTCGTGCTTATATGCAACTACCTCTCCCAGATAATCGAGCCCATACAGAGCAGGTGCGTTATATTCAGGTTCACAAACCTGGGCGAGGATGATGCTGTGAAGTATCTCGAGAAGATATGCAAGCAGGAGAAGGTGAAGTACGAGGACAAGGCGCTCAGGCTGATACACGAGTTCACCGGCGGCGACCTCCGGCACGCGATAAATGTACTACAAGCAGCATCCAGCATGGGCCCGGTCACTGCCGCGGCAGCAAAGGCCGCGATGGGCGTGTCGGAGAAGGTAAGGGTCGCCGAGATCGTGAAGCTTGCACTGGGCGGCAAGTTCCAGGATGCGCGGACAAAGCTGATCGAGCTAACAAAGGTCTACGGCATGTCGGAGCGCGACTTTCTTAGATTTGCAAACGAGGAGGTGCAGAGCCTGAAGACGCAGAGCCCGGAGCTCATCTCGGCCCTGGCCGAGTGCGACTACAGGCTGGTCTCGGGCACCCACCCCGACATACAGATCGCTGCGCTGCTGGCCGAGTTCGGCAGGATAGGCAAGGAGCTAGACCTCAAGGAGAAGTAAGAAAACCGGCGTTTACCAGCATTTCCGGGCATCTTGCCTGCTTATCTCTTCAACCAGTGTGTTCACAGTGACGGTTGCCGACGCTATCAGCGCGAGGCCGAATTTGAGCGGCAGCGCGAGCAGATCGACCGGGTCAGCGATATGTTCAGGATTTTGGCTTGTTGCAACTTTGGGTGCTGCTCCGATCTCCTCCCTGGCCCGCTCAAGGACCCAGACCTTCAGCAGCGTTTCGGGCGCCATGTTCCTCCTCCTTGCCTCCCTCAGAATGACGCCACGCATCTCTTCTGTAAACGGGATGGCCATGGTTCCCATGACATAGCGATGCAGCACGGTGCATATTTCCCTTTCCTTTTCGGAATGCAAACACGCCGCAGGATAGGTTAAATTACTTGCGCGCGGCATCATCACCGTGGACAGCTGCAGCACCAAGCCCAGAAGGTTCGACAAACCCTTCGAGGAGTACAGGCAGGCAGCACGGGAGGCCGCCCAGAGGTTGGGAGCAGAGCTCGAGGCCAGCGGCGTTATTTCATGGGAGCGGGTAATGCAGGCGGCAGACCGCGACGAGCTTGTGTACAAGCTTACGCTGAAGTACCTGCGCCAGGACGGCTACGATATAGGCAACAGCAAGACGCCGTTTGTGCGAAAACGATAGCCGCGGCATTGTCATGACTCAATTTGTGTATAAATGGCGCCGGGAAGGGGATTCGAACCCCTGCGAGCCTTGCGGCTCACCGGCTCTCAAGGCCGGCGCATTAGTCCACTCTGCTTTCGGTTTGTAGGTTACAAAACCCCGGCAATCCGGCACCATCAGGAGATTCCATCCCCACCCAATTAAAAACGGTTGCCCTGCCAATCTAGACATCCGCTATGAAGGCCCTGACCACTTCCGTCCATGCGAGGCCGATGTTCTGCCTGTTGTAGCCCCCGCCGCCCAGCGCGATTATCCTTCCGTCGCAGTGCCTGTGCGCGAGCCTGTGCAGGACGCTGGCAGCATGCCCATGGGCGGCCTGGCTGTAGTGCAGGTGCGTTAGGGGGTCGCCGCCCAGCGAGTCGGCACCGCACTGCAGTATGATGAGCTCCGGCTCGGCCCTGTCGATGAACCCCTCCACCCTCTTGAAGGCATCGTCAAAGTCATCGTCGGTGGCATACGGCTTCATGGGTATGTTCAGCTTCGTGCCTTTTGCCTCGTCCTCGCCCGTCTCCTGCTCGGAGCCGGTTCCCGGATAAAGGAACTTGCCGTCCTCGTGGATGTCAGCGACGAAGACCAGGGGATCGCGCACGAACTCATAAAAGACGCCGTCGCCGTGGTGCGCGTCTATATCTACATAGGCTATCTTCTTGAGACCGTAGCTCTTCCTCGCGGCGAGTATGGCCACTCCGATGTCGTTGAAGACGCAGAACCCCCCGGCAGCATCGCGCCTTGCATGGTGTAGCCCGCCGATCGGGTTGAACGCGTGCTCGGCCTCTCTTCTCATCACCAGATCGAGGCCGCGCAGGGTCGAGCCCACCACAAATGAGGCCGCCTCGAAGACGCCCTTGAAGGCCGGGGTGTCGCCGTGGTCCAGATATCCGGTGCCGATCACGGAGGCCTTCTTCACGAACTCCACATACTCCTGCGAGTGGAACTCGCGGATCACGACCTCTTCTGCAGAAACAGGCTCCTCAATCCTGACCTTGCCGGACCTGTCTAGGCCCTCGGCCTGGAACCTTGACCAGAAGGCCTGCAGCCTGTCGGGGCCGAGCGGGTGGGAGTTGGGAAAGCCGTACCTCCCCAAGGCCTCGCCGTAGAAGACAGCTGTAGAATGCATGGAGCCTCTTTTCAATGTGGGAATGCGCCGACGGTTTATCAGCGTTGCGACCAATTTTTATATCAGATCGCCGAAGATTACGCAGTCAGATGAAGGAGCTCAGGGTAAAGTCGATAGCCGCTTTCGTGCCGGCAGCGAAGATCGAGGCAAGCCTCTTGGAGATGGGCTTCTCCGCCCGCGGCACCGCCACTACGGTGAGCGACGGCAGGTTCTGGCGGAAGACGCTATTCATAAGAGGCCAGGAATCTGTAAGTCTCTCGGACGAGATAGGCGATGCCTACCCGAAGGATCCGGTGATAACCATCTACGGCTCAAAGGCTACCATAAGCAGGATAGCCGAGGCGGTGGACTAGTTGTCTGTCTACGAGTGCAACGAGAACCAGTTTGTCGAGAACGTCCGCAGGCTCCTTGACTCCGGAAAAGGCTTCGTCGTGAACAGGCGCGTCAGCCTGCGCGACGATCATAGATACGGCCTCTCGACGCTGCCCGATCAGGAGTTTGCAGGGTACGGGATGATCTGCGGGCGGCAGGGATACAAGTACACCACATACACGAAGATTCCCTTCTTGGATGATTTTCACAGA
>CAYJSN010000013.1:29272-45604 GCA_964373125.1 uncultured Nitrosopumilales archaeon | reverse complement strand
AAAAATTTTTATAGATGTATAGACACAAAGTCTTATGTCATCTAGCAATAACGTTAAGATAAAGGTCAAGTTTGGTGTCAACGAAGTCGAGATCGAATCGCCGCTAAACTCGATCCGCGATGCAATCGACGTCATACCCAACATAATAAAGAACATAGGCAGCAACGTCAAGACCGCCCCGCAGGCCCTGCCGGACGCCACAGTACAAAATAACGCGGTAGAGCCGAAGTCCCAGAATATGCCTGACATAAAGATAGACAAGGGTGACTCGCTCAGCGACCTGATCATGAAGATGTTCAGGGAGGGATGGGGAACACAGTCCAGGAGGCTCTCCGAGGTGAAGGAGGCGCTGGACTCGTTCGGGCTCTCCTACCCGAAGCAGTCGGTTGCGGTAACGCTGATGCGCCTGGCCCAGAACAGCAAGCTGAGGCGCTTCAAGGGCAATGACGGCGAGTTCGTCTACACGGCAACGACTTCCCTGCGCATGGCGCCGAAATCCGCCGCCGACGAACAGCCAGCTAACGAAAACAGCAGCAATATGACGATTTAGTGGCGATGAAGATGTCAGAATCGAGACCAGACGTCAATGTCGCGGTAACATACGGCGAGACCAGGGTCGAGTTCAAGGGCTCGCCCGAGGCGGTACTGGAGTCTGTACTGAGGTTCCTCGCAAAGGAGGTCCCGGAGCTCAACCTTGCCAGGAAGATATCGCTAAACTACCCTGCCACCGAGCTTGTGCAAGCATACGCCGACTACATCAAGATAACCCCGGAAGGTCCCAGGGTCATAGCGGAGGACAGGAAGCTGAGCGACAAGGACGTGATCTCGCTCCAGCTCGTTGGATATAAGATAGCCGCCGAGCTGGGAAAGGGCGGCAGCGCCAGCGCCTCCGCCCAAGAGCTGCAGGCGGCAACGGGGCTGAAGCCCAAGTCGATAAGCTCGCGCGTGAGCGAGCTGGTCAAGTCGGGCCACGTGCAGAAGGAGAGCACGGAGGACGGCGTCAAATATAGGATAACCACTCAAGGCATCCACTGGCTGAACACGACGCTCAAGAAGGCTAGGTAGCCTTCCTGCCTGTATCCGTAGGGGCGGCAGCGCCAGCCTCTGTTCTTGCGCCTTTGTCGGGGGGCCGCTTCTGGACATACCTGTAGGCCCGCATGCTACCCACCCTAGTCAGCACGTTCTCTCTTACCAAATCAGTCAGGGAGTGGGACACAGCAGTCTTGTCGTAGTTATAGCCGCGCCTGGAGAGCTCTTCATGGACTTCGGACAGGTTGCGCTCGGAGCCGAACCAGCCCTCCGTCCACAGGTCCCCGATGAGCATCTTGCAGGTCGTGGAGCCTCTTGCGACGGGGCGCCTTAACTCCGGCGCCGTTGCCGGCTCGATGGCCTCGCTGCCCTTTGACATGCCGGAGAGGACGCTCTCTATGACCTGCTCCACCCTATCCTCCCTGCAGGAGATCTCGATCTCCCAAGCACCCCTCTTCAGCCTTATCCGGACCATGTTGGGCTCGCTCATCGGAGCACCTCCTTGTTGTGCATATTGCGCATGTTGCGCAACATTTATAGCCTCCATCACCTATATTGTTGAACAACATGCCGCCGCAATTAAACTTTCCTGTGGCCGGCCCCCTCGACGCCCCCTCCATCATGGAGAGCTTTGACAAGGCTATAAGCGCCACCCTGCGGCCCAGCTTCGACACCCTCGTAGGCAAACAGGTGCTCTTCAGCATGGACGAGAAGGAGTTCGTGCCGCTGGAGGGCTGGGAGCCGAGGAACAGGGAGGCTAATGTCCGCGCGGTCAGGGCGCTCGGCGTGCCGGCCTACGTGGCGGCCGTGGATTCCAGCTGCGTGTTCGTGGGCGACACGGACGAGGGTTCGATCTATGCCGCAAAGGGCGGGCTGGCGGTGGCATTTGCCGGCAGGCCTGTGATGCACTTCAAGATCGGGCCGATCCTGTTCTACCTGCGCCAGTGGGTCGGGGACGGTGGCATGCCTGCATCGGGCCGGAATTCTTTGGAGTGGCTGTCCGCGCTCGACAGGTCGTTCGCAAAGCGCGTCATCAGGACGCGGGTCGAGCGGCTCCTGCAGAACGAGATCTCGAAGTATCTACACAGCTCCGTGATCCTGGTTGACGGTTCGCTCCGAAGCTCCGTCTTCGAGGACCGGAAGAGCGGGCTCCACCAGCTGATAAGGAACTGCCGGGCCGGGAGGAACTTTCTGGTGGGAATAAGCAAGACCACCAAGCTGAAGCCGCTGGACCAGCTGGCCTCGCTGCTGATGCGGAGGAACCGGCCGTGCTATGTCGACGTGGAATCGATCGTGCGGCTGATCGTCAGCAACCTGGTGGGCAGGCCGCTGCTAGCGAAGCTGAGCGGCGACGGGCTCGTGCTCCGAACCGACGTGCTCGGCGATCCGGAGGAATCGCTCGGCAGGCTTCTCGGGAACGATATCCTCGCCGACGGTTACCCGGAGACGCTCAGGCTGGCACACCACGTATCGATCTTCACAAGGACGGACATCCTCTGCATACGGGGTTTCATACTCAGCCAGCTAAGGACGCGAGAGATCGCGGGCGAGGATGTGAGAGGGAGGCTGCTCGGCAGGATCGCGGGGGGCCTGCGATGCGCATAGTTAGCAAGGAAGGAAACGAGCTGGTTCTTCTGGCCATACGCGATGACGATGATGCCGAGAAGGGCGACTATCTGGTCATCGAGGACGCGAAGGACGGAAGGATGATGCTGGTGCAGGTCTACGAGGAAGAATATCTTAGCAACCAGTCGCTCCTGGACGACATGGTCAGGGACGAGGTCGTGAGGGCCTCCAGCACGGAGGGGCTCCACGACCCGCTCAACATCAGCAGCCTCTCCAAGATGCTCAGGGATGCAAAGCTCTTCAGGTGCAAGATAAGGGCCAGCGTCGAGGACGGCAAGCTCGGCAGCCGGGTCTCCTGGCTGCCCTCCAGGGTCGACTCCAGGGTCAGGCGGCTCGGTGTTTCGGAGCTATGCGAGCTGCAGCACAGGAACGGGGTGCTTCCGATACGCATAGGGAAGACGCGGGACGGGGCAAAGTTCGAGATCTATGCCGAGGACATCGACGGCAAGCTCAACCTGATCACCGGGAAGAAGGAGTCAGGCAAATCACACCTGGCAAAGACGCTGGTGAAGAGCCTGGTGGAGTACGGCGCATTTGTCATCGTGCTCGATCTCAACAACGAATATGCCGGCCTTGCGCGGAACAAGGACGGCACGCCAAGCACGATCAACGACAGGGTGATGCTCCTGGAGCCGGGAAAGGCGCTCAGGTTCACGCTGGAGTATGCTGGGAAGGAGGCCGTTGCCAACGTGCTGAAACATGCATTGGATATACCGGCGGCATCGATGCGGGAGCTCTTCAGGATCTGGGACTCGCTCTCCACGGGCGGTAAACTTGGGATGGCGTCGATGAACGGCGCGATCGCGGACTGGAGGACCAACGAGCACGTACGCGATGCCCTGATCTCGAGGTTCCACACCATGCTCTCATCGAGGCTCTTCACCGACGACCCCAAGCGGGCCTTCAGGTTCGAGGACGCGTTCAGCCAGAAGAGCGGTGGCGCGGCGCTCATCGTAGGCCTCGGCAAGACGCCGCCCGTGGTGAGGAGGATGACTGTGGAGCTCATCCTGAGCAAGCTGGTCGAGCTCTTGGAGCGGGGAAGCATACCGCCAGTTTTTCTCTTTGCCGAAGAGGCCCACCTCTACCTGAGGGAGACCTACTGGGAGGACATCGTGACCAGAATGCGACATTTCGGGATCTACACGACCTTCGTGACGAACCAGCCCGACGCCATCAACGACGGCGTGTACAGGCAGCTCGACAACATATTCCTCTTCAACTTTGCAAACGAGACCGATCTGGAAAGAATATCCAAGGTCGCCGTGACCGATGCGGAGACGATCAGGTCCATAGCCAGAACCCTGCCGCAGAGGCACTGCCTGGTGATGGGAAACGTTGTCAACGAGCTCCCGATAATGCTGGAGACCACCTCCTCGGATGTCCTGACGCTGGGAGAAACGAAGCGATTCTTCCGCGTGAAGGTATCCGCGCAGTGAAGTTATGGATTAAAAGCTAAAAATACGTGCAGACGCGATCGTGGAAACTGTCCATTAGGTATCCTTCGTGTACGCCCGCCCACGCAACCTAGATTGCGCCGCTTCCCCGCTTCTTGCTTCCTATGTCGACTGCATCCTCGACGCTGGAGACGAATACCTTGCCGTCTCCAGGCGATCCGGTGCTGGCTGCGCCGAGGATCGCGTTTACCACGGCGTCAACCTTTGAATCGTCGACCACGGTTACAATGCTTGTCCTGGAGTGAAATTCCGGAGTGTAATAGGCGGTGCCCCTCGAACCGGAGACCTGCTCCCTTGCCCCAGCGCCCCTTCCCTTTGCATCTATAACAGTGACGCCGCCCACGCCGGCCTTCTTCAGCGCATCGTTGACCGCGGTGACCTTTTCAGATGCGATCACAGCCTCGATCTTTTTCATGCAAACAGTATGAAAATCAAATGATATAAATTTTTCAAAGCATCCTCTGGTTAACTTTTGAAATAAACATACCTCTGCAATAAGGAATTATTGAGAATGGCGAGTCTCCAGTGATATTAATAGCCGCCCTTCCAGGCATGGTTGGCGGGGGCGGCGCGCCCGGACAGTGCCCGGGGTACACGTTTTGTTGCATGTGCAGCTGCGGCCGGAGTCCGAGCCGCTTATTATGATGGTTTGAAGCCCCGCGGTATCCGTCGTGCCGCGGGGATAAATTTTATAGAGGCGCCTGATAGAGTACAGTGTTGTCGTTTCGCAAGATCGACGCTACCATACTCCTCGTCTCCGATATGAAGCGCTCGGTGAGCTTCTACAAGGATACGCTGGGCCTGCCGCTGCGAAAGAGCACGCCCGACTGGACCGAGTTCTTCACCGAAGGAACGAAGCTGGCGCTCCATCCCATGAAGAAGGGTCTGAAGAGAGAAGCAAAATCCAAGGTAGGCATGCTGGTCGGGTTCATGGTAAGCAGCATGGACGAGACCTACCAGGCGCTGAAGAAGAAGAACGTGAAGTTCCTGAAGAGACCCACGGAGGAAAACTTCGGAAAGCACGCCATAGTCCTTGACCCCGACGGCTACATGGTATCGATCGCGCAGCTGACCGAAAAGGTTTCTGAAGAGGTCGACCTCTTCGGGGCGCTGGGCATCGAGTGAGCTCTTTTCCGAAAACCAATAACCGATAAATATCTTGGAAATTCTAGGCGATCCGTGCATGCCGTCATAAACGGCAACAGGATCGATGAGCACGTCTTGGCATGCGTCTTCGTCTCTGATACCGACGTGAGCGTCCATGGCGAGGTCGTGATGGAGGAGAAGGACGGGTTCCGCGAGATCATTGAGAAGATGCGGATAGGTGATACAGTCGACGTTGACTGCGAGGATGCCAAGGGTCTGAAGGCGGAGGGCAGGGATAAGCAACATCGAGGCCGGGAACGTAATGTTCGGCGACAAGGTGTGCTACGCCTTTTACCTCTCGATGCAGAAACCCTCGCACGGTCTAAAACCAATTTATACCCTATGATTGCTTGATCACCAAGTTTGGTATGGTCGACTGCCCCACCTGCAAGGAGCATGTGAACTATGTGTACCTGAGGGCGGCCGAGCCCCGCTGCGAGAACAACCATCCTCTGGGCCGGTGGGTTATGTGCAGGGGAGCAAACGGCAGCCACGTCTTCCTGAGCAAGGACAACAATGATGGATGTCCTGTGTGCGGAGATACAAAGAAAACCGTGGTGCCGAAGGGAACGAAGGTGAAGTGCATGAGGCCGTACGCCGAGGGACATGCGTGCCCCACGCCCGAATTCGAATGGCTGGTGGAGGGACCGCCATGCTTCCTGAACCACATCGACGTGATGCTGGTCAAGTGATGTCTCCGCCAAACGGAATAGATGGACAAAGAATCGTCGAGACACAACAACTAGATTTTTATTCAGGGGATGATGTCCAGTTTGCATGACAGCAAAGCCCGTGGTACTTACAATCGAGATAACCAACGAATCAGACAACATGGTCCTGATCATTCAGCCATCAAAGCGCCAAGCGGAGAAGATCTCGGTGTGGCTGAAGGACTACAAGCTGGGAGATCTGGATTTCAACGACGTCATCAAGGTTATTTCCGAGCAGGTCGAGAATGCGCTGAAGAAGGCCGGCTACGAGGTCAGGAAGAAGATGCCCAAGGTCGGCGACCAGATCAGCTTCAAAAAGTCGATCGGCGATATCGCCGTGGGCGACAAGGGCACGATAATAGACATCGAGCCTGAGAGACCGTATTCCTACCTAGTAAGGGTCAAGGATATGGAGATATTTGCCAAGCTGGACGATTTTGACCTGATCTAGACGGCGCGGCCTGCAAATGATGACTGAGTGTGCGGAACGATTGCTGAAACCGGTTAGCTCTGGATGCCACGGGCATTTGTGATAACATTTCTAAAATGCATAAATAATTCGCCCAGTCTGTGTAATCCATGCCCGCCGGCGAATCGCTGGAGTTTGTGATCAGATCGATCACCGACCACGGGAGGCTCCTGACGCTTACGCTGCAGCAGGAGATCAGGACCGAGCCGGTGGACCAGGCCGAGCTGCTGAGGCAAAAGATCGACAGCATCAGCGGCCTCGACGACGATACGAGGGAAGTCATGAAGAAGATAATCCCGGCCCTGCTGGCTACGCAGCTGCCCCAGCAGGCCACGGCCTATTCGCCGATCCAGATGAACATAACCGTAACAAGACAGATCTACGAGCGGCTCGGTGCTCCGAAGGTGGGCGAGACGCTCCAAGTCGGCCTCTCCCGTTCCTAGCAAATCCGTATCGCATGGCGCGGCGCTGGCAGAAATAAGGCTTTAAGAAAGCCAGCACATGATAAAACAGGAAGCATATGCACACCTATGTTAGAACCATCGCCAAGGTTGCGAGCAGGTACGCGCCGAGCAGGGCTCTCTCCTTCGATACCGCGCACATATTCAAGGCACTGCAGCTGATAAAGGACAACGGCCATGCCAGCAGGGTTCTCCTCTGCGGCGAGCTTGGGCTCGGCGAAGGCTCGGTCAAGACACTCGTCAAGCACCTGAAGATGCACAGCCTCGTCGAGACGGCACGGGCCGGAACCAAGCTAACAGCGAAGGGTAGGGCTGTGGTCTCCGAGCTCCTCCAGTCGATCCCTGCCGAGACGAAGATGACCAAATGCTCGATCGCGCTGGGCAGGTTCAACTACGCCGTCCTGCTGAAGGAGTTCGGCTTTGCCATCAGATCCGGGATAGAGCAGAGGGACGCCGCGATAAAGATGGGGGCCATAGGAGCAACCACGCTGCTCTTCAGGGACGGCAAGTTCGTGATGCCGGGCAGGGGCCACGACTGCCTGCGTGGCGAACCTAGTATCCGGAAGATGCTGGTCGAGAAGCTGAAACCGGCAGATGATGATGCGATAATAATAGGAAGTGCCGACGATGCGAGGACCGCGGAGCTCGCATCTAAGAGTGCCGCACTCTTCACAATAATGGATCACGACAAGCATCTCTGAGCGATCAAATAAAAACAAAAAGTTGGCGGGTTTTTAGCCCACTATGTAGGTCACAAGTACCGTTGCTGTAACCTGCTGCTCTCCAGGCAATACCGGCGGGGGAGGAATGTACGGCACCGGCGCCATCAGCTGGGCCTGAACTGCGCCGCCATAAACAACAGACCCGGCCGTTGCTTTCTCAAGGAATGCTATGGGATAGCCGCCGAAGCTTATCTGCACGCTCTTCATGCTCTTTATGCTGAGGCCCTGCGATGCTAGGAGCTCCTTGGCGTTATCCTCGGCGTCCTTCATGGCCTTGTCCACAACCTCGCTCCTCAGCTCCTTCTGGGCATCGGTGGACAGCGAGAACCAGGGGCCGTCGACCCTGTTTGCTCCTGCCGATATCGTCTTATCTATTATCTCCGGCACCCTGTCGGTACTCTTGGTGACTATGTTGATGTTGTTGCTTGCCTGATAGCCCGATATCTTCGGCGGTTCCTTGCCCTCCGGGTCGTAGGTGTACTGCGGGTACACGCTGAAGTAGGATGTCTTGAACTCCTTCTCGTCCAAGCCCAGTGCGCTCAACGACTCGATGATAACGTTCATCGTCTCCGAGTTCTTCTGCACGGCCTCCTGCGCGGTCGATGCAATGGTGTCGAAGCCTAGGTTTATCGATACTGTGTCCGGCGCTAAATTCATCGAACCCAAGCCCGCAACGGTCAGTGTCGGTTCCTTGCTCGTATCCTCATCGTCATTTTCGCCGTTTTCTGCCAGGTATTTTGTTATGGCCGTGGTCTGGGATGATATCGAATCGGCAACGGAAGCCGTCTGCGTAGCCACCGAGGCCATCGAGCTCTGCGCAGAGACGGCCGAGTATGCAGCGATGGCAGCAGCAAATACGGCAACCGCAAGAACGATGTAGGTCAGGTTTCTCTGATTTGTTTCAGACATGTTCTATGTGCAGCGCATTTCAATTATATTCGTTTAGTAAGATACCGTAACAGTTGCTCCTACCAAATAACTGGTGCGGGGGGTGGGATTCGAACCCACGAACCCCTAAGGGACGAGGTTTCTCCGCCAGCGCACCTGAGCCTTGCGTCTGATCAGATCTCGCACCGTTGACCAGGCTTGGCGACCCCCGCGCGCTAGATGCTTTGACCTCCCAGCATAATAGCGTTTATTCCCTCGGCGGGAGTTATTTTTCGTCGAGAAATGCATCGATGCCGTACTGGCTGCCAAACCTTTTCGGCATCCCGGAGATCACATCCGCAGCTTCTTCCAGCTTCATTATCCTCACAGCACTAGAGTGGCTGACCGACCTGTTCCAGGGCTGGTCGTATATCAGGGCCCGCTTTCCCTGCGATACTATGCTTGTGATGTTCGGCGGCGAGTCGTCGATGAATATGTCATAATCGAGATTAGCCTTGTCCCTGCCCCTCATTACTGCAACGTACTCGTTGTAACGTATCCCGTTGTGCTCCAGCCACTGCTTCACAAAAGGCGTTGAGGCCGGATCCCTAGCGGTGACGATATCGACACTTCCGAGCGAGTTCAGCCTCCCCACCGCGCTGCCCAGGTCCTGCTCCATTGCAGGAACCTCCGCCCACCTGGCCCAGCACTTCGATAACTCTTCATAAAACCTGTACTTGTCGTATCCTAATCCCTTCCAAAAGTCCCACTGCTGGATCTCGTCCTTTTGCACGGAGCGATTGTAGTTCCTGTTGTATTCTTCCAGCCAGACGTGCACTATATCTGCAAGCACGCCGTCCACATCGAGCGCGATCTTCATTCAGCCCACACTTATCTCCTTACCGTAGCCCTTTCTGGGAAGCCTGATCTGGAGCATGCCGTTCTTGAAGGTCGCCTGCGCCTTTGTCGGGTCGACCATGCTCGGGAGCTTTATCGTCTTGCGGTAGGTCTCGTACTCCACCTCCCGCTTGCCGGGGACTGGAATCCGCACGCATTCTGTCATCTTGGCCTTGATCGTGAGCATGTCCTCGGTGCCCTTCACGTCTATGTTATCCTTCGTGACGCAGGGCAGGTCGATGCTCACTATCACCTCCTCGTCGGTCTCGGTTATCTGCGTGAGCGGCCTCAGCTCCTTCCGCTCTAGGTCGTAGAGCGCGTCCTCTGCTCCCGCCATCTCGAAGGCGTCGCGCATTATGCTCTTTATCCTTTTGTTTATCTCATCCATTATATCGGCCGGCTCGTCACTCGACATCAAGAACACCTACCTGTATATCGGGGGGCCTCCCTCGACCCTCGACTCCCGCAGGGCACTTTCGGTCTGCCTCATCAGATCCCGCGTCCTTATCCTTATCATCTCCGCCTCCTTGCGCAGCTGATCCAGATCCATCTTTATTCCCAGGACGTCCCTGAGTATGCTCAGCGCCTCGATTGACGCCGCGGGATCGGGAAAGTTGAGGTGTGACTGGGCAAGCAGCGTCAGGCTCGGGATCCTCTGTGCGGCACATTCCTTTATCACAGCAGCATAGGTGCCGAAGAGTACCCCGTCGCTGAAGAGCGTTAACTTTGCGGAGCGCAGGAGTTCGGCGACCTCCTTTGTGGTTGCGAGGCAGAGCACCTCCGGCTTCTCGATCTGCAGGCGGTTCTGGACCGGCAGGCCGGTCATGTTTATCACGAGTTTTGGCTTCAGCTTCCTTGCCCAGGCTAGCAGGCTCTTCGAAAAATGCATGGCCATGTTGGGAAGTATCGGTATGTCCGAGATTACCACAACAAGGTCTTCCTTTGCGTAGATCCTGACCGGGTTCTTCACCTCGCCGTCCCTCACAATTACCAGCGGCTGGAACCGCGGCGAGTCGATGTAGCCGACCTCCTTCATCCCGAGGCTGTCCACCAGATAGGTTGCGGCTATCGTCCCCACCAGGCCCGCGTCGGGAAGGCCGACCAGAATGTGGGGCCACTTCGACTGGATGGTCTCGGTCTGCACTACTTCAATACCTGCGGTGCCAACACGGCCTGCTCCTTCGGGGTCGCTCACCGGCTACTCCACCTTTATCGATACGCCGGATTGCTTCTTGCCCTTCCTCTTGAAGGTGATCTCCAGCATGCCGTTGTTGTACGTGGATCTTGCTGTCGACGGCTCGATGTCTTCCGGCAGATCCACTTCCTTGCTGTACTTTCGCTCGGGCGTCTCCGTGCGGATCGAGACCGTGTTCTCTGTGGCGCTGACCTTGATCTCGTCCTTCTTGACACCCGGCAGCTCGACGATGACCCTGATCTCCTGGTCGCTGGTTATCACGTCAACGAACGGCTCCCTCTCCTCACTGAGCGCGAGCTTGCCTCCCGCGAGCGACGGCTTCACGTTGCCGAACTCTCTTATGACAGGCTTGCCGTCCGGGCCCACGGTCACCGAGTATCCATATACAAATGGGCCCCACTCCCTGCGTATGGTGCCGTCCGGCAGCTTCCGTTCCCTGACCAGTTCCTTCGGAACGTGCTCCTCCAGCTCCTTCATGTTCTGCTCGAACATCTTCTCGAACTCCTTCATCATCTCCTCCATCTCGGAGTACCACGGACCTAGGAAGGGTCTCATCCTACGTTTGAACCAGTCATCCCATGCCATAGCCCCTCAATCGCGCAGGCGGAATAAAATTTTATCTCTGAATCTATCGTTTGAGAATCAGCCAGGCTGTAGCATACGCACTAATCCGGGGTCTCGCCCAGCTCCCTGAGCAGCTCCTTCTGCCTCTCGCTCAGCTTCGTGGGTACCCTCACATTGACCCTGACCAGCTCGTCGCCCCTGCCGCGGCCGTTCTGCTTCGGGAGCCCCTTCCCCTTCAGCGTGATGATCGTGCCCGGCTGCGTGCCCTGCGGGACCCTGACCTTGGCGCGGCCGTCCAAGGTCGGGACCTCGGCCTCCGCGCCCAGCGCGAGCTGGGAAAAGTTCAGCTTCAGGTCGTACAGCAGGTCGCTGTCGGAGCGCCGGAAAAGTTCGTGCGGCTTCACCCTTACTCTGACGTAAAGGTCTCCGCTCGGGCCGCCGTCCAGCGGCTCGCCCTCGCCGGGAACGCGCAGCATGTTCCCGTCCTCCACGCCGGGCGGTATGCTTATCCTCAGCATCTTGGGCACCTGCACCTGCCCGCTGCCGCGGCAGGCGTTGCAGGGCTTCTCGATTACGCTTCCCTTCCCTTGGCAGGTCCTGCAGGGCTCGATCGCGACGAAGGTTCCGAACCCCGAGCTGGAGACGTTCTTTATCTGGCCGGAGCCGCCGCAGATGCTGCAGGTCCTAGGCTTGGTGCCGGGCATCGCGCCGCTGCCCCTGCAGTTGCCGCAGGCTGTTGTCCTGGGAACCTCGATCTCGGCCTGCCCGCCGCGCAGGACATCATCGAGCGTTATCACCGTATCCACGACCATGTCTTGGCCCTTCCGCCTGCCCCCAAAGCCGAAGCCGAACCCGCCGAATGGGTCCCTGCCAAAGAATATGTCGAATATGTTCCTGAAGTCGCCGGCGCCCGCAAAGTCGAAGCCCAGATCCTTGAAGATCTCCTCGAACTCTGCTCCCCTGAAGATATCCTCGGGTGTGTACCTGCCGCTGACGCCCTCGTGGCCGTACATGTCGTAGACGCGCCTCTTCTCGTCGTCCGACAGCACCGCGTATGCCTCGGAGATCTCCTTGAACCTTTCCTCCGCGCCGGATGACTTGTTCCTGTCGGGGTGGTACTGCAGCGCCAGCTTCCTGTAGGCGCGCTTTATCTCCTCCCTAGCGGCGTTCCTGGAAACCCCGAGGATTTCGTAATAGTCGCGCTTGCTCAATTACCGTCACTGCTTCTTGTCCTGTCCGGGGCCCTGCTGGCCGGCCGTGCCGGAACCCGCAGCGGTGGCCTTGTAGACCTGCGAGCTGACCTCGCCTAGGACGTGCTTCAGCTCGTCGAGCCGCGTCTTTATGGCTGGGGCGTCCTTGCCCGAGAGGGCCTCCCTGAGCGCCGATACAGATTTGTTTATCCTGTCGGCCTGCTCGCTGCTTATCTTGTCCTTGAAGTCCTGCTTGACGAGCTTGTCGGCACTGTAGATCAGGTTGTCGGCCTCGTTCCTGAGCTCCGCCTCCTCGCGCTTCTTCCTGTCCTGCTCGGCGAACTGCTCGGCCTCGCCCTTCAGCCGCTCTATCTCCTCCTTCGATAGCTTTGTTGTCGCAGTTATCGTGATCCCCTGCTGCTTCCCCGTCGCGAGATCCTTTGCGCCCACGTTGAGTATGCCGTTCGCGTCGATGTCAAACGCGACCTCGATCTGGGGCACTCCTCTCGGCGCCGGCGGGATTCCGTCAAGGTTGAACATTCCTAGCGAGACGTTGTCAGCTGCCATCGGCCTCTCGCCCTGCACCACATGGATCGTCACCGCGGTCTGATAGTCGGCCGCTGTTGTGAAGATCTTGCTCTTCTTCGTGGGTATTGTTGTATTCCGCTCGATCAGCTTCTCGGCCAGCCCGCCGAGGACCTCGACGCCCAGCGTGAGCGGGGTCACGTCGAGCAGCACGATGTCCCTTGCCACCTCGCCGGTAATTATCGCGCCCTGCACCGCGGCGCCTATCGCCACGGCCTCCATCGGGTCGACACCCCGCTCCGGCTCCTTGTTCATGACATCGCGCACGAACTGCCGGACGATCGGCATCCTGGTCGGCCCGCCGATCAGTATTATCTTGTCAACGTCCTCCGGCTTCATCTTCGCGTCGGAGAGCGCCTGCCGCATCGGCGCGCGGCACCGCTCGACTATCGGCCTTATGAGCTCCTCGAGCTTTGACCTGGTCAGCGTCATGGACAGGTTCTTCGGCTGGCCCGACCTCTGGTCGTAGGCTATGAAGGGCAGGTTTATCTCGGTCGTCAGCAGCGACGAGAGCTCGATCTTTGTCTTCTCCGCGGCCTCCCTGATCCTAGTTACAGCATTCCTGTCGTTCGCCAGGTCGATGCCGGTATCCTTCCTGAACTCGCCAATAACATATTCCTGGAGCACGTTGTCCATGTCCGTCCCGCCGAGCTGGGTGTCGCCGGAGGTGCTCTTTACCTCGAAGACGCCTCCGCCCATCTCCATTATCGTGACGTCGAGCGTCCCGCCCCCAAAGTCGAAGACCATGATCCTGAGCTCCTTGTCCACCTTGTCCAGCCCGTAGGCCAGCGAGGCGGCAGTGGGCTCGTTAATTATCCTGACGACCTCCAGGCCGGCTATCGTGCCGGCGTCCTTGGTGGCCTGCCGCTGGTTGTCGTTGAAGTACGCAGGAACCGTTACCACTGCCTTCTCGACCTTCTCGCCCAGGAACGCCTCCGAGTCCTGCTTTATCTTCTGGAGGAGGAAGGCGGCCATCTGCTGGGGCGTGTATTCCTTGCCGTAGACACTGAACCTGTGGTCCGTGCCCATCTTCCGCTTCGCCGCATAGACCGTGCCCTCCGGGTTGGCCACCATCTGCCGCCTAGCTGGCTCGCCCACCAGCAGCTGCCCCTCCTTTGTGAACGCAACGTAGGACGGGAATGCCTTGCCTGCGACAGTTGTACCCTCGGCAGCGGGTATCACCACCGGCTTGCCCCCTAGCATAACCGCGGCTGCCGAGTTGCTCGTGCCAAGGTCTATGCCGATTATCTTGCCCATTTGCTAACCACCATTGCCCTTGACATCTGGTCTTCTCGAAACCTCGACCAGACTGGGTCTAATTACTCGATCAATCAACATATATCCTTTCCTCACTTCCCCTGTAACTGTGTTTTCCGGAATATCATCCTTGTCGACAAATGAGACGGCTTCGTGCAGGTGCGGGTCGAAGGGTTTTCCAACGGCGTCGATCTCTGCAACGCCCTCTTCCCTGAGCAGGGTGTCTAGGTTTTTCAGAACGCCCTCCAGGCCGCCCACGATCGTGCCGTTGCCGGTGGTCTTCCTTGCAACCTCGATCGCGCGGGTGAAATCGTCGCGCAGGTCCAGCAGCTTCAGGAGGAACTTCTCGAGCTCAGCCCTTACCCTGATCTCTGCCTCCTTCTCCAGCCTCTTCCTGTAGTTGTCGTAGTCCGCAAGCAGGTATTTGTACTTGGTGATGTATTCCTCTGCGCGCTGCTTCTCCTTCTCCAGCTCCTCGCTCAGCTTCTTCAGTTCATCCAGTTGAGCATCTGCTTTGGCATCGTCACCCAAATAAATCACCCATCAATGATTGGGTCCGCCGTAGATGAGCCTGCCGGGAACCTATAAAGCTTATCGAGCTGCGCGTTCAATGCTGGCATCATCTAAACAACTTCGCAGAGGGGGTTGGCCTTCAGCAGGATCATGTCGGACTTGCGCTTCGTCACTGCCTCATAGTCATGCTTGGAGCACGCGATCGTGATCGTGACCTTGTCGCTCTGGTACAGGTCGAAATCTTCCCCACCGTGCCGCTCCACGTCCCCGATGTAGTCCCTGAGCTTTGACTCGAGGGTCGCGAAGAGGTCAAGCCTGTCGCCGCGCATCTCGTTGCCGTCGAGCGTCCACGCAACAGCCACCCTAGTCTTGCTCGCCTTCAGCTCCCTCTTCTTCAGCACGTCCCGTATCCTGTCGATGAGGTGTTTGAGGTAGCCCTCCGTGCTCTTTATGCTCCCGTTCACCAGATACATCAGCGGGCCCGCGCCCTCCAGCGACGATGCGATGGCCCGTAAATCGAAAAGACCGCTAGCGATATCGTCGAAGTATATCTCGGTGAACTCTTCCTCCTCCAGCCCCTGCTTCTCGCCCGTGTCCGTGACGTACTTGCACATCTCGAAGGTGCTCGCCATCGCCGAGTAGTGCGACAGCACGCGTATGGCGTGCATGAACTCCGCTGAGCTCAGGTCCACGAACTTCGGGCCGCCCTGCACAAAGTCCTGGAAGAACTTTGACATATTCGCGTCGGCCTTCGACTTGAAGGAACCTACCGGCGGACTGAACTCGCCGGGACCCAGCGGCATATAGTAGTAGTTCAGGTCGCTGCCGACCGACAGACCTGTAACATGCTCGATGAGTGCGATGTTGTCGTTGTTGCCCCCGATCCCGGTGGGCAGGTTGTATATTATCGAGGCGTTCTTCTTGAGCGACTTCGTCGCGTCCTTGAACTTCGTGGATATCTCGCCCTTCACCTCCTGCCCCGTCTTACGTATCTTCGGGGCGAAGATCAGATAGTCGGCCTTCTCGACCGCCACTTCCTCCGGTTCCAGCCCGAGCAGCGGCTCGTCCTCCTTCAGGGCGCTCACGTCTGTATACATCCTGGCCACCTCGGGCCTCAGCGCGGTGGCCATCCTCTTGGCCTCGTCCACTATCGATACGTTAACGCCCTTGACGGCCATCGCTGACGCTATCGTGTAGCCCTCGGTGCTCAATCCGTAGACTACTGCCCTGATATTGGCCAAACCATTTTACATCTAATACATTGGCACTAAAAGCTTTTCATGGGTGTCATTTTCGCTGGAACTGCTGTTTCTGCATGCTGTTTACATCAGTAAACTGAAAGATCGAGCTGGCGATCGATGGTGGATCATGGCTCTGAAACCCGATTCAATACAGGTCGGGGAAGGCGGGGTTCGCACGTTGCTCGCTCGAGTAAAATTATAAGAATGTGGCTGGTAAGAGACGAAGGCCCGGAAGCCCGGTGGAGGCAGTGCCGCCGAGTGTAGCGGTCAAGCATAGGGGCCTTTGGAGCCCTTGACGGCAGTTCGAATCTGCCCCGGGCTACCATCAACAACCAGTCAGGAGACTTGTCTTCAGCTTTCAGGTCTTGCTTGCAAGGAAGAAGTTAAATATATGCGAAATTGTTTC
>CAYJSN010000013.1:0-29172 GCA_964373125.1 uncultured Nitrosopumilales archaeon | reverse complement strand
TCAGCTTTCAGGTCTTGCTTGCAAGGAAGAAGTTAAATATATGCGAAATTGTTTCCCTGACCCATAGATGCGAATAGAGTATGAAGATTCTTTTGTCAAGATCGCCAGCCTGATAGGCTGCGAGGAATATCTTCGCGTTGCCCGCGCACTGCTCAACACCGAGGATGCTACAGATGAAGAAATAGCGAGCGCCACCGGCCTGCGGATAAACATCGTGCGGAAGGTGCTTTACGACCTCTTCGGCAAGGCGCTGATAACTGGCATAAGGGTGAAGGATGAGAAGAAGGGCTGGTTCGTCTACAGGTGGAGGGCCAAGCGCGACCAGGTCGACAACTTCATCGACAACCAGAAGAAGAAGATTCTGGACAGGCTGAAGAAGCGTCTCCAGTACGAGGAGTCGGGCGAGTTCTACCACTGCGGCAACCACGACTGTCCCCGCATGACCTTCGAGCAGGCGGTGGAGACGCTCTTCAAGTGCCAGAACTGCAAGGGCATGCTGAACATGATCGACAACTCCAAGGTAAGGCAGGCGCTCAGGCTCAAGATCGAGCAGATAACCCGCGACATCAGCAAGCGGTAATCAGGCGGCGGCAATGCGATAGTAGAGGACGGCCGCGTTCCCGTTCCTGACAGTCTTTCGGAGCTTGAGTCTTACACCGTTTTCGATCCTTGTGGAACCCAGTCCTTCTGCCAGGGTTATCGCCTTCCTGCCCCCGACTATCCGCGGTGCGACGGTCACAATGACTTCATCGACGAGGTTCTTGGAGAGCATGGACCAGTTGATCTCGCCGCCGCCCTCTACCAAGAGCTTCTTCACGCCCTTCATCTTAAGTAGGTAGAGAAGCTTGGCGAGGTCGACCTGCTTCCTGCCCGCCACCAGCAGAATAGCGCCGCGCGATCTTATCTTTTCGAGCTTTGACCTGCTTGCCAGCTGCGATGACGCGATTACCGTCTGCACCTGCCTGCAGGTGCGCATTATCCGCGAGTCGAGTGGAATCCTAGCCCTGCTGTCCACGATCACCCGGACGGGATTCTTCCTGCTCCTGCCGCCGCCTTTCACGGTGAGCATCGGGTCATCGACAATGACAGTGTTTATCCCAACAAGTATCGCATCGACCCTGGCCCTCAGCCTGTGAACCCTTCTCAAATCCTCGGCCGAGGATATCTTGGAGTCGCCGGAGGCCGTGGCGATCTTGCCGTCCAGCGTCATTGCGGCGTTAAGTATAACGTAGGGCCTAGAGCGAGCCATGCACTATCCTGCCTCCAACCATCACGGCCCTTATGCTGCTCTCGCTGGCCCTGTTTATGATCGAGAGATGCGGGTCGTGCATCGGCTCGATGTCTAGCGAGTGGGTGTCGATGAATACAGCATCGGCAAGCATGCCCTCCGCGATGAACCCGATGCCATTCATCTTCAGGAGCTTCGCGGGGTTGACCGTCACCATCTTCAGGAGCTCCCTTGCAGGGATGGTATCATGCTCCAAGGCTCTGGAGACGCGCCAGAGGTAGTCGAGCTCCCTGAATAGGTCGGGCGAGTTCAGCATGACATTGTCAGTGCCTATCGCGATATTACAGTTGTTCTTCAGCATCGAACCGACCCTCGGAACGCCGACGCCCAGCACGCCGTTTGCTCTGGGACAGATGACGATCCCGATATTCTTCGATGCGATGAGCTTTATCTCGTCGTCGCTGGCGTCCGTCATGTGGACAACGAAATCAGGCACCAGGTGCTCCACGATCCTGCTCACCTCGCTCTTGCCGAAGTTCTCCAGCGAGTATCTCCGCGAGTCCTCCGCCTCGGCCGCGTGTATCCCCAGAAGCTTATTGCTGGATCTTGCCGTTGCCGCCAAGTACCGGAGGGCGCTGTCGCTGTACTCGTTTGCCCCGCTTATGCCGAAGCCTTCTGCCCCGGCTATGACGCGTTCGGCCTCACGCTTAGCATCCCCGGGGAGCTCCTCGTTCTTCCTTGCCGATTCAGCATCAAAGTAATGCTCCGCCCGCCCGAGCCCAGCGCACCTTATCTCGAGATCGCCGAGCGCGCTCTTCAGCAGGGCGATGCCCTCGGCCCCGCCTTCCCTGAAATCTGCGAACGCCGTTATGCCCTTCCTGAGCATCGAGAGGGCGGAGGCGCGCATGTAGGCTGCTAGGTGGTTCTTATCGCTCCGCGTCAGTACAGACCTCTTCACTCCGTGCACTGGGTGGATGCTTTCATCGAACCCGCGCCCAGATGCCACGTCCTTCGCTATCGAGTCGCCTATGTGGGTGTGCGCGTTTATCAACCCCGGGATCATTAAGAGACCTTCGGCATCGAAGACATCGCTCTGATCGTGCTCGACCGGACCCCATGCTATCTTGTTGAACTTTCCCTGCTGCACCACGACGTATGTCTGTTCAACGAACTCCAGCTCGCTGCCGACGAGCGCGCTGGCATTCTTTACAAGCAACTCCGCTCAAGGACCGACTCGATCCTTCCGGTCTTCCGCATGTAGCGTATCGCGTCTAGCGCCTCCGTCGCAAGGCCCGCTGCTTCCCTAGCTGTCCGGGCACGGCCTATCCCGCACTTCAGCCTTATCCCCATGCCATCGGTCACTGAATCGAGGAGGCTGCTCACACCGTCCCTGTCCACGCCGTTCGAGATCACCATGAAGTTGTCGCCGCCGAGGAAGAAGGTCAGCGATCCTTTAGCCATGAACGCCTCCGACAGCTTTGCGTATAATTTCGAGATCAGCGACGACATCTGGTACGGCGTGAGTTTGGAGCTCACGTCCGACGTCGATCCATCGACATCCAGATGCATTATCTGGACCGTGTCGCGTTCTGAATCGTCGCCGTCCCTGCCGTAGACCCTGAACTTTGTGTCCAGCGAGCTGCTGCTCCTAGCCCTGTGGGCTTCCAAGTGCGCGTCGTAGGGCGTCTCCCCCCTGCCGATGCTCACGCTTATCTCCAGCTCGTACGCCGCGGAGAGGCGTTTCAGAACCTCAAGGTGATCCTCGATGCTCATGCCGTTGGTGACTGCGAACATCTCGTCGAACCTGTTGAAGAAGACCAGGCCATTCTTCTTGGAGAAGAGCATCTGCAGGTCGCCGTACAGCTTTGACTGGAGCATCTGCAGCACGTGCTCCCTGTCGCTTCCGAGAGTGAGCGTCCAGGGCCCGTAGTTCTCGATCCTGATGAGCGTTATCTGAATCATGGTTACTTTATCACCTTGGCGTTGCCTGACCTTGCTGACTGCAGCTTCTTCAGCCTGCCGACCATCTTCACCGCTGCTGTGACGGCCCTGGTGGAGACGGCGTTTATCCTGTCCCTGGCCTGCTCCTCGGTCATATCGGGACCCGATACGCCGAGCGTCACTGGCTTGCCGTACTTCAGCGACAGATCCGCGATGAGTCTGGAGGCGTTGCTGGCGATGACCTCGTCGTGCCTGGTCTCGCCCTTGATCACCGCGCCGAGCGTGACCACGGCATCGACGTCCCGCTTCCTCAGCAGGCTCTCCACCATCAGTGGCATATCGAAGGTGCCGGGCACGTGGCAAACATACTTTACGGAGGCGCCGAGCGAGCCTGCGTGCCTAGTTGCCCGCTCTAGCATCGCCGATGTAATATGCTCATTAAACTCGGATACGACGATCCCCAGCCTTACCTTCATCTAGCGCACCCTTGCAAAATGCGTCACGAGGTCGGAGCCCTCCACGATCGGTGCCTTCTTCTCTTTTGCATATTGCATTGCGCGCTCCAAGGAAAGGGCCCTGTAGGTGGAGCCATCCAGCATCTCGCAGACCGCGACCACCGGCACCAGACCGGCTAGCTCGGCCAGGTAAACCGCCAGTTCGGTGTGCCCGATCCTGTCCTGCAGGAGCCTCTCCGACGCGACCAGCAGCGGCACATGCCCGGGGGCCCTGAAGGCCGAGACAAATTCCTTCCTGGCGTCGGAGCCGTTCAGCGCCTTGGAGGATATCTTTGCCATCTCCGAGATGGTGAGGGCCCTGTCGGCATCGGTTATCCCCGTGTAGGTCTGCCTGTGGTTTATGGCGATGGAGAAGGCGGGCCTGTCGCCGTAGGGCGACCGGCCGTTGGATAGGTCTGCCAGGGTCTGGCTCGCCGCCGACGTCAGTATATCGTGCATGTAGGGCAGGCCGAACCTTCCCGCGATGTCGTGCCTGAGGGCCAAGCAGATCAGGCCGCCGGCATCGGCCCGCATCGTTGCAACGTGCTGCGGGGTCACGAACAGGCCGGCGATGACCATGTCGATCTCGTTCTCCCTGCTGGCGCTGTCGTGCAGCAGCACGAACCTGCCGCTCCGCAGGTCGTTCAAAGCATCGGTAAGGCTCACGCCTGAAGCAATTCTTGTCGAGATTATAAAGGTTACTTGCTTTGTAGTAATTACCAATGAAGTGGTAATACTCAATTCCCCTGAAAATCCAGCGGTAGAACCTTCCGCCATGGGGAACCACTGGAAGGAATTTGTATCTTTCGTTCCGTCGATCAGCTGCCGCGCAGGAGCTTTGCGGCGTACTTCCCCAGCACGTCGAGCTCGACGTTCACCTTGCTGCCCTTCTTCTTTATGCCGAGCGTTGTGACCGCCAGGGTGTGCGGCACCAGTGCAACCGATAATTTGTCGCGGAGCACATCCACGACCGTCAGGCTCACACCGTCGATCGCGATCGAGCCCTTCGGTACTATATACTTCATCGACCTATTATCGCCGATCCTGACCCAGAGCATCGTCTGGTTCTTTTGTTTTATCTTCTCCACGATCGTGGCGGTGCAGTCGACGTGGCCGAGCACAAAGTGGCCGTCTAAGCTATCGCCTATGCGCAGGCTGCGCTCGATGTTTACTTTCTCGCCGGCTGTCAGTGTGCCCAGAGATGTTTTCTTCATCGTTTCGCCGACCATCTCGAACCTTGCCCTTCCGTTCCTCAGCCCGGTGACGGTAAGGCACGCGCCGTTGACGGCCACGCTGTCGCCGACCTTCAGGCTCTTTGCAAGTTTGCCCAGGCTGACGGTCATCGTTGCGGCCTTTCCGCTGCCCTTTGTCTTGGAGATGGCCTCCACCCTGCCGAGGCCCTGCACTACGCCGGTGAACATTCAAGCATTACACCGCCCAATCCGTTAATAAATTTCACCTGTGCGGGTGATATCATTTGGCTGCGCCAACGGCATCCAGTATCGCCTTCGCGCGCTTGTAGTGCACGGCATCGACCATCTTTCCCTCGAGCCTCATTGCCCCCTTGCCCTTCCTCATCGCGTCTGAGAGCGCCCCGACGACCTTCCTTGCCCACTCGACCTCCTCCTTGCCAGGAATGAATATTTTGTGCACGTGCTCGATCTGGTCCGGGTGGATTATGCTCTTTCCTTTGTATCCAAGCTGCATGCCGGTCCTAGCGTCCCTGATTAGGCCGTCGGTGTCGTCAAGCTTCTGCCATATCGAGTCGATCGCGTATACACCCGCCGCCCTAGCATCAACCGGTACCTTTGCCCGCGCGTAGCTGTATCCAATGCCGTCCTCGGAGTACTCGAGCCCCATGTCGAAGAGAAAGTCGAAGACGCCGAAGACCAGCGCGGAGACCCTGGGGCTCGACGATGCTATGCTGTAGGCATTCACAACACCCTTCGCGCTCTCTATCGACGGCATGATCTCCACTGAACCTTTGCTGATCGATCGCTTCCGCTCAAGGTCGGTGATCCACTTTGATGCTTCTAATACTTCGCCGGCGTCGTTGACCTTCGGGATGACGACGCCGTCGATCCCGCGCTGCACCACGGCCCTGATGTCATCTTCAACCAGGCCCGACTCGAAGGAGTTGGCGCGCACGTAGACCTCGCCCAGAAATTCGGGGCTGGACTTGAGCGCCTCCGCGACCATCTTCTTGGCCGTTTCCTTATCGTCAGCAGGCACCGAGTCCTCCAAGTCCAGGCAGATAACATCAGCTTCGAGCTTCCTTGCCTTCTCTATGAAGTGGCTGTTGTTGCCCGGAACGAAGAGGAAGCTCCTGAGAAGCCTTGCCATACCGCGCCCAAGTAGATGACCAGCAGGTCAGTTAAAACGGTTATGAGGACAAAAATATGCGCGGGTTTGCTATCTCATCTCGGCGAATCTCAGCGTGCTTTACAGATTCTGCGGCGTGGTGACCAGCTTGCCGACGATCTTGCCGTCCATCATCCTGTGGTGGCCCTCGACCATCCGGCTGAACGGCAGTACTTCATCTACGAGCGGCTTGATCTTTCCCTTGCTGACCCAGTGGAGCACCTGGTTCAGCTCGGCCCTAGTTCCCTGCGTAGAGCCGAGCAGGTTGATCCCCTTGAAGAATAGGTACCTGAGGTCCATCGTCGCGTCATAGCCCGTTGTAGCACCAGTCGCAACCAGCGTGCCACCCGTCTTCAGCAGGGCGACCTCCTGCGGGAAGGTTGCCTTGCCTATGTGCTCGAAGATTACGTCGACTCCCTGCTTGTTGGTGATCTCCCTGACCTTCTTCCACCACTCGGCCTCCCTGTGGTTGACTGCGTGATCGGCTCCGAGCTTGCGGCACGCGTCCATCTTCTCCTGGCTGCCCGCGGTGGCGATCACGTCGCAGTTGTAGAGCTTGGCGATCTGGATCCCGATGCTCCCGACGCCGCTGGTCCCGCCCATAATCAGGACTGTCTGTCCCGGCCGGATCTGCGCCCTGCCGACCAGCATGTGCCAGGCCGTCATGCCAACCATCGATACGGCAGCCGCGTCGGTGAACGGAATATTATCCGGTAACTTCAGCACGTTTACCTCCGGGAGCTTTGCGTACTGGCCGTAGCCGCCGTCGAGCGGTCCGGTCTGGAATCCCCAGATCGTCCTCTGCGCGCAGTCGTACTCCTTGCCCGAGGTGCACATGTCGCAGATCCTGCACGCGAGGTTGGAGTCAGAGACCACCTTGTCGCCGACCTTGAGGGATTTTACATCGCTGCCGACCTCGGCGACCGTGCCGGCCGCGTCGCTACCGGAGATATGCGGCATCGGAACCTTGATCGGCTCACCCCAGATGGCCCAGAGATCGTTGTAATTGTAAGCCGCGGCCTCGACCTTGATCAGGACCTCGTTGGCCTTTATCTTCGGAGGATCGACGTCCTCGATCTTCACGACCTGCGAGGGGTCCTTGCTATATTCTCTGTATACCGCTGCCTTCATTGGGAGATAACGCTCTCTGCAGAATTAATATACTTTGTGCAGCGGCAACTACGGAAAGCGCCCGGTGCAATATTTATACCGACGCCGGCCGTTATGCCTCCCATGGCGGGCAAGTTCTACCTGATCGGGTTAGTCGCCGGCATAGTCCTGATCGCGATCGGAATAACATCGATCTTCATCTCGGGCGACCAGTTTGCCTTCATCAGGGGGATGATGCTGATAATAACCGGCATTATCGTGTTTGCGCTGGGCATACGGTTCAAGGCGCTGAAGCAGTGATTTACTTGTAATCGATCTTGAACCCGCGCTTCGGCTGCTGGATCGATTGAAGTATACGCTTCAGCTCGTCGTCGCTGAGCGCCTGGTTGATCCTTCCCTGGGAGCCCATCGTGATTATATAATCTTCCACGGCCCTGGCCAGCTCCGGCTTGACCATCCTCACATTGGCCAGCCTCTGCCTAGCTTCAGGCGTGAGGAGGACGCGCAGCGCACGCTCGCGCATCTGCTTGGCTTCCTTCTCGCCTGCCTTCTCATCGTCCACGTTGGGTTGGGACAGACGGATCACCTGGGCTTACGCGTATTTCTTTAGCTCCGGTAATATTTGTACCAGTTCCTTATGAATCTCTTTCGCGAGGCTGTCGAGCCGCTTCATGCCCTCGGGCGTCATCACGCGCCCCTTTGGCGTCTTTGCGATGTAACCGCTGCTTTCTAGCTGCTGCAGTGACTTCCTGATTGCCGAGCCGCCCGCGTCGCGGTGGCGCGCAAGGTAGTAGCCGCGCTTCTTCCTTCCGCCGTACTCTGATTTCAGGTCGGCGAGCCCGACCGGCCCGTGCAGGTATAACTTTCTAAGCAATGATGCGCTCCTGAAGTACCACCAGTCGTCCTTCTGGGGCTTGTGCTCGGCGTGGGAACCGGTCTTCACGAACTTGGCCCACTGCGGCTGCTGTACTTTAGAATCCTTCTTCAGCTCCTCGGCTAGACGTTTAATGAAGAGATCGGCCGGAACATCGTAAGCCTTTACCATGACAGGCAAAACCTCTAACTGTCCCCTATAAAGGATTTTGGACTTTGCCCCTGCTTGCGCCGAGTATAGGGGGGTATTCAAATACTCTGCAGGATTCACAATTCGTTACTGAGATTTTTGGGAGATTCATTTGGCCGGGTAAATGATAGTTTGAGGGATTGCATGGGCGAATATTGCTAGCTAAAAACCCTGCCCGGACTTTCTGCGTCATTGAGCAGTAGTTGGGATTATCTTGCGGTAGACGTGGCCGCACTTCAGGCAGGTTATTCTTATTGCCCTCGTGCTTGATCTGCCTATCCTGACCCTGGCGGTTATGCCCGGTACGATGAAGTGCTTGCACTTCTTGCAGTAGAGCTGTCTTATCTCGTATGGTAGTTTTATCCTGAAGTGGGTGCTTATCTTCTTGGCGAGCATGGCCTGCTTCTGGGCCAGGTCCGCGTCTGACTTGGCAGTCTGCATCGCGTTCTGTATGAGTATCTCTATTCTTTGCTTGGCGAGATCCTTCTGGGCCTTCCTCAATTGAAACGGCCAAACTATACATAATTGGCTAGATAAATGATGCCGTTGCTCTCCTTGATAATAGCCGAGGCCGCGCTGGAGCTGGTTCCGAAGTCTATTGCAAGGCATCCGTCGGTCGCGAGAGATGCGGCAAGGAAGGATAAGAGACCGGAAAAGATCCTGCTCGACCGAAGCTATCACCACGCTGCGATGCAGGGGCTGAAGGACGCCGAGAGGCGGGGCAGGCCGGATCTGGTGCACTTTGCGCTGCTGGAAGCTACATCTATTCCATTGTACCAGAAGGATATGCTGCGGGTCTATGTCCATACTTACGGCGGCAGGATCCTTTATCTTGGAGAAAGGGTGAGGCTGCCAAAGTCGTTTCACAGGTTCGAGGGAGTGGTTGAGGATCTCTTTGCGAAGCGGAAGGTAATGACCGAAGACCGTGTGCTGATGGAGCTGAAGGACAAGAGTTTTGTGGAACTAATTTCAGAGATCGGATCGGGAAAAGTAATTGGACTGTCGAGGATCGGTGCAAAGTCCGATGCGGAAGAAGTGGCAAGGATAGCTGTCGATAATGATGCGGCGCTGGTTGTCGGTGGATTTCCACGCGGTCACTTCTCCAAGCAGGTAGAAAGAGAGCTTGATGCTACATACTCGATAAGTGATCTAGGACTGGAGGCCCATGTTGTGATAGCTAGGATACTTTACGAGTACGAGAAGATACTTTTTAAGTAGCGTTAATTTTCTGCAACCGTAAGCGGTCGTCGTCTAGTTTGGTCTAGGACGCTGGCCTTCCAAGCCCGCGACCCGGGTTCAAATCCCGGCGACCGCACTCAAAGTTTTACAACAGAACGTTATGTATCCAGCGTGAGACCTGAGACTCAAGTCTTATATGCTCGTAGTGTAGCTTTATTGGCATGGCTAAAACAGAACAAATAATCACTGACAGAAAGAAGATCAAGGAAATTCTTGACTTTATGGAAGAAGCTGTAAAGGAAGGACTGGACAAGAAAGAGATAATGGGCCAGATAGACCTGATGCTGGATAAGGAAGCACAAAAGCGCATCATGCGAAGTAAAAAGGAGATAAGGCAAGGAAAGGCAAGAAGATTCAGAATTGCAGAAAGCGCGATTTCTTGGCTACGTTCTAAAAAGTGAAATTGTTGGCTTGAGAATCACAATTTAAGTACTAAATCTTCATAGCTTTGTCATGCCTAAGACAGCTCTAACCAAAGACGAAATCAAAGAACTTTCTAATCTGATTAGTGAGGTATTCGAATACCTTAGCAACCTACGAAGTCGAAATCAACTCGCTAACAGCATTCAATACTCAAAGATACCACCCACATTAAGCGAATCGATAGTGATGCATCTCATAAATGATAGGAAGATTCTGGGTGATTTACGGAACATTAAAGGGGTAAAGTTCGGTGGTAATAAGGGTGATATCTTGATCTCAACCAATGATGGCGAACACCGGATAAAGTTAAAGCGACGGCCAAGAGCGCTTTCGAGTATTTTGGTGAGAAAGATATCTCGGCCGACTATCTAATCTGGGTTCACTTTGGCGATTATTTTACCACTGGATCTAATAAATTAATAGATGTTTACATGATAAAAGAACCGAAAAGATATTTCGCTAAACCTGTAAAGATTACATTAAATAAATTGCAGCAGGTAGTTGGTAATGACCTACAAATTATGAAATTGAATCTGAAAGAAATGTAGCACGGTATCTATAGTCAAGCTTTCAGTTAAGGAACGTCTTAGCAACCAGCCTCATGCTCTCTCGATCCCTCTCCACCACCAAGGCATGAAGCATGTACGGTATGTTGCAACCGCACCGCGAACAGTCCATCTCTCCCATCACGCAGGGATACTTTCGCTCGCCGTTGGAATCGATCGAGACCACGGCTCCCTTCTTGAGCAGGCAGTTCTGCACAGCCTGACCGTCGTCTATCACTCTCCTGTAGTTTTTAGACAAGAAGAGCTCGATCTCCTTCCTGCCCATCAGTATGAAATCCCGGAACTCCCGCTTCAAACCAAGAATATCCTCAATAATCTCATCCCGCTCCTCCGCCTCGATATACAGCGGGTCCTTGAAACCGTTCATCACCATCGGCGTGTAGAAGCTGAACCTTATCCCCTTCACCTTGCTGCCGTACCACTCTCTTACAAGAGCCGGCACGGTTTGAAAGTTGCTCTTGGTTATCACCATGTGCATGAAGATGTTCTCCGCATCGCTCTCCGCCACTCTATCCTTGATCATCCTGTACGTTCCCTTACCCCTTATTGCATCATGCTCTTCCTCCGTTCCATCTATCGAGACAAAGTAGGCGGTGTTATCCCACCTCGGCATCTCGTATGTTCCATTGGTCACGATCCAGTTGAACGGAAATATCCTCACAGCCTTCTCCAGCAGCGACCTCTTCATCATCGGCTCCCCGCCCACCCAAGTGCAGTGAATGATCGTGGGATGCTCTTCCCGGATCCATCTAATCTTCTCCAGCCACTGCTCATCAGTCAATTGCTTCTGCTGGTACTCCTTCATGAAGTAGTAGCAGTGCGTACATTGAAGATTACACAGGTTGGTAACGTCCAGCGAGGTCGAGATCGGCCTCCCGTCACGATAAGAACGAAGATAAAAGTAGAGCCTGAGCAACGATAAGGCCGATTTGAGCATCCGCATGGTGGAGTTATGACTCTGGAAGCTTAAATCCGTTATGACGCTCTATCGGAAAGTTCATTTAGCACGTGAAAATTCTACCCAGTGGGCCGATGTTCAGAAAGATCAAGGTTGTAATACTGCTGGTATCCGACATGCGCAGGTCGACCAGCTTCTACAAAGGTACGCTGGGCCTCACTGTGAAGAAGAGAACAAAAACTTGGACCGAGCTCGGCGGGGACGGCACCCTCTTGGCACTGCATTACAAGAAGAACCTGAGGCCCAAGTCCAAGAAGCCTAAGATCGGCGTGCTCGTCGCATTCCGCGTGAGCGAGATGGACGAGGTCTACAAGGCGCTGAGGCGGAAGCGCGTGAGGTTCTACAAGAAGCCGACCGAGGAGGAGTGGGGCAGGCACGCGATAATCCTCGACCCCGATGGATACATGATCTCGCTGGCCGAGCCGAAGGCCGAAGAGCAGATGGAGCAGGCGCCGGGCTACTACGGCTTTACCCCGGTTTGATAACCTCCGTTACGATCTTATTTCAGAAATAAAAAATAAAAATTTGGTAGGAGTGAGCTACCAGCGGCTCTTCAGGCCGTAATAGTTTTTGTGGAACGACTGTCTTCGCTGTCCCGACCCGCGGTCCCTTCTGTTGCCATAGCCGTAACTCCTCTGTGGAGGCGGCGTGTATGGCTTGATCTCGACCCCGAGCTCCTCGTTGAGGCGCTTTATCGGCGCCTCCGTCCGCTCCAAGATCCTTTCGAAGGGTTCCTGGTCCCTGCCAGAGACCAGCGTGAAGGCTTGTCCAGAACCGCCCGCTCTTGCGGTGCGGCCGATCCTGTGGAAGTACATCAGCGGTTCGTTGGGCACATCGTAGTTGACCACGTGGCCGACCTGGGGTACGTCTATGCCCCTTGCGGCCACGTCAGTCGCAACCAGGATCTCGTCCAGTCCCTTCCTGAACCTCTCCATCGCCCTGTCGCGCTTGCTCTGCGGCAGGTCGCCATGGATCGCGGTTGCACGGAAGCCTCTGTGCTGAAGATCCCGCTCTAGCCTTCTTGTCCTGTCCTTCGTTGCGCAGAAGATTATCGTCTGGGTCTTCATGCGCTTTAGCTGCGCACACAGGTGATCAAGCTTCTCACGATAGTCCACGATCAGATACGACTGCGCGATCGACTTGATCGAGAGCTCGTCGCTGTCCAGGAGTACCTTCTCAGGCTCGTTCATGTACCTGGCAGCCAGATACTGGATCTCGTCGGGCATAGTTGCCGAGAAGAGGCACGTCAGCCTTCCCTCAGGCAGGAGGTCGAGTATGTACTTGACCTCGTCTATGAAGCCCATGTCGAGCATCTTGTCAGCCTCGTCCAGGACAACGAACTTGACGTTGTCCAGGGAGATCGAGCCGCGCTTTATGTGGTCGATCAGCCTGCCGGGCGTCGCAACAATGACCTGTGCGCCGCGCCGCAGGGCATCGAGCTGCACGTTGATGCTCTGGCCGCCGTATACAGTCACCGTCCTCACTGGTAGGTACTTGGAGAACTTCTTCATCTCTGTCGCCACCTGCACCGCCAGTTCCCTAGTCGGCGTCAGTACCAGCGCCTGTACCTCTGCATTGGTGTCTATCTTTTCCAGTATCGGCAGCGAAAAGGCCGCGGTCTTGCCGGTGCCCGTGTGGGCCTGGCCGATCACGTCCTTCCCCGCGAGTATGTGCGGGATTGCTACTTCTTGGATCGGGAATGGTTCCGCAAATCCTATTTCGTCGAGTGCTCTTAGTGTCTCACTCCTTAGTCCTAGTTCTTTGAATTGCTTCAATTCTTTTCACTTTCTACAAAAGCAAGCGAAGAAAAAGCTGAATTTCACTCGCTTCTTTTCACCTTACCTTTTGTCGAGCGAACCTACCCCGAGCGGGAATATAAGCCTTTGTACAAACACGAGATTGAGTTTTTCACCTCGCCAGAACTGCAAAACAGGTGCGCGGGCCGAAGTTCCAGAGCTGCTGAGATCAGGCCCGCGCAAACCTGACGCGCAGTATGCCGTTCAGGTACTGGACGAACTCCGGCTGTTGTCTTATCTTTGCGTGGAGGATCGCCCTGCCGCTGTACCTTCTGCGCCCATCAGCAGTCACTGCACCTATCAAGACGGTGCTGCCGGAAGCGTTAACGGATATCGTCCTCTCGTCGATGCCGGGCATCTCCACCAGCAGCTCGACATACTTGTCGGTGGTTATGCCCTCCATCCGCAGCGGCCTGATCGATGTCTGCGCCTCAGGCCTGACCTCCTCTCTTTCACCTGCTTCCCGGCCGGGCATCGTCAGCATCCTCAGGCGGGCCCTCGAGAGCTGCTTGTAGCCAAGGCCGAACACCATTCCGGCGGCAAAGCCGCCTATGTGCGCAACATATGCGACGCCGCCGCCCCCGCCGGCGCCTGCAGCGAAGAGCTGGAAGATGAACCATAGCACCAAGTAGGCATACGCTGGTATCCTCGTCGTCGTTATGAAGAAGTAGAAGACCATGGTCACGATCCTCGCGTGTGGGAACATCAGCAGGTATGCACCAAGGACTCCGGACACAGCGCCGGACGCGCCGACGGCCGGGATCAGCAGGTTTTCGCCGCCCGCGCCCACCGCCCACACCAAGTGTGCCATCGAGGCAACGAAGCCCCAGAAGAGGTATATCGCCAGGTACTTGCCGTGGCCGAACCTGTCCTCGATGTTGTCGCCGAATATCCAGAGGAAGAGCATGTTGCCGAGTATGTGCATTATGCTGCTGTGCATGAACATCGAGCTGAAGGCCGGGAAGAGCAAACCGATCCTGAACGTCTCGAGGCCGTCGAGGAACTTTGCGGGGACAAAGCCGTAATCCATAAACATCGCAAGCGTTGCCTTTTCGCTGCTGAAGAAGCCGGTTACAGATACTTCCCAGAAGAAGACAATGAAGTTTACGAGTATCAGGGCGTAGTTGACGTAGGGCCTAGAGCTCCTCGGGTTCTCGTCGTAGAGCGGAAACATTTGGTTGCAACTATCCTCGCCCGGGATACGATATAAACAATATCATTCCAAGCGAATTCTGGCGCCGAACTTTCTGACGCCGAGCTGGGCGCTTGGCATGTTAATGTATAAAAGGAGCCGGGATCTACTACGGCCATGCCTCTGATATCAATCTCGCTCTGGCCGGGAAGGACCCCGGAGAAGAAGGCAGAGCTCGCAAAGGCGATAACCGAGGCCGTGATGAAGGTGCTGGGCGCGAAGCCTGAGCACGTGATCGTGGTGTACCACGACACGCCGAAGGAGAACTGGTACGTGGCGGGCAGCCTGCTGACGTAGTCCCGCACAAAAACGAGACGAACACTACAGCCTTAACTTTTTATTTCGATCAGTCACCACGCAGGGCATGAGCAGGGTCGCCGTCGTGCAGATGCGGTGCTCCACGGAGAAGGATGAAAACCTGAAGATCGCTATACGCTACATCGGAGAAGCAAAACGCAAAGGAGCCCGGCTCGTCGCATTTCCGGAGTTTCTCATGGCATACTCGCCCAAGAACCAACCCGCGTCGGCGCTCTCAAAGATGGCAGAAACTATCAACGGTGAGTTCGTATCGACCCTGAGGCGGGCCGCAAGGAAGAACCGCATAGGCGTGGCCGCAACCATCTACGAGAAGAGCCGGAAAAAGGATCGGGTTTACGATACTGCGATCCTGATCGACAGAAACGGCATGGTATCGTCGGTCTACAGGAAGCTGCACCTCTACGACGCGCTCGGGTTCCGCGAGTCCGCCAAGCTCGTCCCGGGAAGCGAGCTGCCGCTGCCGGTGAGGACAAACGCAGGGAGGATAGGCATTATGATCTGCTACGACGTGCGCTTCCCAGAACTCTCCAGGATCCTGGCGCTGATGGGCGCCGATACACTAATCCTGCCGTCGGCATGGGTCGAGGGTAAGATGAAGCTCGAGCACTGGCGGACGATGCTCAAGGCGAGGGCGATCGAAAATGGTTGTTATGTGGTCGCGCCGAACCAGGTCGGGAACATCTACATCGGACACAGCATGGTCGTGGACCCCTTCGGCAGGACCCTGCTGGAGATGCGGGAGGAAGAAGGGATAGGCGTGGCCGACCTTGATTTTGATCTCCTGAGGGAGGTCAGGAGCAAGCTCCCGCTGCTGAAGAACAGGCGGGCGGAGATCTACTCGAAGTATTTCAGGCCGAGCGGGCGCGGCTAGACTTCCTTCTGGGTATTATCTTGGCGGGATCTTTCACCGCGGTTTTTTCAGCAGCCTTTGAGCGCTTTGTCGGGCACTCGATGTTTATGCAGAGCCTCCACGGATATCTCCTCCCGAAGAAGACATAAACTACTGGCCAGCCGCACTTGCCGCAGGCCTTCCTTGCTATCTTGATCGTGCCTTTCTGCGGCAGCGGCATCGACGCTTTGCATCCTTTCTCGTAGTTGGAGCAGCCGACGAACCGCTTCCCGCTCTTCTTGGATCTGATCATTCTCAGCTGGCCCGTGCTGCAGAGCGGGCACTTGCCTAGAATGCGACTCGCGCTCACTGTTATTGCCACGGCTGCGTCAAGTCCTTTCCCGACCCCCTGCTCCATCGATTTGAACTCGGTGAGCGTCCTCAGCAGTTTGGTGACGGCGTCGCCGATGATCTGGTGGCTCTCCTCGTTTCCAAGCTCGACCTGCTCGAGCCTCCGCTCCATCTCCCGCGTCACCTCGGTCGAGACGATATCGGGCATGTAGGCGCGCATAGACTCAACAACGGCAAAACCAAGCTCGGTGGCCTCGATCTTGCCTGATGTCATATAACCGCGCCCGATCAGGGTTCTTATTATCTCGGCCCTGGTTGCCTTGGTTCCGATCTGCTCGATCTCCATCTTCTCCAGCAGGCCGGCCTCGGTGTAGCGGGGCGGCGGCTCGGTGAACTTTTCTTGGCTCTTCACCCCCTTGTTCGTAATGACTTCGTCAACGCCGAGCTCTGGGAGCTCGACCTCCGCCAGTGTTCCGTAGGGTCTGTAATATCTTATCCATCCCTCGCGCAGCGTGTGCCTGCCGGACGCGAGGAACCTGTAGCCCGAGACATCGATTGTTGCGAGGATTCGCTCTATTACGGCGGGCTCACCGAAGGTGGCAAGGAACCGCTTCACGATCAGGTCGTAGAGCTTCCACTCCGTGCCCTCGAGCCTCCGGCCCGGAAGCTCGCCGGTCGGGTGGATGGCCGGATGCGCCGGATCGTCCATCGAGCCCTCCTTCGGGACGAGGCCGCGCTTCGCTCCGCTCCTGCCGAGGAGGTTGGCAGCAAGCTGCGAGTAAACATTGATCTTGGCGAGCCGGCCGATTATCCTGCCGTAGTTCAGGGAGCGCGGGAGCTTCTGGCTCGATGTCCTTGGATATGAGATTAATGCATCAAGGTAGAGCCTCTCGGCGATGGCGAGCGTGAAGCTCGGGGAGAAGCGGAAGCAGCGGTAGGCCTCCCGCTGGAGGTCGCCCAAGTTGAAGGGTGGTGGTGCCCCGAGCCCGGCGGTCTTCTTGCTGAGGTCTGCTACTTTTCCGTCCTTTCCTTTGCAGGCACGGACGATCTCCTCGGCCTCTGCAAGCACAGCGACCCTGCCTTTCTCGTAATCGGCCTGGAAGACTTCGCCGTCATTTTCGAACTTTGCGGTTACCAGCCAGTAGGGTATTGGTACATGAGACCTGATCTCCTTCTCGCGGTCAACCACGAATGACAGGGTCGGACCCTGCACCCTCCCGATCGTGAGGTTCCTGAACCGCTTGCTGAACCTGTAAACAGATTCGGAGAGCGCCCTGGAGAGGTTGACGCCGTAGATAAAGTCCAGCATGTGCCTGGCCCTGCCGGCATCTGCCAGCCTGCCATTGGATGACTGCTCTAGGTTTTCAAAGGCCGACCTGAGCTCCTCCTCCGTCAGCGCGGAAAATTTCGCCCTGTATGCTGTGCCGTGCTTGTTCTTGCATGCGTACCTGAGTATGTTGTGGCCGATGACCTCGCCCTCCTGGTCGTAGTCGCAGGAGTTGACAAAAACAGAAGCATTCTTGGCCAGCCTGCCGATGACCGCAAGAATCCTCGCAATCCTGCCGCCGGTGCCTTTTGATACTGGCATCCACTCCACGTCGAGGACCGGATAAATGCGCCTCTTCGATGTAGGGTCCTCCAGCGTGTAGAGGTGCCCCAGCGCTGAGCAGACGACGTAGGTCTTCCCGCCGTCCTTTGAGACGTAAAGGCTGATACCGTCAATCTTCTCCTCCCTGCAACCGGAGGAGCCAAGGGCCCTTGCTATTCTTCTGGCAGCGTCGGGCTTCTCGCATATCGTGAGAATATAATCACTTGTGCCGAGCTGCACATCCTACTTTGCACGGTGAAGGTTAAAAGAGTTCGGTTCGCCCTGACGATCGCCGATCTTCAACCAGTTTTTAAGACGAACTCCGATCCGACCTCTCTACATTTTTATATGGCGGGAGCATTCGCGTTGGTGTGAACAAAGTTTGTGTCATAGGTGCAGCAGGCACCAAGTTTGGAAAGCTTAAGGAGGGCGTCATCGAGCTCGCTGTAAACGCTGCGAAGGACGCGATCCTCAGCGCAAAGATCGAACCAAAGGACGTGCAGTATGGTTTCGTCGCGAATGTGTTTGGCGTGGCCGACCAGCAGGTGCACCTGGCGCCGGTGGTGATGTCGAACCTGGGCATACCGCACGTGCCGGGCCTGACCGTGGAATCAGCATGCGGCAGCGGTTCTATTGCATTCAGGGAGGCGTATGCCAACATCGCTGCGGGATTTTACGACGTGGTTCTTGCTGTGGGTGCGGAGAAGGTTACGCACACAGGCACGGGGAGGTCAACCACGCTCTTCTCCTACTGCTCCGACTTTTTCTACGAGGGCGGAAACGGCGCCTCCTTCCCGGGGCTCTTCGCCTCGATGGCCAGGGCATACCTCTCTAGGTACAAGGCAACAGAGGAGGACCTGGCTATGGTCGCGGTGAAGAACCACGAGCACGGCATGCTCAACCCGAAGGCGCACGTGAGGAAGAAGATAACTGTGGACGACGTGCTCAACTCGCCGGTGGTCGCCAGCCCGCTCAAGGTGCTGGACTGCTGCCCGTTCTCGGACGGCGCCAGCGCGGTCGTGCTCGCTTCTGAGGCTTTTGCAAAGAAGGCCGGCGCTGACTATATCGAGATCATGGGCTCAGGCAGGGGAGCCTCGCCGGCCACGCTGCAGGGCAGGGACGATGTAACAACAATACCCAGCACAAGGGCCGCGGCGCAGCAGGCCTACAAGCAGGCCGGACTGACCCCGAAGGACATCGATTTTGCAGAGGTCCACGACTGCTTCACGATCGCGGAGATGATCGACATCGAGGACCTGGGGTTCTTCGAGAAGGGAATGGCCGCTCAAGCCGTCAGGCAGGGCCTTACCAAGTTGAACAATGGTGGGATCACGATAAATTCGTCAGGCGGATTAAAGTCGAAGGGCCACCCGATCGGTGCCACCGGCATCGGGCAGGTGGTCGAGGCATACGATCAGCTGCTCAGGAGGGCCGGCGAGAGGCAGGTGAAGGATGCCAAGATCGGGCTGACGCACAACTTCGGCGCCACCGGTGCAAGCTGCGCCGTGCACATCTTCAGAAGGGTGTAGGCAGTGTCGCAATCTACCCTAAAGGATGAGTTCATCGCAAAACTGAAGACCGGCTGGGTCCTCACAAACAAATGTAAAAAATGTGGGAACCTGCAACTTGCAACGACCGTGTTTTGTGGCAAGTGCAGCTCGCGCGAGATGGAGACTACAGAGGTCGAGGGCAAAGGCAGAGTAGTAACCTACACAATACAGAACGTGCCGCCTGAAGAATATGAAAAATATGCACCCTACGCCTTTGTCGTGGTGCAGCTCGACGCGGGGTTCAGGGTCTCCGGGTTCATGCAGGGCATAGCCTCGCCGAAGGACCTGCCGCTCAATGCCAAGGTGAAGATAACCGGTTATGATGAGAGGGGAATGCTCCTCGAAAAGGCCGAGTGAATCAACCAAAATTATCAGCCAGATTAAAAATAATTCTAGCCTAATCTTTTATAATTCGGGGATGGAGCATTGCCGTGCCAGTGGAGGTCGTGTGTGGCAAGTGCGGGGCGGTTATCTACAACATGCGCATGCTCAAGCCGATCAAGGACGTGCTGAAGAACAGTAACAAGTGCCCGTCCTGCGGTGCACTGCTGTCGTCGCACGATTTCTCCCTCTCCGTTGACAAGTTCTGACTCAGGCTGGAAGCTCGAACCTTATGTAGCTGCCGAACTCCTTTGCCAGTCGAAATTCGACCATAATCTATTCCAGAGTGAGTGATGAACATAACTATTGCTAAGAATAATTCCATTTGCTGCCTAATTATTTTTCTAGGATCCGATAGTACGCTTTCTATCAGTAGCGCGAAATCCCAGATCAATACCCATTAGAATTAATCCGATAATGACACTGCCAATTAACGCTTGTTCAGTCAACGGACCAGTAACATTTTCAAGTTTGTAACGCCACGCTAACCCCCAGAAACATATAGGTATAGTGATGAGCCAGATTAGCAGAAATTCACTAATGGCAGCATAGATATAATATACGTCACGTCGAACAGGGTGGTTCGAATATTAGTCTTGTTGGTAAGGGAAAGCATAGATATAATATACGTCACGTCGAACCCTCCACCGTCTGCTCTCCTCCTTGGTATTAACGTCCCTGTTATGTTGTATACGATGTATGGTCCAAGTAGTTATCTGTCTGTATAAAAGGGGAATAAAACCAAAGAAAAACCCGATTGGCGCTATCTCAAATAATTTCAATCCATCAACAGAGGGTTTACCGAATGCAATTTCAAAGAATAACAAGCCAGCTGATACGGCAAATCCTACAATGACCAACGTTGATTGTTCGCGTGTGTATAATCGTGACATTGTATGTGTAGATGGTAGTGCTTGTTTAAGAGAACTATGTTAGATGATGTAGTATTTCTCATCAATCCATTCTAGGCAAGTCAACATATACATGGCCGTTACGAATCTTCACAGGATACATCGGAAGGTCGCCGCTCTCACGCCACTTCGGATCCTGCTCGATCCATCCCTCCTGGCCCTCCGTCCAGGACGCCATCTTCATCAGCTTGCCGCTCTTTATATCAAACTCGTAGTTGTGCAGCGGACAAACTACATTATTGTTGTTGAACCAGCCCCTGTGCAAATAAGAATGCCTGTGAGGACAGTGTGCATCGCACGCAAAGATCTTTCCCTTGCGCTTCCCGACGACGATCTCCCTGCCATCGACCGTGAACAAATTCAGCGAATCATCTTTCAGATCGGTTGTCTTGCATACTTTCACGAATGTCATTTAGTATCAAAAAATAAAAGGTTAGGTCGTGTGCAGGTGTGCGCCAGAGTGCGGCGATTCTCCGACGAATCTTCGCCTGAAGTGTGCAGATGGTCTGCCGTAGAGCAGCTCCAGGAACCATGCTTCGTGCTCGATCTCTTCCTGCATTATCCGCTGCGCGATGTCGTACGTCCTCGGATCTTTGCCGTAGGTCATTTCACAGACCGCGCCCCACGACTTGATCGCGCACTGCTCAGCAGCCAGCAGGACTTTTATGATCTCCTTGATGTCCTGCCAGTTCTTTGGCAGGTACGCGTCAGGACATCCCGCCAGGTCTGCGAACTCCCTGATATCCCTCGGCAGCGAGCCGCCGAGCTCGTAGAGCCGCGGTACCATTGCTTCAAAGTGGTTCCTGTCCTCGATCCTTGCGTCCTCCGCGATCTCCTTTATGCCCTCGCCGTCGAGCCCCGTGCAGTGCATCCTGAGGATAGTGTAATAGTAATAGGTCGTGAACTCTGCGCCAACGCCTGCTACCAGAAGATCGATCAGCTTCTTCAAATTGACGCCGGCCTTCTCCACCACCTGGACCGCAACCACGTCCTTGTTGCTAATGGTCTTTGAGGTCTTTCTCTTTGCTTTCTTTGCCATTTCGGGTCGCTTGAGATAGGGTTCACTGCAATAATTATAAACCTTCTGATCCGAGGCGGATCAGAGGCGCCGGATAGCTGCGGTGGAGCATCTTGTAGATGAAAGTAGGCTATCGGCTTTACCTTGTCCCCGAATTATAAAGAGCGATGGCGGGGCTGCAGCCAAGACACAGGCCCGGTATGGAGAGGGCCGGAGTTATACTTGAGGCAGAGCTATCCAAGCTCGCGCCGGTGCAGGCCAGGCTTGCTGGCGTCGAGAGGAAGATCCAGGAGCAGATCGTGGTCGACATCTTCCGCGGAGATAAGAACCGCGCCAAGATGCTCGCAGCAGAACTTGTGATGATCAGGCGGGTGTACCGGCTGGTCTCTGACCTGAGGATTATCTACGAGACGCTCATAGTGAGGATAGCCACGATAAATAACTACCAGGAGCTGCTCAGCGCGATCAGGCCGGCTGCCGCCGACCTCAGGGACGTCCAGAGCAACCTGGCCGCCGTCATGCCCGCCGCCAGGGAGACGTTCTCGGGCCTCTCCGAGGTGTTTTCAGGCACGCTTTCAACCCTTAACATTGTAAACGATCCCCTGGCCCCGGGCAAGGCCACCGACGACGCCCTGGAGATACTGGACGAGGCCAGCAGGCTCGTGGAGGAGGAGCTGAAGCGCAGGTTCCCCACCCTCCCGGAGATAAAGACTAGGGAAGCCATCCCGGCCTAGGTAACATCACGCTCAGATGTAAACGGGCGCGGAGCCTCCGCGAGTGTCTACTATCCCGGAGCGTAAATCATTAAGCCACTTAGGCAAAAACATTTTACGAGGTTCCTTTAATCAAACAAAATTAGTAGGGAAGTAAAATGGAATTGAGTCAGGATTATCCAGAGCCCGGCAAGAAGGGTGGCGTGCTCGAGTCGGCCTCGAAGCGCGTAAGGATGATCTTCTCCGTGATGGCGAGCCCCAACAGGATAGACATCCTCCGCATCCTCAACTCGAAGGGCCCGCTCACCTACTCCGAGCTCAAGGCCCACGCAGGCTTCAAGTCCAAGAAGGAGAGCGGCAAGTTCGCCTACCACCTGAGGAAATTGCTCAGGCAGTCGCTCGTAGCCCTGAACAAGTCGGAGCGCAGGTACACCATAACCAACTTGGGCAAGCTGGTGCTGAGCCTGGCAAGGCAGATCGAGGAGCGCTCGATAATCGAGAGCGGCAAGATGTACGTCAGGACGACGGGCGAGACCATCCAGGAGCTCAGCTCCCACAAGATCATCCAGTCGCTCGTGAGGGAGGCAAACGTGCCGCTCGAGCTGGCCCAGAAGATGACCGAGGAGGTAGAGAGCAAGATCTACAAGTTCCAGACGGCCTATCTCACCTCGCCGCTCATCAGGGAGGTGGTGAACTCGGTACTTATCGAGCACGGCCACGAGGAGTACAGGAACAAGCTGGCCAGGGTGGGCATACCGGTATTCGACCTTGCCCAGATGATCAACAACGTCGACCAGCTGGAGAACGGCGTGGAGGGCATGCTCTCCAGGACGGCCCAGATGGTGCTCGGAGAATACCTGTTATTCAATGCGCTGCCGAAGGACATCGCGGACTCGCATTTTGCGGGCGACATCCACATATCGAGCCCGGGGATGTGGGAGTTCATCCCGGACACGATCTTCATCGACCTGGGCGAACTTTCGGAGGAGGGCATAGACCTGAAGGGAAAGTTCCTGAACGTGTCCAGGCTGGGTTCTATAAACAACCTAGATGAATTTTGCTCCTCGCTGGTGCTGCTGAACCACCTGCTCAGCAGGGAGGCGTCGGGCGAGATCGTGATCGACGGCGTGATGCCGCTGCTGCAGAAGTGCGGCGGCGAGTCGAGCTCGGTTGCAAATAAAATAGCAAAGGCGCTTGTGACAGCTTCCGGCGCGCCATCGCTGAAACATGGACGGCCGTTCACTTCGCTCAACATCAACCTTGGCGGCCCAGAGAAGCAGGTCGAGGCGGTGCTGAAGGGCTACGAAACATATGCGCGCGCCACACCGCTGCCCAGAATTGGACTTGTTCTTTCCTACGGTGATGATGGCGTAGGCGAATATGCCGACAGGATCGCGGGCATCGTGCGTGTTGGCGGCTCGGTTGCGCTCTCGGGCGACCTCAAGCGCGTAAGAAGTTCCTTGGGCGTTTCCAGAAACCTGGACGGCCAGGGCGGCACCACCGCGATGACACTGCAGTCGCTCACGATAAACCTGCCCAGGCTCGCGTATGAATCAAACAAGGACGAGATGTACTTCAGGGCCAGGCTCGCGCTGCTGATCAAGCCGGCCGTCGCGGCCCTCTCGGCGAGGAAGAAGAGCATAACCGACCTGACAAGGAAGGGCCTGCTGCCCGCGCTCGCGAACAGCACCCAGTTCATGCAGAGGGGCAGCGTAAACCTGATTGTAAACCTGGTCGATTTACACGACTCGGTCACAAAGATCCTCGGCTACGGCGACGGCACCTCGCTGGAGATAATACAGAAGGTGATCAAGACCTCGGTCGAGGTGGCTACCGAGAAGGGGAAGCAGAGCAACGACGAGGTAGGCATCGCCATGATAAAGGATGACAGCGCCGAAAGGTTCGCTGCGCTGGACACGGAGAAGTACGGCAAAGCCCTGCTCCAGTCAGGCACCGGCGGCAGGTACTCGCAGGGAGCGGAGATATCCGCGGGCGACATAGTCAACATGGACAAGAACGCGCCGCTGATAGCCGAGTGCGGTGCGATGGAGAAGCTGCTCAACGGCGGGCTCACCGTTACCCTCGATGTAAATGGCGGCACGAACGGCGCCGACCTGAAGCGCGCGATAGAGAGCGCGGCGGAGAAGATCGTCTTCTTCAGGCCGCGAATGAAGCTCTACGTCTGCGGCAACTGCGGAACCAAGAGCATCGAAGAAGTCGATAGGTGCGCCGCATGCAAGTCTCCGCAGATAATCCATGGTAGCTAGCGCCACAGTTTGGCTGGCGGACGTCTGGTTTGCAATCTTTAATCGTTGGTAAACGGTGTAAAGTTACTGGCGCCATGCGACCCTGGATTACCCGAAATCAAAAAGATTAACACCGTGATGCTCCCGACGTTATAAAAAACTTTATAATAACTGGTCATCCCTATCATGAGGGGATGGCAGGGACTGCGCATAACTTCGAATCAGACCTGACGATCATCAGCAAGATACACAAGCGTGACGGCAGGGTAGTAGAGTTTCAGGCCTCCAAGATCTCGAACGCGATTTACAAGGCTCTGGTGGCAACCAACAGGGCCGACTACGCGCTGGCCGACAAGCTTGCGGTGCGGGTCGTGCACAGGCTGGTCAAGCAGGGCTTCGACGAGTCCAACATACCCAGCGTCGAGGACGTGCAGGACATCGTCGAGACGGTCCTGATCGAGGAGGGCCTGTCAGAGACTGCCAAGGCGTACATACTCTACAGGCACGAGCGGCGCAAGGTCAGGGAGGAGAAGATGAAGGTCCTCGAGCGGGCAACGCTCGACGAAGTTGACAAGGTACTAAACGTCAACTCGCTGCGTGTCCTAGCATCCAGATACCTGCTCAGGGACGAGAACAGCAAGATAATCGAGAGTCCCAAGCAGCTCTTCGAGCGTGTTGCCGTAACCATTGCGATTCCAGATGTGCTCAGGGATCAAAGAGTGTTCGGCCTCAGGGCCGGCGTGAAGCAGGACTTGGAGGAGCTGAACGGCTACATGGGCAGGATAGACGAGCTCGACAAGAAGTACAAGATCGGGCAGCACGTCCTTAACAAGTGGCACGTTGAATCGATGCTCAGGCTGTATAGAGACCTTGCGGGACAGGGTCAGATGAAGGTCACCGCCGGGGAGCTCCTGAAGATGTTCGAGCAGGGGGCCTTTGACGAGTACGAGAAGCGGGTCGAGGAGTACTACGGGCTGATGACGAACATGGACTTTCTGCCCAACTCGCCCACGCTCATGAACGCCGGCGCTAGGCTCGGACAGCTCTCCGCCTGCTTCGTGCTGGAGATGCGCGACGATATGGGCAACATAATGAAGTCATCCACCGATGCTGCTCTGATATTCAAGTCAGGCGGTGGGGTTGGGATAAACTACTCCGACCTTAGACCCGAGGGCGACATTGTTGCGTCAACCTCTGGCGTTGCATCCGGCCCCACATCGTTCATGCGGATCATCGACACCGTAACCGATGTTGTTAAGCAGGGAGGCAAGCGGCGTGGTGCTAACATGGGCATCCTCGAGGCATGGCACCCCGACGTCGAGAAGTTCGTGACCGCCAAGACAAAGCCCGGCATCTTCGAAAACTTCAACGTCAGTGTCGGACTCTGGGAAGACTTCTGGGAATCGGTCAGGAGCAAGACCAAGTACCCGCTCAGGAATCCGAGGAACGGCAATATCGTTTCGCACATCGACGCAAACCAATTACTCGACCTGATAGCTCTGAGCGCCTGGCAGAGCGCCGAGCCCGGCGTGCTGCTCTTCGACAATATGAACAAGTACAATGTGATGACGAGGGCGCAGGGATTCATACGCGCAACGAACCCGTGCGGCGAGCAGAGTTTGTATCCATACGAGTCGTGCAACCTAGGATCGATAAACCTTGCAAACCTTGTGAAGCGCAGGGCCGACGGCAGCTTCGAGTTCGACTGGCAGAGGTACGAGCAGGTGATACGGCTCTCTTCAAGGTTCCTCGACAACGTGATCGATGTCAGCAAGTACCCGGTCACCGAGATCGACATCGCAACCAAATTGACGAGGAGGATCGGCCTGGGAATAATGGGGCTTGCCGATCTCTTCTTCCTGCTGAAGGTACCGTACAACTCCAAGGAGGGCTACGACTTCATGTCAAAGCTCGCGGAAGCCTTGTCCTACTACAGCATGGAGGAGAGCGTCGAGATCGCCAGGAATAGGGGGGCGTTCCCGATGTTCAACGACTCTGAATATGTTAACGGGAAGATACCGGTAGCCGGCTACTACGAGATCCCTAGGGGCGAGCACTCCTACGACTGGGACTCGCTCATAGAGAAGATAATGCGCTTCGGGATGAGGCATTCCCAGACCACGACCGTGGCCCCCACGGGGACGCTCTCGATGATAGCCGACACCACGAGCGGGATCGAGCCCACCTTCGCGCTGGTCTTCGAGAAGCGGGTCACCGTGGGCAGGTTCTTCTACACGGACAGGGTCTTCGAGGCTGCGCTCAGGGAAGCTGGCCTCTACAGCGACCAGCTACTGGACGAGGTATCCCAGAACTACGGGTCGATCAGGGGACTGGAGGGCATCCCGGACTGGATGCAGCGGATATTCGTAACCGCAATGGACGTGCACTGGGCGGATCACCTGATGGCCCAGGCGGTCTGGCAGAGGTGGATAAGCAACGCGATCGCAAAGACGATAAACATGCCGAACGACGTGACCGCTGAGGATGTAAAATGTTCATACCTGCTGGCCCACGAAGTGGGACTCAAGGGTGTTACGGTCTACAGGGACGGCTCCAGGCACCAGCAGGTCCTGCACATTACCAGCGACTCGAAGGAGAAGCGGTTCGAGGTCCTGCCGAGCGACTATGTGCTCGAATACATAAGCAGGAACGTCAAGGACGAGTTCGTGCTGAAGGAGGTCGAGAAGGCGATCAAGCTTGAGGAGCGGAAGGAGTACGCGCCTAGGGCGACGCTAGCGCGTTCCGAGACCGCGGAGGAACCATGCCCGATCTGCAACGGCAAGGTAGTCTACAAGGAAGGATGCAACGCGTGCGCCGAATGCGGCTGGAGCAGCTGCGTGTCCGGTTGACCCTTGCGGGAAGAACTAACTAACGTAATCTTTTCTTGACATCAGAGTTTTTCGTTGAGCACCAGCGCCAGCAGGGCTGCTCTCACGTCCTTCCCGTACGCAACTTGGATGAAGTACTTTGCGCCGGGGGTGCTGTCGACATCGCGCCCAATCTCGTCCGTCCTGGGCAGCGGGTGCAGTACTATCACGCCGTCCTTGGCGCCCCCGAGGGTCTTTGCGTCTATGACATAACTACCTCTTACCTTCTCGTACTCCTGCGGGTCGGGGAACCTCTCCTTCTGTATCCTTGTAACATAGATAACATCGAGCTTCTCCACCACGCCGTCGAGCGATTCGTGTTCGTGGGTCTTGATCCTTGTCTCGATCTCGTAGATCGATTCCTTCCTTACCTTCAGCATGGGTGGAGAGATTAAGAACACTTCGACATTGTCATAGTTGGTCAGGCCGTAGAGCATGGAGTAGACCGTCCGCCCGTACTTCAGGTCCCCGACTATCCCGATCTTCAGACCGTCGATCCTTCCCTTCTCCTTCATGATTGTATATAGGTCGAGCATAGCCTGCGTCGGGTGCTCCTCCATCCCGCTGCCGCCGTTCACGAAGGGCTTCTCCGCGACATCGGCCGCGAACCTGCTGGAGCCGTCCAGCGGATGTCTGAGCACGATCACGTCGGAGTAACGATCCATCACCCTGACAGTGTCGGCAAGGTTCTCCCCCTTTTCGAGCGATGATGATTTCACGTCGGCTATGCCGAGCGAGGTGCCGCCTATCGATGCCATTGCAGCCTCGAAGCTCAGCCTGGTCCTAGTGCTTGGCTCGAAGAAGAGGTAGCCGAGGACCTTTCCGCTCGCCAAGTTGCTCTTTTCCCTAGGGTTCATCGACCTGAGCTTGTCGGTTGACTTGAAGAGGTAATCGAGATCCGTCTTGCTGAAATCTCGTATCGAGACCACATCCCTGCCGAAGAAGGGATTCGTCATCGCACCTACCTACTGTGCAATATGGTTATAAACCGATATATAGAATGTAGTCCCGTGTCCGAGGCCCAGCTTCTCGTGCGCAGAATCAAGGACGGCACCGTGATAGACCACATAGACCCGGGCATGGCCCTGGTAGTTCTCAGGGCCCTCAACATGACGGGCAGGGAGGGCAACGTGATAACGGTCGCCATGAACGTGCCCAGCGGCAAGCTGGAGCGCAAGGACATAATCAAGGTCGAGAACAGGTTCCTCGAACCTAGGGAGACGAACAAGCTCTCGCTGCTGGCGCCCAAGGCCACGGTGAATATAATCAAGGACTACAAGGTGGCCGAGAAGCGGAGGGTCGAGCTCCCGAAAGAGTTCGTCGGCATATTCAGGTGCCCCAACAGCAACTGCATCACCAACAGCGGCGAGGAGATAACGCCGACCATCGATGTCATAGACAAGGAGAAGCAGACCCTGAAGTGCAGGTACTGTTCTAGGATTTTGAATGTCAGTGAGCTAATTTACCAATAAAAATTACCGGCAAAATAATAGGCGTTTGAGCAAGCCCAATAATCAGTTGTTAATGTCCCATAACGGATCTTAATATTAACAACAGTACAATAGCCACAACGGTAATCCTGACAATCTTGAGTGCCCTCTTTATAAAGTAAAACCTTCTCTGCTGGGGGTTCATGAACGCAGGCGTGGGGTGCATCATGATAGGGTTTGGTAGATACCACTTGCCACAGTTATCACATATAGCCACATAGGAGGACAGTGCGCGATATTTTTTTGATAAACAGCGAGGACATTTTATTTCCAATATAAAAACACTGTTAATATCTAACTAATAAAGAGTATCGCCACTAAAAATGATAAAAATTAATATACCACCACTCAATGATATCTCCGATGGCGGACCCACAATTGGCAATTGCGGCAGCCATTGCGATAGCTGGAGGGTTGATAGGTACTGGCAACGCGCAGCAGGGTATTGGCGCAGCTGGTATGGGCATAATAGCTGAGAGACCTGAAAAGTTTGGTCAGGTTTTGTTCTTCTTCGTCATTCCTGAAACCCTCTGGATCAT
>CAYJSN010000012.1:0-47449 GCA_964373125.1 uncultured Nitrosopumilales archaeon | reverse complement strand
AACTTGCGCTGTTTTCGCGGCTGTATTGAATTTTCCATTTTATCACGTCAATTTTGAAAATGTCAGACCACTCCTGCAGCGATTGCTGCGACTTTTGGGAACCTTGTGGCTACCTCGCGGGCAATCACGCCCTTGATTTCCGTCCCCACGGGCAAGCCCTGGTCGTCGATTATGACGCAGGCATTGTCCTCGAATGCGATGCGCATCCCGTTGGGGCGCCTTATGGACTGCCTCTGGCGGACTATCACTGCGGTGAGCACTTTCTTCTTCATTGCAGCCGTTCCTTTCTTGACCGCGACTGTGACTATGTCGGAAACGCCGACTTTGGGGTACATGGCGCGCTTTGCCTTTGCGAGCAGCTTGTGGTCGAATGTGTCCGCCGAGTCTATGGTGGCCTCGGAGGTCGCGTTGCCCCCGAAGAAGTCTCCAGCGAGGTTGCCGACGGTAAGGCCGTTAAGCTCCGTGAGGATCTTGTCGTCCTCGTCCAGAACCTCGGCGTTCCTGAAGGTCGTGGCAATGGCAGAACCCAGGTTCACACTCGTGGCCCGCATTGCCTGGTCAGTTACGCGCTGCTTTAACACGCGCTCTGCCGGCGTCGCCAGGACATCGGTTATTGCCTGGGTCACGTCAGACGGGACCGTTGGCGGTGAACCGTCGCCCGGTGCAGGAGTTGCTATCAGCGTAAAGTGGGCTTCCTTTGCTCCCCTTTCGATGATAACTACTTCACAGGTATTTCTCAGGGCCGTCGAGAGGCCGGAGGGTATTATCGTTATATCCTCCAACCACTGCGCCCCCGCTGCCGTGCCAACCTCGGTCAGGCCGATCGCGTCCATACCTATACCGTCTGCCCTGAGCCTTTCCGCGATGTAGCCCCAATCGAGTTTCTGGAACTTCCGGAGGGAGTCCGCAACGATACGGTAGAACTTATCTCTTCCCTCCTTTAGCTGCGTCCTGTCGGAAACTCTGGCCGTTGGCTGTGGTTTTGGCAGGCCATCGAGCGCCTTCTGCACTGGCGACATCACTTCCTTTATTGCGTCGACCGCGAGCCTGGTGTTGGCCTCAAGCAGAGATTCCATCCCCTTTGCATCGAGGATGATGACCTTCCGCTTTTCATCGCCCTTACCAGCTGGCGGCGCGCCATCCGAGTCTACGTGGATCTGCGCTTCGTCTTCATTGGTGTTATTGGCTCCCTCACTATTGAGAGCCGCTGTCTCTGTCGTGTTTGTCTCGTTTTCCTTATCCTTTCCTTTTTCATTCATACTCTTACACCCCGGTGATTGCTCACCGGGTCTGTGCGAGTCGCCCATTATCGAGCGGCACCAACCGGCATCGCATTTCTGGGTTGGAATCGGTTTTCCGTACAAATTGTTAACATAATCAATTATGCTGACCGTCGTCTCCGGGATGCCAGGCTCCGCAACCAGCGACCCCTCGATTATCTCCACACCTTTCGGAAAGAGCCAGCCCCTGATCATGTCGAAGTCCTCCCAGGTAGCTGCCATCGAGACATGTTTGAATTGGCCGTGCTTTATGGCATCGATCTTCTCCCTGTTTGTAACGGTCGCCTCATACTCTAACTGTAACATATTCGGGTTCCAGAATGTCATCATCGCCCCGATGGGCAGGGCGCTCGGGTCGAACATCTCCTGGTGTTCAAAGAACATAGGGACGGTCTTGCCGCCCTGCTTCTCCAGCTCGTCCGGCATGTAGATCCAGCCGTTGAGTGAGACCCGGGGTATCGACAGGATGCCGGCTATATGGAGGCCCTCTTGGTCCTCCCGCATCGAGTCGATGCCGACGATGAACTCGACCTTGACGGGTTTGCCTCCGGCGACCAGGGCCTGGACGGGGACTTGCTTGGCGTCCTGGCCGCCTTTGGCTTCAAATTCCGTTTTTTCTGGAATTTGAGCGTGATCTGATACAGCCTGTATGAAAACCGGCTCTGGGGCAGTGTTGTTACTCGTTGTGAGCGCCATTATGCCGACCTCCCGGCAGTGGTTATAGCGTCCTCGAGCTCTTCCTCGTCCATCTCCTCACCCTCTCCGTTGTTGCTCTCCTCTTCCTCCGGTTCCTCACTCGACAGCTCCCAGCCAGACTTTTGCAGGATATTCCTGGCCTCTGTGACGGAGATGACGCCGATCTCGACGGCCCTGAAGACGTCCGGAGTGTTGAACTCCGCGATCTCGGGCTGGCCCCAGTGGAATTCTAAACCAGTTCGCTCGATGCTGAGGCCATCCCTGAGAAGCACGCGGCTGAAAACCTCCTTCTCGATCGTCCGCTTGAGTTTGCGCTGGATTGCGATAATGCGCCTCTCCACCAGTTCGATAACGGCTCTGGCGCTTGCCTCTGTGTATCCCGTTGTAGTTTGTAGTTTAGCGGCCGGTGTCTGCGAACCGAGTTCTAGCTGGGTCTGCAGGAACTCGATGTACTTGTCGAACCTAGAGCGCGGGTCTATCATTATCTCTTTATGGTCGAACTTCTTGTTGGTGATGAAGGACTGTCCCTTCTTCATGTTACGGATTTTAACTGCCTGATCCTGCAGGAACTGCTCGCTCGCGTTCTCAAAGACGTACATATCCCTCGGACTGGCGTAGCTGTCGAAGATTCTTACCATTGCATCTCTGATCCTCGCTATTGAATCGATTATGCTCGGCCTGAGCTCGCCGTCTATGATTTGAGGCACGGCCAGTGAGTGAAAAAGCCCTATGCCGAATGGCTTTCTTGCAACGTCGAAGAGCTTGAAGTGGATGAAGTTTTTGGGGTCGAGGTGTATCTCCTGTCCCTCGATCTCCTGGACTATGCTCTGGGGGCTGCCTACTTCATCTCTAATGACCTTCTTTATGGAGGTGATCTGTACTCTTGATAATGATTGCAGGTTATCTGGCGTGAGCATCTCCAGGAAGGAGTTGCCGCATACTAACATCTCTCCTACCACATCATAGAGGATATTGTCAAAGTCGATACCATCGCAGAATTCCTTGATTAGGTCTACTGCCCTAGGGTCTTCTGCGGTTACGTAGAAGGACGGGCCGACGATCTGGTCTCGGAATGTGTTTACTGCGTTCTGGACCGTGGGGTCGTCGAGGTAATAGTTCCATAACCTGCCAAAGCTGATTTGTGGCCGTTCTCCGAGCGTCTGTTCGGTGGAGCCCACGACCATCGAGGTCGGGTTGAACCTCCTTCGGAACTGATCTATTACACGTGTGATCAGTTCGATTCTTGGTAACCTGCCATTCACGTCAGATAAAATGCCTGTATTACATTTAAGATCCGCCTGACTGTGAGAAGAGGAGATCACCTAATGCAGGTATTAGGTAAATCTGTGTGTAATTGAAGTGTTTCTGATTACGATCAGTTCTTCGACCGGATATTTTCGCTTGGCAATTCAGTTGTTGTAATCAATCTGCGAGCACGATGTGTAGAACGCTTTCCATTTGGCATAATTACGTATGGCGCAACTTGCGGGGCGTATAGTAGAATTCTATAACGTTTATAAGTGCTTGAGGCTCGGTCGCTGTGTTGGAGGAATACTAATTGAGCTTTACCCCGATACTTAGGCGGATCAGGGAGGACAAGACCAACTACCGGAAGCGCAAGGCCATACTACAGTACATAGAAATTGTTACGGTCTTTACACCGTGTTCGTATAACCCCGTGTACCAAGTATACACCCGTGTACTAAATCAATCCTGCCTTAACGGCCTCTCTCACCATAGGGTCGGGTAAAAAGTACTTCCCCTCATTATCCTTGGCTACGAATCCGGCATCCTCCAGCGTAGATAGGAGTTTAGTAATGTTGCCCTGACCAATGCTCACGCCCTCTTTCAGCTCGACAGCGCTCTTTATTTCGGTCCAAGTTGATTTTCCACTAGCAAGATGCTTTACTATTATACGATATCTCTCGGAACTATGCAGATTCATAAAATTTTTGAGTTCACCTGCAACAATGCTGCTAGCCTTTCTGGCGGTTTCATCCAAAATCTTGCTATCGATCTTTCGTGACTCCCGTGCCTTGAATCCGACATAGGTAAGCCATCCAATAATTCCATCAAATCTCTCATGGATCTTTTCGAGAATGTCATTGCTTACTTTCATTCTAATCTGCCTGAAACCACTGCGCAGATATGCTATGCTCTTCTCTTTATCCAACCCTTTCAGCTCTATCTCCACCATTGCTCGGCCATAAAGCGGAGAGCTCGCACCTTCAACATTCAGGAATTTGTAAAGCATTCCGATCTCCGAACCTGTAACTACAAACTGCAAGCCTTTGCAGTAATCGTAGGCATGTGCAAGTATGCTTGTCAAGTCATACCGCATGATTTTCCTCAATTCTTGTGCCTCATCAAAAGCAATTATGAATTTGGTCTTCTGCTTTAGTGCTTCATCTGACAAGACATCGAAAACGGACGAAATATTCACTGCATTGCTAGGTCCAGGTCCCCATCTTAGAGCAACGCTAAGTTCGGCACCACTTTTGACTTCAACCCCTCGGATATGCTTAAGTGCATCAAGGATCTTGGATCCAAGCCTTCTTTCCTTCCTCAGAAACTTATTCAAAGTTTCTTCCAGCATCTTGATGAATTCCTCGCGCCTTACCTGCGTCGAGCCTGCAAATACTCTCGCGTCAATTACAAGATACGGTTTTTTTAATTCATTAAGACCTGACAGGAGAAGCGAGGTCTTGCCAGTTCTTCTTCTCCCCTTTATAACAATCATTCTCCTTCCATCTGATAAGGAAGAGATCAGTTTATCGAATTCCTCCGAATAGTTAAACATCTCAAGTCTGCTTGTTTTTGGCTCTTCATCGAAGTACGTAGGTATACCCCAGTGTACTTAGTATATCCCCATGTACTTAAATTTTTATAAAACTGCTGCCAAAATCGCCGTGTCTACAGGCTACGCGTGGGCAATTGGAGTTCTTAATGCCGGGCCTTCCTTTTCACCTCTTCGGCATGGCGCTATACTGTCGCTGCAAAGACAAAAACAAAATTCTTCTTTTGTTCTTTACATTATGCACGTATAGAACTATTCGTAGACAGACGTCCTATGATTCTATAACGTTTATAAGTGCTTTAGGCTCGGTTGCCATGATTGCCAGAGGGAATGACTAATTGAGCTTCACACCCCTGCTCAGGCGCATCAGGGAGGACAAGACCAACTACCGGAAGCGCAAGGCCATACTCCTAGGGAGGAAGGCCTTCGCAGCCGTCAGGCTCAGCAACGAGAACGTCCTAGTACAGGTACTCAAACCAACTAAAATAGGTGATCAGGTACTGGCCTCGGCCCACAGCAGGGAACTCATCAAGCACGGCTGGAAGGGCTCCAGGAAGAACACACCGGCATCATACCTGACCGGCCTGCTCGCAGGGAAGAAGGCGGCAACGAGCGGCGTAAAGGGCTGCGTGCCCTACACCAGCATGAGAAGGTTCTCTCCCAGGATCGCCGCGGCGGTGAAGGGCCTGCGCGATGCAGGTGTAGAAATACCGGTCGACGAGGAGGCCACGCCATCGGAGGAGCGGATCACGGGAAAGCACATCGTCGACTATGCCAACACGCTGAAAAGCGACAAGGAGGCCTACGGCTCGAGGTTCTCAAAGCTTCTTAAAGATGGGTTCGCGCCCGAGAATTATCAAGATCACTTTAACCAGATTAAATCATCCATCCTTAAGCAGCCGGCAGTGAAGGCCGAGAAGAAAGTCGAGAAGAAGAAGGAAGCTCCAAAGGAGGCTCCGAAGAAGCAGGTTCCAAAGAAGGAGCCAAAGAAGACAGAAAAGAAGGAACCGAGGAAGACAGCCGCGAAGAAGGAAGCGAAGAAGAAATGAGAAGCCGCATGGAGGAGAGGCCGGAGTGGAAGCCCAGGACGAAGCTGGGTATGCTGGTATTCGCAGACAAGATAACATCGATGGACGAGATCTTCGAGAACGGCTACAGGATCCAGGAAGCAGAGATCGTAAGGAAGTTACTGCCCGACATCAAGAGCGAGGTCGTCCATGTTGGAATCGTACAGAAGCAGACCGACGCAGGGGAGCTGACAAGGTTCGGCGCGGTTGTAGCATGCGGGAACGGCGCGGGCTGGCTCGGCATCGGCACAGGAAAAGCAGCGCAGATGAGGATCTCGATCGAGAAGGCAACAAGCGCGTCATTCCTCAAAGTCATACCGGTCAAGCTCGGCTGCGGCAGCTGGGAGTGCAGGTGCAACCAGCCGCATTCGGTGCCGTTCAAGGTCTCCGGCAAGGGTGGCAGTGTTAGAGTAGAGATCCTTCCTGGCCCCAGGGGCCTCGGCATAGTTGCCGGCGAGAACATCAGGAACCTCCTCAAGCTTGCGGGAATAAAGGACGCCTGGACCAGGACCTACGGCTCAACCAACACCATGTCCTCCACATCAAAAGCAGTCTACAGGGCGCTGAGAAGCACCTACAGCGTGGGTTGATATGGCCTACATCGTGGTCAGGATCAGGGGCACAGTCAACATCCCGTCGTGGGCAGATTCCACGATGCAGATGCTCCACCTCGACAAGAAGTTCAGGGCCACGATCGTGCCAGAAGAACCTGTATTCCTGGGGATGCTGAAGCGCGTCAAGAACTACGTGGCCTGGTGCAAGGTCGACAGCGATACTGTTAAAGAGCTATTGGAGAAGCGCGGCAGGAAGCAGGGCTACAGGCCGCTGGAGAAGGCCGACATAGGCAAGACAGGGTACAAGAACATCAACGACTTGGCTGCAGCGCTGGCAGACGGAAAGGCAACGCTCTCCAAGCTGGAGGGAGTCAAGCCCTGGTTTGCGCTGGCCCCGCCCAGGACAGGCTTCAAGCGCCTAACGAAGCGGATGTACCAGGAGAAGGGCATACTTGGCGAGAACCCGCAGCTGCTGGCCATCGTCAAGAACATGATCTGATCGAAGATTTTGTTTCACCGGTCGCTAACACAGTTCAGAGACCCAGAATCTTATTTCTTAAGATTCAGTACAGTTGTGGGAGAGATGCGCAAGACTTTTGGTGCGTTTGCATTTTCGATACATGGTTGCCGACTGAATTCCAACTTCAACCAAGAAGGCTTTTATCAACACCTCTGCTAATATCAGGACATGGATGCGTATGATAATCTCGAGTCAGTACGATGCTCCGGTCAGAGCATGTAGAGGATGATCCGGGTTGGCCTACATCAACGAGATACTCCAGCATCTCTCAGATGGAGGGTGGCACAACCTGGTCGAGCTCAGCAGGGCCATGGGCATACCGTTCGAGCAGCTCAGCGACTTTATCAGGTTCCTCAGCAAGTACGGCCTGGTCGAGATCGACGACAACCTCATCAACGTGAAGATGAAGCCCGACTTTAGGACCATCGTTACCGAAGAGAAAGAACCCGGGGCCGAGAAGCCGGAGAGGCTGCTGACCATCAGGGGCGACATCAAGGCCATAGAGCACGGCACTGGCGGGGTAACGATCAGCGGCGCGGGCCTGGAGGTCGAGGAGATGGGCCGGACAAAGCCGGCCGAGGCAGGCACGAAGGAGCTGCTCGATATGCTGAGGCTCCTGGTGGAGAGCTCCTGGTACTACCACAACGAGATGTTCACCAAGCTACAATCAACAACCGAAAAGCTGGTGGATGCGATCAAGGCGCTCTCCGAAAAGCGGGGCCAGTAGTATCCGCATTAACTCGCTTACGTAACAGCCGGTTGTAACCCAGTTACATGGGTCTTAATAAAGCCGGCAAAGTATGATTTTGCTATATCATGTTGGCAAAAGAAATCGGTGACAAAACGGCATTAGTATCCAGGGCGCTTAACTCAGACCTGCGCAGGGAGCTTCTTAAGGTGGCCTTCGACGGCCCGCTGGACGCGGAGGGCTTCTACAACGCAGTAGCAAGCAGAGGCTTCAGCATAAAATACGTTGAATCTGTGTACAAGGAGCTCCAGAACCTTGTCGAGGCCGGGCTGCTGGATAAGTACTACGACCTGAAGTCGAAGAAGATATTCTACCGCCTGAAGGCGTCGCAGATCGTCATAGATGTGCGCACCATGCAGACCGAGATCATGGATCAGGGAGCGGAAGCGCGCTCCGAGAGTTAGCCGAGAATTAAACGAGAGCGTCCTGTTCGCGAGGCGGGTTTCAGTTCTCGTAGCAGATCGTCGGTCCAGTAATTGTTTTGCTGCATGAGATATTTCAGGTAACTCTATTACGTATTGGTTTTTATATCCTGATGTAGGTCTAGGTTCTGAATGAACGCGAAGACGTTTGCAGAGCGACGCAATTCGCTGGAGATCATCGTTAGCATCCTGAACGAGGCCAGGACAGGCGTGAACAAGACGCGCCTGGTCTACAGGACGAACCTCAACTTCCTCGTCATCAAGAAGTACATAGACCTGCTGACAAACCGCGGCCTGCTGCAGGTAGACCTGCGGCCAAACCCGGTATATGTCACCACTGAGAAAGGCCTCAAGCTCGTGGAAGAGTTCACCAAGCTCAATGAGATGCTCGGCGTCGAGCCGGCCGTCGAGTGCGAGACACTCTAGATGCGGATGAGTTCAATGCGTGAGATTGGCGTCTCACGCCCAAGAAATATTTAAGCCTGATCTTAAAACCATGCCGACCGCTCTCAATCGATGATCGGCAGGGGTCTTGCTGGGTGAAACTTGTTCAATTTTTGCAATTAATATTATCGGAAGGCAATTAACAGTACTGGGCATGGCTGTGAAGGCTTACGTTCTGGTATCCACTGTAATGGTTGCAGCGTTCATCTTCCTAGCCGCGGTGCTGGCCTCGCCCTACAAATCGATCCTGCTGCCGGTGAACATTCCCGTAGGATTCAACTTTGAATCGGTGCAGATAGTTCCTGCCGGGTCCGATGTTATTGCAGAGGGCTCCTATCAGGTAGTGCTTTCGGGGCAGGACGGCAAGGAACTTGTCGTGTTTGAACCCGAGGAGGCGCGCAGCGCGCTACAGATCACCGCCACCGATCTGAACCACAGTGGAAAGCTGGTGTGGGGAAGCTCGAACAACCTGAACCTTTCCGCCGGATCGAACTCAACGGAATTTACATTGCAAGAAAATGACTCGAGCAGAAGTGTAGACACTTATAAATAGAAGGTGCAAACGCGCCGCCGATCGACCGGCGTAACAGTCAAACTCTAACAAAATGATGCAAAAGCAACAACTAGCAAGGCTTGCTTATAGAAAAAGTGTTAACTATCATGGCACACGCCATAGGGTCGGCTACATAGACCCTACCTCCTTTTCTTTGTTCAATTTTATTGAGTATGTTTTAGATGAGCCATGCAGGTTAAATTGCTACAACAAACCCTATCCATAGTGAGTGCGGATCTGATGGGGCCGCTATACCAGTTGTAGTGAACCACACACCTTTGTTTCCATAAGAGCTTATCCGGAAAAATAAGCTTTGTTAAATCTATCATGAAAATTGATTCTATTTTATTACGTTTAGCACAATATGAGTTGTAGTACGTTCCACATAGCGCATCGCCAACAGTTTCTTTACAAACGTACTAGCTTCTCTTTTCGTTTTGAATCTAGCAATGACTATAGCATCGAACGGCCCAGATAAATCATAAACTGCAACTACTTCTGGAATCTTTGCTAGTTTGCGTTCGACCTCAAGTAACTTACCTTGTGAAATTATGAGCTGTACTACAATTATAAATTCGTAACCTAACTTTTCATGGTCTATTATCGCTGAATAGCCCTTTATTATTTCCATTTTTTCAAGTCTTCTTATACGCTCTTGCACCGTGGAAGGGGCCGCATTGACTTTCCTAGAAATCTGTCTTATTGACTGTCTCGAGTCAGCACTGCATTCACTTATGATCCTCAGATCCAGTTCATCCAGATTTCTCATTCGTACAATATTTAATCATACTAAGAACAGTCTTATAAGATTAGTTATTACCAAATAAGATTAGTTATTACCAAATAAGATTATTATTGACAAACGTCTTATTAATAGCTAGAACTTCGAACAAATACATTTTATTTGTTTGTTTTTAAACAATTCGATTACATTTAAATATCAATATCGCATAATTGATCGCTATCATGGATATGGTTGTTACTGAGTGTGTTCGACAGGCTAACGCTTCTACAAGAGTTGAGATGCTAGACCAAATTCTTGATGGAGTATATGGAACGGTTGGGTTTCATCAAGGTATTGAAAAATCATGGCGCGCCTTCGGGGGCGTGCATTCTACTTCAAGGGCTAGGATTCGTTCCGGGGGGGGGGGGCGTGAATCATCTTGCGGGTTCTTGTGGTGGATGATTCAAGCGATATACGCAATCTTACGAAATATATCCTTTCAGACAATAAGTATGAGGTCGAGACTGCAGAGAACGGTGCAGACGCGTTAAACAAATATTCCAAGTTCAAGCCTGATATAGTTACCCTAGACATAACAATGCCAGTAATGGATGGAGTAGAAACGTTATCAAAATTACTCAAGCTCGATAAACATGCCAACATTATTATGACCACAGCCCATGAAGAGAATGAACTTATACTAAGATGTCTGCAGAGAGGTGCAATTGGCTATATTGTAAAACCCTTCACCAAGGAGCATCTCCTTACCTCCATAGCAAACGCATTAAGAACAAGCGAGCACAAAACAGTCAACACATTATTTGCATTAATTAGTGATAGAATAGAAGAAAGTATCGCAAAGATAGTTGAGGAGCCAGTGTCAGTCACGCTTAAAGATCTGCAAGTAATGAAGCAGGAAGAATCAACTCAAATGTTTTCGTCTACACAGGACCTTTCTAGAATCCGGTCTGTGGGACAAATCATACAGCCATTGGAGATAGGGGCTCCTGAAGGAGCATGTGGATACGTATCTCAAATAAGCGGCCAAGGCAATGGTAAGATAGTCTCTTTTATCAAAGTAGCCGACCTAGGCAAGGAATGTAATAGTTCAGAACTTATTGAATGCTTCAACATCATAAATTCGAAGGTGATTTCCATGATGGCGAATTTTACTCATCTAACCCTATATATGGAACCAACAAGATTGTACGATAAAACCAAAGACATCAACCCTTCTACGAGAGAAATAACAAAAGCTAGATTTGAGGTAACCCATAGAAAGGGCAGTACATTGCTTGAGATACAGGCGTGCTTCGATCTAGAATTTGTCTTCAGAAGTAGGTTCTAGATGGCAATGAAAAGTCTCTTTTATTCAGGAAAAGGTAAAGGCGGTGTGGACAATAACAAAATAGTAAAAGTTTTGGCAATTGTAATCACAGTTATCGGCATTTTAGTAACGATTGGCTGGGTCTTTGGTATTAGCGTCTTACAATCCATTTCGCCTGAGTGGGTAACTATGAAGTTTAGTACCGCCGTCTCTTTCGTCTTTAGTGGTGTTTCGCTCTATTTTATGGCCAGAGCTAAAGAAGGAAAGGTGGGTCTAGCTCAAATAGTTTTGCCTGTATCTGGGCTCGTTATTTTTCTCTTTATGTTAACGCTTTTGGCATCTGCTCTTTTTGGCGTTGGCACTGATGTCGAGAATTTGTTTATCAAAGAAACGGCGGGAGCAATACAAACAACAACTCCGGGAAGACCATCACTCGCAACAATAATGAATTTTATTTTAATAATTGCGACCGGCCCTTTCATAATGTCTGAGTATGCTAAATTTAAAAAAGTATTATTTCCGGTTGGCTTAGTAGTTACGATAGTAGGTGGCCTAGGCATTGTGGGATATGCTGCAAATTTACCAGTGCTTTATTACCATATTGAAGATGTGAGTACTGCTATGGCATTCCATACTGCCATTTTGTTTGTAATGTCAGGAGCGGCGCTGATCCTTTTGACTAGACAAGAACCAGAACTAAGAGGAGCCGAATATGTCTCAATAAGAACAAAACTAGTATCTTTGTTCTGTATCGCTTCCGTAATCCCTATTATTTTTGTTGGAACATTAAGTTATAATATTGCTACAAGTTTCGCATCAACAGATAGATTAGAAAACGGCATTTTAGTAGTTGGCTCGATAATAATCATCATAGTTGCGGTGTTCGCTTTTATTACATCAAAATCAATCACGAAACCACTAATAGAGCTAATAAGTGCCGCTAATGAAATATCTAGAGGAAATCTTGATGTTGACATAAATGTTAAAACTAGTGATGAAATCGAAGATCTAGCATCTACATTTAACGCAATGAAACGAAATATACGAGAGTGGATAATAAACCTTCAAGAGACTCGTAAGCAGTTAATGCAAACCGATAGAGCCAAAGAAGAATTCTCTTCAATGATAACCCACGAATTAAAGACACCTCTAGTCGCTATACAAGGATACTCCGAGTTACTGCTGGATGGAACGCTGGGCGAGCTGACAAAGGACCAGAAGGATAAGCTGTGGGTAATCTATGATAGTGCGCTATCACTGTCGCAACTCATCCAAGACATACTAGATGTTCACAGGCTAGAACTGGGTAAGCTAACATTCGATATGCAATACATAGACGCCAAAAAGATTATAGATCAATGTATTAACACTTTCAAACCTATTGCAGACGCAAAAGGAATCAACTTGGTAAATGGAATAGAACAATATGCAGTACTCGAATGTGACCAAAAGAGAATTCTTCAAGTTCTCAGTAACTTGGTGAGCAATGCTATAAAATTTGTTCCTGAGCATGAAGGCAGAATTGAGATCTGCGCTAGAATAAACAATGGCTCTGTACTATTTTCTGTAAAGGACAATGGTAGTGGCATACCAAAGGACAAGCGACAGAACATATTCAAGAAGTTCTATCAAGTGGATACATCATTGACTAGGGAAGCAGGTGGCGCAGGTCTTGGTTTAGCAATAAGCAAGGGTATAGTTGAAGCTCATAAAGGCAAGATATGGGTAGAGAGCGAAGAAGGCCGAGGTTCAACATTTTACTTCTCGATCCCTACGGAGGTGCAGAAATGAAGCATATACTCGTTGTGGACGATAACACGAATACAACCAATTTAGTTAAATTGATACTGAAGTCATCTGGATGCGATTGTATTGTGGCCAACGACGGCTTACAATGCCTAGAGCTAATACGCAAGAAGAAATTCAACCTGCTGCTGCTGGATCTGGGGATGCCGAAGATGAGCGGAACGGATGTGCTGAAAAAGTTAAAGGAGGTCGGCCTTCTATCCGGCTTAAATGTGATACTGTTTACCGCCTCGCCAACATTGTCGAGTTCAGAATTCAGTGAACTGGTGAACGACTACGGAATAAGAGGCTGCATCATCAAACCATTTACCAAGAAACAGCTGCTAGATGTAGTCTCTAGATACGTCGATTTAGAACAGTCATAGTGGACCGGGAGGGATTCCTGACCACTGTGGGTTCAGATACTCAATAGATTGGGTGGGTTTGAACTCAGAGTGTTCAGAACCTAAATGGGCCCGTCAGGGTTTGAATAGACAGGCTGTTCAGGTTATTGTGGCAGCAAGCCATTGGGGCAGCTTCATAACCCCCAATGGAAGTGTGATCATAGAAGTTAGTTACTAATTAACGCAAAAACGATAACTAGGAAGGCTTATTTAAGGCTCCATCATATGTGTCCACAATTTCGTTACCAATGGTGTAGTAAATGGCAACAAGGCTCCGCAAGTCGAGAAGGATGCGAGGTTCTAGAACCCACGGCTGGGGTCAGGTCGGACAGCACAGGAGCGCCGGCCATAAGGGCGGCCACGGCAAGGCTGGGATGCACAAGCACCACTGGACCCGGACCGTCCTGCTCGAGGAAAGAGTCTTCGGCCCCAAGGGCTTCCAGCCTCCAAAGCGAACCGTGACGCGGAAGTGGGCGAACGTTGGCGATCTCGACAGCCTCTTCCTCAAGCACGGCAAGACCGAAGACGGAAAGAACATCCTTGACCTAGCCGCGCTCGGGTATGAGAAGCTCCTCGGTTCTGGCAGAGTATCGAAGGCGTACAGCATTGTGATTGATGCAGCGGTGCCCAATGCCAAGTCCAAGGTTGAGGCCGCCGGGGGCAAGGTGACAGCACGATGATGCTGCCCGGGCCCCTGAGCAAGATAAACTTCAGGGAGATAGTCCAGAAAATATCGGTATACGTACCCCAGATTCCCAAGCCCAAGCGCAAGCTCTCGCTCACTGAGAGGTTCGTCTGGAGCGGCATCGCGCTGCTCATCTACTATGTGATGGCGCAGATCCCGCTCTACGGCGCTCCCACCAGCGCGTTCGACCCCTTTGCCTTTGCAAGGGTGATCTTCGCATCGCAGCAGGGCACGCTCGTAGAGCTCGGCATAGGACCGATCGTGACGGCCGGCCTTTTGATGCAGCTGCTGAGAGGCTCCGAGATAATCAAGCTGGACTTCAAGAACCCTGACGACAGGGCACTGTTCACATCGGCCACCAAGATAGTCACTATAATCGTCATCGTGGTGGAAGGGATACTCTACGGGTCCTCAGTGTACAGAGTTCCCGGCGACATCGGCGCCGTGATCATCGGCCAGCTCATAGCTGCCAGCTTCATAGTGATGATGCTTGACGAGCTCGTGCAGAAGGGCTGGGGGCTCGGGAGCGGCATAAGTCTCTTCATACTGGGAGGCGTTGCGCAGCAGATACTGTGGAGTCTCTTCAGTCCCCTGCCGGCAGGAGACGGCTTCTTCGTGGGCGTAGTCCCGTTCATGGCGCAGGCAGCTTCCAGCGGAGCCGAGTTCGTTGACATACTGTTCAGGGCGGGGCAGCTCCCCAGCCTCTTCATCCTGCTGGTCACATCCGCGATAATACTGATCCTGGTTTTCGCAGAGGCGATCAGGGTCGAGGTACCGATAGTATCCACCAGGTACAGGGGGTTCAGCGCCGTTTATCCGATAAAAATGCTGTACGTCTCGAACATACCCGTCATACTTGCATCAGCGCTCACGGCAAACGCCGTATTTATGAGCCAGATGTTCTGGTCCAGCTACAACCCCCTCAATGACAGGCCCATCTTCAACTGGATTGCGCAGTTCGACCCGTCCAACCCCGTCACGCCCATAGGAGGGATAGTATCGTATCTGATTGCGCCTAGGGGTCTAGAGGCTGCTTCGGCAGACCCGTTCCGTTCGGCCATGTATGTAATCATACTTATCATTATAGTCGTGGCCTTCGGAAGGCTGTGGGTCGAGCTGGGCGGGCTCTCGCCCAAGGCGGCGGCCAAGAGCCTGCTCGACGCAAACGTCCAGGTACCCGGTTTCAGGAGGGCCGAGTCGTCAGTCCAGATACTGCTGCAACGGTACATACCATCGGTAACGATTCTGGGTTCACTGTCCCTCGGGGTACTGGCAGGTATATCGGACCTGCTGGGCGTATTCGGGAGCGGAATAGGCATCCTGCTGGCGACCTCCATATTGATCAACTACTACAACCTGCTGCTGAAGGAGCAGGTGGAGACCTTCATGCCAAAGCTGGGTGCCTTGCTTGGACGCAAGTAGTCACATCTGTGAACATTAATCGTACCATGGGTCTTAATTGGCACTTTTGGCCGAGATTCTACTACTATTTTTGTAGGACTACCTTGCCGTTTGGCAATATCTTGGTGCTGTGCAATCATGTGTTGATGTGCTATGAACCGTTTCTATTATACAGACCAGCAATATATGCATTATAGAATTCATGGTAGAACTCTGGAGAACAGTATTTCACCAGTATGATCTGCAGCAAATTCTCAAGACCATTTGTGCTCCAGTGTGCCCATATATGCTTGCACCTTCTTGCTACCTCTCCCATCAGTCTCTCCATCACATTACTTGTGTATGGAATGATGATATCCTCCATTGCAAGTTTAGCGAATGTTACCACAAGCCTTCTCCACCAGAACCAAAATGTCTATCTTCCTGATTCCCTTATCCATGTCCAGGGGCCCGTCACCTCCTTTTTCTATTATTGTTCATAACAGATGGGGAGGCAGCAGGCCTCCTTAAATCAACACGTCATTGAACGGCACCGAAAAATTGCATGTTAGACTTTATGAGTGAGCAAGAAGAATGTCTGTGTGAATTACTTGAAGATTATTATGATATGTTGGAAGCTATAGAGATGATTGAAGAATAGTTCAAGTTGCTGTAGTTTCGATTTTATAGATATTCGATATTGTTTGGAGAATTATATTATACAACGGTTCACCATATACATTCATTTTATTATATCGGAAGATCTTCGTAAGTACAGGTTTTATTTCAATTCTGAATCCATTGGTTGTCATATATTCTTGTATTTTAATTTCCTGCTCTTCGAACTTCATTTCTGTTCCTTTGTCGGTCTGAGGGTTGTATGGTTCAAAAGATGGTTTGCCTCGCAAACTTGGAGGTACGATCGCTGCAACTGCATTCATAGTATCCAAAGTCATACCAGCGGGATAACCTTCAGGAGTTTTTTGGGGGTTGAAAAAGATCTTTCTTACTACAATTTTTGCTTTAATGGCTGTTCCATCATGAACAAGCCATCTACTATAGTCTTCGCGCAATACTAAAAAATCGACTTCTTGCATCTCTGTTCCTACCATGCCCATCTAGCTATACCAGTCCAGTATAAATTCATCTCGTTCTATGCCCGCTTGCTCAAGTATTGCAAGTAAGGTACCTCTATCTAACTCATCATGTAGGGGAATGACTATTCTTCTATCTTTGGATTTTAAGATAACATGACTTCCCTTTTGCCGTGTTGGAGCAAATCCTTTTCTAACAAAATATTTTATCAATTCACTGCCTGATATACGTGGTAGTTTAGACACCGTTCTTACGTATCACAATTAGATTAAATTCTTTATCTCTCCCCAATTCTTCAAGCATTAAATCAATTGCTTCGATAGCATTTCTGAGAGCTTCTTGCTCATCTTTGCCTTGTGTGACTACTTGTAACTCAGGGCATCTAACTACAATCCAACCATCCTGCCCTTTCTGCAAGACTACACTGTATGATTTTCGCACAATATGTTTCTCAGCCCTATGTAGAAGTATCAAACTAGGTGCTAGAGCATTGTCAGATAATGTATCTTGGAAAGCAGACATGGTATCTTACATGATATTATGGTAATATAAATAGTTGTAATGTAAGAGATTATAACACTGCGTTTCTCATGTCCCCCTTGCTATGTATGGCATAATAATGCGTTAAGAAGATGCCCATGCAGAAAGGAACTAACATACCCTACCCCTACCTTCCAACACACTACGTATCTTCGGCGTAGTCTTTAGATTTCGTACCGTAGGTTGCCCTGCACCATGCCAAGCCTTAAAGAACTGCTTTTCCAATTCCTTCATGTCCGGAAGATCTGTTGGTGCTGTGCAATCATGTGTTGATGTGCTATGAACCGTTTCTATTATACAGACCAGCAATATATGCATTATAGAATTCATGGTAGAACTCTGGAGAACAGTATTTCACCAGTATGATCTGCAGCAAATTCTCAAGACCATTTGTGCTCCAGTGTGCCCATATATGCTTGCACCTTCTTGCTACCTCTCCCATCAGTCTCTCCATCACATTACTTGTGTATGGAATGATGATATCCTCCATTGCAAGTTTAGCGAATGTTACCACAAGCCTTCTCCACCAGAACCAAAATGTCTATCTTCCTGATTCCCTTATCCATGTCCAGGGGCCCGTCACCTCCTTTTTCTATTATTGTTCATAACAGATGGGGAGGCAGCAGGCCTCCTTAAATCAACACGTCATTGAACGGCACCACGATTCCATGTATTCTTCTCTTCCCGCTAGGTATCTAGGTTGGATACCATTGCCGGGCATGAATGGATTGGGCATGGGCTTAGAGGTAAACAATTGTCAACGATAAAATGTTTACCTTTGTTGACAAAAATAAGGCGGGGTCATGAAGCCACCCCGTAGCTTACTGCCTTCCTGAATCGTTATATTGAAGTGCGATTAAAACCCACACGTGTTAATAGTTGGACGCAAGTAAGCGGGCCATAGTCGTAGGCATCCCGGGCGTCGGCAAGACCACGGTGATAACCAGGGCCGCCGAGCTCCTCAACAGGGAGGGCGTGAGCGCAAAGGTAGTGATATTTGGAACCATGATGTTAGAGGAGGCCCAGAAGCGGGGCATCAATCACAGGGACGAGCTAAGGAAGATGCCGGTTGAGGAGCAGCGCAAGCTGCAGGACATGGCAGCACAGAGGATCGCGGATATGCGCGACCAAGTGATCATGGTCGATACCCACCTCTTCATCAGCACAAAGGAGGGCTACTACCCGGGCCTGCCGATACACCTGCTCAACATAATCAGGCCCACCAACTTCATAATGATAGCTGCCGACCCAAAGGAGATCCTGAACAGGCGTGTCAGCGACAAGACCCGGAACAGGGACCTGATCGACGAGGCCGACATCGAGCACGAGCTCGAGATAGCACAGGTGATGGTGGCGTCCTGCTCCATACTCACGGGGGCACCGTTCACGATAGTTACGAACAAGGATGGAAAGGTAGATGAGGCGGCTGGACAGATAGTAGGCGTACTGGGTGGTGACAGGAGGGCATGATCGCTGAATATATATTCTCATTGCTGCAGGCGCTCCCGTTGCAGCTGGCGCCGCCCACCGGTTCGGTTCATCCATATGTCACCAGCATGATAAACGCGGCCTTTTTGATTACCGGGATCGCGATCGCGCTGCAGTTCTTGTACGCCGTCCTCCGGCGGAAGATGACTGACCTGGGAAAGATGCGGCGCATAATGAAGGAGGTCTCGGAGTGGAGGAAGGAGTACATGGACGCCCTCAAGAAGCAGGACAAGGACAGGATCGATAAGATGAAGAAGAGGCAGCAGTACGTGAACAAGATGCAGATGGAGATGATGCAGATGAACTTCAAGCCCATGATCGCGTTCATGATCCCTATGCTTATAATATGGTGGGCCGTGCTGCCGCAGGTCTTTGGCAACACCGTGGCCATCTCGCCCATGTCGCTTAACTTCGTGGGCGACCTCATGCCGATCACGTGCACGAAGGAGATGATAGTAAATGATGTTAACAGCATAACTGATGAGCTGCAGACAAAGGTCGATGAACTCGGCCCGAACAACCCGGGCATACAGGGAACGCAGGTCCTAGCCTTGGCTAACGAGGCCAAGGAGCTGGCCAACAACGGTGCATATATCGATGCGAAGGAGAAGATCCTCCAGGCATACGGGGCGCTGAACTCTAACCTGGAAGAACCGCTCAAGGAACGCGTTCCCAGGTGCACCGCCGAGAAGGAGCTGTTCCTGTGGGCCTGGTACGCGATCGCATCGATAGCCTTTAGCGGCATAATAATGAAGATAACGAAGACTAGCACGGAAATGGTGTAGCCGGCGGGCAGTGGTTTCGCTTGCGCGCGATAATAATATCCGGAATGCCCGCCGTAGGCAAGACAACGGTGGCTAGGGCCATAGCTGGCATGTTCAACCTGAAGCAGTACTCCGGCGGCGACATCCTGAAGGAGATGGCCGTTGCCAGAGGTTATGTCATGTCGGGGAACGACTGGTGGGACAGAGACGAGGGGATCAAGTTCCTCTCAGAGAGGAAGTCCAACCCTGACTTCGACAAAGAGGTGGACGAGCGCCTGCTGAAGGTCGCAAGGGCAGGCGGCGTCGTAATCACCAGCTACACGCTCCCCTGGCTGGCAGGCCCCAGCGACGCGCTGAAGTTCTGGCTGAAGGGCTCGCGCGAGAACAGGGCGAAGCGGATGTCCAGCAGGGACAGCATCACTTACGAGGAGGCCCTCAGGATCGTGAGCATGCGGGACGAGGAGAACAAGAACCTGTACATGAAGCTCTACGGCATAAAGTTCGGCGAGGACCTCTCCATCTTCGATTACATGATCAACACCGATCACCTCAGCGCCGAGGGCATGGTCGATGTCGCGACCACGATTGTGAAGAACATCGCGCTGTAACCGGCCGATTCATACAATAAATAAGAGTCCTACCCCAGAGATAAGAATATGACACTCCCGCAGTTCGAGGGACTGGTAAAGCTCGATGACGATGTGACCGACGAGAAGTACGGCTATTACCCGGACAGGAGGCCGGTGGAACAGCTGCTGAGCTACGGCCTCATCGCGCTCGACAAGCCGCCGGGCCCGACCAGCCACGAGATCGTCGCGTGGGTCAGGAGGATCCTGAACATCGAGAAGGCGGGGCACAGCGGAACGCTCGATCCCCCCGCCACAGGGCTGCTGCCGGTCGGGCTGGGCGAGGGCACCAAGGCGCTGGGCGTGCTGCTCTTCGGGCCGAAGGAGTACTACACCATCGCCAGGCTGCACTCCCCCGCGAGCGACGAGGTGCTCAGGTCTGTGGTGAAGGAGTTCACCGGCGAGATCTACCAGAGGCCACCCCAGCGTTCTGCCGTGAAGCGTGAAATCAGGGTCAGGACTATCTATGAATTTGACCTCGTAGAGCAGACAGGCCGGCTCCTGCTGATGCGGCTGCTCTGCCAGGCGGGAACATATGTGCGGAAGCTGATCTACGATATCGGCGAGATCCTCGGCTCGGGAGCCACGATGGTGGAGCTCCGCAGGTCGCGGGTCAGCCACCTGCACGAGGATCAGGGTCTGGCCAAGATGCACGACCTTGCAGATGCCTTTGCACTCTGGCGCGAAAGCGGGAAGGAGGAGAAGCTGCGCGACATCATCAAGCCGATCGAGGTCGCGCTGCACGGCGTGAAGGCAGTGATGATCAGGGACACCGCCGTTGACGCGCTCTGCCACGGCGCGCAGCTCGCAGTGCCCGGCGTCCTGCAGGTGCCGAAGGACCTCAGGAAGAAAGAGATCGTGGGCATCTACACGCTGAAGGGCGAGCTCGTCGCTCTGGCCGAGGCCGCGATGTCCCCGCAGGAGATCAAAGAGTCAACGAAGGGCATCGCCTTCAACATGAAGCGCATAATAATGAAGCCCGGCACCTATCCCAAAGCTTGGCGCGCGAAGAAGACCGCGGCAGCGCAGTAATACAATCTGGCACGGGACTTAATCTTATATATTCATGCCAAGCAAAGATGATGGTAGCAAGGGATATGCAGTTCAACACGAAGGTGGATGATAAGATTCTGCGGACGTTCCGGGAGGTCGTGTACATGAATACAGGACTCAAGAAGGGCGCCCTCTCGAAGGCCCTAGAAGAGGCAATGCTTGACTATATCGCAAAGCACCTCTCAAAGACATTCAACGAAGCCATCCAGGACTACATCGCAAAAAACCGTAGCAAACTGCCGCTCGATCTCGCGCTTCCAGCTGGTATCGCTGGCGCCGACAGCGATTCTCGCCGGTAGCAGTTAAAACTGGTTCAGGAACAGATAGAGTGAGTGTCCCGACCTAAGGATGGTTTATTTGCCCTGATTTTCTCTTAACGCTGGGCCGGGGTGCTCTAGCTTGGGAGGAGGCAGTCCATACGGGCCTAGGCCTGGAACCCAGTGATTGGATAGCCTGTGACCAGCGATGGTCGCGAGGGTTCAAATCCCTCCCCCGGCGCCTAATATCCTGTAATTACCAAATATGGTAATCGTGTTCATCGTTTAATATTGCGGAAACCGTACTCGCAAACATGCGGCGGGTCTGGGAAATAATGAGCAAGGGCATCGCCAGCCTAGAGTCCAGCAAGCCGGCCTCTTCTGCGGCAAAGAGGATGGCCGAACTGGGTTTTGGGTGCCTCCTGATAACAAAGAACGGGAGGATGGTGGGCATCGTCACCGACCGGGACCTGATAACGAAAGTGTTTGCCAAGGACGCTGATGCCGGGAAGGTCAAGGTGGAGGAGATAATGTCACACCCCGTCATCACGGTCGAGTCCTCGGCCGACGTATGCGAGGCCAGCAAGCTGATGCTGGAGAATAGCATCAAGCGGTTGGTGGTTACCGATCACGGCAACCCCGTTGGGATGTTGACAACGACAGACATAACCCGGTATCTCAGCGAGATCCGTCTCTGAATCTAGGCGGTGCCCCCGATGGTGATACCATGTCAGAAATAAGGATCAGAAAGATACTGTTGCCGGTAGACGGCTCTGAAGCGTCCCTGAAGGCCGCCCAGCATGCAGTGAGGATCGCCAAGCAGGAAGGCGCGCAGATAGTATGCATTCACGCGATAGGCAAGCCAGCATATTTAGTAGCATCGACAGATGTGCTCACAGCCTACTATGAGCGGGCAAGGAGGGCGGCCGAGGACTGGTTCGGAAAAGTTATCGAGATAGCACGAAAAGAGAGCGTCGATCTGAGGACAGACATAGTCCTCGATGTCGAATCAGCCATTGACGCTATCGTGAATTATGCCGCGCACGAAAACGCTGACCTGATCGTGATGGGCACTAGGGGAAGAACCGGACTGAAGAGATTCCTGCTGGGAAGCGTCGCCAGTGGCGTGGTGGCACACGCGCACTGCACCGTTCTGGTCGTTCGATAAGCCTTGGGCATCTCTCAATTATCCAAGATCGCAGTAATCGTTCCAAAGAGCGAGCTCGAGGAAGTCATCGCAAGGCTGTACGAGTTCGAGGCGTTCCATCCCTCCGAGGAGTCGCCATTCTACGAGGAGTTCGGGCTGGTCAAGCTGAAGTCCAGGGCGCACGAACTGTACTACGGACTAAATACAATGATACAGGAGCTCGAGAAAAAGCACGACCTCAGGCCGTATGCCGAAGGCGCAGGAAAGACCGTGCTCGAGTCCGCCGACTGGACCGACCTGTTGGACAGGATCGCACGCGAGAAGGATCGCATCAGCGCCAAGGTGCGGCACGGAATAAAGCTGTATGAGGACGACCTCGTCAGCCTTCTGGCACTGAGGGAGGCCGCGCTTGCGGCCTTTGATGCGCTGAGGCGGATCAGGATCAGGCACGAGCTCAAACATGTACTGGTGATCGAGGGATACATCCCGACCAAGTCAGAGGACAGGTTCAGGCAGCAGTTCGCAAGGTGGTGCCACCAGGTACAGCCCGTAAGGAAGGACGAGAAGACACCCTACGTCCCCACCCTGCTGGCAAATCCGAAATTCATAAAGCTGTTCGAGGAGATCACGGCAGCGCAGGGCATCCCGAAGTACCGCGAGATAGACCCGACACCGTTCATAGCATTTGTATTTCCGTTCTTTTACGGCATAATGTTCGCCGACCTCGGGCAGGGGTTGCTGCTGCTACTTTTCGGGAAGTTGGTCTCCATCCGGCGGAAGCGGGAATACAGGTACTGGGGAAAGATGATGATGGCCTTTGGCGTATCGGCCTCGGTGGCGGGCGTGATAACTGGGAGTTTGTTCGGCCACGACATAGGCCATATCACACAACTGCCGAGTCTCAGAATACTGGAAGGTTCCTCGATCAACGTCGAGTCGGTAATGACGCTAATAATTGTGACCGTGATTATCGGCACCTACCACCTGGCACTGGCGTACTTCATAGCGATGCTGAACAAAGTGAGGGCAGGAAACTACGCCGATGCCTTTGCAAATCACTTGGCGACGCTGGTGATGTACTCCTTCAGCATACTGCTCGGGCTGTCCTTCATAGGAGCCGACTTCAGCTTCAACCGGCTCTTTACAAACACCGAGCCGCTGCCGGTGCTCTTCTCATTGCTGGGCATCTACGTGCCCTCATCCGCGGCAGCGATGATCTCACTGCCAGTTGTGATCGGGTCTGCGCTCACGGTAATATTTGGCAGAGCCGTGGCAGCCCTGCGAACCCGTGAGTTCACCACGATGCTGAGGCAGGGGCTCACCGATGTCATGTTCAGGCCGGTCGAGTTCCTGACGAACACGATAAGTTATTCCAGGCTCGGAATATTTCTCGTGATGCATTCCGCGCTGATGGGCCTGGTCAACGGCGCGTGGGTCTACGGCCTCTCTGGACTTCCGCTGATCATACTGGGCAACATCTTCGTGATGGCGCTGGAGGGGTTTCTGGTCTACATCCAAGATCTCAGGCTACACTTTTACGAATGGTTCACCAAGTTCCACGAGGGAGGAGCCGAGCCTTTCACATTTCTCAAACCAGAAACCGAACTCGTCGAGATCAAATTTGTCGATGCGGACAAATTACAGCAGATCGAACTGAAAACCCCTCCGTGATCCGCGTCAAGCTTTAATAATCTAAATCCGCTCATTTTTGTATGCACAAGGTAATCATAATCGGATCGGGGCCGGCTGGCCTGACAGCTGCGATCTATGCAGCTAGGGGAGGGCTCGAACCGATCGTGATCTCGGGCGGCGAGCCCGGCGGGCAGCTGATATTCACAACCGAGGTCGAGAACTTCCCGGGCTTTCCAGAGGGCATACAAGGGCCCGAGCTTATGACAAACATGCGAAAGCAGGCCGAGAAGTTCGGTACCAAGATCATCGAGGCCGAGGTCACGTCGGTGGATTTCTCCTCCAAACCATTCAAGGTCACGGTCGGCGGCAAGACTCACACCGCCGAGGCTGTGATAGTTGCGACAGGAGCATCGGCGATGTGGCTGGGGCTCGAGTCGGAGAAGAGGCTGAAGGGCAGGGGCGTCTCATCGTGCGCAACATGCGACGGGTTCTTCTTCAAGGATAAAGATGTCGTCGTGGTTGGCGGCGGGGAGGCGGCGCTGGAAGAGGCGCTCTTCCTCTCAAAGCTCGTGAGGAGCGTGAAGATAATCCACAGGCGGGACAAGCTGAAGGCCATGAAGATACTGCAGAAGCAAGCCTTCAGCAACACCAAACTCTCCTTCGTCTGGAACAGCGCGGTCGAGGAGATCCTCGGCGAGCGCAAGGTCGAGGGCGTGCGGATAAGGAACCTGCAGACCGGGAAGATATCGGAGATAAAGTGCGCCGGCGTCTTCATAGCGATCGGCCACAAACCGAACACCGAGATCTTCAGGAATCACTTGGAACTTGACAGCGAGGGCTATGTGAAGAAGCACAAGGAGAGCAGGACCAGCGTGGAGGGCGTCTTCGTGGCGGGCGATGCTTATGACTATGCTTACAGGCAGGCAGTGACCGCCGCCGGCTCCGGCTGCAAGGCCGCGATCGACGTGATAAAATATCTGGAATCGAAGGAAGGCTGAGCCCACCGGCTATATCAGTACAGCCGGTGCTAGCCCGGCTCCTTCTAGTCTGCGATCAGTCTTCAGCAGAGCTTCAGATCCAGCGATGACTGCTCAAGGTTCCAGCAAATGTTGTAGAGCGATTCGGAGAGCGACTTGGATTTCAGGACGAACGCCATCGCCTCCCCCGGCTTCAGGGTATCTGCATCGGCGCGGAACTCGACGCTCTCGTCCTCGGTGTTCACGATGGCGCTCCAGCCAGCCGGGAGCCTGAACTCAACCCTCGCTACGTTCGCAAGTGAGAGCATGATCTTATCGACCTCGACGCTGCTGACCTCGCTGTTCCTGATCACGACCTTTATCGCCTCGCCCCTCTGTATCGAGGTAACCTGCACGGGCTGCTCTACCGGCAGTACGTCGATCCTGTAGTTGAAGGTCTTGCTGGTGGAGATGAGGCCGTTCTCGCCCTCTACACCGAGTATGCGTACCTGTACGGTGTGCGCGCCCGACTCCATGAACTTGTGGCGGAAGACGGTCTTCCCGTCCTCGGTCTGCACGGCCTGAACTGTGTCGGCAATTATCCTGTCATCCTTCATTATGCGTACTTCATAGTCGATCTCTTCCAAAGGCAGGCTGACCGCGCCGCCAAACGTCAGCTCAAACGAGGCCTGCTCGCCCTGCACTATCCTGTCCTGCGCCCAGCCGAGGTCGGCCCTTATGCTGTAGGCGTCTGACTCGAGCACCTCCAGCCTTACCGGATCGCTGCTGGCTTCCTTTGCGAGCACTCCCGAGGCAGTGACTCTGAGCGATACGGGGCCGGTCTCCAGCGGCATCCACTTGAGGCTGGCCGTTGCCGGCTGCCCGCCCGAGATCAGCGCATTCGCGGTATCGGCATCCATCCACTCGGTGCCGTCAAGGCTGTACTGCAGTGTCATGGAGACCCTGTCATACCCAAACTTCGCCGGCACCTGATCCAGTTCCGCCGACGCGGTAACAACAAGCCTAGTTCCGGCAGGTACGGTGCTTGCATCTGTTACCTCGATGCAGTCGCCGTCCTCGCACGCCCTCACGGTCTCTATGCTTACGCTCGGTTCGACTCTCACCTCGTCCAAGTCGGTGATCTTCGCCTTTGCCCACGTGCCCGGCAGCGCGGGGACCGCGCCCTCGGGCCAAGCGTTCCTGTATACATCGACTATCTTCACGCGGCTCGGAAGTCCCAGCTCCTCGGCTGTGCGGCCTCCGTAGCTTCCCTGCGCCATGTAGATGCCGAACGCGTCATCCTTCAGGTACAACGGGACGGCGATCTCGGCTATCCAGTGCGTGGCCTTCGCCTCACCCGGCAGGTCCGCAACGTACACCCTGCCCTCCGAGTCAACTGCTATTCCCTCCGTGCTAAGGTTGTCGAACTGTCCCGCGGAGGAGCCCTCGGAGCCCCACTGGGCTATGTAGTTGCCATCGCTGTCGAACTTCTGCACCCTGCTGTTACCGTTGTCAAGCACGTAAACGTTGTTCTCGCTGTCAACGGCTATGCCGCGGGGAGCGTCGAACTGGCCCGGCCCGTTGCCGCGGTCTCCCCACTTTGCGAGGAACTTGCCATTGCTGTCGAACTTCTGCACCCGGTTGTTGCCGGTATCAACGATGTACAAGTTGTTCTGCGAGTCTCTGGCCATAGCTGTAGGCTTCGCGAACTCGCCATCGCCGGAGCCCGTCTTGCCCCACTTCAGCAGCAATTCTCCGTTGTTGCTGAACTTCTTCGCGACCTCGTTCTCCCTGTCCACGATGTAGACATTGCCGTAGGAATCAATGTCGATCCCGTCGGGCGCCCAGGCGAGCATGGCATCCTTGGCGTAATCGACCTGCGAGACATAGATCGTGTCGCGGAAGATATGGAGGATCTTCCATGTCTTGCCGCTCTCAACGAAGTAGGCCCCCTTCCCCTGCTCCTCGACAATTTTTGCGTCCACCACTCCTATCGGCGCATGCGAGTAGTTGTCCAGCGCTACGTAGCCGCCGTTGCGTGGAAGCTCGTCGGCCGAGAGCGGTTCCTTGGCGTCCACGCTGCCCCACCTAAGGATGAGGTTGCCGCCCGCGTCGATCTTCTGTACCACCTTCGCAAAGGGTTCTGTGACGTATAGATTGTCAGAACCATCGACCGCGATACCAAACGGCATCGAGTCGCTGTTGCTGCCGGCTCCCAGCGCCGCTAGGAACACACCGCTGTTGCTGAACTTTTGTATCATCTTATTGGAGGGGTCTGTTACGTAGATATTCCCGCTAGAATCGATCGCTATGCCTTCTGGGCTGGCGAACTTGCCTGCCTCGGTGCCTGCCGAGCCAAAGGCATTCAGGAACTGGCCGTCGGCGTCGAACTTCTGCACGCGCTTATTGCCTGTATCAACTACGTAGATGTCGCTGGCGCTGTCCACGGCTATCCCGTGCGGGCCTATGAACTCCCCGTTGCCGGTTCCCTTCGATCCCCAGGTCGCTACGAAGGTTCCATCGCCGGTGAACTTCTGCACCCTGTGGTTGATGCTGTCGGCGACATATAGGTAGCCGTCGGCGTCGACCGCAACACCGTGGGGCGACTTGAACATCCCGTTCTCGTTCCCGAAGGCCCCGAACTTATCCTGTAGTACGCCGCTGGAATCAAACTTCATAATCCGGTTATTGCCCTGCTCGACGACGTAGATATCACCCCCGGCGTCAGCGGCGATCCCGGTGGGCACCACGAGCATCCCGAATGACTCGACAAAGTTCCCGTCAGCATCGAACACGCTCACGCTCCCCGACCTTCTGTCAGCGATGTAGACCTCGCCGGACGGTCCAACGGCGATAGCCTCAGGGCTCTCGAATGAATCGTAGATCCTGTAGCCTTCCGACTCCGGTGACGGTATGTCAATTACTCCCACCGAGTCGATCCCCATCGAGCCAAATGCGCTCAGGAACTTGCCGCCCGCATCGAACTTCTGCACTCTGGCGTTACCGGTGTCCGCAACGTAGAGGTTCCCTTCCGAATCCAGCGCGATTCCTGTCGGGTCGAGGAACTGCTTGAGGTCGCTCCCGCGCTCGCCGAAGCTGCCAAGAAGTGCGCCGTCCGCACGGTACTTGCTAACTATCCCGCTGTCGCTGTCAAGCGCGTAGATGCTGCCATCGCGATCCACCTCGAGCCCGGCTATGCCCAGCATGCCCTTGAAGGACGTTGAGGTTGTGTCCCTGAGAGAGTCCATGACATTCAGCAGCCGACCTTCGTTGTCGAAGACCTGCACCCTAATGTCTCCTCCCTCCTCTGCGCGCGCCGTGAAGAGGCGACTGTCGGATTTCTCCTCCGGGAAGTACTCGGTGCCCAGCTTGAACGATTCGGACGTGCCGTCCCTGAATACCCTGAAGATGTACACGTCGTCTCCCACGCTGAAGTCCTCTGCGACACTGGCCAGGTCGACTCCTACCTCGACAAAGTCCTTGGCATCGAACTTCCTGTCGGGGATGTCGAAGACCGCGTACAGTATCCCGTTGACGTAGTATGCATTGAACGAAATGTTGCCTTCAACATCGCCTGGCTTGTGGGTGAAAGGCTTCCAGTACTTCGTGTCGTAGCCGTGGGCCCACTCGCCGGAGCTCGTGTCAACCGTGCCGTCAACACTGACCTGCAGGAACGGCCATGCAAGGATGTCTATGTCCTCGCTCACCCTGAACGAGGTCGAAGCCCGGTCGTAAAGCGTGTACTGGCCCGCGTGCTTCGCGTTGACGGTCCAGATGCCGGCCGGCACGCTCTCATCCAGTTTGATCTGGTAGGAATAGATGCCGGTGTTATCCTCGCCGGCCTCTGGCAGCACGTCTGCAACCAAGTAGGTATTATCGTACGGGTCGAGAACCTGGATCGATACAGAAGCACTCTCCTTGAAGGGAGCCACGGTTCCGTGAATCCTGACCGTTTCGCCCTGCATGTAGTTGCTTCGGTCGTTCTCTACAGTCATAGAGGTGTGGTCGTTGGTTGAAGCAAATATCTGCGGAGACGTAAAGACTGATGCTAGAAGGATACTCAATACTGCTGCTGCAGTTTGAATTTTCATCCTTGGCTAGGATCATCGGGCCCAGAGTATTTATCCTTTTACTTAAGCAGTTAAGTATTTATCATCTAACTATTAAACCAGACCCTGACATGGGCAATCTCGCTGGACAGAGTCTCTGGAGAGGCTGCGTATCCAGGAGGCGATTTCGGGGTGGTGGCTAGTTGGTAAGGACCGGCAGAGACACGTTCGGAGCTTTGCGCGCTGTGGCTAATGCAGGCAATGCATTTTTCAGAGGTGCCGACAGGAACCTGGCAGGCATAGGGCTTTCTTTTCGGGAGTTTCAAGCGCTGATGACGCTTGCCGAGTCGGGCCAGTTGTCGATGGTCGATCTGGCAAACGACCTGAACATTACCCAGGCCGGAACTACAAGCGTGGTCGACCGCCTGGAAGGAAACGGGCTGGTTGAACGCGTCAGGAGCAAGAAGGACAGGAGGGTGATCAACATCAGGGTCACCGGCAAGGGCAGGAAGACCTTCGAGCAGGCATTGAGAGTTTATAAGAGCTTTATCGAAAGAACGTTCAGCCCGCTCACAGACCGGGAGGTCGGCCTTCTGGTTGTTGCATTTGACAAGATAAAGAGGGGGGCAGAGATGGCTAAGGAAACAGGAAGCGTCGCACCGGTGGCCAGAAAGAGTGTTCGCCGGCGCGCTACACGTGGATAGCCTTACAGCGGTCCAGACGGCTTTGCTTCCGGCCTTGCCAAAAACGGTATAGGATTTATCTTGCCTCCTGTTTTCTATATACGTGTCAAGAATCGACAAGTGCCCCAACTGCGGCAAGGGTACGATAATAATCGACCACGAATCTGGCGAATACGTATGCAACAGGTGCGGGTATGTTGTCCCTGGCAGGGTAGCCTACGCGGGCCCGGAGTGGAGGGCCTTCACAAAGGAAGAAAGGATGAATCGGCGGAGGACGGGGCCGCCAGCCAGCCTCACAAGGGTGGGCAGGGGTCTCCCGACCGTGATCGGAAAGACGCCCAGAGACGTGCACGGCAGGAGGCTCGGCGCCGCTGCTAGGCAGCGCTTCCAACGGATGCGGATGTGGGATACCAGAAGCAAGCTTCGCACACCGAGGCAGAGAAACCTTATCCGCGCCATGAGCCTGCTGACCAGGATATCGGACAAGCTGAGGCTCTCGGGCGCGGTAGAAGAGGAGGCCGCTTATATTTACAGGAAGGCGCTCGACAAGAAGCTCATCAAGGGCAGAACGATAAGCGGGATGGTCGCTGCCTCCGTCTATGCAGCGTGCAGGAACCACAGGGTTCCGCGAACGCTGGGCGACATAAAGAAAGCCAGCAACGTGCAGGCGAAGATGATAACCAGGTTCTACCGTGCATTGCTGCGCTCGCTGGACATAACTGTACCAGTCATGGATCCGGCCAGGCGCGTGTCGGCCATCGCAAATCAGGTTGGCCTGAAGGAGAAGACCCAGAGGATCGCGCTGGGGATCCTCGACAAGGCAAAGCAGCGTGGCATAGTCGTGGGGAAGAACCCGATGAGCCTTGCCGCCGCCGCGCTCTATGTAGCATCCCTAACTGAGGGCGATCGCATTACCCAAGACGAACTGGCCAGCGCCGCGGGGATATCCGCCGTCACGCTGAGAAGCAGGTACGCCGATCTCAGGAAGCTCGTATAAATTCTGCAACTTTTTGTCTCATAGCGGGATGGCTGCCTGCAGCGCAAACGCAGCGGCGAGGCTCAGCACCGTGACGCCCACCCACGAGGATGTAAGGATTAGCAGCGCGTTCTTGTTGTAAACGCGCGGTTTTCGCAGGAGGTTTACGCCTATGAGGCCGCCGATCAGCAGCTGCGCCAGGGAGACCGGTATCGCGGCCTGTGTGAGGATCCAGACCAGCACAGCCCCTACGAGGAGGCTGCTGAAGACGGTGGCGGGGCTGTGCCCCACAACACCCTCGCTCACAAACCTGCTGGTCCTCCCGCTCTTCAGAACGCCGAGGAAGGAGGCTGCGGGGAGAAAGAACAGCAGGAGCATGTCAAGCAGCGCTGAATCATGGAGCACCAGATTGTGGAGCAGCCCTATGTTGTTGGCCCCTAGGGAATACGCCGTATAAAATACCAGCAGGGGCATGGCCACGAAATGAAACTTGGCTACTCCGAGCGGGCTCAGGTTTGCAAGCAGCCTGCTGACGACCCTGTAGCACCCGATCGTCGCGATGCCCGCAAGGAATGGCAGCGCGACCCAGGTGATCACGATCGTGTTCAGGTATGCATAATCAACCAAAACACCGACGGCCAGCGCGGCCCCGACATAGCTTGCTACCAGAATGTTGACGAGGCTTATCGGCAGGCCAAGGAAGGAGAAGACCGAGAAGACTATGCCTGTGATTATCAGTGTTGTGAGGAGGATCGGGACACCGATGCTCGCCGCGCCCGTCAGCGTTGTTATCGTGTTACCCATCTTCCAGCCCTCCAGCAATGCGCCAACAACGAACCCGATGCCGGTGAGCACGATCCCCTTCCTGTAGGAGAAGCCCGAGGCGAGGAGGCTTCCAGTGGAGAGCCCCGAGTTGTTGATGCCGAAGACGAAGGACGTGTAGAGCGCGATCGGGATCAGCGCAATGCTCAATCTCATCGTCCTCAGGAGTAGCCCTTTGCAAGCATGACCAGGATCACGTCGCTCGCGTCCTCGGCGCTGTCGGCGATCCTGTCTGTGGACTGGATGAACTCCTTGAACTGCATCACCGTGAGTGTGTCGTACTCGTTCGACTTGCTGTAGAGTTCCTGGTAGACTTTGTTCTTCAGCGTGTCGGCATTTTCCTCCAGCTGCTCCACCACCCTGACCTTCTCTATGATCAGGTCGCGCTTCGCGTCCAGGCTCTTCACCACGTCCAAGAGGACCCTGGCCGTGTTGGCGCTCTCCTTCACATAGTTGATCGTAGTTTCGGTCAGGAACTTGGTCAGCATCGCCTCCGGGACCTTCCTGAGCGTGAGCGTCCTCGACGCTTCTTTTGCGCTGTCAGCGATGTTATCGGTGTTCTCCATGAACTGCAGCAGGTCCTCGCGCAGGTAGCCGAAGAAGGAGCCCCTGCAGATCAGGCTCACGTTTTCCCTGTGTACCTCATCCGCATCAGTCTCGAACTTCTCGACAAGTTCCTCGAACCTGCCTGCCTTCTCCAGATCCAGCACCAGCATGGCTTCGACCATTTTTTCAAAGCTATTCACAGATTCCAGCACGAGCTGGATGTGCTCCATCAGCAGCTGTTGCATGTTGCTGCCTTTGCCCTTCGAGAATAACACGCATGGGTATCCAAGCGTCTGTGTAATAAATCAAACCCCGGTGGTAGAATTTTATATTCCCTCCGTCTCATCACATCAGTTTGCTTCCAAACCGGTGTTCGATCAGGGACCGATCGGGGGACTGCCCGAACCCGCCGTCCTACTCGGTCTCGATACGGGATGATTCTGGCGAGTACATGGTAGGCGTTGTCTGCGATGAGCACAGGCAACATATGGAGAGGATGGTCGACGAAAAGCAGAAGAACGGAGCGCTCCCCGCGGGAAGCGTAAGGTTCATCGAACTCAAATCTGTTGGGACGGACTGCATCAAGGGCTACCCCGACGACGAACAGCAATGACTTGTGTGCAGCAGGTTTTTAGGGATAAGGCCCGGATCACTGTCCGTGCTGGAGGAACTGCTGAAGGATATCCTGAACGAGGAGAACGTGCTGATGACTGTAAATACTGGCGGCGCGATAATCGAGATGCGCCTGAACAAGGATATGCCGTTCAGGTCCAGCGAGGGCTGGTTCACGATCGGCGACGACCGTGGTCCATGCCACATGCACATAAACAGGAACGAGGTCGATCATATCAGATTTGTGAGGGAGCAGAAGGAGAACCGGACCAGCTACAGCATAAGGCTGATGAACGCGAAGGGCGAGCGCCTCGTCGCGGCCTTCTTCACCAAGATGAGCGACGCGGGTGGAAATCCTGTACCCGAGAGGGTGGAGCGTTACGAGCAGATATTCAGGAAGTACGGCGCGCGGGAAGTAATACCGTTGCATCAATCAGCCTGATGCTATCCGTTCAGGTCAGGGTTGACAGCGTAGAGCGGCTTTCCGCCCCTGAGGACGTTGAGGATGTTCGTTGCAGCAACCTCGGCCATCCTCGCCCTCGTCTCCCATGTGGCGCTGCCTATGTGCGGCGTGAGGACGACGTTGTCAAACTTCAGCAACGGGCTATTTTTCGGCAGCGGCTCCTCCTCGAAGACATCGAGCGCAACCCCGCCTATCCATTTTTGCTTCAGTGCCTTGACAAGTGCGCGTTCATTGACGACCTGGCCCCTCGAAGTGTTTATCAGGTAGGCGCTTGGCTTCATGAGCCTGAGCTTCCGCTCGTCCATCAAGTGATGTGTATCGTTGCCCAGCGGCACATTCAGGCTCACATAGTCGCTCTCCTTCAGCAGTTCTTCGAGATTCCTGTACTCGGCGCCGAGCTCGCGTTCCTTTGATTCGGGGAGGCGCTTTCTGTTGTGGTACAGAATCTTCATCCCCAGGCCGCGGCACCGTCCTGCAAGCGCTGAGCCGATCCTGCCCATTCCGATTATGCCGATGGTTTTATTGTGGACATCGCTGCCCAGCATGAACTCGTACGTCCAGCGGCCATGCCACCTGCCCGACCTGATCAGCCTGTCGCCCTCGGCTATCCGCCTGGCGACGGCTAGCATCAGCGAGAAGGCCAGCTCGGCCGTGGTCTCGGTCAGGACCTCGGGCGTGTACCCGACGTAGATTCCGTGCTCGCCTGCAAACTTTACGTCGATGTGGTCGTAGCCAACGCTGTAGGTGCTTATCACCTTGAGATTGGTGGCAGAAGCGATGATCTTCCTGTCTATCCGCTCTAGCGGCAGGCAGAGCAGGGCCTGTTTGTCCCTGATCTTCCTGATTATCTCCTCCCTGCCCGGCGGCCTAGGACCCTTATGGATTGTGAGGTCGCAGGAGGCTCGCAGAATCTCTACTGCCTTAGGAATATTTCTGGTCAGGAAGACCTTCGGCCTTTCCATGCCGTGTAGTTGCCCGCAGGTCTTTTTAGGTTTTGGCAGGAAACTGTCAAATTTTCTGTAAACAACGGGTTTCCAGCTCAGACAGTGCAGGGCATGCCCGGCCCTGCCAAGCTGTAGCAGATAAATATTAATACAATGCCGCGTACAATAGGTCGATGAGCGATTCTGAAGAGCTCGTCGTCTGCGAACTGTGCGGCAATCCTGTAGATTCCTGTGTGTGCGTCTGTCCTTACTGCGGAGAGAAGAAGGGATGTGAGTGCTGCCTCTTCGATGCTGCAACCGGCGGCTGATACATCGAGTCGCTCGATCCTTCCGTAAATTACAAATCTATGATCTTTAAACTCTGATCGCTGCAAACCATTAATAGTGAGGCGCGAGATACAATGAATGTGTCAGAAACTGTAACCAACAATTTATCGTGGGTTATTGGCGGGCCGCAGGGTTCTGGTGTGGACACCGGTGCGAACATATTCGCAAAGGCCTGCGCGCTGGGCGGGCTGCACCTTTTCGGCAAGCGCGAGTACTACTCCAACATAAAGGGGCTCCACAGCTACTTCACAGTGAGGGTGAATGAGAGGCCGATAAGATCCCATGTCGACGGGATCGATCTTCTCGTGGCGTTCGATGCCGAGACCGTGCTGAGGCATGCACTGGATGTCTCGAACGGAGGCGGCATAGTTTTCGATACGTCGCTCCTAGAAACTGGCATCGACGATGTTTCTGCGCTCGAGGATCGGGATAAGACGGATCTGAAGCGCAGGCTGCAGGCAAAGAACCTCGGCAACACGCTGAAGGACCTGCTCCAGCTTGCGCAGGACAATGGCGCCATACTGTACGGCATATCGTTCCACGACCTGCTCGGGGAGTTCGCGGAGAAGAAGAACGAGCCCTCGCTGTCCAAGCTGGTCAGGATGATCAACGTGATGACGCTGGCGTCATCGCTGGCCATCCTTGATTACGACCCGGAGATCCTCGCAAAGGCCATCAGGTTCATCTTCAAGGCAAGGCCAAAGATAGCAGAGATGAACGTGGAGGCTGCGAACTACACCTACAACCACACCAAGGCAAAGTACGGAGACAGCTTCCGCTACCGGCTTGCTGCAAGAAGGATCGATGATAACATCATACTGGTGCAGGGAAACCAAGCCTCCGGGCTCGGCAAGATGGTGGGTGGCTGCAGGTTCCAGACCTACTACCCGATCACGCCGGCATCAGATGAGAGCGAGTTCCTCGAGTCGAACGAGCTACTGGACATCGACGGGAAGGGCGCCGTGGTGGTCATCCAGACCGAGGACGAGATCGCGGCGATCGCGATGGCTATAGGTGCAGGACTGGCGGGCGCTAGGTCGGCAACCAGCACGTCGGGCCCGGGCTTCTCGCTGATGGTCGAGGCGCTGGGGTGGGCCGGCATGAATGAGGTTCCAGTGGTTGTAACGCTCTACCAGCGGGCGGGGCCGAGCACGGGGCTGCCCACGAGGCACGAGCAGGGCGACCTGCTTTTCGCGATCCATGCAGGACACGGCGAGTTCCCGAGGATCGTCTATGCGTCCGGCGACATCGAGGAGTCCTTCTACGATGCCGTGAGGACGCTGAACTACGCGGAGCAATATCAACTGCCCGTGATCCACGTCGTGGACAAGGCCATCGCCAACAGCGTGATGACCTGCATGATGTTTGAACAGTCACGAATAAAGATCGAGCGCGGCCAGCTGCTCGACAAGGCCGGGGAAGGATACCTGCGGTTCAGGCTCACCGATACCGGGGTCTCGCCGCGCGTGAAGCTTGGTACAGAGAACGGCATCTTCTGGAACACCGGCGACGAGCACACCGAGAACGGGCACATAACCGAGAACCCGGAGACAAGGACGCAGATGATGGAGAAGCGGATGGGCAAGCTGGACGTGGCGCTCCGGGAGATACCCGACGAGGAGAAGGCCCTGCGATACGGCGAGGATTCTGACATGACGATCATCAGCTGGGGCTCGACCAAGGGCGCCATACTCGACGCGATGGAGAGGCTCGCCGGCGAGGGGGCGAAGATCAACTTCGTGCAGGTGAAGCTGCTGAACCCGTTCCCGGCCGAGTATGTGGAATCCCTGTTGGAGAAGACTAGGCTGCTGATAGACGTGGAGATGAACTACTCGGGCCAGCTCGGGAGGCTGCTGCGCGAGAACCTGAAGCGCGACCCCGACTACTACGTGGTGAAGTACAACGGCAGGCCGGTCTCGTCCAGCGAGCTATATGCTACGCTGAGGCGGATAATCGACGGCAAGGCAAAGAGGAGGGAAGTGCTCACACATGGAGCCTAAGTCCAGGATATTCAAGCTCGCAGACTACAAGACCGACGTGCACAACGACTGGTGCCCGGGCTGCGGAGACTTTGGCATACTGAATGCCATACAGATGTCGCTGGCGGACATGCAGGTGCCCAGGCACAGAGCTGCAATATTCTCGGGCATCGGCTGCTCCGGGAAGACGCCCCACTTTGTCAACGTGTACGGCATACACACGCTGCACGGGCGGGTCCTGCCCTTCGCGATCGGCGCAAAGCTTGCCAACCCGGAGCTGGAGATAATCGCGACCGGCGGTGACGGCGACGGGCTGGGGATAGGCGCCGGCCACTTTGTCAACGCGGGGAGGCGGAACGTCGACATGGCATACATAATATTCGACAACGCGGTCTACGGGCTAACAAAGGGCCAGGCGTCCCCGACGCTAAAGCTGGGGCTGAAGACCAAGTCGCTGCCTAACCCGAACATCAACCAGGGCGTGAACCCCATAGCCCTGGCGCTGGTCTCGGGCTTCACATTCATCGCCAGGGGTTATTCATACGACATCAAGCACCTGAAGGACCTGATAAGGAGGGCAGTCGAGCACAAGGGCCTGGCCTTCATTGACGTGCTCCAGCCGTGCCCCACCTACAACGACATATACACGAAGGAGTGGTTCGCCGGCGAGGGCAACATCGACCCGGCCACGAACAGGCCGATGCCTAGGCCGTACAAGCTGGAGGAGACCGGTTATGATCCGGTCGTGCACGGTGACGGCGAGGACGAGCTGAACGCGAAGATGTCGCAGGTGATCGAGAAGGCCAACGAGTGGGGCAGCAGGATCCCGGTCGGCGTATTTTACCAGAACGAGCGCATACCCACCTACGAGGAGAGGATAGGTGCCAGGATCGAGCACTACAGAAGCAGGTCGCCGGCCAAACAGCCGATAGAGAAGGATGGCAGGCCGGCCGCAGACATAAGCAGGCTGCTCGAGGCGATGCAGGCCTCGAGAACCTGAGTTTTCAACGAGAATGTGAAAGGAAACATTAAGTTATCGGTTCACCAATCCCTCCTGTTGCTCGAAAAGATCCGCGAGTCCGTGGCTGGCAACAAGGACGATATCGTCAGCGATCTAAGAAACCTTGTAAAGCATCCCAGCATATCAGCCCAGGATGTCGGGATCGAAGAATGTGCATCGGCGCTCAACGAGATAATGCGCGACTCGGGGATCTCGAGCAGGATCATCAAGCTCGAGGAAGGCAACCCCGTGGTTTACGGCGAGGTGAGGTCCAGCAGCAAGAAGACGCTGCTCCTCTACAGCCACTACGATGTGCAGCCGGTGGAGCCGCTGGACGCGTGGAGGTACAACCCCTTCTCGGGCGTGGTCACGGACGACAAGATCCACGGCCGCGGCGCTGCCGACACCAAGGGCAACGTCATCGCGCTGGTCAAGGCGGCCAATGCGTATCTTGATAAGTTTGGCGAGCCGCCTGTCGGCCTCAAGTTCTTGATCGAGGGCGAGGAGGAGATCTCGTCGATAAACCTGCCCGGCTTCGTCAGGTCCAACAGGGAGATGCTCAAGGCCGATGCCACTCTATGCTTTGACGGCTCGATGAACCCCTACGGCTCAGCGTCGATCTACGCCGGGCTGAAGGGACTGCTGTACCTAGAGATCAGGACCAAGACCGCATCGGTTGACATGCACTCTGCCTTGGCGCCGATCGCTTCAAACGCTGCCTGGCGCCTGATCCAAGCGATAAACAGCATAAAGAGCGACGGCCAGATAAACATCGAGGGATGGTACGACGACGTGAAGGTTCCCAGCAAGGAGGATCTCGTGCTCCTAGACAAGCTGCAGTACGACGAGAAGATGATCATGAAGGAGTACGGCATGAAGGAGCTCCTCGGCGGCGTGAAGGGCAAGGCCGCGCTGAAGAAGCTGATATTCGAGCCCACCTGCAACATAGCTGGCATGCAGTCAGGATACACGGCGGCCGGCTCGAAGACCGTGCTCCCGAGCGAGGCCTTCGCGAAGGTCGACTTTCGGCTGGTCTACGACCAGAAGACCGACGACCTGATCAAGAAGATGCGCAAGCACTTGGCCAAGAACGGCTTCACGGATCTGCAGATCTTCAAGCTGGGCTCTACGGAGCCCTCCAAGACCGATATCAACGCAAAGATAGTGAGGGCGGCCGCCGGCGCGGCCGAGCAGGTCTACAGGAAGAAGCCCTCGATCTTCCCGAATATGTGGGGCTCGGGCCCCGACTTTGTATTCACCAAGCTGCTGAAGATGGAGTCGGTCTGGACGGGATGTTCCCCGCCCTACGCGAACATACACGCGCCGAACGAGTTCACCACGATAAAGAACGTCCTCGACGGCGTCTGCTACGCGGCCGCTGTGATGGATAGGTTCGCAAAGACCTAGGCCTAGCGCTTCTTCCGCTTGATGGCAAACCGCTTGGCCTTCGCCGTCTTCTTGCTGTAGGACCTGGCAACGCTGCGCATGAACCTCTTGCCGTTGAATCTCCGTGCCATGCTCCCGATCCTGCAGGCAATATGCTATATAGGTATCACTTTGCCCAGCTTCCTGCAGGCAAAATTTGAATTTAGTGATGGCCTCAGCGCAGGCACACAGGTAGGACAACGGCCGGGCTATCTGTGCCTGCGCGGCAGCGAGGCCATACGAGATGGACGGGTACGCCCATCTTTTGGGGACGGCTTGGCTGCTACTATGATATCTTAACCGGACTATTTAGCGTCTAGGTATTCACTGCAAGAATGTGCATTACGCAAAAAAGAGTTAGGAGAGCCTGCCTTCCTTTGCTATTCTTTCGATTTCCTGCTTCAGCATTTCTACGTGTCTTTCTTCGTCGGCCTTTATTTTTCTGAAAATCTCAGTACATCTCGAATTTCCTTCATTCTCGGCGTCCTTGATGTAGTTATCCGCCACCCACAGAAATTGTAACTTCTTCTCCAGCTGCTTCATCAAATTATAGCTGCAGTTGCTTAGCAGTGCTCTTTGCATTCCTTTTCGTATTAATTTAACTCCGACCTTATTTATCCAGTACGTGTTCACTGCAAGTAAGTGCACTACATCTATACCGAATAAAGAAAAATTTTACACTAGTATTTCTTACTGGTTTCTAGCGTTATTGTCGGTGAACTCTACCCTGATCCCGTCCTCCCTGAACGATATATTGATTCTCCTGATCATGCTCTGGTAGAGGTGGTATTTCTTGCCCCCATCGGTAATTACAAAGCCCTTTGCACGTATCAGGCGTGCGTTTTCTAGCCAGTGGATCTTCCTGTATACCGAGCTCAGGGGAATCTTGTTCTCCCTGGTCACGTCTATCGCCGACTTGGGTTCGTCCATCAGCGACAGCAGGATGGCTCTGGCGCACTCGTCACCTAGGGCCTTCAGCAGCTCGTCTTCCTGAATTTTGGACTCGGCCGCGAGCCATTCGTTGTAGTACTCTTGTTCCTGCACCTCGTCAAGGACCGATGCCTGCACCCTGCGCAGGTTTTCTGTGACCGTTGTCAGTGCCATGCCAGATATCTTGGCTCCAGATTATTTAGGGAGTATGTATGCACCTATGCACTCTGCAAGACACTGCAAACGCACTGGTTATCTAACCTCGGAAACCATTAATGATGGTCAGGAGTATCGAGAGGCGGTTAGCATTTGGCAAGTAAATCCAGCAGGGAAAGAACAACGGCCAACGAGACCTTGGCGCGCGAGTACTTCAAGTTGCTGGCTGCGAAGGACGTCGATAATCTGCTAAACCTGTTTGCGCACGACGCGGTTGTTTACGAGCCCTTCAGCAAGTCCGACGGGCTGAGGGGCAGGTCTGCGATAGAGCCGTTCCTCAGGGTCGTGATGATGGCAACGGAGAACGTGAAGCAGGGCGTGGTCATCGAAAAGACCCGCAGCAAGAACGCGGTCACGGCCATAGCAACGTTCGAAAAGGGCGACATGGTGAAAGGACGGTACACATTTGAATTTACAGACCGAAACGCAGGCCCACGGGAGCGCAAGATCAAAACCCTGCGGATCAAGTTTATCTGAATCTTAACACACACAATTAATTGCTGGCTAGAGCGTTACCTCTGCCTTGATGGCATTTGCGGTAATGCTGGTTTCAATCCTGACCTTTGCCAGCCGCTCGAAGATGAGCTCCAGCAGCTCCTTTGTGAACATGGACCAGTTTTCGCCAAGGTCGTGCTGCAGCACGAAGACGTGCTTCCTTCCCTGTATCAGGTGGTCTGCGTTTATGCCGGAGACCTTCATGTACTGCTGTAGGACAGACAGCACGGTCCAGAGGTTGTAATTCTTCTTCATGAACAGCACCGAGTCCTTCAGTATGCTGAACGCGATCTCGGCCGCGTTCTTGATGATCTCTTCCCTGTAAGACTCGATCTCCTTGAGCCCGCCCTTTTTGGCTATGGTTACGGCCCGCTCCATCAGGGATGTCAGGATCGTTTTCGGCACCGGCATCATGCCGAGTCTGTTCTCGTACCGGTCCCACTCTGCGTACCGTTTCAGAACCTGGTTCACCAACACGTTGAGCGATACCTCCCTTCCATCCGCCTCGCGCTGCATTTCATCGATGACCGACGAGTCTATTCTAAAGGTAACGCTGCGGGTTTTCTTCGGCTGCTGCTCCGAGGATTCTGCCAGTTTTTCCATACCATAATCGTCATCCATGGACGCCACGCAGCAACTGTGCTAATCGTTGCTATAAGCATTATGAGCCAGTTCGCCCCAATCCCCGGCCTTCATCGCTGCTCAAACGACGCTGAGAGAGTGGTGCGGAGATTCGCCTCGGGCTAGCATCAAAATTGCGCGGCCCGTATTTTAAAAGTTATAAAAGAGTGATTGTAGATAGTTGTGTTTTGAATTTAAACGAGACCAATGTGATATTCAGGAAGGCACTGATCAAGGTGTATTTCGAGCCCGAACTGATCAGGATGGGCTACAGGAAATCCATCGTCAAGCACCCCGCGATCATGGAGGACGGGCTGACATCCGACGATCACCTGCACCTTTATTTTGATCTCGAGACCGGGAGCGACTACCCCGACGGCGACGAGTGGTTGATGGTCGAGTTCCTCTTCCCCTACAACATCAAGCTGCCTGACAAGGTGAAGGGCCCGGACTACTTTACGACGGTCTCTATCGGCGAGGGCAAGAACTTCTGGAGGCACAGGGAACTGGTGCGCTACAAGTACGGCAAGTCCAAGAAGCTCACGGAAGCGCTGGCATTCATAGACAGGAAGTACAAGGAGCTTCAGGCTGCACTGAAGGAATCCTCCGTGCTGGGCAAGGTCTCGTAGTTCTCCTTACGCGGTGGTGAACCCGCCAGCCACCCACTCGCCATTGTCATAGGCGTAGCTGGTGCCGTTGGCCGTGGCGCCCCTGGGCAGCCACTTTGTTCGCTCCTCATCGAATTCGTAGCGCACCTCGTCTACGTCGTAGGGGATCTTGCCGGAACCTGTCTGCAGTTCGACGAGCTCGGCAAGGACTGCCATCTTTTCCAGCGCCTGTTCAAAAAGATTTTCTGCGTGCATCGAGATCTTGAAGGAGAGTACGGGCTTGCCTGCGAAGCGCATCATCACACAAACGCCCTTCTTGCCCGTGCGCCGCCTCATCTCTTTTATGAGGAACGTAAGCGTGTCCCACCTCTTGCGGCCGAACGATTCAAAAAAGTCATCGTTGAACTCCAGGGGAAAGTCGATCTCGATCATGCAGGCGACATCGCCATCGTCCGGCCTCTCGCTCTTCTGCTCTTTCACAATGAAGACGCCGTTCAGGATGCTGTAAAGCGCCTCCACCTCGAAAGGCGCCACTCCGTAGTGCACAAAGGAGGCTGTGTGCAGTGCACTCATTGCAGTTGATGCGGTTCCGCTCTAATTAAGCATTTTTGCATCACATAACTGCCAAGCATTGGCCAGCAGGATTCGATGTTTCGCAGATCGCCCAGTTACTTGCAAACGTACGACAACAATTTAAGCGGGCAGGCTGATTAGAGCGCATGGCGCAAATATACGAAGAGGAGCTCACGAACTCAGACGGCGAGTGGATATATGTGGCGATACCCAGAGACTGGAAGGGCGCGGAGGACAAGAAGGTGCAGGTGATCCTGAACGACCTCTGCCTGATAGTGCCCGAAGGTGTGATGAACGCAACGAAGGAACTGCTCGTGCTGAGGTTCCTCGAGGCTATGATAGACGCCAAGATAATCGACGCCGGCGACGTGCAGAAGGCCGTGGAGCACATCCTCTGAGACGTAACCTCACTTGAAGAGCTTGGTGAGCTTTACCCCGGCGTTTACGCACACGAAGAACACGGCCCACGCGATCAGCGAACCGGCCATCGAGGCCTGGTATGCTTCTAGGCCGCCTTGGAGGAACTGGTAGTGCGCGAAGACCCTGGTCAGCGTGTAAACCACTTCAGAGGCCGAGAACGCAGCAAGGAGTTTCTTTATGTCTGTCCTGAGCCGCTTCGAGTCCCTCCGGCCCGTCGACGGGTCTATGTACCTGTGTCTGTTGTCCCTGTAGAAGAGGTAGGCAAAGAAGGGGATGTAGGCCGAATACTCGGTCGCCAAAGCAACCACCGAGTTCGCAAGGCTGTCATTATAATAGAGCGAGTGCAGCTGGGCCGCGAGCGCGCTGGCGAAGAAGCCGGCAACGCCTGATACGAGCAGGTTCTTGTTGAAGAGGATGTAGTCCCTGTATTTGTTTAGAAAGCCGCCGGCCCGCATCTTGTCCACTGTGGTAGAACCCCAAAACGATTTAAATCTAGCAGCCTCGGGTCCGCTAGGACCCGGCCGTCCTCCACTCCTCGTTTACAAATACATATTCTGCACTGTTGCCAACTGCCTTTGCGGGGTACCACCTAGACTCCCGCTCGTCAAACGCATAGCTAACTTCGCTCACATCAGCCGGCAGCCTCTTGGAGTCGATCTGGAAGAGTATCACGTCCATCAGGTACTCGATGGTCTCCAGCGCCCTGTTGAAGGTCTTGTTGTCGTCGGTGTTAAGCGAGAAGGTCACCGAGGGGGCGCCGCTGAAGCGCAGCGAGAGCAGGATGCCCTTCTTGCCCCGCCTCCACTTGAGGTTCTTCAGGACTTCCTTGATCCGCTCCCACCGCTCGATCCCGAAGTTCTTGAAGAACCCCCGCTCGTAGGCCAGGGGAAAATCCATTCCAAGCATGCTCACGTACTCGCTGCTGAAATCCTCGACCGGGTTATCGCTCACGTCGTAGGGGTCGCTCAGCAGGCTGAAGAGTATCTCCACCTCGCCTTGGGAGAGCCCCGAGTGCCTGAGCTTGATGCTGCCTCCGGACATCAGAATTTGTTTCCCAGAATAGAGTTATGAGCGTTGCTGGCCCGCTAGACGACGCCCAGGAACCAGAGCAGGCGCCAGAGGCCGTATCCGATCAAGATCACAGAGGCCGGTATCCAGGGCAGGAGCGCCGGAATCCCCTTCAGATTTATCTGGTGATCGTCATCTATGTGTGAGACGTACTCCTTCACCTTGTCGTTCCATATCTTGTAGTCTATACCGTTCTTCTTCAGGATGTTAGCAATTTCATATACTACCGGGGATCGCTGGCTGAACATGTGCTGGAGGTACCTCCTGGAGATCTCGACCTCGCCCTGGATCGCGATCAGCCCGTTCTTCATGTCGTAGAGCCGCACGTGCATCTCCCAGGTCCTGTTGAGCATCTTTGTAAAGCCGCTCCCCAGCTGCGACGGCTTTTTATGCTCGCAGAAGCGGAGCTTGTGGAAGCCCTCGGAGCGCAGTATGCGGATCACGTCTTCGGTGTTGTTCCTCACGACCAGGTAGAGTGACTCCTTCTCGATCTCTTCCCTCCTGATCAGGTGGAACAGGCCCTTTACCAGCCCCACTGTCTTTGGATAAAGCAGCGAGTAATCGCTCATATCGAGCTTACTTTGGGGGTTGTATTAAAATGCTGTGCTAGTTTTCGAAAACGTTTGCATGATCAGACCTCTTCTGGATCTGAGGTGCTGTTCCCGAGGCCTCTCACGTAGATGCACTCGTCGTGAGGTATGGCCAGGTCCCTCCAGCCCAGCATCCTCTCGCTCATCCTCACGGCGAGGTTCCTCACAATCACAACAGGTATTGATTCATCGCTCTCGCCCATGATCATGTTGGCGGCCGTGGCTATGCTGTCGGCCGTGGCCTTGAACGTCACCCTGAGCGGGTTGCCGAAGAGGTCCTTCTTGCCGCGGAGGTCCTCGACCGGCTCGAAGCCTGCGGCCCCGATCGCGACCCCGATTGTGCCCACCCTGGTGGGCATCAGCCTGCTGTCGGTGATCACAACACCGATCTTTCTTCCGAGCTCTTCCGCAACCTTTCGTCTCAGCATCTCCGCCTCCTCGAAGGGTTCCCGCGGGTGGAGAATAGCATACCCGTGCTGCACATTGGATCTGTCGATGCCTGCGTTGGGCGCTACAACTCCTTCCCTGACGGCAAGCACGAAGCCCGGCACGCCGCCGAAGATAAAATCGGATTCGCGGACAACGAGCTCGGCGAGCCTGGGGTCCATGCTGAACTTGTCGGCCATCTTGAGCGCCTTCTCGCCGGGCTCGACGCCGTCAAGCGCAACGATGTTCCCCTGGCTGACGGAGACGAACTTGCTCGATACCACAAGGATGTCGCCATCGGCCAATTGCTGGCCACTCTCATCGATATACTGGACGATCGTGTGAAACAGGTCGAACTTCTCCTTCATCGGCCTGACCTTGACGGGTATGAGCTCTACTCCCAAATTATCTCACGGTACCTGATAACATGTTCCATGCTTTAAGATTGTTTGCTCGTAGGCGGTATTGCCAGCATGCGTCTCCGGATATATGAAAACATTTTAATGCGTTATCTTCCATGTTGGAGGTTAGTGATACGTTTTGGGAATGACGATAACTGAGAAGATACTCGCCCGAGCCTCGGGCAAGGAGAGGGTATCGCCGGGCGATGTGATATTCGCAAAGGTCGACAAGGTCATGATCCACGACGTCTCGGGCCCTGGCGTGATGACCGTCATCGAGGAGCTCGAGAAGCAGGGCAAGACGATTAACAAGCTGTGGGACCCCAGCAGGGTCTGGGTGGCCGAGGATCACTTTGTGCCGGCGGTCGACAAGCTGGCCGCGCAGAACATAGTCACGGTTCAGAAGTTCGTCGACAGGTTCGACGTCGACAAGCACTTCAAGTACGGGATGGGCCAGTACGGGATCTGCCACACATTATCGCACGAGGAAGCGCTGGTGTTGCCGGGCGAGGTCTACGTTGGGGGCGACTCGCACACCAACACGACCGGCGCGCTGGGCTGCTTCGCGACCGGCATGGGCCATACGGATGTAGCCTACGTCCTAGTGCACGGCAGGATCTGGTTCAAGGTTCCAGAGACCATACTCTTCAGGCTGGAGGGGAAGATGCCGCCCTACCTGATGGCCAAGGACCTGATACTGAAGATAATCGGCGACCACGGCACCGACGTCGGCAACTACAAGGCAATGCAATTTGTGGGGTCGGCGGTCAGCGAGATGCCGATGGACGAGCGCTTCACCCTCACCAACATGACGACCGAGGCCGGGGCGAAGAGCGGCATAATCGAGCCGGACCAGAAGACGCTAGACCATGTCAGGGAGAGGACCGACGCACAATTCACTGCAGTGGTCGGGGACAATGATGCGTCGTATGCAGATACCCACACCTACGACGTAGGCAAGATCGAACCCATCGTGGCAAAGCCCTACTCCCCCGCCAACATCGCAACTGCCAGGGAGGTCAGCAGCGTCGAGATCGACAAGGCCTACATCGGGTCGTGCACGGGCGCAAAGTACACCGACCTCATGGCTGCAGCGATGGTACTGAAGGGCAGGAAGGCTAGGGTGAGGATGGAGGTCCTACCTGCTGCGCAGAGCATCTACGCGCGTGCTATGAAAGAAGGATTGCTCAGCATATTCCTGGAGGCCGGGGCCGTGATAGGCCCGCCCACCTGCGGGGCCTGCTGCGGCGCGCACATGGGAGTGCTAGCAAAGGACGAGGTCTGCGTCAGCACAACTAACAGGAACTTTCCCGGCAGGATGGGCCATGTTGAATCCAAGACGTACCTAGCGTCACCGCAGGTCGTCGCGGCCTCTGCAGTAACGGGAAAGATAACCGACCCCCGCGACCTGCGCTAGGTAGTGACTGGCATGAAGGGCACGGCGCACAAGTACGAGAAGGACAACATCGATACTGACGTCATAATCCCCGGGCCCTACCTGAAGATAATGGACCCGGTCGAGCTCGGGATGCACGCGATGGAGGGCCTCGACAAGGAGTTCGTGAAGAAGGTGAAGCAGGGTGACTTTATGGTCGCGGGCGAGAACTTCGGGTGCGGCTCGAGCCGGGAGCACGCCCCGATAGCGCTGAGGCATGCGGGGATTACTGCCGTGCTTGCGCTCTCCTTTGCCAGGATATTTTACAGGAACTCGGTTGATGGGGCGCACCTGGTTCCGATCGAGATCGAGCGGGATGCCTACGCGAACATAAGCGACAAGGACAATCTGGAGATCGACCTCGCAAGGGGAGAGGTGAGGAACCTGACCAAGAACAAAACGTACAGGATGAAGCCGTTTCCCGAACTGATAAAAAAGATAATCGACGCCGGTGGACTCTTCAACTACAATCCCGATAGCTGAGGTTCCTGCGCCTTTGTGTGGATGAGAGATGGCAAGGAAGGGCAGGCTGCAGGAAGTTATGAGCAGGGCTATGCACGCCGACGATCCGGAGCTGTACAGCGTGGCCTACCGTGATTTCGACAAGATAAAGGAGGTCCCGCTAAAGGAGTTCCTTCATCTCTCCGAGAACTTCCAGACCATACCGGCGAGCAGGATCGTCTATGTAAAGCGGCTCGACGAGGTTGTTTATACAAAATCCAGCAGGGCAGGCTAGGGATGAAACGGCCGTAATGTTGGGTTATAACGGCTTAGGTTCTAATCTTTCAAGATTAGTGACATGGGCATAAAAGTTGTGCCACGAGCCCCCTCTGTGAGACACTGATTAGTGCTCTGATGAGGCAGAGAAATGATAGTGTCCTATTATTCGGTAGCCA
>CAYJSN010000011.1:0-56932 GCA_964373125.1 uncultured Nitrosopumilales archaeon | reverse complement strand
GACCATATCTTGGGTAGCACTACACATCAAGCTTATCCATAGTAATTAGAGGATGGGGAATATAATACTCACAGTACTGGGAAGTAAGGTGCACAGTTAAGTTAACGAAGCCGAGCCGGCCGGTGATAGGTTAATAATAAATCATAGCCTCTCCTCCCTGCATGGTTCGCAGGGCAATCATAATGGGCGCGGCGGGCAGAGACTTTCACAACTTCAATGTGTTCTTCCGCAACAACCCGAACTATCGAGTAGTGGCATTTACCGCCACGCAGATCCCCTACATAGAGAACAGGGTCTACCCGGCCGAGCTGGCCGGAGCGATGTACCCGGAGGGGATCCCGATATACGGCGAGGAGCGGCTCACAGAACTGATAAAGGAGCATCGAGTAGATGCTGTATTCTTTTCCTACAGCGACGTATCGCATGAATATGTCATGCACGCGGCGTCGAAGGTCATAGCCGCCGGCGCATCATTCACGCTGCTCGGTTCCAAGGATACGCAGCTCAGATCGAAGAAGCCGGTTGTGGCCGTGCTGGCAACCCGGACCGGGGCCGGGAAGAGCACGATCGCCAGGATGGTGGTGGACGCAGCAAGGAAGAAGAACCTCAGGCCCGCGGTGGTGAGGCACCCGATGCCCTACGGCGACCTGAGGGTGGCTGTGCAGCACTTCAAAAGCGTGGAGGATTTCGCGCGCTACAAGATAACGGTGGAGGAGGAGGAAGAGTACGCAGACCACGTCGAGAAGGGAGTAGAGGTCTTCGCAGGCGTTGATTACCAGCAGATCCTAGAGGAGGCAGAGCGGGCCTGCGACGTGATAGTGTGGGACGGGGGGAACAACGACCTTTCGTTTTATGCGCCGGACTGCAGCATAGTTGTGGCCGACCCCCTGCGCCCAGGCCATGAGAGCAAATACCATCCTGGCGAGGCGAACGTCAGGCTGGCCGATGCCATAGTGGTGAACAAGGTCAACCTTGCCTGGTCGGGGGACGTCGAGAAGGTGATACAATCATGCAGGAACCTGAACCCCGGCGCGAAGATCTTCAAGACGAGCTCGGAGGCCAGGATCGACGACCCGAACCTGGTGAAGGGCAGGCGCGTATTGGTGATAGAGGACGGCCCCTCGATAACGCACGGCGAGCTCAGCGAGGGTGTCGGTGCAACCGTTGCAAGGTCGCTCGGCTGTAAGCTAGTAGATCCCAGGAAGAAGTCCGTGGGCTCGCTAAGGAAGGCATATGAAAAATTTCCATGGATCGGGCCGGTGCTGCCAGCGTTGGGCTACAGCAGGGAGCAGCTCCTCGAACTGGAGCAGAGCATAAACGCCGTTGATTGTGATGCTGTTGTACTGGGCACGCCCGCGGATTTGAGGCGGAGGATCAGGATCTCGAAACCGGCGGCAAGGGTCAGGTTCGAGGGGCGCGACGCAGGCGAGCCGAAGTTCACCTCTTATCTGGACGAGGTCTTCGGGAAGATCGCGCAAAAGCACGGATAGTTGCTCGGCTAATTGATTCAAAGATCAGATGGCAAAGTTATAATATCATGGTTATAGCATGCTTCGTTCATGCGGTGGTCGTCTAGCTTGGTCTAGGACGGCAGCCTGCCACGCTGTCGACCCGGGTTCAAATCCCGGCCACCGCACTTATTTTTGCCTGATTGATACCACCATCTTCTAGAAAGTGGATGACGCATGTGGATATCTTATATGTTTGAATCGATTATTTTGCAATTAAATTTTTACCGACAATCCTTGTTGCAGACTTTAATACTTCGACAGCTAAACAATTACAATGCAGGATCTGCGACTGGTTATCCTAGGTCTATCGCTGGCACCGGCAATGTTAGATATCAACTTTGGCAATGCCTACGGCGAAGCAACAAAGATGCGGATGACAACAGACAACGGCTCAACATTCGTGGAAGTAACCATTGACAAGGGAAGCGCATCTGATAATACATTCACCATAGATGCGCCGCAGGAAGTCAAGTTTGATATAGCATTCCTCCACCCCGGAGCATTCGACCCGATTACGCACGTGAATTACGAATTCCACATAGCAGACGAAGATGGAAATATGTTAGTGCATAAAACCAACTTGCACCTACAGGATGGTATGGATACGCAATCAGTAGCATTCTCAGAGATGGGCTCGTTCACTTTCAGAATAGATGTGATAGGCACAGGTCTCAGTCAGCCATACGATACCGCAAACAGCGGTACTGTGAGCGCGACGGTAGTGGTGACTCCAGAGTTCCCGTCAGGTCTCATGGTAGTAATGGCGGCTTTGGTAGGCATCGGTGTAGTGGCTACCAGGTTCAAGAACACGCTAAATCGGTAAACAAACCCCTTCTTTTTTATTTGTACTATTCTCTGCTCACAGATGTTATCAGATACACTCTGACAAAACGAGGGCTAGCGGTGAGCGTATACACGGATAAGCTGGAGCGCCCGCCGCGGCCGGCGGCCCACATTCAACTTGGCCCGGACCGTGGCTTCATGCCTTACCGGAAGGGCAAACTCGCCCATGAATTGCGACATACCACCTCATACATTGCCTGAGGTATTAAGAAGTTGTATGTTCAGTAACTGAATTACAGAACGGATGTGAGGCAGAGCAGAAAACCGCTCTGCCCCCTTGCTGGGTATGGCTTGGCCGTATCTATGCAGATAGGCCGTTGCCTAAAGTATGCTAACTAGTGCTAAAAACACCTGTGTATGCCGGACCAAGACATACTCGATGTGAAACAAAATATACAAAAAGAAATTAGGAGTTTACTCCATCCCGCCCATGCCGCCCATGCCACCAGCGCCGCCGTGGCCGGCCGGCTCCCTGGACTTCGTTGACGCGATCACGTCGTCGATGCGCAGGAGCATGCTTGCAGCCTCGGTCGCCGAAGACACGACTTGCTCCTTCACGACCAGCGGGTCATAGACATTGATCTTGGAGAGGTCCTCGACCTTCCCCTTCAGCACGTTGACGCCCCATGTTCCTTTGTTGCCGCCGCCATTCTTCGCCCTAAGCTGCACCTGGGTATCGAGCATGTTCATGCCCGCGTTCTCCGCAAGGACGAGCGGGATCGTCTCCAGCGCGTCGGCAAACTTCTGCACCGCGAGCTGCTCCCTGCCGCTCAGGCTGTTGGCCCACTCCCTGATCTTCCTCGACACATAATTTTCGGGCGCACCGCCGCCCACCAGTATGTAGGGCTTCTCCATGACGTCCTTGGTGACCATCAGCGCGTCGTGCAGCGCCCTCTCCGCCTCGTCGACAACCCTCTGTGAGCCGCCCTTGATGAGCAGCGTTACTGCCTTCGGGTCCTTGCAGCCCTCGATGAAGACCCACTTGTCGGCCTCCACCTTGCGCTCCTCGACCATGTCGGCGTGCCCGAGGTCCTTGCCGGTCAGCTCCTCGATGTTCGTCACAACTCTTCCGCCGGTGGCCTTTGCAAGCTTGTTCATGTCGCTCTCCTTCACCCGCCTCACGGCCGCTATCCCAGCCTTCGCGAGGTAGTGCTGGGCCATATCGTCGATGCCCTTCTGGCAGATCACGACTGTGGCGCCGGACTCCTTCACCTTGTCCGTCATCGCCTTCAGCATCATGTTCTCCTCGTCCAGGAACATCTTCATCTGCTCGGGCGTGCTGATGTTGATCTTGGCGTCGAACTCGGTCTTCTCGATCTCAAAGGCCGCGTTCACCAGCGCGATCCTCGCCTTTGTTATCTTCTTCGGCATCTCGCCGTGCACGACCTCCTTGTCCAGCGCTATGCCCTTGATGAGGACTGTATCTTCGAGTGAACCGCCGGCCTTGCGCTCGACCTTCACGTCGTCGATATCGACCTTGTAGGCACCGTCGGTCTTCTCGGCAACAGCCAGCACGGCATCAACAACAACATCGGACAGCTTGCCGGCCGCGCCCGATACGAGTTTAGAAACAAGCGAGGTCGTGGCAACCTTCCTCAGGCTGTCCTTGTCCGTCGGGTTTACCTTTATCGCTACGCTGCGGAGCAGCTCCAGCGTCTTCGTCAGCGCCTTCTTGTACCCGTCCACGATTATCGTTGGATGTACCTCCTTGTTTATCAGATCCTCGGCCTTCTCCAGCAGCGCACCTGCAAGCACGACGGATGACGTGGTGCCATCGCCCACCTCGTTGTCGGTGGTCTTGGCGATCTCGACCATCATCTTTGCCGCGGGGTGCTGGACGTCCATCTCTTTCAGTATCGTAGCACCGTCGTTGGTTATCGTGACATCCCCCAGCGTATCGACCAGCATCTTGTCCATGCCTCTCGGCCCAAGGCTCGAGCGCACGATCTCGGCAACCAGCTTGGCAGCCATGATGTTGTTGCGCTGGGCGTCGTGTCCTCTAGTCTGGCTGGTTCCTTCCCTGAGAATCAGGATCGGGACTTGCTGCTGCGTCGACAATTATTCCACCTGATCGATGGAAGCATTTCTAGGTCTATTTTACTGTTTCTCGCCGAGTCAAGGAACGGACCGCATGGTAAACTCTGACGCCAGCTGTAGGTGTACGGTCAAAGATGATGAGGCCGTTCCGCACCAGTCATCACTCATACAGGCCGGGATGCCCTAAAGGCCGGGCAGGCTCTTTGCCTCCACGGCAGGGCCTGCCTCCAAGTCGACGCAGGGAAGTATCCGCGCCTTCGTCACTCCCCTTATTACCTTTATCTTGCGCATGACAAGCTCGAAGACCTGCTTGAAATCCTCGGCCTCCACGGCAGCAAATATGTCGCAGTGCTCCGATACCGCGTATGCCTCGCGCACCCCCTCGATCTGTCTTATGAACTCGGCCGACGCGATGAGGTCCCTGCCGGACTCGATGAATATCTCCACGAAGGCGCGCATGGCAACCCTCTCCGCGTGTCAGATAAAAACCAGCTGGTCTCACACCAAAACTTCGGGGCAGCGTTTTGCCGCCTACAAGCTTCGGAACTGTTTGACTTTAGAGCTCCAGCCCGAAGGAGCTTGCCAGCGTTTCGAACTCCTGGTACGTCCTGAGGTATTCCTTGCCCCGGGCGGTTATCAGGTAGACGCGCTTGCCCTCCTCGAGCTTCTCATCCAGGAGGCCGGCGGTCGTCAGCTGCGTGGCGATCCTGAGAAGCCGGTTGTAGGAGAGGTTCGCCTTCCTGAGAAGCAGGGTGATATTAATGCCGCTGGAGCCGAAATCGCTGGTTATGCGGAGTACGTCTCCGACGATCCTAGTACCATTCCTATACGGCATGACCAAACCAGTTCATTCCTCCGTAGCTATCTTTCAATTTTTCGTGCAACATATAATAACTTTGTGGAGGACGATCTACATCGTATTTAAGTGATGCCCGGGCGAAGATGGACGCGATCGGTTGTAAATGCTGAAGTAAAACCACGTAAAGGCTAGCGGCAGCAGGGATCCGTTGCGCACCCGGTCTCTACCTCCCTGTGGCAGCCGCACTCGCACGACTCCCTGGACGTTATCGAGTCGTACACCAGCCGGTGCTCCGTGCATGCTTCGCAGATCTTCACGAACCTGATCGAGTCTGCTTGGAATATAAAGTAAACTGCCCGGCCAGCCTAGGCAAGCGACCTGCCGAATATCTCTAGGCCCTCGTCGACCTGCTCGCCGGTTATTATGAGCGGCGGCGCCACCCGGACGGCCTTCTCGCCGGCCGGGAGCAGGAGGAGGCCGTTCCTGAAGGCCGCCTGCATCACGTTGTTCCTCCGTTCCTTGGTCTCGAACTCCAGCCCGATCATCAGGCCCAGGCCCCTCGTCTCGACCAGCCCGCCCCTGCCGACCAGTTCCTGGAACCTCTTCAGCAGGACGCTGCCCATCTTCCTAGCGTTCTCAAGGAGCTTCTCCCGCTTTATCACCTCGATTATCCTAGCCCCAACCGCCATGTCTATCCTGTGGCCGCCTCCCCATGTGCTTGAGACCGCGCCGGGCTCGCGGGGATCGAACCGCTCGTGGAAGATCGAGGCGCCGACCTGCAGCGCCTTTGCCACCGGCATTATATCAGGTGTGACGCCGTAGTGCTGCCACGCCCACCACTCGCCGGTCCTGCCCATCCCGGCCTGCACCTCGTCTATGATTAGCGGGATATCGTACTGCCCGGCGACCCTGTAAAGATTTGACAAGAACTTCCTGCTTGCCACCCTGTACCCGAACTCGCCCTGGACCGCCTCCACGATTATGAAGGCGGCCTTCGGGTCCTCGCCGACTACCTTCGCTACGTCGTCTATGCTGGGGTCGTCGTCGCTGGTGCAGAACTTGATCCGCCTGACGGCAAATTCTGGAAAATTTTTCTTGTGCACCGGCTTGCTGAAGGTGAAGGTCAGCGCCCCCAGCGTCCTGCCGTGAAAGGCCCCGTAGCACGATATGCCCGGCAGGGGGCCGCGCGCACGGTACGCCAGCTTTATCGAGTTCTCCACCGCCTCGGCCCCGCTGTTGATGAAGAAGGCCTTGAAGTTGGCCGGGACCAGGCCCAGCACGCTCCTTGCAAGCTCAGCGTGCTCCTCGCTGTAAAAGTCCTGCCCGGCTATCTTGTGCGCCCCGTTTCCCGAATAATGCTGCAGCACTTCCAAGATGTCGGGATGTGAGTACCCCAGCGGGCAGGCGCCTATGTTTGACGTGAAGTCAAGGAAGAGGTTGCCGTCAACGTCTTGGATGTAGCATCCCTCGCCGTTCGATATGACGAGTGGGTAGGTGAAGGTGGACTCGAGGCAGTGCTTCTTCATCGATGAGATGACGCGCTCGGCCTTCGGCCCGGGCGGGGTCTGCACGATCCTGTGGGGCATATGCACGATAACTTGGCCAGCACTATTATGGATTGTGATCAGCAAGTCGTGCGAACCTGAAAGATCAGGGTGGCAAGATTAAATTTGTCCCCTGCTAACCAGATCCAATGCACATAGGAAGAACACGATTGCTGGCACTTGCTACGATCGCGGCAGTCCTGATACCGACTTCAAGCATACCAACGGCCAATGCCGGCACGGAGCAGGGAACGGTCAGCCTGACGTGGTTTGGCTTCACGACATTCGAGATCGCGGCGCCGGACTACTCCTCGGTCGTCTACACCAACCCCAACATCTGGCTCTACAAGCAGGCGGAGGCCTTCGGCGTGGAACTGCAGCCCCAGTACCAGAGCCCGGAGGCGCTCGCGGCATTCCTGAAGGAGAAGAACGCGAGAGACGTCGTCCTCACGCTGACCAACGACCACCCGGACGAGATCGGGGACATCTTCGAGATAGCCCAGGCGTTCGAGAAGGCAGGCCTCGATTACAGGATAGTGGCCCAGTCAGACCTTGCGCGGAGCCTGATCGAACCAGAGCTCATGAGGAGGGAGATGAGCAAGGACGCCGTACTCAAGATCGGATACGGTGGGAAGGTGACGGTTGGCGATGTGAGGATAATCGGGACGCTCGCGTTGCACGGCTCCTCGCCCTGGCCGGTGAGCATGGTGATCGAGGTCGACGGCGTGAGGATCTGGCACACCGGCGGAACCGCGATATTCAGCGATATGAACTTGATACGAAAACTGTACGAGCCGCAGATAGCGCTGATATCGATGAGCGACGCCCAATTCTCGATGGGCCCGAGGGAGGCAGCGTACGCGACGAGGCTGCTCAGACCGGAGATCGCGATCCCGACGCACTACCTCGCATCTGAAACGTTTCCGGGGGTCTCGACGGTCGAGGACTTGGACGACTTTGAGCAGTACGTCAAGGAGTTCTCCTTCGGGAAGGTCGACGTGGTGGTGCTCACACTGGGAGAACCATTCACATACACGGCCAAGGAGAAGACCTCGGTCAAGACAAGCGCGTCGGAAAGCACTGTCACAGCGGGCTCGGGTGATCAGACTGTATACCTTGCCGGAACCGGCGCAATTGTCTTCGTGGCCGGAGTGGCCGCGGGAATGTTCCTGGGCAGGAAAGGACAGCAACCGCCGGCCGCCTGACCGGACGGTAACACTGCCAGCTAAGCAGCAGGATAACCGGCTAGCCGCCGCAGGGATGGATCCGGACAGCGCCAAGTAACACTGCTCAGAAATAATTCCTGCGGTTCGAGCAGGATCGGGTTGAGGTTGTCTCGCCTCTCAGCCAGCTCGCTTCAGTAGGTTGATTAATAAGCGCGTAAGTACTAAAACCGATAGACGCCCATGTCGTCCGAAAAGAAGGCCAAGAACGTAGTTGTTCTTTGCATAGACCGGGATGATGATATAGGATCAAAGGGCGGGGTCGAGACTCCCGTTGTTGGAAGAGACAACTGCATCCATGCCGGGATGAGGCTGGCCATTGAGGATCCGGAGGAGGCAGACTCGAATGCCATCTTCGCTGCCATAAAGCTCTACGAGGAACTCGTGAGAAAAGGCTACAACTCTGAAGTTGCTGTGCTCTCCGGCGTCTACAACAGGGGCGTCGAGGCCGACGAAAAGATCGCCTACCAGCTGCACGATGTCCTCCAGAAGTTCAAGGCCGACGCGGCCGTGCTGGTATCGGACGGCGTGGAGGATGAAACTGTGTTGCCGATCATCAACAACATAGTGCCGGTCATCTCGATCCAGCGGGTCGTGATAAAGCACAGCAGGAGCGTGGAGTATTCCTACGCGGTTCTGGGCAGGTACATCAAGTCACTCGTCTTCGACCCCAGGTATTCCAAGTTCTTCCTCGGCGTGCCCGGCGCGCTCCTTGTGGCCGGCGGGCTTGCATCGATATTTGACTTTGCGCAGTACGCGCTGGCGATAACCGCTGCCTTGCTCGGCGCCGCCTTCATCATAAGAGGGTTCGACGTCGACAAGGCGGTCAGGAACATCACCAAGTTCACCACGCCCTCGAGCTTCATCAGGATATTCTCGCTGGCAGCCGGCATCATGATCATACTGGCCTCGTTCCAGACGGGCTATTCTAGCCTGCCGGCCGAGGTCATCGGCGCTGATGTGCCGATCTGGCAGCAGGTAATCAACCCGCAGGTGATAGGATACTTCGTCAACGGCATGCTCACGCTCCTCTGGATAGGCCTCGGCACGATCTTCGGGGGAAGGCTCCTCAGCCACTGGTTCAGGGGAAGCCTCAGGGCGCTGGGAGACCTTCTCAGGCTGATAGTCCTTGCGCTATTCTACGTGCCGGTGCAGCAGTTCATGTTCGTGCTCGCGGGCCAAGGCAACCACATCACCCTGATCTCATCAGTGCTGGTCGGGATGGCGCTGACCCTCGTCGCCGCAACCCTGGTGTACAGGTACTACAGGAAGAAGAAGGTGGAGCGGCATTAGGGTACTCGCCGACGCGGCGCTGCATCTCAGCGGCCTCTACAGGCTGTATGAGAAGCGCCTCGAGGACGAGATCAGGAAGGCCAACAAACCCAACCATGTTGCGATAATACTCGACGGCAATCGGCGCTGGGCAAAGAAGCACCTCTACCTGCCAAAGGTCGGGCACTACAGGGGCGCCGACAGGGTCGAGGACCTGATAGACTGGTGCAACGAGCTCGGGGTGAAGATAATCACGCTCTATGCCCTGTCCACCGAGAACCTGGAGCGCAAGGACGAGGAGCTGGAGTACCTCTTCGACCTGATCGAGCAGAGGCTGAAGAAGCTGCTGACGAGCCCGAAGCTGCACAGGTTCAGGATGAATGTGAAGGCAATAGGCAGGCTGGATCTCCTGCCCGAGCGGATAATGAGCGTGCTGGGCGAGCTGGAAAAGGCGACCCGCGACTACGACAACATCTACCTGAACATAGCTCTTGCGTACGGAGGCCAGGCCGAGCTCCTCGACGCGGTGCGAAAGGTGGCCGATATGGTGAAGGAGGGCAGGCTCGACGTCGGGGACATAGGCGCGCGCACGATCGAGTCCTGCCTATACACATCGCACCTTCCCCAGCCGGAGCCGGACATGATACTCAGGACATCGGGCGAGCAGAGGCTCAGCGGGTTCCTCATCTGGCAGAGCGCCTACAGCGAGCTCGTGTTCATGGACGTATTCTGGCCCGAGTTCCGCAAGATCGACTTTATGCGGGCGATCCGCACCTACCAGAGAAGGAAGCGCAAGTACGGCAGGTAGCCAGCCGTAATTTCTTAAGCTGCAAGCAGAACGAAAAAGATTAGTTAGGTTCCCCCTGCCGTACACTCGATGCTGAAAGAACGGTCGGCAGGGGCCATCCTCTTCACCGAGAAGAACGGGACGGTGGAGTACCTGCTGTTACATTATCCGGCCGGCCACTGGGACTTCCCGAAGGGCAACGTGGAGGAGGGCGAGCAGGATCTGGATACCGTCAGGCGCGAGGTGAGGGAGGAGACCTCGATAGACAGGGTGAAGTTCATGGAGGGCTTCAGGCGCAAGGTGGAGTACAACTACAAGCGCGGCGGCAGGCTCGTCCAGAAGGAGGTCGTCTATTATCTGGCCAGGACCGATGTGAAGGACGTCAGGCTATCCTACGAGCACAAGGACTACGGCTGGCTGGAGTACGAGGACGCGCTGAGGCGTCTTACGTACAGGAATTCAAAGCTGGTGCTGAAGGACGCCGATGCCTTGTTGAAAAAGGCTGGCGGCGATTCCTCGGATTCCTGATCACTGGTTCCACGCGAGCGCCTGGATTCTGGTGGCCTCGGCCTTCGGGTCCTTTGCTTCGACGATGCTCCTGCCGACTATCAGGTAGTCTGACCCGCTTTGGAGCGTCTCCCTGACATCGCCGCCCTGCACGCCAACGCCGGGCGAGTATATGGATATCCTGCCCTTCACCCTGCTGGAGCATTGTTTGATTATATCCGGGACGGTCGCGCCCACCACTATGCCGTCGGCACCCAGCTGCTCGGCCCAGTCCAGGAATACCTGATACACGCGCTTCTTGCTGTTGCCGGCAACCTCCATGCCGTAGGTCGTGCTAGCGCTCTTGTGGCTCATGTAGACCAGCACAATAACGCCGTTGTTTCTGCTGTGGGCATCGTCCACCACCTCCCTCAGGCCGTCGAACCCGATTATTGGGTTCACGGTCAGGGCATCGAACCCGGCCGACCAGAGGTGCGAGAGCACCACCGCGTTGGTGCTGCCTATGTCGTTCAGCTTCACGTCGGCGATTGCCTGGACGCCGCGAGAGTGCGCGAGGTCGGTTACGGCCCTGACCTCTGAGAGCTGGAGCGGTAGCAGGAGGTGGAAGTTCAGCTTGACCGCGCATATGTGATCGCTCAGCTCAAGAGCCTGCTTCGCGAATCCCATCAGGTCTGCGACCTTCGGCGACGGATCGAGCGCCAGCACGAGCCTGCTCCGGTGAAGTTTGGTAGACCTGCCGATCCTGTCAGCGAAGGCCTCAGTCATCGAGCTCTACCAAGGGGTGTTCCTTCAGCAGCCTTATAATCTTCATGTAGAAGTAGCCGTGCTCGTCGACCTTGTTCGTGAAGACGGTCTTGATGGCCTTCTGGTTGGAGTACTTCATGAAGCTCTCGGACGGTGCCTGCTCGAGCTCCACATAGTAGAAGAAGGAAGCGCCGTCCATATCGTGCATGCGCACGAACGTTCCCAGGATCGGCTTGCCATCGTACTTCAGCAGGAAGAGCGGCAGCGATGCCTCCTCCAGTAGGAGCCTGTAGCTGCTGATCTTCGCAAGGCTGACTGTGTCCCTGAGCTTTACCACGTAGTAGCCAGAGTCCTTGATCACCTTGGTGTTCTTTGCCATGCCGTTGGGCAGCTTCTCCACCCGGATTATCGGCGAGTATGCAAATGTAGGGTTCATTATCACATCCACCGTCGTGACGTCCTCGGCGCCGTCGGCGCTCTTGTAGGCAAGGTACTCTCCTGGCTGGGTGAACTTTGCGTAGTAGATCACCGGCCTCTCGTTGACATAGTCGATCGTGGTTGCAAGCACGTCGTTCCCCTGAAGTTTAAACGAGAATACCGGTAGTGGCGTAGATTCCAGCGCGCACACAAGCCTAGCTAGATCCTTCACGCTCTCCAGTTCGACATAGCAAGGATTTTTTGACTTCAACGGCCCGCCAGATCACTGCGGTCAGCTCTAATTAAAATCTAAGGGAGAACGCGGTGAGACGCAACCGCGTCCACAAACCATAAGAGAGCTGCGGTGAGTTCCTTACAGGTAGATGCGAGTCAGGATAGGCTGCTGCGGTCTGGCTGGCTTGAGCCTCTCAAAGTACGCGGATATTTTCGATGCGCTTGAGATTAACAGCACGTTCTACAGGCTGCCCAGGAAGGAGACGGCCGAGAGGTGGTTCCAGACCACGAGGGACAGGACTGTACTATGCATGAAGTCGTTCCAGGGGGTGACCCACCCCGTCTCGAGCCCGACCTGGCGGAGGGTAGGTCCGCAGAGGCCCACAAAGATGGTCGGGCGGTATGGTCATCTCCAGCCCACCAAGGAAAACATGGCGGCGTGGGAGAGGACGCTCGAGATATGCGAAGCAATGCGCGCAAGGGTCTGCGTGGTGCAGACACCCCCGAGCTTCATTTGTACTGACAGGTCGGTCAGGGATGCACTGAAATTCTTTCGGATGGTGCGCAGGCCGGCCGGGGTCGCGATCGAGCTCAGGCACGGGTCCTGGGCCGAAAACCCTGCTAAGACGAAGAAACTGATCGCTGGTGCAGACCTGATACACGTAACGGATCCGCTGAAGCAGGAACCCATAAGCGGTGGAAGGATATGCTACTACAGGCTGCACGGGCTGGGCAGCAGGCCCTACAAATACGATTATACGGACGAGGACCTGCGCAGGCTCAGGGACGCGGTCTTGGGTATCGGGTGCGAAACTGCATATGTTATGTTCAACAACCTGGCCATGCGCAGGGACGCGCTGCGCTTCAGGAAGATGATCAGATGAAGGATGAACCAAAACGTACAGAAATAGACAGTGTGATCGATGAAGTACTCGGCCAGTTACACAATATCATCAACGGCGGGAAGGAGGCGCTGCCGAAGGACGCCCTCTGGGAGGCCTATACAAAGCTCGAGCACGCGATTCTGCTCCTCAAGCTGGAGCGCGATCTGGAAACGGCCGGTGGGTTCGAGTTCACCAAGCCTGATAAAAAGAAGGAAGGAACGCTGCTCGCAACGGCTGTGGAGCACCTGGAGCGCGGCAGGAAAGAGCTCGGCGGCGGAGATGCCGAGTCGGCTATCAGCTACATGAGGAAGTCGAGGGACGCCCTGAAACTGTTGCTCCTCAAGAGCTAGGCACCCTCGGGCTACCGGCGGAGTTCCTTCCTCCTATCTACGGTGTCGTTGACCTCTTCGCCAGTGCCTATGAGGGCCACTTTAACACCTGTGTTGGCTTCGATCTCCTCGATGAGCTTCCTTGCCGGGGCCGGGAGCTTATCGTACTCCCTGACGTGCGCGCATTCCGGAAAGACAACATCCAGCTTGGTGACCGCCAGCTGGGTCGCGCTGTTGAGCATCACCGCACGCCTTGCCAGGTGGAAGTTGAAGGGCGCCGCGCGCCGCTCCCTGCTTGTAACCGTGGCAACCTCGAACCAGCCCTTCTTCTGCGCCTCCTCCTTGCTGAGCTCGTTGGACAGGAGCCCTGCGCCTACCCTCGTAACGTAGGCCTTGAAGACCAGCATGACCTCGTCGACGCGCTTCGGCCCCAGCCCGACATCGGAGCAGATCGCTGATGCCGTGACGTCCTTCGACGTTACATATGGATATGTGCCGTGGAAAAGCGAAAGGAATGTCCCCTGCGTGCCCTCGACGAGCACCTTCTCGCCACGGTCGAGCGCAAAGTTGACCGCGTTGCTGACGTCGCCGAGGTAGAGCGAGAGCTCCTTCACGTCGCTCGCAAGGTGGAGTGTCCTGAGCGCCCTGTCGGCGTTTGCGGGCCCGGTGCCCGAGCCTGTTGTCCCTAATCTGCCCTTCAGGTCGTCGGCCCTGTCCCGCTCGGCGTGGGCCGGTTCGATTATACCGCACTGGCTGTCGATAAAGACACGGTCCTGCACGTTGAACATGGATATCTCCTTGAGCAGAACCTCCGGGTTAATGACGACTCCTGCCCCGATCATCAGCCTGGTATCGCTGCTAAGAATCGCGCTGGGCAGCATCCGCACCTTGTGGACCTGGCCGTTGTGCACGAATGTGTGACCTGCATTGGGACCGACGCCTCCCCTGACCGCGATCTGTGGCCTGTCCCTGAGGGCCAGGTATGCGATGATCTTGCCCTTGCCCTCGTCGCCGAAGAAGCCGCCCACAACAACGGTTGCTGGCACACGCTCTGGTGCCTGCGGACTATATATTTACGTTTGAGAACTCAGAAATAAAGAACGGTCTAGCGCAAAAGAAATGAGGTACGGGAGTGTTCGCTCAGTTGGACCTTACCTTGCTCACGACCTCCCTGAGGCTGCTACTGGGAGGTACGTATTCGAACTGCCTGTAGACCGAGCGGACGATCTCCCTCTCGATGAGACCCGCAAGTGCCCCGAACAGCCTGTACAAGGCTATGCTCACCTTGTCCGGCTCATCGAAGATTCTTTCCAGCCCGGCATCGAACCGCTTGAGGTAGTAGTTGATTGCCTGCACAGTAGAGGCACCCAGCCTCTCGTTGAGGTATTCTATCGTTGCCTTGCTGGCACCTTCTGTTAGTACGGTTCTGGTCGTCATAGTTCGAACTGTTCTATCGTTAGGCGAATATTTAAGAAGTAGGAATATTTTGCGGGTGGATGCCAGCCCCGGCCGGCGTTGAATGAGTAGCGGCACCTCATTGCTAGATTACAGTGCAACCGGATAAGTGCAGTGCAATCTGATAATTAGGTTAATTGCAGTACACCCACGGATTAATCTCACTGCTGACAGAAGGAAGGCCGATGACCGAGGAAGGCAAGGAGCGCAAGAAGGCCGAGAGCGAGAGCATTACCTTCAGGATCGAGAAGATGGTCGTGAACCAGATGAGGCAGGAGACAGAGCAGAAGCGCGTGAGCCTGAACACGCTGGCCAACCAGATATTCAAGGACTACGTGGACTGGCACAGCCACGCAGGCGACGCTGGGCTGCTCTCATTCCCGAAGACCTTCATGGTGATGTGCCTGGACAAGCTCCCCGATGAGGAGATAACCAAGCTGGCGGAGCCCATTGCCAAGAAGGAACTCAAGGACGTGGTCCTGCTCCTGAGAAAGAACTACGACATCTGGTCGCTGCTTGATGCGATTGAATCGTGGCTGCGGATCTCCGGATTCGCGTACAGGCGCGAGGTCAACGACACGATACACTCCTACGTGCTGCAGCACGAAATGGGCAAGAAGTGGTCGCTCTTCCTGGGGAAGATGTTCGAGGTCGCGTTCATGGAGCTGGCTTCCTGCAAGACCGAGTTTGAAGTAACCGACAACATGCTCGTGTTCAAGGTCGATGCCGGGGAGAAGCACGGCGGCGACGAAGAGCCGTCCTAGTTCATCGCACAGGCTCGATATCTGTTCGTTCTTCAATTCTGAAAAATAATTATAACCGCCAGAGTTTATTGAGCACGGCTTGGTCGGCTCGGACATTGCGGGTAACATAATCCAGATACTGGCCGGACTCCCGGAGTTTTTGCGGAAACCCATGTTGAAGAGCAGGATGTCGGAGTTCTTCGTCCTCGACGCGGCGGAAAAGCAGGAAATGGTCGAAAACGCCCTGACGGCGGCCCCGAAGATCGACCCAAAGGTCCTAGGCCAGCTCGTCAAGACATGGATGGAGGTTCTCTGCGAATTTGACGAGGCGAAGCGGAAGGAGATCTTCGCCATCTATGCTGACTTTATTGCTGACTCTCCCGGCGCGCTCTCCAAGATAAACACCGATGAATTGATAAAGATCTTCGGCTCGCTGCCGGAGGCGAATCGCAACATCCTTGCGGGCTCGCTCCGCAGCTTGGTGCGGGGCATGCCCGAACAGAAGAGGACAAACTTCCTTGGCGCGGTTCCAGAAAACGCGAAGAATATGTTGGAGCTCTAGCCCGTCGGCTTTTCGTCGGGCACCCTCTGGGACTCGTCGGCGTAGTCCTTCATGCCGGCCTCGGGCCTCTCCACGCTGAAGAAAGACCGCTCGTACTTCTTCAGCACCTCCCTGTGCTCGCGCATGGACATATCCAGCCGCATCTCGTTTATCACCATCACGCTGTACGTCACCCACTCCTGCCAGCAGTTCTGGCAGGCCCCGTAGGCCTTTGCCTTGGGATCCACGCCGGCGTCGTCAAAGTCTTTTCCACACTTTACGCAGGTTGGCACGTTCCAGTATCGGCCCCGATTATTATTATGCGTTGTGATGGGATCACAACCGTTATTAAGTTGGTAGAGGAAAAATCTCCCGTGCATGTGAAGTGCCCGAAGTGCGGGGAGATAGCCGAGCTCGAGGATAACTTTTCCCGCGTGAAGTGCAACAAGTGCATGCTCGACGTCACCTACGGCGAGTACGTGAGGATGATCGCCTACAGCGATCCCAGGTACAGCGACGTCCTGAACGATTACAAAAGATAACTGCGAATAACGCCGGTGAAGGTATCAAGATCCTGACTCGAAGATTTTTATATATTATCGCCCGACTCCTAGCCAGTGGAACCGATATTCGAAAGCGTGATGAACCTGCTCGGTTTTGGCATGGGCCTGTCGATAGGCAGGTTCGCCTACAAGGGATACGCCGATGTCAGGAGCCCCACGCTCCTGCGCCTGGCCATGGCCTTTGTGTCGATAAGCGTGGGGTTCATCCTCCTCTGGTTCCAGTCGATGTTTGCGATCTACGGCTTCGGCAGTGCAGAGGACCTGGAATCCCTGCTCGTTGTGGGCCTTGGGTTCAAGGCAGCGGGATACTTCTTCCTCGCGTTCTCCCACAGCATCCAGTCACTTACGTTCAAGCACATGGCGCCCGCCATTGCGCTCGTGTCACTCGCGATATCCCCGCTCTTCGTGATCCCGGGTAATTCACTCGAGCATATAATTAGGTCAATATCTTTTATCCTATTAGTATATGGGGCAACGCAAACCATGACCTCGTATATGTGGAGCAGGAAGGGCAATACTCTCACCATAGCTTCCGGCTTGGGGCTGCTGGCACTCGGCGAGTTCATCGGCTGGTACAACTTCATCTACCCAGGCTCGATATTCTACTACATCTCGATAATCACGAGCATAGCTGGGATTGCCGCCATACTTGTGCCTGTCTACAGTCTGCCAAGGAGGGGGGTAAGCGTTGGCACTAGTGTATAGAACCCATGTAAGGATCATCGCGGATATCCTGAACACCGCGAGGGACTGCAGCGACGGGAGCGGCGTGGGGATAACCATAATGATAAGAAGGGCGAACATATCCTACGGCAGGATCAGAAAGCTCGTGGGCGAGCTTGTGGACATCGGCCTGCTCCAGGAGGTGCCGGAGGACAGGGCGAGCAGGTACAAGATAAGCGAGCGTGGGATGGAGTACCTGAGGGCCTACTCGAACTTCCAGGATCTTGTAGAGACCTTCGGCCTGAAGATCTAGGTTACTTTTCCGTTGCGCAAAGAAGGTGATATCGGAGGTTCCCGGCAGGCTGGCAGTTATCTAATATTCTTCCTCAACGTCTTCATCAAAGTCTTCCTCAAAGTCTTCATCCTCTTCGGGCTCCTCCAGTTCTTCCTCTTCTCGCATCGCATAAAGCATTAACCAATATATTAATAAGCATTTTGTTCAGAACGACCCATGCTTGTGCTTGAGTGCACCGAGGACAACATAGCAACAGCAGCCGAAAGTGTCAGGAAGGGAAGGGTTGTCGTGTACCCGACCGACACCGTCTATGGAATAGGCTGCGATCCCTACAACGACAGCGCGGTCGAGCTGATCTTCGGCATAAAGGGCCGGGAGGAGGGAAAGCCGCTTCCGTTGCTGTGTTCCTCCGCAGAGGTTGCCGCCAAGATAGTAAAGCTCAACGAGTCTGCAAGGATGCTCGCGGCAAAGTTCTGGCCGGGCCCGCTGACGATAGTGGTAGAACTTGCGGACAAGAGGATCGCGAAGAATGTCACCGCCGGTATGGGGCTGCTGGGCGTCCGTGTCCCAGATCACAGATGCGCGCTGTCGCTTATCGAGAGGTGTGGCGGCGTCATCGTCGGCACCAGCGCGAACCGCTCGGGCGCCAGGCCCCCGCGGAGCGCGCAGGAGGTCAGTGAGTCGCTTCAGGGATTCGATATACTGCTGGACGGAGGGAGCACGCCGCTCGGCGTCGAGTCAACGGTCGTCGACCTCAGCGGCGCGGAGCCCAGGATCGTCAGGGAAGGTTATGTAACACGCGCGCAGATCGAGAGCGTGCTTGCAGATGTTTAACCTGCTCATCACCACCTTCAGGAATATGGAGGGCGAGGCTGCTGCAGAGATCAACGCCCTGCTCGCAGAGGCGGGCGACGAGCGGCCCGATGTGAGCTACACCGAGGTTTCGGGCCTCCTGACCTGCACGACCTCGCTCGACCCGCAGGAGGCTATAGAACGAATCAGGAAGATCACGCAGGAGGACCCATGGAGAGTGCGCTACGTGCTGCGGCTGATCCCGATCCAGAAGGTGGTCAGGACCGACCTGGAGGAGATCAAGAGTACAGCGCTGGAACTTGCGGGCAGGATAGGCGAGGGCGAGACCTACAGGATAAGCGTGGAGAAGAGGCGCAGCCACCTGCATTCTGCTGATATCATAGACGCCGTGGCACCGCTCATCAATAGAAAGGTCAGCCTGGAGAAGCAGGACTGGATCGTGCTCATCGAGATCGTGGGCAGTGAGACCGGAATATCAGTCCTCAAGCCCGATAACATATTCAGCGCGGTGAAGACCAAGCGCGGCTCACCAGAGTAGGTTTGCGCGCTCGGCAAGCAGGCTCGCGAGCCTGTTATTGTCCAGGACCGCAGTCATCTCCGCCCTGCCGATCCCGTGGTGGGCGGCCAGTTTCTTCTCCTTCGTCCTGGACAGCCCCAGCACGTTTGCGTTGAGCTTGTAGCTGTCCTTCAGGTGCTTCAGCAGTTGGTGAAGGTCTCGCTTCCTGCCTATCGCAACGACCAGTACGTCGTTTACATTCTTCTTTACACCCACATCGTCGAGCGCCCTGCTTATTTGGTTCGTGCAGGCGACCCTGAGCAGCAGGTCGACCTCGATCCTCTTTGAGAGCATGGTGCCAGCCTTCCTTGCGCGGAGCGACTGCCTCACAACGTCGAGGATGTGCTCCTTGCCGGCCACGAAGCTGGCATCCAGCGCCTGAACCATGGCCTTCCCGCTCTTGGCCCGCAGGCTCCTGATAAACTCGTCCGGGTCGCTTATCCTAGGTCGTTCTATGCCGGCCAGCGTGACCTGCTCCCTTCCTATCTTCAGCATGGTCGCCCGGCCCAAGGACGAAGCACCGGCTAGCCCCCGTGCACCACGGGAACGATGCTCACCACATCCCCGTCCCTGACGGTTGCTTCCAATCCTCCCACCACGGAGGACTCGACGCCGTTGACGGCCACCAGCAGGTTGTTTGGGCTGAGCACGCTGTTGCCCGGTGCTAAGGAGCGGACAGTGTCAAGGATCTCGTATAACTTTGCATCGGGCCGCTCTATCTGCAGGCGGTCCCTGCCCAGAGCAGTGCGGGCCCCGCCGAGAAACTTAACGGTGATCATAGCGCATATCACTGTACGCCCTCTTGAACGTCGGCTGCAGCGATTTCTTCCACCGGCGCTGGTTCTTCTGCCTCGCTGTTCATTTCGGCCCGCACGTAGCTGGTTATGTACCCAGCGACCTCGTTCCTGAGGTTCTTTGAGCGGAAGATCGAGACCTTGCCGAGGATCTCCTTGTTCTTCTCATAGTCGGTCGTGAATAGATCGCCGTGCTTGTTCAGCAGCTGCATCGATATGCGCTTTATCCGGTTCATCTGATCACTCGCATCTTTTGCTCCGTATTTTATCCTTTTTATAGCGTCTCCGAGCCCAGATACCTGGCAGAGTTCGTGACCATCATGTTGCAGGCGTCCTCGTAGGTCGTGTGCAATGTCCTGGACGCGGCCAGCGCGACGCTCGGCAGGAAGGAGGGCAGGGCCGTCCTGTTCTCGAAGCAGCCGGCATACCTAACAGGGCCGTCGGTCTCCAGGAGTATGAGCTCGCGCGGCGTGTCCCTCAGCAGGCTCTGCTTGTCCTGCGAGTAGACCAGCACCGGGCCGTAGGATACATAACAACCCATCTCTGCTGCTTGAGCGAGCTGCTTCTTGCTGCCGGTAAACCAGTGCAGCAGCACGCCGCGCATGTTGTATGACTTTAATGTTGTAAGAACGTCGTCAACGGAGCCGCGCGAGTGGATCGAGACCGGCTTGGCCAGCTTCTCAGCCAGGGAGAGCATCGCCTCGAAGACTTTCTTCTGCCGCCTGTAGCCCTCCTCGTCGCCTGCGACATATTTCTTGTCGAGCCCGATCTCGCCTATCCCGGTTATTCTATTAGCATTGTCTTCCACGAACGCGAGAAACTCGGCCAAGTTCTCGCCGGCTGCCCAGGGGTGCATCCCTATGAATGGAAGGACGACATCGCCGCATGAATTCGCCAGCTCAAGGTTCTTCCTAGCTGTTCTGATGTCCATCGAGACGGAGAGCGCCTTGATCGCGAGGGACCTGAGCATGCTGGTTATCTGGCTGGAGAGGCCGGAGAACTCGTCGTCGGTCAGGTGGACGTGCGCGTCCACGAGTTTAGCACGCATCTGCGGGAGAGTAAGGAGTTTTGCTTTTAAACTTTTTACAAACTAAGATAGGCGTGGTGATATGAAACGTATAATTAGCCACAATAGACTGGATGCGGGTGTATTAGACAAATATGTATATATACAAATGTGTATAGGTTTATATGGTAATCTTGCGGTTGTAATCGCATGAGCAAAATAATACACTCGCCAACGTTGGACACGGTTAAGATGGTAGAAGGTGCGATAAAAAAGATGGGAAGATATCCCTCAAAGCACCAGCTCTGGAAAAGTCTGCCGCGGCAGGTACAATACCCGACATTTATCAGCGTGCTGGAATATTTGGAGGCAAGCAACAAGATAACCTACGACCGGGACGGCTCCATCATCTGGATATTCGCTGACAATTCAAAACTGAAGAAATTACTGGCAGAAACAACCAGATTACGTTAGGTCGTTTTGTAGCCAAAAATCTCGTCGTATTCCTTATGGGTTAATAGCTCTAATATAACGCAAGTGATATTTTCGCCGCTACCAACGATCGTGTAAATCATTCGCCGGTCTGACCCGATGGCATACCTGAATAGATTGTTAACTCCGTACTTCCTGACGTATTTTTTAGGCCAAAGCCTTTTCTCGATTTTATCTCCTATGGTGGGGTGCTCTTTGAGAGAATCTAGGGCTTCGTCGAGGTGTCTTTTTAGATCATCTTGGTCAGCCAAGATCTGTAGAAGCGGCTAAATTCCTTGGTTCCCTTGACGATGATCTTCTTAGACAACCATGCTCTAAATGACAGAGATGCTTTTTGTTCATATCGCTTTGTGAGAACTAATAACCGCTCTCTACCTAGAAACTTATACTGCGGCTAAACCGTGACCAAAAACTAGCCTCAGTTTTAAAAGGAATTAACCTGGATTGTAAACTTTTAAAGTAACCTGATTCAGTGAAGCTAGTATGAGTGATAAAGATAAGGAGTGGCTTGAGGCGATGCTGGAAGACAGAGAAAAGAACCGCAGGTTATACGATGCTCTGGCGAAGGAGCATCTTCCCGAAAGGCAAGCCGTGCACGAACCTACTTGAGGTAATGTGACGCTACTACTCCAGCTGAAAGGATTCTCGGGATTCAACTGTTAAAAGAAACGAACTTGTAAACTTTTTAACCACCGCAAGTATCTGCATCATATGTCAGAATTTGGTCTCGCAACGATGTACAGGATAATCAAGAAGGCGGGGGCGGAGAGGGTCGGCGACGATGCTGCCGATGAGCTGAGGAAGGTGCTGGAGGAGGTGGGCGTGAAGCTGTCGAAGCAGGCTGTGGAACTTGCATCGCACGCGGGCAGGAAGACGATAAGAGCGGAGGACATAAAGCTGGCCGCGAAATCCACCCTGAAAATTTCCTGATCGTAGCTTTAAATTATTGCAGGGTTTCTGCTGAGCCGTGGTGGGGTGGCAGAGCGGTTATGCGCTCGCCTGCAGAGCGAGTTCACATGGGTTCAAATCCCATCCCCACCTTCAAGTTATCTTCAATTTGAATTATAGCTCTCTCCTACAGCTATTTAGTTTTCTTAAGCATAGCTCACGCTAAAACTTGAATCAATAAAAATTTGTTAGCTTGCCTACACTTCAGGCCAGTTGTCTATGTAGTGTGACACGTGCCTCAACCATATCGCCAGCATCTGCACCATCCTCAACCTGGAACAGAATTGATTCACAAGTTGGTGATAAGGCTGCACTTACCTTTTCGTTAGGTGCTGTTAATGTTGCACCAACTTGAACTATAATATTATCACTATTCACGCATTCGAAAAACAGACGCGGTGAGCCATCAGTAGGACCGTCAGTCTCAGTCATCTCAACAGCCTCTATCCTACCAACCAAGACAACGTTATTGTCAGGTATGAGTACTCCTTCCATCAGGTTTCCTGGTCCAGCGTCAGCCAATACTGTAAAGTGGTATACTCTTTCCTGGTCATTGGCATTAGTTTGTGTATCGGCTCTTATCGTTCCATGGACTGTCGCTGCTTCCTGAACTGATATTATGACTAAACTCATTGCTATTACTATGACTGCCGCAAGACCCGCTATCAGATATTTTGAATCCTTTATCGTTATGCCTACACCTCAGGCCACTCGTCTATGTGTATAGCTATAAGTACAGCAAGAGTCGCTGCTGCCATATCAACTCTTACTGCCTCACAGTCATTTGGCAGGGTGTAAGTTCTCTTTTCTCCCAATGCATCCAAGTCATCTGCTGCAGTAAGAGCTTGGACAGCACCTGTACCAAGCACACACTCTATTGTAACATCATTAGCCCCAGACGCCCGTGTAAGTATCGCATCAACCGTACCTTTATAATCAACATTATTGTCGGGAAGAATAACTATATCGGTTAATGCACCGCTTTGCCCTGATAATGTTGTTATTACCATTCTTTCTTGGTCATTAAAGTTGGCTTGCGTATCAGCAGTTATTGTTGTATGCACAGTACTTGCCTTTTCTACCGGCATGTATGCAAATATACCTGCTACTAATACTGCTGTGGCCAATATGCTAAGTATTACTGGTTTGTTCATTGTCTTTACATCATTGAAGTATTATTTAATAATTGAATAAATGAATGTGGGCGGCTGATTTGCGAAACGCCTAGACTTTTATATTAACTCACAATACCACTACCGATGGGTCTCAACCGACAGCTGAGAGAAACACTGGAACAACTAATAGACGACACGATAAAGCAGGCAAAGATGTTCAGCGTATCGGCACAGTCATTCAAACCTTTGATAACCGAGGAGGTAGATTTCGCACTGGGCGTTGCAGTGGGCGAGATACACGGCGGCTTCTTCAACTACTTCACCGTCATAAACAAGCGCCCCATGAACGACGAGGAGCTCATAGAAATGTACCACGTCATAAGAGATAGGTGTTCGGAGATAAGGAACGCCATACTCGCAGTAGAATGAGCAGTAGATACAGCAATACGCAACGTTCAATCGGCCGGATTCTCACCCACAGAGTCTTATCTTTCAGCCTGTTTCAATGCAATTCTCCATATATCCTTGCTTCGCAGGCATGAATTCACCAAACACCCAATGAGCAGGTTGTGAATCCTGCAGAGTATTTGAATACCCCCCCTAGTACAGCTGACACGCGCGGGCATGCTAGCTGATCCCGTACTTCGTCTTGAGCTCCTTCACCTTATTACTTAATTCGTCCCAGTTCCAGAACCCGACGCTCTGGCTGGCGAGCGCGACCTTCCACGCGTCCTTCCTGAACTCCCACGCGTAGAGGCGGAGCTCCTTCTTGGCGCTCGTCTCCACCACAACCAAAGCGACCCAGCGCTTGCTGCTCTTGTAGATCGTGTATCCATCGAGAACCTTCTGCTCGAAGCCCTCATAGCTTTTTACTGGAAACTGTTCCTGCGCCATGCGCTTCCTGAAGCTAGACGCTATTAGTATCTTTTTGGTCGTTCACCAAGCAGCAGCACTGCTCATATCTGCAATGTGGGCACTTGTCGCTCAAACCTGCCTTTACCGCTGAACAATCAGCCGGCAAACAGCCGCAGTCAGCACATCTTATCGTCATCAGGTTCAATACAGCTCCTAGATATTTTAATTCTTGTAAGTGTTTAGGCCCTTCGTGAAATTTGAGGCTTGTTGTCAAAATTCGTGCGTAAAATCGCGTTTCACCTAAACACATACTAATTCTTTAAATTAGCCTCGGCGGTTCTTATCCAATATTTGCTCAGAAGCTGACAATGGCCAAAGAAATTGAATAATTCCAAAATATTGTCCAAGAAACGGATTTTGCCATGCAAGCAGCAGATGTATTATATATAACCCCTCTCATGGCGCTCTGAAAAATTATAAATCTTAAATATGGGTGCCACGAAGGGGCAGACGAAGATTCATGCCTCAGGCATATTGCGTTAAGTGCAGGAAGAAGGTCGAGATAAAGAACCCCAAGTCGATCACTCTGAAGAACGGCAAGCCAGCCACGTCTGGCGTCTGCCCGCACTGCGGAACGAAGGTATTCAGGATAGGCAAGTCATAGACTCACTTTCCTTTTTATCGACTCCTAAATCTTATTATTTAATATGCCCGGAGGCTAGGGCATGAAGGATTCTGCCTATGAAGACCTCCTGAAGCGCCTGCAGAGCAAGACCGTGAAGCAGGCCAAGGCGACAGTCTCCAGGCTGGAGCTGCCCTCGCCGGACGTTATCTGGGTAGGCAACAAGACCATATTCAGGAACTTCATGGACTTCCCCAAGACCCTGCGCAGGGACCCGGAGAAGGCCCTGCTCTACCTGGCCAAGGAGTTCGGCGCCACGGCCACGATCGCTGGCGAGAAGGCCATCTTCGTGGGTAAAAGGGAACCGTCCACGTTCGTATCGCTCTTCGACCGGTACATGAAGGAGTACGTCATCTGCCCGGTCTGCAGCAGCCCGGACACGCGGATAGAGAAGATAAAGAGGCTCAGCTTCCTGGTCTGCGAGGCCTGCGGCGCCAAGTCATCGATCAAGGGAACGTATGTCTGATGAAGAATCGGGGCAGCCGGTTCGCGGTCAGGAAGACGAAGCACGAGGGCTCCTTCATGGTCAACATCTGCGACGAGGAGCTCATAGGCAACAGGATACGCGAGGGAGAGCTGGAGGTCAACATTAGTAGGGACTACTTCGGGCAGGAGCTGGTGGACGAAAAAGAGGCCGTGGCGTTGCTGGGCTCCTGCTCCGTAGCAAATCTAGTAGGCGAGCGCATAGTGAACAAGGCCGTAGGCATGAAGATGGCGTCGGACCTGAGCGTGCGGTTCATCTCGGGCGTGCCGTTCCTGATGATCTTCAAGTTTCACGGGTAATGCGAGATGCTGACCCCGCTCCCAATAAGAAATGCTAATATTTGCTGTGTTGATAGGGTGCAGTGCAATGGGTAAGCGGAAGGTCATAAGCGAGGCAGAGTTAAAGGAACTGGTTCTCCCTGCGGAGGGCGAGGTTCTCGGGCGGGTCATCAAGCTCCTCGGCAGCGACCATATCCTGGTGAGGTGTGTTGACGGCAAGACCAGGCTGGGAAGGATAAGAGGCAAGCTGAAGCGCAGGATATGGGTCAGGGACAACGACATCGTCCTGCTGGCTCCCTGGGACTTTAAGCGCGAGGAGCGCGGCGACATAGTCTGGCGGTACACGCTGGCGCAGGTAGACTGGCTGCATGCAAACAACTACCTTCCGAAAGATTTCTAGCGGATCGCCAGGATCTGGAATCCCGGAACGATCATGCAATATTAAATAACTTGCTCGATCATTTTTGTAATGCCATACATTTTTAGCACCTTTGTGTGCCGTTAGTTCAGTAATGGGCTCGGAGAGGATCCCCGAAAGGATAGACCGGAAGGTACTCTACGGGCTCGTAAAGGCGGAGAAGGAGCAGCGGATCCTCCGGCGTCACGAATCGGAAATCGCAGTCTTCGAGGAGGTCTTCGACAGATCCACGCTGATGACGCTTTACGGCGCGATGAACTCCGGCGTCTTGAGCTACCTGAACGGCGTCGTCGCCAGCGGCAAGGAGTCCCGGGTGTACTGGGGCGTCAGGAGCGACGGCAGCAACGTAGCCGTGAAGATATACCTGGTTGCAAGCGCGGAGTTTAGGCACAGGCTGCAGTACATAGCGGGGGACCCCAGGTTCAGGAACGTGAAGAAGGGCATCCGGAACGTGGTGAACGTCTGGGCCAGGAAGGAGTTCAGGAACCTGAAGAAGGCCCGCGCGGCGAAGGTGCCCGTGCCCGAGCCCTTCTACGTGAACAGGAACGTGCTGGTGATGGAGTTCATAGGCGAGGACGGGACGCCTGCCCCCACGCTGAGTAAATGCGATGTAACCGAGGATCTTTATAAGACGGTTCTCAAGGAGACCTCGCGGCTCTTCACCAGGGCGAGCTTGGTGCATGCCGACCTCTCCGAGTTCAACATCTTCCTGCACAACGGCCGGATCGTGCTCTTTGACTTTGGCTCCGCTGTTGATATCAGCCACCCCAACTCGGGGGAGTTCCTCGCTAGGGACATTTCCAATGTAAACAGGTTCTTTGCAAAGAGGAGGGTCAAGGTTTATGATCTGGAGGAAGCGATAGGTATGGTGAAGAAAGGGTGGAAACGATCATGAGCTTCGAGCAGTCAGTCAAGGTGCCTAGGGAGAGGGTTGGAGTCCTGATCGGCAAGGGCGGCAAGGTCAAGGAGGCGATCGAGAAGAAGTGCGGCGTTACGATCGAGGTCGACAGCGGATACGGCGATGTTATAGTCAAGAACGCCTCCAGGCCAGAGGACATGCAGCCCTTCAAGGCCGTGGAGATGGTTACCGCGATCGCGCGCGGCTTTTCGCCCCAGCGTACAAACAGGCTGCTGGAGGACGAAAATATGCTGGACGTTGTGGAGCTGAAGGACTTTGTGGGCAAGTCCGGCTCCGCTTTGGAAAGAATAAAAGGGAGAATAATCGGAGCCGATGGCAAAGCAAGAAGGAACTTGGAGCAGCTGACAGGAGTATACATATCGGTTTACGGACACTACGTGGCCATGATCGGCAATCTGAACGAGCTCAGGCTCGCGAGGGACGCCATCGAGCGCCTTGCGGCCGGCAGCACCCACAAGTCGGTCTACAACATGCTCCAGGAGGCCAGGCGTAGGACAAAACTGGATAGGCTCAAGCTCTGGGAGGACCGCGTATGAGCGAGAAACTGGTCTTCAGCGAGATCTCCCCGAGCGAGTTCTTCTACAGGAACCGTGATCTCGCAGGGTTCACGAACCCGGCCAGGGCGCTCTACATGACCGTGAGGGAACTCGTAGAGAACTCCCTAGACGCGTGCGACCAGAACAAGGTCCTGCCCCACATACACATCTCGATAAGGGCGGTCAACAAGGAGGCCGCGGACCCCAAGCAGTATGTGGTGAGCGTGACCGACAACGGCCCCGGCATACCGTCCGACTACGTGCCGAAGGCCTTCGGGAAGGTGCTCTACGGCACAAAGTTCACCCTCAGGCAGGCAAGAGGTATGTTCGGCCTGGGCGCAACCATGGCAATACTCTACGGCCAGATAACCACCAACAAGCCGGTCATCATCAGGACAACGCAGAACGGCAAGATGTACGAGTACACGATGCTGCTCGACATACAAAGGAACCGGCCGGTCATCCTGAACAAGATCAAGCAGGAAGCCGACGGCCACAAGGGGCTGCGGATAAGCATAACGCTGGAGGGCGACTACCCCAAGGCCCAGCAGAAGATACGCGACTACATCGCACAGACCGCGCTGATCACGCCGTACGCCAACATCACATTCGAGGATCCCGCGGGCAACAAGCTGAAGTTCAAGCGAATAACGACCTCGATCCCCGACCCGCCCGTCGAAGTTCTGCCGCATCCATCGGGGATCGATGTGGAGACGCTGCGCAGACTGATAAACAAGGAGTTCAGCACCCCGACAGCTCTGGGCGAGGACATCCAGGAGCGGGTGAAGAAGGAGCTGCCGGGAGCACGGGCAAACCAGGGTCCCGAGGTGCTGAAGCAGATGGCAAAGGAAAGGTGGACGAAGCTCCCCAAGAACGTGAAGACTGCCGTATCGATAGCCGTTATGCTGAACATCAGCCTAGACGAGCTCGACAAGGTGAAGGTCGACAAGATCGACATCCCGAACGGCAAGCTATCCTACATAACGCTGCTCGATGAGAACTACCACACCGTCAAGCTGAAGAAGAAGTTCCCCTTCTACAAGCACCTCACCTCATACGTGGAGGGCGACACTGTGGCAACATTCCTGACGAAGAACTTCCAGCGGGTGGGCCCGGGCATAGCGGCCAAGTTCCTCAAGGAGGCGAAGATCGATCCCAACAAGAAGATAGGCACCCTCACCAACGAAGAGGTGGTGAAGCTCGCGGAGGCTATGCAGCGATATCCTGCATTCCTGCCGCCTGATGCCAACTGCCTCTCGCCGCTGGGCGAAAAGTCGCTCGAGGCAGGCATGAAGACGATCTTCAACCCGGAGTTCGTTGCGACGGTTCAGAGGCCGCCCTCGGCCTATTCGGGATTCCCCTTCGTGGTGGAATTAGGGATAGCCCACGGCGGCGAGATCAAGGCAAGCGAGACAACGCTCTTCAGGTTCGCCAACAGGATCCCGCTACTCTACGACGAGGGGAGCGACGTGGCATGGAAGGTGATCGACGAGGTCGACTGGCCCAGGTACAGGGTCACACCCGATTCGCCGCTCGTGATCGTGACCCACATCTGCTCCACGCGGGTGCCCTACAAGACCGTGGGCAAGGAGTATATAGCCGACAGGGCCGAGATCGAGTACGAGCTCAGGAACGGGATCAGGTTTCTCGCCAGGAAGCTCGCAGCCTTCCTCTCCAAGAAGGGAAGCATGGAGATGGCGAGGAAGCGCGCGAACCTTTACGCAAAGTACCTGCCGATGCTTGCTCAGTTTGCAACCGACCTGGCCGGGGCAAAGAAGCCTCCCAAGTACAATGAGCTGATGAAGATGGGTGAGATATATGAGAGAGAAGAGATCGGAGAAATCCAAGAGGAAGGAAACGGCCAAGATTAGGCAGCAGAAGGCCAAGGATCTCTTGGTCGGCATGGGCACCAGGATCTACAAGGACCTCGACAGCAGCGTCTTCCCCGAGGTATCCATACCCAGCAGGTCGGTCAGCAACATAGTCTATGACAAGAAGCTGAGGCAGTACGTGCTCGGAAACACGATCATAAAGCGAACCGCTAAGAACATGCGCCACCTGCGCTCCTTCACGCAGCTGGTCTGGCTCGGCTTCTTCGTTGACAAGCTGGTCAGCCAGGGGAAGACGTCGACGCTCAGGGACATCTATTATTCATCGCAGGCCTTCAGCATGGACTTTGAGGACCAGCCAGAGTCAGACCACATCATCACGGACCTGGAGGCGGTGCTGGCTCTGGCGAGGGAAGACTTTAACATATACCCGGAGGAGCGGAGCAGCATCTTCGGCGACCTCACGATCGAGTACACCGTGCCGGGCTACGAGGGCAAGAGGCTCAATCTATCTGATCACCCCGACGGCTACCTGATCGGCCCCAGCCTGAGCACCGCGGAGTTCGTGAAGACCAACGCCGAGATGGTCATAGCCGTGGAGAAGGGCGGTATCTTCACCAGGTTCGTCGAGGAGAAGGTGCACCAGAAGTTCAAGACCATAATCGTGGACACGGCAGGCCAGCCGCCGAGGTCCACTAGGTACCTCCTGAAAAGGTTGAACGCGGAGCTCGGCCTAGATGTCTATGTCCTAGCAGACGGTGACGTGTACGGCGAGCACATAGCGATGGTCATCAAGTCCGGCTCCGCAAACGCGGCGCACCTGCGCGAGCTCACAGTACCTGATGCGAAGTGGATCGGGGTCTGGGCCACGGACATACAGAAGTACAAGCTGCCGACCGATCCGATGACCGAGGCCGACATAAAGCGCTGCCACGAACTCAAGCAGGATCCCAGGTACCAGTCAGACCTCTGGCAGAGGGAACTCGATCTCTTCCTGAAGACGAAGCGGAAGAGCGAGCTCGAGGCATTTGCAAAGTACGGGCTCACCAAGATCACTGACGACTATCTGCCAGAGAAGCTGGAAATGGCAAAGAGCATGTAAGGCGCGCAGGAAGATCAGAAGCGCATCTAGAATAATTCGAATACAGTACTTCTACATCTTTCTTATCTTTAGCGTGAGGACACCATTCCTGTACTTGAACTCGGCTATGCTCATATCCTCTGAGACGTCGAGCAGCACGTCCTTGCCGAAGTTCTGGCCGCCGCGTATGTAAAGCACGCCGTTGACCAGCCTTACATTTACCTGGTCCTCCGGCCCGGGAACCTCGGCGACGAAGACGAGCTCGTCGCTGCCCTTTATGAGGTCGTAGACCCAGCTCTTCTGCTCCACCTGCCTGGCCGGGGCTGCTTGCTCCTCCACCCGTGCCAGCCTTCTCAGGTGCACGGCCCAGTATACCACCAGCCCGGAGGCTACGGAGAGGAGTATGAAGCTGGCGTGGCTGTCGCCTATCCGCACCATTACAACGTACATTACACCAAGGAATATCAGCGCTAGGAGCGGGGTGACGAACTCCATCGACCTGTCATAAGAATAGCGCCTCTTGTACTTGGTTAACTTGATCAGTCTCCAGTACTCATTTCTTCCAACCCACATTTATAAACCATTTTGTGTTTTTTCGCCGCAAGAACTAATCCCTGATCGATCCGGGATCTTCGCCGACTGCTTTTGGCTGCCCATGAGAACTGGAGGCCGCCCGCTGCGCCAAGCTTTATATCAATTGCGCGTGGAATCGTTAACCTGTGGGTGGTGCCTCCAAGGATTCCGAGCCGAAGAAGGTTCCTAGGAGGGGCATGTTCGCCGCAGGCACGATCGTTGCCCTGATCATCAGCGTCCCCGCGATAGTCGCCTTCCTGGTTGCCTGGAAGTACACGGGCAGCATGCTCACCGGCCTGATAGTCAGCGTGGTGGTCTACATCACGATGGGGCTCTCCTTCAAGGTATCAAAGAAGATCAAGATAGTCAGCGAGGATTAGGGATCAGGCTACTTCCGTGCCGGCCCATCTCTTGAAGACCGCGTGCTCGATGCCGAACTGGTCGAGGATCTTCCCCACTATGTGGTTGAGCAGCTCGTCGACGTTCTTCGGCCTGTGGTAGAAGCCGGGCATCGCGGGCAGGATCACGGTTCCCATCCTTGCCAGCTTCAGCATGTTCGAGAGGTGGATTGCCGTGAGCGGTGTCTCCCTCGGAACCAGCACGAGCTTTCGTGACTCCTTCAGCGCCACGGACGCCGCCCTAGAGATGAGCGTGTCCTCGTAGCCGCCGGCTATGCTCGCGAGGGTCTTCATGCTGCACGGTATGACGGCCATGCCGTCCATCATGTAGGAGCCACTGGAAGGCCTTGCGGCCAAGTCGTCATTGCTGTAAACATACTTTGCGAGCGATCTGACATAGGATATTTTCTTGTCGGTCTCCAGCCTTATGCACTCCTCGGCCCACCTGCTTATCACCAAGTGCGTCTCGACCTTGAGGGTCTTCAGCACCTCGAGCATCCTTACACCATATGCCACGCCGGAACTGCCGCTAATCCCGACAAGCAGACGCATAGCTGCATCGTAGCCACGCATTGGTATTTAATTCAATACGGTCGGCAGATGCGCGCGCCAATCTTTAATTAGCGAGCAGCCAAAGCTCGGATCGTGAGTTCGCTCCGCAACGCCGAGGAGAAGATGGTATCGGAGCTCGGCGTGCCTAGAGATGAGGCCAGGGTGTACATGCTGCTCCTGTCGCGCGGCAGGATGCCGAAGAACGGGATCGCCGATGCGTTGAAACTTGATGCCAGCTCTGTGGAGAATGCAGTCTCCGGCCTGGTGGAGAAGGGTGCCTGCGTCGAGTTTGGATCCGAGTACGAAGCACTCAACCCCAGATTCGCTGTGACAAACATCTACAGGATGATGTGCTACGCAAAGAAGATCGAGGTAAAGCGCAACGCCGTCGTTGACCAGCTTGCGGCTCTGCTTGAAAAGGCGTACGAGGATGCAAGGACTAAATAACAGGCGCTTATAGGTAGCGATATGCCGCAGGAATGCAACCACAGCAACGTCTACCTCGGCGTCGTTAACATCCGCTACCAGAACCAGACGATCGGCGCGGTCGACGTCTGGAGGTGCACAAAGTGCCTGAAGATGGCCGCGGAGGAGAAGCAGCTTGCTGTAGTGGATTTGTCGCCAGAGATCGGCATGCCCAGCTTGGGGCCGGGCGAGAGGTGGGCAGTGCTGGTCTGCGGCCTGAAGCAGTTCAAGGAGAGGTGGGCCCTGGTGAAGGTGAAGAAGGACGACAAGCTGAAGCACCGGTGCGCCGAGCGGGAGGCCGAGCTCGATATATCAGATTATGGGATCCGCGGCGACGACAAGCACAGATTGCTGATGGTCGACCAGTCGGTAAACAAAGAGGTCGAGATCGACTGAGCGACGAGGACCTGACTGTATACGTTACAAAGGCTGCAGGCAGCCTGATCTCCAGCAAGGTGAGCGGCTACCTCACCGTCAGGGGCGAGAAGATAAAGTTCAGGGCGATCGCCTTTGGCCGCGTAGGCGGGCACAACGTGAACATAAAGCTCACGAAGAAGGACGAGGAACGGATAAGGAAGATGGGCCTCGACCCCGAGCAGGTTATAATAAGGGCGCAGCGGAAGATGGTAGAGGGCGACATGATCATGCCCGATGCCGAGCCTAAATAACGTTTACAGCTTCGCGTCCTTCAGGGCCTCGCCGCAGGAGCATCTCTCCCGCTTCGGGGGGATCTTCGGTACCAGTTCCATCAGCAGCTTCCTAGTGTTCTGCACGTTCTTCTGCAAAGTCTCTATGACCTCCCGGCTGCTGACGGGTTTCTCGGCCCAGACATCGTAGTCGGTTATCGTTGCTATCGAGAGGTAGCAGATCTCGGCCTCTCTGGCGAGCACGCACTCTGGCACAAGCGTCATCCCGATAACGTCTGCTTTTACAAAGTCCTTGAAGAACCGCGACTCGGCGCGTGTCGAGTAGCGTGGCCCCTCGATGCATACATAGGTTGCTTGCTCGTGAACCTCCAGACCAAGATGCTTGGCGGTGCCGATCGCAGTCTCCCTAAGTTCCGGGCAGAACGGGTCCGCAACGGAGACGTGGCAGACCTCGCCGCCGTCGTAAAATGTGTACTCCCTCGATTTCGTATAGTCAACGAACTGGTCTGGGAAGGCTATATGTCCGGGCTTCAGCTCCATACGCATGCTTCCCACCGCGGCCGGCGCCAGTATCCTCTGCACGCCGAGCTGCTTCAGGGCCCAGATGTTTGCCCGCGCGGGGATCCTGTGCGGTGGGATCCTGTGGTTCCTTCCGTGCCTGGGCAGGAACGCCACACTCCTGTCGGCATAGGTGCCGATCGTTATCAGGTCGGACGTGTCGCCGTGGGGGGTGTGAACCTTGATCTCGCGCTTCTTCTCGAACATGCCGGGATCGTAGACGCCTGTGCCGCCGATCACAGCTATCTCTGCATGCTCGGTCATCAGTAGGTCACCAGCGAGTGAACCTCGTAGTTCTTGATGAGTTCCCTGCCCTTCAGGTCAGAGAGCTCCACGACGAACGCAAAGCCGACCACGTTGCCGCCGAGCCGCTCGACCAGTTCCGCAGCGGCCTTTGCGGTGCCCCCCGTGGCTATGAGATCGTCCGCGATGAGGACGTTATCGCCATTGCCGATCGCGTCGTGCTGGATCTCCATCGTTGCATTTCCATATTCTATATCGTACTGCAGGTTCAGCGTCTTGCCGGGAAGCTTGCCCTGCTTGCGTATCATCACAAACCCTTTTCCGAACCTCAGCGCAAGCGCGCAGGCGAATATGAAGCCCCTGGACTCGATGCCTGCTATCAGATCTATCTTCCTCTTTCCGTAGATCTCGTGGAACATTTCCAGCACGTACCGCATGGCCTGTGGGTCCTTCAAGATGGGGCCTATGTCCCTGAAGGTTATTCCTTTCTTCGGAAAATCTGGAAAATCACGTATCAGCGATTTCAGGTTCACGACATAGCCATCCTCTGGAGGAGTAAAAAGTCTTTTGCCCTTTGCCAGAAGCACGCCGATCGACCGGGCCTGTCTTCTGCAAAGATGCGCACCGCCTAACAGATTTATATCGTAATGTGACAATATTGAGATGGATGCCAGATTACATACAGAAGGTGCGGGGGTTGCAGAACTTCAACGATGCGTTTGAGCTCGTGAAGGCGGCGATCTACGAGAAGTTCAAGATGAGGAGGGCGGGCCTGAACCTCATCCTGCAGAATATGCCGAGATTCGTGGGAGCATACCACGTGATGGGATCCAACTCGATCGTCGTCAACAGGTACATACTGGCGGCCATCAAGACTCTGACAAAGACCGCCGAGGAGTACAACTCCTACCTATTCGTCGTGCTGGCGCATGAGTACCTGCACAGCCTGGGCATCACGGACGAGCTCAGGGTGAGGGAGCTCACCTACGAGATGTGCCACTCGCTTCTTGGTGGGGATCACGTTGCCACAAGGATGGCCAGGGACGACCCTTCGTCGCTCTATCCCGAGCTCAGGAACATCGCGATACAAAAGTTCGGCACCGATTTCGAGCTGATCAAGGATTTCGACAAGTCCAACCTGTCGTACATAGGTTAGACTGGTTCCTCCGATCCAGCATCAGAGGCCTAGGTGGTCACAACAAACGCGGTTGTAACCGTTTCGTCCCCCTGCTGTGCGGTGATTACGTACCTGCCGGGCTTTGCCACCGACGAGACCAGCCATATGGCAGTATACGTGCCATCGTCCTTGGTGATGGCAGACATCTTCACCTCATCCACAGTAGGGAGCTTTATTATCAGATCTATCTTGTCGTTGGCCTTCCCCTTCCCGCTTATCCTGACCAGCTCGCCCGCTCCGTAGGTCTCCTTGTCGGTCCTGATGCTCAGCGCGACCGAGCCAGGAACCACGCTGAACGCGATCGAGATCGTTTCATTGCCCAGCCTGACTACGGCAGAGTATTCGCCCAGAGGGAATTTTTGCTGCACGGGCATCGACACGCTGTAACTGCCGGTGTTGTCAGCGACCACAGCACTATTCTTGAGCTCGGTGCCGTCTGGCCCGAATATGGACACGACCACTTCCTTGTTCGGCAGTGTCTTGCCGGAAACGATCACGTTCTCGCCACGGTAATATTCGAACTTGTCCGTGATCACGGTCAGATCGAATATCCCTACTGTCTGAACAGAGTATGACGTCTCGAACTTTTGATCCTCCTGCGTTACCAGTATCTGGTACTGCCCGGCAGTTGCGTCAGAGCTGAGCGGTATGAAGGCGGCGTACTTGCCGTCCTTGTCCACGGGAACAGCGATTGAGAGTATCGTTAATCCAGTGGGGTTTTGGACCTTGAGTTGCACAGCCGTCCCAGGCCCGGCCGTTCCGGTTATCTTCACCAGCTCGCCCGGCGTGTACGCCTGTTTCTCCACACCTGCGGTCAGCGGTACGATCGTGACGTCTATCTCTACCTGTAGCGAGATATTCGCAGCTCTTCCCTCAGCATCCGAGGCCGAGATCTGGTGAGCTCCTTTGACGGTCTGATCCGGTAACAGTATCCTGGCCTTGACGATGCCGTCGGAATTGATGTTGAGTCTTGCGAGCTGGTTGCCGTCAAGCAGGACCGTCAGCTTCGAGTTCGGCGTGAAACCCTGCCCGATTATCTTCACGGGCTTGCCCGGTTCCACAACGTCCGGCTTGATCCTGATCTTTGGAGGAACGTTTGGAACCGGAGGCTTCTCCTTCTCCTCCTGTCCTTGTTTCAGCAGCTTCTCCAGCTGAGCAAGCCGCTTCTCCAGCTTCAGGAGATCCTGCTCCTTCTTCAGCAGCTCTTGTTCTTTCTTCCTCAGCTCTTCCTCCTTCTTGGCCAGCGCCTCCTCCTTCTTACCTAGCTCCTCGCTGGATTTGGCAACGTCGAGCATGCCGCTGCCGAGCTCGTCGCCGTTATCGTCAAGAATTATCCATTTGAAGATCGGCGCGGACTGGTCTGACTTGATTCCAAACTTCACCGACTCGCCGGGCAGTATAGGGTCGGTCTCTGCCCTGAACTGGATTGTGTTGGAGCTTGAGCCGATCTCGGCGCTCCAGCCATCCATTGGCTGGAAGGAATCGATCGCGCCGTTCTGCAGCGTGAGCCAGACAAGTTTTATCTCATAGATATTGTCCGGATTGTTGTCGATCTTAACAACGGCTGCACCCTTCCATATCATACCTGTGACCGCGACCAGCGGGCTTGTGTCTGCTGGCTGTGCATAGGCAGGCGGTACAACCAGACTTGCAACCAGACCCAGAGTTAGGATGACGAGGGTTGTCTTGCTAAGGCCCATCTTTTTAGCATTGAGTGTATATCCCTTTTATTTCTTCTCATGCAGCGTGCAGCCTCACGCGCGCAACCATGAGATTCGGGACGCCGCGGCATCTTTGGTGACGGATTGCGGGTCCAGGGTTCGGCCCGGTCTCATGCTGGCCCCCCGATTCTGTGAGCCTGACGGGGTTACGCCAAGCTATACGAACCTCAACCTGCGACCGGAACTAAGTCATCAGATTTGCTATCAAAGCCTGAAAGTGGTGTGTTGCTAATAATCTTGGCCGCCCGCTCCATTCGTCTGATATTAACTGATCGGTTTGATGTAAACCGGTGAAGGCGACCTAAACAATTATTTACAAGTAAATCTCATTACCCACTGGGTTTCGGTTTTGGATGACGAGGAACGGATCGAAGATCTAACTTCCAAGGTTTTTCGCCTAGTAGTAGAGAACGGCAAGGGCGGGGTGCTGCAGAGCGAGCTCTGGAAGGAACTGAGCCTTACGAGCAGGGATGGTTCAAGGATAGCCATCAGGCTGGAGAGGCGGGCTCTTATCACCAGGGAGAAGATCCTCGAGAACGGCAGGTGGACGTACAAGCTGACGGCGTTAAGACTGCCTGTTGATACGTCTGCCATCGAGCAGGCTCCCTGCCTGACGTGCCCGGTCGAGCACATGTGCTCCACCGATGGAACCGTGAGCCCCAACACATGTCTGCTTATAGAGAACTGGATATTAGAGGAAGTTACAAAGAGCGAACAGCCAAACAACAGCATCGTGGAACCGGCTCCCAAAAAATATGCGATTGCAAGAGGCTAAACGGGACCATTACAGGAAGACGGCTAGGAAGGCAGGGTTCCGGAGCAGAGCCGCCTACAAGCTGCTCCAAATAAACAATTCTTTCCACGTTATGCGTCGAGGCATGTATGTGGTGGACCTCGGCTCTGCGCCCGGCAGCTGGCTCCAGGTGGCGAGCAGGATAGTCGGCCCCAGAGGCAGGGTTCTGGGCGTGGACCTGAGACCGATCGAACCGCTGCCGGGCGTCGAGTTCATCAGGGGCGACGTGGAAGACGAAACCCTGCCCGAGAAGATCCTGCAAAAAATGGGCGGGAAGGTCGACGTTCTCATCTCGGATATGGCGCCAAACATATCCGGGGTCTGGCAGCTGGACCACGCCAAGCAGATCTCGCTCACGGAGAGGGCCCTGGCGCTGGCGGAGAAGATACTAGCGAAGAACGGCAGCGCGGTGCTGAAAGTCTTCGAGGGAGAGATGCTCGCCCAGCTGAGGGAAGAACTGAAGAAAAAGTTCGGGACGGTGCGCCTGAACAAACCCAAGTCCAGCAGGAAGGAGAGCAGCGAGCTATATCTTGTCTGCCTAGGCTTCAGGGGTTCCTAGCACCCTGCAAACCTCGTCGCTGGTGGCATCGGTTCTGAAGCCGATTGGCCGCAGGCTTGTCCTTGACGCCGTGAACCCCGAGCCGCGCAGCTTCTCGATTATTCTTGCCATTGGTACCGGTGCCGCCTTCAGCCTCTTGAAGACGCGGTCGACCGAGAAATAGGTTGGCGGCATGCCTGCCTCTTCCTTGGCGAGCGATAGTATGATGCCGCACCTCTTATCTACAGTGCAGTGCAGCAGTGCTTCTTCCATGCTGTCAAGAAATTCCACGTCGAAGATGCCGTCCATCCAGAGCGGGCCAGCAGTCTTCATCGAGCTTTTGCATAGATCGCAAACCCTGTTCCAATCGCTCCTTCCTTTGCTGTAGGATCTTGAACCGCAGGAGGCGCAGTGGTGAATCAGGCCCAGCTTGCCCGGCATCGCGTCGGCATGCTCGCTCCCCTCATTGACGATGACATACGCACGCAGGTAGTTCCTGGTGCTCTGCACGAAGACCGGCCTTATGCCGCGTTCGAGCCTGGAGGCCGTCATCGAGATCAGGCCGAGCATCAGCCTGAGGCCGAGCTCGTTTCCGTACTCCGTATTTATCGACCTGCCGTAGTACCGCCGCTCGCACACGTCGGGGTATATCCCGCAGAGGACTGGCGTGTCGGTGGCGGTAACGCTGAGCAGGCCGCCGTCGCTCACCGCTCTTACCGCGCAATCGGTGTGGAGCGCAGGCGTCCCGAAGGGATCCAGATCCACGATCCCAAACCTAGAGCCCCTAGCCGAGTGTTCGATAAGAAATCTGCATGCCTCGTTCACGCTGAACTCGCACCTGTGCTCCACGCCGTTCAGGGCGGCTGATCTACGTGAGATGTCTATGGCCAGCGGGTTTGCATCGTTGATGTAGACGTGCTCGAGCTCACCCACCTCCACCGCTGCCCGCACCGATCTGGAACCGACCCCGGCCAGCGCATCGGCCATCGTCCTGTTGCCCGCCCCGCACGCATACGCTTTGTAGGCGACAATCGACAGATCCCGGTTGAGCCTAGCGTTTGGGTTGAAGAAGGCGGGGCTGCGCGACGGGACCGGCTCGCTCAGGGAACCGCGCGGCACCAGAAGCTTGGTGCGCCCCTCCGTTACCTCCTGCAGCTCTGCATCCGCCTGCATGGCAGAGATCTCCGCTGCTTGAGATAAGAACCTTACAATCACACTGCCGGCATCAGTGCGAAGAGAACGTTCCTTAGGCCAAGGTAGGACTGGTTCATCACGCCGGGGTCGGGCTCCGCCTTTGCGAGCTCGGCCTTGTAATTTCTTACGTGTCGGAGGCCTTCCTCGGCCAGCGGCCTTGCATCATGTTTTTTGCCCAGCTCTTGGAGGATCCTCGCAAAGTAGTCCAGGTGCATTATTATCTCGCCACGCTCGATCTCCGACCTGCCCTTGACCTCGATGTCCTTGTAGAATGCGCGCAGCGCCTTCATCTTGGAGCGCAGGCGTTTCTCGTTAACAACCAGCAGGAAGTCCTCGACCATACAATGTATATGCGGACAAATAACATAAAAGCCTTAGCTACGGTGCCCGGGCTAACCTTCCACATAGGCAAAGACAAGGATCAGGAGTATGCCTACCAGAAGGGTCAGTATCATCACGGCCTCAATACTGATCTCGGTTGTCAGTGCTAGGCCGATGAAACTTATGATTCCTATGAATAGGAGCAGACCCAGCGCCAACGCCAAGGCGCCAAGCTTGGAGGCTCTCAGCTCCCATGGCTCGGTCCTATTCTTGGCTCCACGTGAAGCCACGAATCCAAGTATCTTTATCAGGCTCATTTTCACCACGGTAATAGATGCGCGAACATTCCTATTAGGTGGTAGATCGATTCTCATCTCTGATAATCAGTCCTGAAAGTTGCTGCGTTGGTGTGTTTGAATTCTTAAATCCCGATGCGTGAATATCAGGCGGATTATGACGATCTTTCTTGTGACCGGCAATCCGGGAGTCGGAAAGACCACCGTTGTACTGCGCGTCTACGATGCCCTGAAGCAGAGGGTCAAGGTCGGGGGCGTGATCTCCAGGGAGGTTAGGCAGGATAACATGAGGATAGGTTTCGAGTTCATCGATCTTATGACAGGAAGGAGCGCCTCGCTCTCATCGACGGTGGGGGCAGGCCCGCGAATCGGCAAGTACTTCGTTGACCTCGAGGGCTGCAGGTTTGCCGCAGATGTGCTGAACGATGCGATCAGGAATGCCGACGTGATCATATGCGACGAGCTCGGGCCGATGGAGTTCAGGTCGAAGGAGTTCGTCGAGTGCGCCAGGCAGATGCTCGGGCTGGAGAAGCCCGTGATCGTAGTCGTGCATAAGAGACTGGATCACCCGCTCATAAACGAGTACCGAAAACGAGCGATCTTTTCGATCGACGTAGACCTCCAGAATAGAAATAAAGCCCCGGATCTATTGCTAGGTGAGATCAGATGCTAGTCGCTGGCGTTGACGAGGCCGGCAGGGGCTCGCTCCTCGGCCCGCTGGTCGTGGCTGGCATCGCGATAGACGCGTCCAAGCTGGACGGGCTGCGCGAGGCCGGGGTCAAGGATTCTAAGAAACTCTCGCCCGAGGCAAGGGAACGGTTATACAGAAAGATACTCAGGCTTGCAGACAGCTATTATGTGTACAAAGCTCAGCCCAGAACGGTGGATCGGTTCGTGTCTAGGAGGAAGCTCAACGTTCTGGAGGCAGACGCGTTTGCCGGCATCATAAACAGGCTGAGGCCCGACGTTGCGTATGTTGATTCGTGCGATGTCATACCGGAGCGGTTCGGCAGGACGATAATGTCGATGCTGCGGTGCCGGGCAAGGATAAACTCCTCGCACCACGCGGATGCGAACAACATCGCGGTCTCGGCCGCATCGATAATTGCCAAGGTCAACAGGGACAGGGAGATGATCAAGATAAGAAAGAAACACGGGCGTGTGGGGTCGGGCTATCCTTCCGATGTGAGGACGATGAGATTCGTCAGGAGGTGGGTTCGCTCAAAGCGGAAGGCGCCATCGTTTGCGAGGCGTTCCTGGAGGCCCCTGAGGGAGCTGCTGGTCGAGCTCTCGAAGCGGCATGCGAGCGTCAGAACCAGGAAATCCTGATCAGGCCGGGTATCTGGCCAGAACCATGGCGTGGTCCTTGTCAAAGGGTTTCAGGTTGATTGTCTGCTCCACGCCGAACCCGCCGGCCCTGAGCTTGGCAACCTCCTCGTCCACAACATCCCTGGGCTCCTTCGTGACATCGATGCTCCTGGTCTTGACAACCAGCAGCAGGTAGCAGTCGCTCTTCAGGTATGCCCGGCAGTTCTTGATCGCGATCTCCGTCTGGTCGGCCTGCGCTATGTCGCAGTAAACAACATCAACCCTGCCGGTCATGGAGAAATATTCGTTAGGCTTCCTTGCGTCACCGATTATCGGCATCACGTTGGGCCTGTGCTTTGCGACACGTTCTATCAGCTCCCTCGCTACCCTGGGAGCCGACTCGACCGCAAAGACCAGGCCGCCGCTCCCAACTATATCCGAAACATGACTAACGGTCGTGCCGGTCGAGGCGCCTAGGTAAAGGACCTTGCTACCGTATCCTATCGGGATTCGCTTCAGGCCGTTGATTATCGCGGCCGCGAGCTTGCTCCTGAATGGGTCCCATACCCTGTATTCAGAATCGCCGACCTTGACCAAGCGCTCGCCGTAAACATCGACCCCCTTCGCAAAGTTTCTGGTGCAGATCCTTCGCTCTCCACCGACCTCTAGCCATCGTACGTTTTCGTCCCCCTCTGCGGCCAGAGCGGATCATCTCCTTCTGGATTTCCTTCGTTCCCGCCCGCGCCTCCTGTGCCCTCTCCATCCCCTCTTCTTTCCCCGCTCTCCACCAGACTCTTTCCTCTCTCCACCGAACGTTCTTCGTTCTCCACCAAACTCTTTCCGCTCTCTGCCGAACCCTCTGCGCTCTCCACCGAATCCTCTGCGCTCCCTTCTGCCTTCTCTCCACCCCTGCCTACCCCCCATCCGCATTCTGGGCGCCTCTCTTCGCCATCCCTCCTCTTCGCCCTCCTCGCGCTCCACCGGTTCCTTGTACTTCTCCCTGATCTCCTCGATCCTCTGGTTCAGCTTTGCAAGCAGCGTCGGGTCCTTCGTGCCCCTGTACGCGTCCAGTCTCGCCGCCATGGCCACCTTCGCGGCTATCGCCCTAGCGATCTTGCCCCGCTGCCACTTCGGGGCAGAGTGCACCAGCGTGTGCTGGAAGATTATGCCGTGCTTGGGCGGCCTGGTGCCACTCTTCAGGGCCCTGAATAGTGCCTTCTCTGCGCCGAGCACCTGTATCGTGCTCGCGGGCAGCATCGCTAGCCGATCTAGGCTGCCGACCTTGGCTATGATCCTGGCGCCGATGGTCGAGCCGAGTATCTCCTTCACATTCGGTGCCACGGTATCCATCTCCATCTCCAAGTGCGTGGTCAGCGAATCGCGCAGGGCGCTCAGATGGTTGGTGTGCTCTGCCATCCTCTGGAGTACGCGGAAATTTTCATCTGTTATCGCGCCGCCCTTGCTCGTCCCTGCAGCCCTCAGTATGGTATCAGCCTTATCCTGCAGGCCCGCGTCTGCCAGCAGGGCGTCGTCGATGTTTTTTCTGGACCCGCCCCTGCTCACGATCTGGCAGTAGGCGGTGAGGCTCTGCACCATCCCGTCAAGCTCGGGGAAGTGCAGGCCGTACCACTCGCGAACCCGTGCCCCCATGATGTTGGTTATCTTATCAAGTTCGTCAAGCGCGTTCACTGACTGGATCACGTGCTGGTCACGCTTGGCCGAGACCTGGGCAACCTTGATCGAGGAGAGGTCGATGGCGAACCTTCTCAGGAGGTTCATTGCCTCGAACTCGCTCGGAGCAAACTTCGCCTCGAGCATTATGCCGACCTTCTTTTCCTGCAGCGCGACCTGTTCGTCACTGGCGATCAGCGAAGCCTCGAGCCCGTGCTCCCTCAGCATCGCGAGCAGTGATTCCTCGTTCGTCGCGCCGGAATAGCCTCTTGATTTCAGGCCCTCGACCATCTGGATAAGCCTGTCAGACGCAACGCCGTTCCTCACATCCATGTAGGAGCGGGCCATGGAATCGGCGTCGAACCTGAGCGACTCGATTACCCTGTCTCCCTCGTCGAGGGCTACCACGCCGGTCTCCAACAGAAGTAGCTTGCATCTGGGCAACAGCCCAACTAGTATGCAGCCATTAAAAAAGCTAGCACCGCCGGCAGGTTATACTTGCAGAGAAGGCTTAACTGTTATATTGTTATACGTGGATGGTAGGCGCAATGGCGAAGGATTCTGCTGAGCTCCCGGTGGAGGTTGCCGGGCTCAAGCTCAGAAACCCGACCATGCTCGCATCGGGCATACTGGGCATATCCTACGAGGTGCTCAAACGCGTCTACGAGGCCGGCGCGGGCGCGGTCGTCACAAAATCGATAAGCGTCGAGCCGCGCGAAGGCTACAAGAACCCGACCGTTGTCAATGTCGGGTGCGGCTACATCAACGCGGTCGGGCTCTCGAACCCGGGCGTGGACTTTTTCGCCAACGAGATCAGGAGCAACGAGAACGTCCCGATAATAGTGAACCTTGTGGGCTCGACCGAGGACGAGTTTGTCTCGATGACGAAGAAGTTCGACCAGCTGAACATCCTGGGCTACGAGCTGAACCTCTCCTGCCCGCACGTTGCCAAGGTGGGGCTGGAGGTCGGCGACGATCCCGAGCTGGTCGATAGGATCGTGAAGAGCATGAAAGCCAACACCAGAAAACCCGTGATTGTCAAGGTAGGCCTAGGGGCCAGCGACATCGTCGAGACCGCGAGGATCGCCAGGGACGCGGGTGCTGACGCGATAACGGCCATAAACACGATAAGGGCGATGACGATAGACATCGAGACCGGGATCCCGGTGCTCAGCAACAGGATAGGCGGCCTCTCCGGCCCCGCGATCAAACCAGTGGCTGTAAGATGCGTCTACGAGATATCCAAGGGCACCGGCCTGCCGGTGATCGGGTGCGGCGGCGTGTCCAGCTGGGAGGACGCAGTGGAGTTCATGCTGGCAGGCGCCAGCGCGGTGCAGATCGGAAGCGCGATCGGGCAGAAGTGGCTGAACGCGTTTAACAGCGTCACAAAGGGTATGCGGCGATTCCTTGATAAGAAAGGAATGGAGAGCGTGCAGGAGTTGATTGGTCTTGCGCACAAGTCCTGACCGGATGCGGATCGTCAGGATTGAGGAGATAATCGAGGAGAGCCCCACGATAAGGACGCTGAGGTTCAGGGACCAGATGTGTGCCGATGCGAGGCCCGGGCAGTTTGCGATGGTCTGGCTGCCGCGCATCGACGAGCTCCCTATGAGCGTCATGATCGCCGGCGATGGATACGCGGCGCTCACGATAAGAAAGCACGGCGTCTCATCCACCGCACTCTACAACATGGGAGCCGGGAGCATGCTCGGGATACGTGGTCCCTACGGGAACTCCTTCGACCTGAAGACGGGCAGGGTGCTGCTGGTCGGCGGCGGAACCGGGCTGGTGCCACTGATGCGCCTCGCCAGAGCGCTTGTCAAAAATAAAAGGAGCAAGGTCACGCTGATCATGGGATCGCGAACCAAGGACGAGGTCGTCTTTGAAAAGCTCGCAAAGGACCTGCTGCGGAGGGTCAGGGGCAGGGTCGTGGTCACCACCGAGGACGGCAGCTACGGCATGAAAGGGCTCGCGACCGATGCAGCCGCCCGGGAGGCGAAGAAGAACAGCTTCAACATGGTCTACACCTGCGGGCCGGAGCGGATGATGAAGAAGGTGCTCGAGATCGCGGCCGAGAACGAGATCCCGGCGCAGGCCAGCTTGGAAAGGCTGATGAAGTGCGGGATCGGGATCTGCTGCAGCTGCTGCATAGACAGGTACCTTGTGTGCAAGGACGGTCCGGTCATGGATGGCCAAGAAGTCCTCAAACTGCCTGAATTCGGTGTAAACGCCAGAGACAAGGCAGGCAGGCTCGGCCCGATGTGGTAGCGGATTCCGACCTTTCACCGCATTAATAGTTCGTAAGTCTTATATCACGCCGACATTCATTGCTTCTAGAAACAGATTGGGCCATCCCAAGGTCGTTCTAACGGCAGATCGAACTCTAATGTCTACTTACAGAGGGATCTCCCTAGCCTCGTTCTTCGGCTGCGCACCGGCGCTCGATGAGAAGCGCACGTCGGGCTTCTGGTACTGGCTCCTCCGCAACCAAGTTACACCGAGGGTACTCTTCGACTTTATCTGCAACCCCGTAGCTCACGACAACGGCATTGCAAGGTTTGCTCCCTACGGCCTGCGCAAGCTCGAGGCAGGCCTGATAAAGGGCGGCTACAGGAGGGAGGATGTCGTTATCGCACACCCTGACCATGTTGACAGGTTTATAGGACCGGAGACCGAGGTTGTCGGTACGCACGAGATGGACCCGCTGGGAATGGGCCCGGTCACCATGACGTTCACCTACGGCAGGAGGCATGTGTCCTATGACGAGTTCTACTGCGCCGAGCTGCACAGGAAGATAAACGAGGCGAAGAAGCGCAACGGCAGCAAGGCAAAGGTGATCGCGGGCGCCTCCGGCACGTGGCAGTACAACTACGACCCGAAGAAGATCGAGGAGTACGGCCTCTACGCAATAGTGGAGGGCGAGCTGGGAGGGATCGCGCCCGAGCTCGACGGCGTTGCACCGAGGTTCTTCGACTCGCTCATCGCGGGCGAGCTGGACCAAGCAAACCCGTTCAAGAAGAGCGATTTCAAGGTTGAGATAAAAGAGTTTAACGGCAACGGCGATGGAAGGAAGCACTACGGAAGGTTCCTGCACTACTGGGACGAACCATCGGTTGACGAGATCCCGGACATAGTCGAGCCCAGCATCCACGGCATGGTCGAGGTCATGAGGGGGTGCGGGAGGGGCTGCAAGTTCTGTGACGTGACCCTGCGGCCGCTAAGATATTATCCGCCGGAGAAGGTCAAGCGCGAGATCGAGGTCAACATGAAGAAGGGCGGCCTGCGAAACGCGTGGATCCACAGCGACGACATCTTCGTTTACGGGCTGAACCCCAGGACTACAAAGGACATGAGCCCCAACAGGGATGCCCTCGTCGAGCTCTTCCAAGCGATAATGGATACCGGCGTGGAGCACACAAACCCGACGCATGGAACGCTTGCGGGCGCCATCGCCGACGAGGAGCTGATTCCCAGGATCTCCAAGATAATAAGGTCCGGCCCCGGCAACCACATAGGGATCCAGTGCGGGTTCGAGACCGGCAGCATCAGGCTGATCGGCAAGTACGCCGACAGGAAGCTTGCCCCCTTCAAGCCGGCAGAATGGCACTGGGTCGTCAAGCGCGGCGTAAAGGTGCTTAACGAGCACTACTGGGTGCCCGCCTTCACGCTCATACTCGGGCTGGACAACGACGAGACCGAGGAGGACAGCTGGGAGACGGTGAACCTGATCCATGAATTAGAAGCGGAGCAGCCTGACTCCAAGTTCACGGTCACGCCGCTGACCTTCGTTCCGATCGGCCTGCTGGAGAAGTCCAAGTTCTACGACATCGGCAACAGCATGGACCCGGGCAAGCTTGCCGTGATGTACAAGACCTGGCAGCACAACTTCAAGTACGGCATAACGAAGTTCATGCACAAGGTCGGGCAGAACGACCCCATAAGGAGGTACTTCTTCACGGGACTTGCGAGGAGCCTCGGCACGGTCCCCCTGAGCAGCATGGAGAAGTTCGCCCGGAGGAAGGGGCCGAAGCACGAGGCCGCGATCGAGAAGGTAAAGGCCGGGTACTGCTAGCACTTTAATCTCCGCAGCACAAACTACAAATACCGTGTAAATGGTTGAATCTGCATGCCAACACACGGCTCGCTTACGAAGGCTGGCAAGGTTAGAAGCCAGACGCCCAAGCTGGAGGCCAAGCAGAGGCGAAGCCCGGTCGCGCGGATCAGGAACAAGGCCAACTTCCTCAAGCGGTTCAAGCTCAAGAGAGAGATGGGCCAGAACTGGCGGCGAAGACGGTAGCCCGGCATCCAGCATTATTGTAAGAGCGGGTTTCTCCTTCCGAGCCTGTAGGCTACCAGCGCCATAACCATCGATACCGAGCCCGCTATCAGAATCGGGTGCAGCGGAAACTCCGGGACCGTGATCATTGTGCCGAGCCCCTCGTCATCATAAACGAAGATGAATCTATCGATGTCGCCGGGCGCCTCGAACACAATATCACCCTTGACGCTCTGGCCCGGTTCGAGCTCTCCGCGAAACTCGCCCTCTCGGGGCGTGTAAACGTTCCCGGCGACATCCTTCGCGTATGCGTGCGCCTGATCGTACGCGACGGCATTCCCGCTGATGTTCTTCAGGGAGACTCGCACGACATACTGGCCTGAGCTTGCGTCGAATCTTTCATCAAGTATCGTGAACTCGATCTTATTGACCACGATCTTCTTGCCCTTGTTGGAGCCGGGCTCTAGTGCGCTGCCGGGCACGGCACTCGGCGGAGATTTCTCGCTCCCCAAGTTCACGTTGAGCCTCGCGCCCCTAACGTCCTGGTAGATCAACAGCCCAGCTTCGGTCTCAGTGGGCACCTCGAAGCTCAGGATTCCCCTGAGAGTGTCACCAGCCTGGATCCTGACATCCTTCAGCGTGCTCTTCGACTGGTCTGGTGCATATTCATTGCCATCCAGATCCTTGAGCTTGAAGGCAGAGAGGTCGAAACTTCGTGGATAGACGCCGTTGTTCTTCAAAACAACCTCTATGACGACGCTCTTCATGCCCTGCGACTCTGGTCCTTTGGTTACATCTGCGACATAAAGCTGCGTCCCGGCGTAGCCCACCGATTCGTAAACCGACCCGCTAATCGGAAACTCGGCGCCGGAGAGAACCAGCGGCTCGCCTATCGCGTAAAGGTTCCCGTCTACGGATCCCACGTATATCGTGCCGTCGGGGCCGATGGCCGGCGAGGAGAAGATCCGCGCGTTGGTCTCGAACCTCCACTTCTGAGTGCCGTCAGGGTTGATTGCGTAGAGGCTTTTATCCACTGAGCCGAAGTAGATCGTGCCGTCGGCATCGATCGCGGGGGAGGAGACAACCAGATCTCCGGTCTGAAACTTCCACTTCTCTGTTCCGTCAGGGTTGATTGCGTAGAGGTTGTTGTCGAAGGAACCGACGTAGATGGTGCCGTCGGGAGCTATCGACGGTGAAACCTGTACGATGCCACCGGTCGCGAACTTCCACTTCTCTGTTCCGTCAGGGTTGATCGCATAAAGGTTGTTGTCGTACGACCCTACGTAGATGGTACCGTCCGATCCGATGGCGGGCGAGGAGAAGACGAAATTACCCGTCGCGAACCTCCACTTCTGAGTGCCGTCAGGGTTGATTGCGTAGAGGTTGTTGTCGAAGGAACCGACATAGATGGTGCCGTCTGGGGCCAAGGCCGCGCTTGAGAATATCCTGTCGCCCGTCTGAAAGCTCCACCTCATCGAGCCGGTGGGGCTCACGGCGTAGAGGAAGCCGTTATCAGAGCCTACGTACACGGTGCCATCTGGTCCTACCGTGGGGGAGGACGATATGCGGTCACTCGTGACGGCCATCCACATGCCCTTTCCGTCGGGTCTGACGGCGTAGAGGTTGTGATCCCATGAACCGAAATATATCGTGCCGTCGGGGCCGATGGCCGGCGAGGAGTCGATTATCTCCTTTGCCTTGAACTGCCACTTCTGAGTGCCGTCAGGGTTGATTGCGTAGAGTGCTGCGTCGTACGAGCCTACGTACACGGTGCCGTCTGGGCCTACGACCGGCGAGGAGGAGATCCGCTGCCCTGCCGGAAAGTTCCACCGGAGCGTGTTCACCTCGCCCCCGTTGAAGGGGCTCTGCCCTGTGTGCTGCGGATCGCCCTTGAAGGTATGCCATGAAGGCCCGCTTCCCGCGACAAGCACGCCAGATACGCAGAGCAGCCCCAGCAGCGCAATAGTAGATAACTTGGTGTAGAGGCGCAACAACTTTTGCTTTCCTGCCATTGTTATAAACCTAATGATTATTTAGAATGCTGCACGGGTTCTGCTGAAACGTAATCATGCGAATCGGGTCGCGGGTCTGGCTCGCTGTGGGCATCAGATAAAATATTTGCGGGGCGTAAATCTTAGCCAGATCGGATTATGTGCTGGGAACTATATGGTTTACAACAAGGTTTATTATTTGCCGCTAATATCACTCCCCGATGGATGAGGAATTCGAGCTTGAGAACATAGAGGGGGTTGGGCCGGTAACGAAGCAGAAGCTGGTTCAAGCAGGCATCCACAACATAATGGATCTCCTCGTGAGAGGGCCGCACGGCATATCCGACGCCGCCGGCCTTGACTTGGACAAGGCGACCGCGATATGCAACAAGGCCAGGGTCAAGCTCGTAGAGATGGGCAAGCTCGAGAAGGATTTTGTTACTGCTACTGAGATCTACAAGCGCAGGCAGGCGATAGAGCGCATCTCCACCGGCACAAGGAGCCTCGACGATCTGTTTGGGGGCGGCGTGGAGACCCAAGCGATCACGGAGTTCTACGGAGAGTACGGCACAGGGAAGACGCAGATATGCCACACGCTGTGCGTGATGGTCCAGCTGCCCAAGGAGAGGGGTGGGCTTGAAGCCGGGGCGATCTATGTCGATACGGAGAACACCTTCAGGCCGGAGCGCATCTACCATATAGCCGAGAAGAAGGGACTGGACCCGCAGGTGGCTCTGGAGAATGTGATAGTTGCGAGCGCCTACAACAGCGCGCACCAGGAACTGATCCTAGAAGACGTTGGAAGCGTCATCGAGAAGAACAACATCAAGCTGCTGGTGATCGACTCTGCCGTTGCCCACTACCGCGCCGAGTTCCTCGGGAGGGGAACCCTGGCGGAGAGGCAGCAGCGGCTGAATAAATTTATGCATATGCTGATGAGGATTGCCGAGACCTACAATGTTGCAGCCGTGGCGACCAACCAGATACAGGCGTCGCCCGATACCTTCTTCGGCGACCCGTTCAGGCCGACGGGAGGCCACGTGGTTGCACATACGAGTACCTACAGGATATACCTGAAGCGCTCGGGGAGGAACAGGATAGCCAGGATGGTGGACAGCCCATACCACCCCGAGAGGGAGGTTGTCTTCGTCCTCAGCGAGCAGGGCGTCGAAGACCCCGAGGAAGGCACCACCAAGAAGAGCAAGGCCTGACTCGCAAATGTTAAATTAAAGACATTCGAACGTATAGTGGTAAAAATGACCAGATCGAGAGGCTTCAGGCGGAAGACCCGCCATCTTTTGCAAAAGAAGGTCATCAGGGGTCTCTCCTACCTGCTTCACGATTACAAGGCTGGGGACAGGGTGGTAATCGACATCGACCCCAGCGAGCACAACGGAATGCCGCACAGGAGGTTTCAGGGAAAGGTCGGGGTCGTGGAGAATGTGGGAAGGAGGACGCTTGTGGTCCAGCTCAACGTTGGCGATAGCGTGAAGACAGTCACCGGCAGGTTCAACCACTTCCGGCCGGCAGGGTGATCGGATTGGTTAACGTGACAAAGAAGACCCTCGTGACTTTACCAGAGGTAAAGGATATCCTCGGGAAGGTCGACGCCGACAAGATGGACCAGATCCAGCGGTGGACGTACGACTATACCACCAAGTTTGCCAAGATTGCCGGAGAGACGGCAGAGAAGATGAAAGATAAACTAATGCAGGAGTGCGGCCTGACGGAGGAAGAGGCAACGGAGATCGTGAACATAATGCCCACAAGCGTTGAAGAGCTCAGAGCATTCACGTTCGGATGGAAGAAGCTCATACTGACCGACACGCTTGAGAAGATGCTGAAGATAATCAAGGAGAACGCGTAGCAGGGCGGCAGTGTTCGTAGTTGGAAGGCGCACAGCAGCCGAGGAAGTATGAGGAGCATGCATACGTTCTCGATGTTGCTCCACGGGCCAGGTCTTCGACCGTAAGAGGAAGAGAGGGTACGATAATACAGGCAGTGGGCGAGGAGCGTCTTACGTTGCTGGAACTACTCGGCATACCAAACATGGATTTCACACCGAGCGAGCGGCTCTACATAGGGCGCGAGGGAAGGACGAAGGTCCTAAGCGTCCTGGGGAGGCTGGAGTACGAGAAGCTCACGGGTGCCGCGAAGGACGAGCTCCCGATCGTCATCGAGCAGGTAATCAAGGCAAACGAGAAGCGGTTCGTGGATTACATAAACATGGCCCAGCCCATCAACCCAAGGATACACTCACTCGAGCTGATACCGGGCATAGGCAAGACCTACATGATGGTCATACTGGATCAGAGGGAGAAGAAGCTCTTTGAGAACTTCGACGACCTGCAGAAGCGGGTGGGCCTGCGGGACCCCCAGAAGCTGATAGCGAAGAGGATACTGGACGAGATCTCCGGCAACGCAAGGATGAACCTGTTCGTACGGAGATGAACAAGCGGAAGCGCCTGGGCCAGCACATGCTGGCTGATCGCGGCGTCCTTGTGAAGATCGTGGAGCATGCCGGCATAGGCAGGAAGGAGGTCGTCTTCGAGATCGGGACCGGGAGCGGAATCCTGACGGCGGAGCTCTGCAAGAAGGCGGCAAGGGTGATCTCCTGCGAGGTTGACCCTGAGCTGGCGGCAGAGGCAGCCAAGAAACTTGCTTTCGCCAACCTTACACTGATCAGGGGAGACGGCTTCAGGACATGCTATGATTTTGACCTCTTCGTCTCGAACCTTCCCTACTCGAGGAGCAGGAGGACGGTGGAGTGGCTGGCGGAGCGGAGCTTTGACCGTGCCATCGTGCTGGTGCAGAGCGAGTTCGCCGACAAGCTCCTTGCAGAGGCCGGCAGCAGGAACTACAGGGCCGTGTCGGCGCTTGCACGGTACTGCTTCGGGATCGAGCGACTGATGTCGGTGGGCAGGCACTGCTTCGTGCCGAGGCCCAGGGTCGACTCGGTGCTGCTCAGGCTGAGGAAGGCGCGAAGCCTCGGCCAGGATACTGTGAAGGCACTCAAGATCCTCTTCTCCTTCAGGGGCAAGAAGCTTGGCGCGGCCATGAGGAAGATCGGGTTGGACATTGACTCGGAGAAGCGCGTCGAGACGCTGAGCCCCGACGAAGCGGTAGGACTGGCTGAGGAAATTGTCAGGCGGAGACTGGTACAGGCCGTCGGATGACACCTTCCTGCTTGCGGAGGTGCTGGGTGATGCCAGCGGGAGCTCCGCCCTTGAAATCGGCACGGGCTCGGGTTACATCGCGGCCCTGCTTGAGCAAAGGTTCGGGAGGGTTGTAGCAACAGACATCAGCGCAGGAGCTATCGGGCAGACAATGAAGAGGACAAAGAAGACGGAATTCGTGTGCTGCGACTCTGCCAGCGCGGTTTCCAACATCAAGTTCGACCTGATAGTGATGAACCCGCCCTACCTGCCCTCCGATCGGGGAAGCGACCCGGCCGTGGACGGGGGAGCCGGAGGCACGGAGGTTACCCTCAGGATGGTAAGGGACTCGGTGCGCCTGCTGGGCAGGGAGGGACGGATGCTGATCGTTACATCGTCGGTGGCAGACCACCAGGAGCTTGTGAGCAGGATCAGGAAAATGAACCTGAGCACGCGCATAGCAGGTAGGAAGCAGCTCGAATTCGAGGAGCTGATGGTGATCGAGGCTGCATTCACCACACGTGCAGCTCAACGACATCAAAATCCCGCAGGCGGAAATCCTTCCCGACCTTGAACGCGGCTCCGTCCCTCCAGATCCTGGCGAACTTGAACCTGCGTGCAAAGTCCTTGTGGATCCTGTAGGCCAGGTCCATCACCTTGGAGCCCTCGCTGAGAAGCACCGGCTCCGCGACCGGCTCGCTCCCGACCTTCTTGGTGAAGATCCTCAGCAGGTTCATCTGCCCCAGCAGGTCCTGCAGGAAGCCGTCCTTGTCGCCTAGCTGGAACCTTATGGTGTTGCCTCTGGAGAAGCGGAGATCGCCGGTGATCAGAAAGAACGACCGCTTTGCAATCCGCCCGAATATCGCGTCCTCCAGATCGTCCATCGTTGCGTTGCCCGAGAGCTTGACAACGGCGTTCCTTATGTTGAAGCTCCGCAGGAACTCGAAGACGCCACGCTCGTTGATGTGTTTCGACCTGCCCACGATCCTTATTCCGCCGTGCGGTGTGTACTCCAGCTCGACATTCGGGGTGCTGGACGTTATGTCGATATTCCGTTCCCCGAACCAGGCACTGACCCTGTCTGTGTATTCAGGGTCGTCGATTGCTACCAGGATCGCATCGGCATTCCGGGCGACGCTGACAAACTTGTCGCGCTTCTCCTCCCCGACAGTCTCGTCGAGCGGGGTCAGGACCACCTGCGCCCTTATGTTGAGCGCCCTGAAGGTGCCCACGAGCGGCTTCACCAGCGCCTCGTAGACGCTTACCCTGAGCCCGGTAAGGGCGTTGAAGACATCCACGGCCTGCTGCAGCCTTCCGACCAGCGCCAGCTGAAGCGTCTCCTCCTTCCTTACAGTCCATTCGAGCCTAGTGCTGCCGGTCTTCCTTGTCTTCTTCCTTTCCAGGTCTCCCTGGAGCGATGCTATCTGCCTCTTGATCGACATCTCTAGCCTCTCGGTCGACTTGTGCTTCGGCATCACCGAGTAAAACTCCCTGAGCAGGCGCAGCTTGGTCGCGGGGTCCTTGGCGGCTATGGCCGCGGCCCACTTGGCCTTTGCTTCCTGCGTGAGATTGGTCGGCACAGCCCTGCTATGGTGTTTTTTAATAAAAAAATTTTGGTACGCGCAGCCAGAACCGCTGCCAAGCAGCAGACGACAAAGCTTAAGAAGCGGGTGGCCGCGATGCTCTCCGTGCCCAGGCGAAGCACCGCCACGCGAAAGAACAAACAGGCGCTCAGAATACGCAAGATGCTGGTGCCCGTAGACGGCTCGGAGATCTCCTTCAATACCGCTAAGTATGCGCTACAGCTAGCAAAGATGAGCGGTGCTACAGTGACACTTCTGCACGTCAGCACCATTCCGGCATTTCCGAGATACCTGGCATCGCTAGACGTGTACGAGAAGGAGGTACGGGGACAGGCAATGAAATGGTTCGACGCGATAAAGAAATATCCCGAGGCTGCCGGCGTCAGGATAAGGACGCGGGTTATCACGGCCGCGCTGTCGATCGTGGGATCGATCGTGGAAGCAGCCAGCAGGGAGGACACTGACCTGATAGCAATAGGCCCGCGGGGCAGATCCGGATTCACCAAGCTCCTGCTCGGGAGCGTTACGAGCGGGGTTGCGACCTATGCGCCCTGCCCGGTGCTGGTCGTGAGATAACTACCGCTTCAGGATCGCCGATGCCCGCTTGGCTATCTCATCGGCCATCTGGCTGGTGGAGGCGCTGCCGCCAAGGTCATAGGTAACGTACTTGTCCTCGTTTATCACCTGCTCCGTGGCGTCGAAGATCGACCTTGAGATGTCCTCCTCGCCAAGGTACTCGAGCATCCAGGCGCCCGAGAGCACGGTCGCCGTCGGGTTCACGACGTTCTTGCCCTTGTACTTGGGGGCGCTCCCGTGCGCGGGCTCGAACATCGCATAGTCATCACCTATGTTGCCCGAATAGACATTGCCGATCGAGCCCACGTGCCCCGAGGCCGTTTCTGATATAATGTCCATGAAGAGGTTCGTGCTCAGGAGTACGCATTTGTTGAACCGCTCCGGGTTCTTCACCAGCTGCTGGCACATGTTGTCGATGTAGTACTCCTCGAACCCGATCCCCTTGTTCTCTGACGCAGCCTTCTCGACCGCGGCCATGAAGAGGCCGTCGGTCTCCTTCAGTATGTTCCGCTTTGTGATCGCGATCACCTTGCTGAAACCCCGGCTCCTTGCAACCTCGAAGCCCTTCTTGGCGATGCGCTCCACTCCCCTCCTGGTGGTCTTCCGTATCGCGACGGCCGCGTCGTCACCGACCCTGAACTCGATCCCGGCATAAAGGCCCTCCGTGGCCTCCCTGACGCATACAAAGTCCAGCTGCTTGGGCGACCTTGCGTAGGTCTTGATCGGTCTTATGTTGGCGTAAAGCTCGAACCTCTGCCTTATGGTAACGGCCACGCTCCTAGGCGCCGTGGGCAGCGGCACGGTCGTGGTGGGCCCCTTGAAGCAGGCGTCGCACTCCTCCAGTAGCTTCCAAGTGCTGGCGGGTATGTATGAATCGCCTCCCTGCTTCTCCCACCACTCGGAGCCCGCCTCGCAGGGTATCAGCTCGACCCACGTGTTGCATGCCCTGAGAACCTTGAGCATTGCATCAACGAGCTCCGGCCCGGTTCCATCGCCACGGATGATTGCGGCCTTTGGCAAATCGATGCCCTTGCCTGTGCAATGATATTTAACTTTACCTGCTTGTGAGCTCCAGCTTTATCCGCATCTCGTTGGTGAAGACGAGCTGGTTGATGTGCTCGGTGTACTCACCGAACTCTGCGTCGTCGGGATTTTTAACAAAAATCTTCATGTCGTACTGGTCAAGGTTCAGGCCCCAGAGCTTGATGAATACGCTCAGCGTGAACTTCACGGGCTTCACGTAGGTTATGTGGATCGTGCCGTCAGCATCGCGCGTGTGCATCGGCCTGATACAGTCGTCCTTTATCCCGATATTGGCCGGCACCTCAAAGGGCTGTCCGTCCAGCGTGGCCGTTATGTAGGAGTGGATGTGGAACTCCATCTTCGCGTCGACCCCCATGTTCTCGTCGGGCATGCAGCGCTCCAGTGGCGGCGGGCCGGCGATCAGGTAGTTGATTCCCAGAGCTCCGCCTGTTCCAGCTCCCACAAGCACGACGGGAAGTATGATCTGCCACTTGGTTAGCTTCTTTCGTTGCTTCTTCTCCTCGGGGCCCTTGCGGGGCTTGACCATGCCCCTACACTAGCGCCAAGGAATTTAAGATTTTGCGCCGCACGGTAGCCAGATTCTATTATATATCAGCCCCGTCATAGTTGAGCGATGAAGCTGGTCCAGCTCTCGGACATACATGTGGGGCCGACATTCAGAAAGAATGTGTTTGAAGAAGCCGTTGAGGAGGTCAACCAGCTAAACCCCGATGCCGTGCTGATAACGGGCGACCTCACCGAAAACGGGATGCTCGGTGAGTTCGAGGAGGCCAGGGAATACATCGGGATGCTGAAGAGCAGCAACATCATAGTGCTGAGTGGCAACCACGACTACAGGAACACCGGGTACCTGCTCTTCAAGAAGTTCTTTCACTCCAAACAGCTCTACGAGTTCGACGATTGCGTAATCGCCACGCTAGGCACGGCTAGGCCGGACAGGGACGAGGGCGAGGTTGGCTACCGGCAGAACATGTGGCTCCTGAAGACGTTCTCCAAGTACCCCAAAAAAACCAAGATCATCGCCATGCACCACCACCTGATATCGGCGCCGGACACGGGCAGCGACAGGATCGTGGTGCTGGACGCTGGCGATGTCCTCCAGACCGCGCTCCAGGCAAGGGTGGAGCTGGTCCTCTGCGGACACAAGCACAGGCCGTGGACATGGAAGCTGGGGCCGCTCACGATCGCCTTTGCAGGGACAGTATCAAGCGAAAGGATGCGGGGCTTCTTCCAGAACAATTACAACATAATCACGGTGGAAAAGGGCGGGATCGCTGTAGACCTAAAGGTGGTCGGAGGGGAGAGGATGCCCATGGAGAATATCGCGAAGCTGCGCGAAGCGCCGGAGGAGTGATGACGATGCCTGATTCTGACGACAGGACGAGAAAGGATCATGGCATCCCGGAAGAGATCGACGAGCACCTGAGACTGTACGGCAAGGACGCTTCCGATGTGAAATATGGAGAGCGGTGCCCTTTTTGCGACAGCAGGATAGACGAGTTCGGATATTGCGCATGCGGCGCAGCCGGAAGCTAGGAATCAATTCACAAAATCTTTATAGCTAGCGCGACAATAATGAGTACAGAGCTGTGTACATGAGATGAGCGCGGCAGGCGGCATATTCAAGGCAATCGAATCGGGTACAAAGCACCTGG
>CAYJSN010000010.1:52692-58445 GCA_964373125.1 uncultured Nitrosopumilales archaeon | reverse complement strand
GGGAAGGATGTTCGACCAGGCGAGCGATTCGCTGAAGAAGCGGCTGGCCCACAGGCCCTCGAGGAAGCGGAGGTCGATGCGTTATAGGACAGATCTCTACACCATCGAGTGACGGAGCTGCAGCAATTAACGCTCATATAGCCGCGCGGTGAAGTGATGACGATGGTCCTGGCCGGAAAGGAGGACGAGGTGGTGCTGGAGAAAACCCGCGCTAGGGTTCTGCAAACGCTGAACCTCGGCCTGCAGTTCGAGACCTCAACCGAGCTCTCCGAGAAGTTTCTGCGCAGGCACGTCAACAGCAAGGTAAAGCTTGCAGTGCTCTATGCCGATATAGCAGGTTCAACGAGGATGAGCATAACGCACCCGACCCACGTACTTGCCTCGATTGTGCAGGTCTTCTCCCAGGAGATGTCGCTCGTGGTCAGCGGGTACGGCGGCTACGTCCTGAAGTATGTTGGTGATGCCATCATAGCGTTCTTCCCGGGAGAGTTTGACAGCAAGAAGGCCTGCGACAACGCCGCCAGGTGCGCGCGTGCGATGATGCGGATCGTCTCGGAATGCCTCAACCCGGCCTTCGGCGAGAAAGGCTTCCCGAGCATAGGCATCAAGGTGGGCATCGACTTTGGCTCCAACCTGGTGATCCTCTACGGCAAGAGCGAGGAAAAGTCCTACATAGACATGGTGGGCCCGAGCATAAGCATGGCCGCCAAGATAACCGCCGTTGCCGGCCCGGGCCAGATAATAATAGGACACGACGTTTACACGAACCTTGACAATGATCTCAGGCAGGAGTTCATGGAGTTCGAGATCAGCCCGCAGATCTGGACCTTCAAGGACGCAAGGACCGGCGATATTTACAAGCTTTACGCCACCATCTGATCGGGTGTAACTATGGAGATAGACGCGAAAACCGTCCTGTACCGTGTGCTGGAGGAGATGGGGAAGGAGCGGATCGAGTCGGAGGTCGTTTCCAGCCCGGCCAGCATACCCGGCATGGTCAGGGAGATTCTATCTGCCTGCACAGCCGCGCTGCGCCCGTATGATTATGACAAGGAAAAGATACACAGCGACCTCGTGGTGGCGCTCATGCACTACCTGCTCAGCGTGTGCATGATCCAGGCCGAGCGCAAGGTGGAGTACGACCATGATACCATACTGGACGTGGTCATCCCGTCGGTGAAGCAGCTCAGGACCGACCCCGGGCGCGCGCTGTTGCTCGTCTTTCCGAAGAGGCTAGAGCGTGGTAGCATCGAGGAACAGATTAGGGCAGTGCGTAGGGCCCAGCCGAACGCCGAGAACCTGTGGCTGGTCTTCGGCGGCTACAGCCAGGCAATCGATTCTCTTACAGCGTTCAGCAGGTACGTGCCGGACGAGTTTGCCGGGGGGCAGCTGAGACCCCTCTCCTCGCTGATCGACGACATCAGGTCGTTCCTCGAGGCCAAGAAGATCAAGAGCTTCAGGATCTTCCGGACGTGAATGCGGTATCAGCGCTGATAATCAGCTGTGAAAATCATGCAATATCTCTCATGGAGGGTGTGCATGCAGGAAGGCAAGCTTACCGGTCGAAGAATGCTCTTGGTGGTAGCTGGCGGATTCGCGGGCTGCTGAGACGCTGAATAATTTATTAGTTGTAAAGAACAAACATGCGTGTGAGAAATAGTCTCCTTTTCGTCATGGCGGTGCTGTCCATGCTGATGCTTTCTACCGCAGCCGAGGCAGCCACATACCGTCCCAGTCCGGGCAGCAGCATCACCACACTCATTCTGAGATCTGCGCCATCGACAGCCCACCACGGTGAGGAGATCAAGGTAAGCGGCGAGCTGAGAGACGCAATGACGGGCGAGGGCATAGTGGATGCCGAGGTAAAGGTGATCGACAACAGGCCGCTGGCCCAGGAAGTGCTGGTAACCACAAAGACCCGGAAGTATGGATTGTTCGTGGCTGTCTTCAACGCAACCTTGGCCGACCCTGACAGGACGGGCGCGCTGCACATAATTGCCAAGTTCGAGGGCTCGGAATCGCATCTGCCGTCGGTGAGCAGGGAGCACACAGTGACGGTCAAGCTTGCTCCGCTGGACGTGAGGTTCCTCTACCTCAAAACCCAGTACAGCCAGGGAGAGCGCGCGGAGGTCATATTCACTGTAACATCAGGAAATACCATGCTCGAACCGGAGATCATGCGTACGAGCTTTGACGGAAGCCCGGTCGCGGTGAAAAGCTACGGCACTGGCAACTATGTGTACGAGACCCCACCGCTCACGAAGGGCTGGCACCAGTTCTTTGTCAGCGTCTCGAAGCCAGGCTACGGCACCCTGTCGCGGATAATAAGCATAAAGGCCGGCTGATCGGGTCGTTCCTACCCGTGATTATCATTCTTGGAAAACATATGCTGGCTTTAAAACTCATGGTGCAGAATATTATCCCGCAGGGCTACAGGAATGAGCAAGATCGAGATCGTCGGACATATGAGAGGATTTCTGGCAGCGTTGCTAATGCTGACCATAGGAATTCTAATTATAATCCCATGGACATCGACCATGATGAACCACAGGGAAGGGGCCTTTGTGCCCAGTATGACCATCTACACACTCCTGCTGATCATATGGATAGTCCTTGCAATAGCCTTCGGCGTCACCTACCTAGCGTCCAGAGGCAGCGGGCTCAGGCCTGTCGCCCCGCCAGTTCTGGGGGAGGAGCAGGCGTAATGTCACTGGCAACCATACCGATCTCGCAGATAATGACTAGGACCGTCAAGACGGCCAGAGAAGAGGATTCCGTCCACCAGGCCGTGAAGACAATGTCAGAGCACAAGATAAGCAGCGTTGTGATCGTCGGAGCGGACATGAAGCCCGTGGGAATGTTCACGGAGAAGGACGCGATACGCGTTATTGCAAAAGAGAAAGATGCGCTGGGCCTCCGTTTGAAGGAGGTAATGAGCAGCCCGATAATCTCAATCAATGTCCTCACATCGATCAAGATGGCACTGGTGGTGATGGCCACGAAGAACATGAACCACCTGCCGGTCACCGAGAACGAGAAGCTGGTCGGCATCGTCACCGAGAAGGACATATTCAGGTTCGTGCTGAGGCACGAGGGCCTGATCCTAGAACTGCTCTCCGAGACCGCCCCCACGGTATACAAGGAGGTGCTGGCCAAGTTCGGCACGCAGCTGGCAGAGGTCGGCGTATGGCCGGAGCCGCGCAGGACAGATGCTGCCAGCTGAACAATGACTCCTAGGCTTCCCTTCCAAGACTCATTTCTCTACAGGGAGCTCCGGCATGTTGCCCCACTCGTACCATGAGCCGAGATAGACGCGCGGCTTCTTGTGGCCGAGCAGCCTGAGCGCGATGTAATCGCTGGCCGCCCTGTAGCCGCCCTGGCAGTAGCAAATGGCCGCTGCATCCTTTCCGATCTTGCTGTAGAGTCGCTTCAGCTTCTCGGCGGGCTTGAACCTGCCGTCCTTGTCTAGGTTATCTTCCCAGTTGACGTTTATCGCGCCGGGTATGTGCCCGGCCCTTGCTGCACGCACTGCCCTGCCCCTGAATTCGTCGCTGGTCCTTGCGTCGATTATCCTGGTGCGTGGATTGGAGAGGCTGTCCAGTACGTGCCCGTACGTCGCAAGGACGCTCCGGTTTATTTTTGGCCTGAAGGGTTTCGGCCTGGGCATGTTGGCCTTCTTCTCGACAGGATGGTCTTCCTTCTTCCACCTGTTCATGCCGCCGTCGAGCATTGCCACATTCCCGTGCGAAAAGTAGTGCAGCAGCCAGACGCCCCTCGCTGCAAGCATGCCCGAGAGGTCGTCGTAAAACACGACAAATTTCTTGTAGGAAACGCCTGCGCTCGAGAACAGATGCGTCATCTGTCTCTCGAAGGCCCTGATGCCTTGTGCAGAGGTATCGGCCCAGTGGAACGCATACAGGTCCAGGTTTACCGCGCCCGGTATATGCCCTACGGAATACTGGTGCCAGTCCCTAACATCGATTACCAGAAGGTTTCTGGAGCCCAGCTTCTTCCTCAGCTCTCTGGCGCTGATCAGCACGCATGGGAGAAGTGGTTGATGACTATTATTCATTACCGCGGCGGGAGCGAGTAAAATATAAGCAAGTCCCTGCTAAGAATCGCAAATTTGGTAGAGCGTGCAAGCGAGAGGCTCGAGTCGATAAAGACAGCGCACCATTTTAAGCCCAAGGCAAGAACCCCCCGGATGGAGGACTACCTCGAGGTCATCTACGAGCTCATCGAGCACAAGGGCTACGCCACGACCGGCGACATCTCCACCTATCTTAACGTGAGCTCGCCGAGCGTCACGAAGATGGTGCAGCGGCTGCGCGATACAGGTTACCTGATCTACGAGCGGTACAAGGGGATAAGCCTGACCGAGCGAGGAATGGATGTGGCCAAGGGGATAAGACAGAGGCACGGTATACTGACCGAGTTCCTGATAATGCTGGGGGTGGAGGTGGACATTGCCCACAGGGAGACGGAGGGCATAGAACATTACCTCGACCCGAAGACACTCGAGAAGCTCGAGCGGTTCGTGAGGTTCATCAAGAAAAATCCCGAGGTTCTCAGGAAGATCAACGAGAACAAGTAAGACAATCCGCTTGAGCGAAAGTTACCTTTTTAAGTGCTTTAGATAACAAACGCTATCCGTGGTAGCACAGATAGGAAAGAAGGCGCCGAACCTGAAGCTCGCCAAGTGGGTTCAGGGCCTGCCCACCAACATAGACGAGGAAAAAGATAAGGTCGTACTTGTGGAGGTCTTCCAGGTCAACTGCCCGGGCTGCTTCATCTACGGGCTCCCCGAGGCGGGCGAGATCTACAACAGGTACAAGGACGACGGGGTCAGGGTGATCGGGCTGGCGACGGCATTCGAGGACTATGCTAAGAATACACTAGAGAACCTCGAGCTCCTGCTCAAGACAGGCAAGGTGATAGGCGAGACCCACAGGGTCCTCGGGGAATACGGGATGCTCAGGGACGACAAACTCCCCTACAGGATACCCTTCCCCGTTGCGATGGACTCCCTCAAGAAGGTGAACGGCACCGTGACCGACGCTATGGTCATGGAGTTCGTCGAATCGCGTTTTCCAGATTTCAGGAGTGCCAGCGAGTTCAACCAGAGGATGCTCCTCAGCCGTGTGAAGGAGTACCTCAAGTCGAAGGAGTACTCGGCCGAGACCTTCGAGGAGTACGCCCTGCAGGGCACGCCCTCGTCCATCCTGATAGACAGGAAAGGCGTGCTGCGCCACGTGACCTTCGGCCAGAGCGGGTATCTGGATAGCGTGGTCGAGCGCTTGGTCGGGGAATGAACCGATAAACATCATTAATCCCAAGGAATTAGAACCAGTGATGGAGAGGCGGAAATTGCCTCTCCACCGGACTGGGCTTGCGTTCTGGTTGGCTGGGCTCATCTTGGCAGGTCGTAAAACCTGCAGCATTATTATCGATTAATCAAATAAAAAATCTTGTGCATCATTCATCTATATGAATAATTTATCCATGTACGATTTGTCCATGCCCTACCGGGAGTCGATCACAAGCTTTCCGGCCTTCATTACCTCGGCGCCATCGGCAGTGACATCACATCCCTCAAGGATGCAGTCCACGTGGGTATTGGACCTCCAGCCGGCGCCCGCCTGCCATCCGTAGGGATCGCCAAAGGCTATGTGCACTCTGGCCTTCTCGTCCTGGAGGAGGTTGCCGATCAGCGGCCTGTCCATCAGGTACTGGTTCGTGGGGACGGCGAACTC
>CAYJSN010000010.1:42212-52592 GCA_964373125.1 uncultured Nitrosopumilales archaeon | reverse complement strand
CCATCAGGTACTGGTTCGTGGGGACGGCGAACTCCGACGCCCTGCTGCTGTTCCCGTCCGTGCTGAGGTACCGCGTGAGGTCGCTCCTCAAAACTGTGTTCTCGCACCCGATGCGTTCCAAGTCGACCCGCGAGTACCTGATCGGGATGCGAACCTTCCTCCTGATGTAGCCGTACTTGGCTGCGAACCAGTCTCCGAGCTCGGAAACTATGATCGTGCCGTTCACATTATGCGGCGCGGTGAACACCTCCCCGTCCGGCAGGTTTCCCCACTCGCCCTTTTTGCGCAGGGTCCCGTGGCTGGGGATCCACCTCCAGTTTCGGTTAAGCTCTATGCGCAGCGAGGTTCCCTCGGCGGAGGAGACGCTAAGGGTTTTTGCGTTCTTCACAACGTCGTGAACTTTGAGCGTCGTCCGGTAGACCAGGTCGTAATCTGCGCACATGCCCTGCTCCATGATCTGCTTGTTTATCCCCGTCATGTGGGCGTGCCTAGCATGCTTCACAGCCTCCCTTATGAATGACGACTTGGCCGCGAGTTCGCCCGGGTAGGGCTGGGCGATCCAGAACGTAACTGTAGCACCGGGAATCGACCCCATCACCTCGGCCGGGATCTCCCTCAGCGGCCTTGGTGCGTGATCCTCGAGCACGAACATCCTGCTCGTTGCGATCGATGATGCCACGGTGTATATGGCCTCTGCAATCTCCAGGGTGGGCCTGTCGGTCACTATCAGTACACGGTCTGTGCTCGTGACGCCCGCGCATACCTTTACGGCGTTGGTGGCCCCCTCCGCAAGGCTGCCCATCTCACTTTACAACCCCGCGTGCAGGGATAAAGTTTGTTCATAACGCTGGCAAAGCATGCTATTCAACCTCACTGCAGGATGCTGGCCAGAGACTCGCGGTCTTTCAGGATCTCAAAGTACCTGTGCTCGAAGCGGTAGCCGGGCGTATTCATAGCTCCGAGTTCAGGATGGTCGAACATGTCGGGGACGGGCGTCCTCGTGTCTTCATCGACGTTCTCCTCCATGACCTTGGCGTTCACAAGCTCGTCGAACAGCCGTCTTATCTTGCGGTCGGTTATCCTGGCCTCGTGCACGATCCTCTCCAGCGAGGCGTAGGCATTGCCAGAGCTGATGTACCACTCGACAAACTTTCGCTTCGCCTCGCTGCTCACGCCGTGAACGTTGAAGACTGTCTTAAGATAATTCAGGTCCGAGGACAAGTGTCACCCGCCGTGTGTCAATCCTCTTTGTATAAGACTCTTTCTTCGAAGTATTTTATTACCATTCGAGCCTGAAGGCCTGGCTTTCTATAACGTTGGTCTTTGTCCATGTCGCCTTCAGGAGGCCGTCCTCGTGCTCCTCGATCTTGGGCTGGGCCTTTGACTTGGTCTTCGTGTCGCTCTCGACCTTGACGTCGTAGGTCACGGGCTTGAAGCCGGCATCTGCAGGGTATATGATGGACATCGTGTACTTCTTGCAGTTTATGCTGAAGTAGTTCTCAAAGTAGCGTTCGGGCTCCTCGACGTCGTACTCCAGCGTGTAGCCCCGCTCCTTCTCGTCCCTGTATATCGGCCTGTGGAAGGAGGTGGTGAACTCCTTCTGGTAGGGCTTGTCGAAGTTTATGCTGGTTATCTTGAGCTCCCTCCCGGCCTCGTCCGCGGTCCTGATGTTGAGCTCGTCAAACGTCTTTGGCACGTCGGTGGCTATCCCGTGCAGGAGCGTCTGTATCGGCTCTTCTGCGATGTTCATCATGTCATAGACCCTTCTGTGGTGCGTCAGCATCTTGCTGGGTTCCTTTATCTCGAGGGTGACGTCGACCTTGTTGTACACGGTGTCCAGCCTGCGCCGCATTATCTCCCTGGTCATCTTGCTGCGCTGGTACAGGTTCTTAGTGGGCACGTTCGGGTTGCCGACGCCGTTCCCATAGACGGAGTAGAGCAGGAGCGTCTGCCCGTGCTTGATCACGTAATCGTGCATGGGCTTGATCATTATCTTGTACTCGTCCGAGAGCTCGCGCAGCGTCTCGGCCATCCTCGGGCTCAGGAGTATGTGGCCGTCGTCGCCGATGTCCATCACCCTCCTGGCCAGTATTATTCCGGGCCCCCAGACGTTCTGGTTTCCTTGCACGTCCTTCACGATGTAGACCGGGCCGTCGTTCAGCCCGATCCTTATGCGCAGGGTTTCCTCGGGCGACTTGCCCTTGTTGTACGGGTTCAACTTTTGGTGGAGCTCGGTGGCCAGAAGCAGCGGAAGCTCGGGGCCCTGCAGGAAGCCGATCGCCATGCCGTCCCCGGTGGGCAGGACCAGCATCAGGTTCTGCTCGGTGTTTTTGAAGACCTCGCAGGACGAGATGAGGCCGTTGAGCGCCTCGATCTTCTTTATCTGCTTCTTTACCGACATCACCGGGTCCGACAGCCCCACTATGTCCACGAAGAAGAAGTGGGCATAGATCAGGTTGACCGGTACCTTTGTCTTTTGCACGTAGCTCTGAAAACCCGGAATTATAATTAAATTCTTCGTCTAACTTCAGGCGTGCGGTCTGGCTCTCTCAAAATTTTGCGATTTATAACATGTATTGTACAATTTTTGCCATGTTCAGGACGGCACTCTCCATTGGCGTCAATTCAAGGCCAGCTTTCTGCTTTGCAAGGGCCTTCTCTATCTCTGCCTTCTGGAACGCGTTTATCTTGGCGGGGTCGTACTTGTCCACAAAGGACTTCCACTCTGCTACAAGGTCGTCAAAGTCTAGGTCGAACTTCTTCTTCTTCCAGTCAAGCGAGCCCTCGGAATAGGCAGCCCTGACCACCGCGCACTCCTCGATCGTCGAACACTTGTTGTTGCTTGTCATCCCGTGGCTCAGGTTGTCGACGGTCGTCTCGATTATGCCGCTTCCGTACTTGTCCTCCAGGAAGACCATGAAGGTGAAGGCCGCCCCGTACTGCGCCGGGCTGCCGTGGCCGTACCACTCGAGGCCCGCCCTGTTCACGGTAAAGGCCGTCAGGTACTTGCCTGCAGTTCCAGAGTCGGTCATGGTGGCAGCCATGTAGGCGGCCATTCCATCGAAGAGCCAGTTCTCCCCGTCGGCAACGAACTTCTTCATGTTGTGGTAGGCAGTCAGGTTGTTAATCATCACGCGGTACACGAACATCTTGAGCGCGCTTGCATCTGGGTCTTCGCAGGCGCAGACGAAGACGGCGTCGTTCACGACCGAGTAATACGGGCTGCCCGACGGGTTGACCAGCCGCATCTCGTCCATGCTGGTAGTGATGTATACCTCGGTCATTGCGTCGCCCTTCACCTCCCCGAACCTTTCGGTGATCTCCTGGTACTTGCTCTCCAGGGTGTCCAGCACATGCGTTGCGGCAGCCTCATCGCCGTTCCTTGCATACACGGTAAAGTGCTCGCTTGACACCCTGTTCCATGCTATGCTTACCTGGATCGTCTTGGTGTTGTGGTGCTCGGAAGCGATTCTCAGTTCGCCGTTGTAGCCCTGCATGAATGTCTTCAGGTCCTTCGCGCTGTACTTCATCTCCACGGCTACCTCCTCGCCGGGCGCCACGCGCCCGAATGCGGTCTCGCTCAGCGAGAATATCTTGCTCAGGTCGTTCGTGAGCACCACCCTCATGCTGTCCAGCGACCTCGCTCCGGTGTTGCTGATCTGTATCGTGTCCGTAGCCGATCTGATGGTATCGCTTCCAGACAGCAGGGTCGCCGCGAACTCGTCAGCGCTGTCCTTTTGTTCGTGCGCAGGTATGTCGATCGACACCACGAACGGCCTGTCGTTCGCCGGCACTATCAATAACTCGGCCCGGATGTTCTTCGGCGAGGACTTGGTGTTATCGAACTTGGAGATCAGCTTTATCGACACTTGGCTGTTCGGCTCCAGGATAGGGATTATACTCTGCTCGGGCAGTAACGGATAGCCGCCCTTGGGGATGATCTTTATGCCCTTGAGCGTCTTCTGGCTAATGTTCTTGATTACAAGCTCGTCGCTCGCGCTTGATATCACGGTGTCTCCGTCGGAGGTCCTGACATCGTAGTTCTTCCCGACCTCGGGCCGCTCGCCGAGCATCGAGTTGATCAGCCACAGCTTGCTGTACCTCTTCGCTGCGGAGTTGGCCATCAAGTTCATGTAGCTCTTGTCCAGGTCCATGTATCCTGCCGTGCCTATTCTTACGGGCAGGGAGATCGGGCTGTGATTCTCAGATATCACCATGATCTCGCCCTTGTAGGGTGTCAGCTCGCCCACCATGTCCGTATTCGGCTTCCCGGTCAGCTCGAACACGACGGTGACGCTGCCGTTGGGCTCGATGTGGCGGATCGCGTAGTCGCTTAGCCTGAAGCTCTTGCTGATCGACGAGGAGAGCGTTATGCGTATGTTATCCATCGGCTGGTCGGTCAGGTTCTTGATTATTATCATCTCCCTGAAGGACTTGACCGTGCTTCCGTCCCTCAGCGCTGTCACCTCCAGCCTTTCAGCTGGCGCCGTGGGCTTCGCCTTGCCGGTGTCGGGTGTGCCGCCCCTCGAGGTCTTTGCCTCGGACGTGGATACGGCCGCGCCTATCTCCACCGCCACCTCGTCTGTCATGGCAGCGTTCTCGGCAAAGTCCTGCGCGATGACCCAGAAGCTGAGGCCGGGCATGCTTACATCTCTGGCCGGTATATCGGCGGTGAACAACCCGGTCGACTCCTTCATCGTAACCGAGCGCATATCGTCCTCGCCTGGTAGCTGATAGAACACGTAGCTGGCCTTGATGCCGACGTTATCAGATATCTTGGCATTCACTGTAATGCTGCCTCCTGCACTTGGTGTTGTTGGTGTCCAGTTGTAGTCTATTATTGTAGGTTCTACTGTGTCCACTATCTCGTACGCAGTGCTATCGCCGCCACCGCTGGTAGGCTTCTTTGCGCCTCCCACGGAGAACTTGGAGAAGTGCGGAAGCTCGCCTATATACTCGCATTGTAGGCCTTTGTCGGGATCCACAACATCGGTCGCTGGGTCTCTCTCCGCCTCTTCGTCTACCAGAACCCATGTTCCGGTGGCCTCGTTGAGGAAGTATATCTGAACCTGCGGGCATCCGTCAGAATACCTTGCGTCTGCCTCCAAGTCTGCATCAATCAGGAAATCGATCTTAGGTGACTCTTGGAAACTTGATGCGCTCGAGAGATCGGCGCCGCTCACATCTATATCCAAGAATAAGCCGGTTGCAACCAGCGGAGCGTCGGGCACATCCGCTGGCTCGTCCTCCAGAAGATCCACGCTTATAATCAGGGGATCGGTGTTTGAAGACAGGTCTATCGCAAGCACCAGGTCGAGCTTCTTCAACAGACCGTTGGGTATTACATCCTTCTGGTCGTTCTCGGTGGCAGTAAAGTCGATTTCCTTCTTCTTGCCCTTCTCAGGATTTCCTAGGTCGTTATTGTTGCTCTCGATCTTTCCGGGGTTTCCCTCACTACCCTTCTGCTTGCCCGAGCTTTTTGCATTATGTGATTGTACCGGTCCACTGCCACTACCTTCCGCTTCTGTGTCTATATCGAACAGGTCCGCGGTAGTGGTCGGGTTGGGTGACTGGGTGTTACCGGCTGTATCCTTTGCACCGCTGACGCTCACATCGACATCGTTCACTGCAACATTCGCGTCTGCGACGTTATATGTCGCAGTATAGACTTTGTTGCCTTTGCTCCAAGCACCACTGGCAAATGTCAGAGTCGAGGAAACATCAGGTGAGAAGGTAATAGTTGGTGTAACACCGGTATCCATTGCCTCGCTGAATTTAGCGATAACCTGAAACGTGCCAGAGCCTACATCGTCTCCGGTTATCTCAGCGTCGTTAACAGTTATAGTGACTGTTGGGGCTGTTGTGTCACCTCCGCCTCCACCGCCGCCTGCTGCGTCTGTGTCTATATCAAACCGGTTGTTGTTAGCGATAGTGGTCGGGTTGGGCGATTGAGTGTTGCCAGCCACATCCTTTGCACCGCTGACGCTCACACTTACGTTATTCTCAGAAACATTCGCGTCTGTGACGTTATATGTCGCAGTATAGACAGTGTTGCCGCTGCTCCAAGCACCACTGGCAAATGTCAGAGTCGTGGAAACACTCGGTGAGAAAGCAACGGTTGGCGTGACTCCAGTGTCCATTGCCTCGCTGAAGGTAGCGATAACTTGGAACGTGCCAGAGCCTACATCGGCTTCGGTTATCTTGGAGTCGTTAACAGTTATAGTGACCGTTGGGGCTGTTGTGTCACTGGCTGGAGCATCAGGAACGCCAAGCTCTACCTTGGTGACCCTTATCTCCTCTCCGTTTCCTAGCGTGGTCGCCTGAATCTGTACGCTCAGGTCAGAGTAATCCGTTATCGAATCCGCCTCTCCTTGTGTTAAAGTATCGGTTAACTCGGTATAACCACTCCCACTAACGGCAGTGGAACCTGACGATGATATCGTGGTGGATCCCTGCTTCAGTATGAATGTGATTCTTTCAGGCTGGCCGCTCCCGCCAACAGAACGCGCTGTTACGCGGACAACATGATCGGAGCTCGACTGTGGGTCTGTGATGCTACCCAAAGAAAGCGTTATGTCTGCTGTGGTTGATGTCGCGGATATGTAGTCTGTGTCGCCGTTGGTCGATGCTTCGTCGGTAGCTTCGTGGGCTGTACCTGCTCCGTTAACTGTCCAGGCAGTGTTTGATGAAGTGGCGTCAGGCCTAGCTGTCTGCTCCGCAAAAGCTGGCGGCAAGGGAATCGCTACAACAGATATCATAAGCATGCTGATAACGAGTCCGGCCAGAGTTACCTTTGATCTGTTCACCATGACTCTGTCAACCTCCCAAAATCGTCCATAGCATTGGCTACCCCTGTCTCCACTGACAATGGACATACCTTTCCGTCAGGCAAAGCGCTGCCCACCCTACCTCAGGACAACACACCGATCGCCGCAGCACTTGTCGCAAATGGACCGGCCGTAGAGCTCGGCACACTTGCCACCTACGGCAGCGGGGTCGAAGCCGTTGCCACAGCTCAGGCACACGCGTCTTGCTTCCGTCCTCCTACTCAGCATACCACTTCCTAGGCACGTGGAATATAAAAATGGGGAGTAATCACCTGCATCCATGAGTATTTACAGCGAAACGGCGTTGATCGAGTGATCCAGCCGTATGGATCATGAATACTTGTGCCTGCTATGGATTACAGGCAAGTGCTGCCATCTTTTATAGAATCTGTGCGAAGTATACCCCATGTCCGAGGAGGGTATGCCCGGCATAGGCATGGATAGACCAGAGCTGACCATGCTTCCGGAGCATCTTTCGCAGGAAGAACAGATGATGCGGATAGCCACTACGGACATGCAGCTCAACAAGAAGGTCAAGGTGGTCTCCAACAAGCGCGACCTGGTGCTCGAGTCCCTAGAGGGGAGGACGATCCGGATCACGGCGCTTACCATAGACATAGTAAATTCGACCATGAACGTAAAACCACTGTCAAGCGAGCAGGCAGGAGAATACTACCAGACATTCATTGAAATGACCGCCGGTTTGATCGAGGCCCACGGCGGCTATGTGCTGAAGAATGTGGGCGACTGCGTGATCGGGTTCTTCCCGTCCGGCGAACATCTGGTGGAAAACCATGACAGCGGGGTGCTCTGCGGCTTCGCGATGTTCGACACGATACGAAACCTGCTCAACCCGTACCTGACAAAGAACGGCCTGCCGGCCATAAAATGCAGGATAAGCGCGGACTTTGGTCCGGCAAAGGTGCTCAGGGTCAGGCTGGGCTCCAGATATTCGACAATAGACCTGTTCGGAAGCGCCCTGAACACTGCAGCAAAGATATCTCGCTACGCCAAGCCGGACCAGATGGTGGTCGGCGACGAACTCTTCTGGCAGCTCGTCAAGAGCACCGACTTTGAGTTCAGGCTAGTGAACCGCTGGGACCTGAGCGGGAAGCACGACTACCCGGTCTACATCGTAAAGCGCAACCGCTAAGGCATCTCATGGGCACGCCCGGATGCCTCTCAAACCTCTTCGATTCGCACCGTGAGAACCTTCGAGTCGGCGTTCACCACGTCGTACTTGAACTCTAGGTCCTCTGCCATTACCTTGCCGACGGCCGCCAGGAAGTTCGAGAACTTCTTGCTGACCCCATGGTGGACTATGAACTCGTGAACGTCGCTGTTGATGTTGTGCTGCACCATGCCGTATCGCGAGGAGGTTATCTCCAGGAACGCGATTATGCTGTCAAAGTCAATCTTGTTGAACATGAGGAGGATCATCTCCCTGGGGATGGTCTTCCCCACCTGGCCTGCGATGGTCTCCAGCGCCTTACTATCAAGGTTATCGAAGAGCAGCCGCACAGTCTCCCTAGCTAGGGGCACGTAGCCTATCTCCACGGCGTACTTCTCCCAGGACAGGTACCGTCTTACTATGCTGTTGACGAGGGAGTTGAGGCTGATCCCCTTCGCCTTTGAATCTTTTTGCAGCAGGTCGTATACAGTCTTGTCGAACCTGCACGCCAGCGTGACCGAGCCTTTCTTGTGGTCTTCTGCCATAATCGAATGCCTACCATCGTGGGTATGGTAGTCCAAATATTTCACCTTTTATGTTGATACACAACTATGGATCGAGGCTCCAGGGCCAGAATCTCCCCAATATTCGCAGGTTACCTTGGGAACCGGTGAAAATCATTACGGCAGGATGGTGGAAGATCGGCCTGGATGCCTTTAGTGCCGTATGCATCATCCGGCAGTAATTGCTCATAGATACAACTGATTGCTGCTACTTTTTATAATCCATGTAAAGCCAACTCTCTCATGCGTGAGACTATAGACTCGCGGGACCTCTGCAAGCGAGTCTTTGAGCTTGACGAGAGCATCAGGTTCGCAGCCCTGGCCGACAGGTACGGGAAGCCAAGCGTGATGAAGTACAAGAAGGGCTCGGTCCCGCTGTTATCAAAGGAGGAAGCGATGCTCTCCATAATCCAATCTACAGTGCGCATGGGCAGCATCAAGTCCATGATAGGAAAGCTCGGCAAGCTGGTTTACGCGTCTGCCGTCTATGAAAAGGTGATACGGGCAACGATCCCGCTGAACGATGGTTCTTATCTGCTGATGTCGTTCGAGGCCGACGCGAACCACGAGTCCATAATCCTGAAAAAGATAATGCCGTTCCTGCAGAAGCACGGCCTCACCGGCCGTTAGGCTCGCCCCCTGCATGGATGTCATTGCGCGATGGTTGATGCAAAGTTTAAAGCCGCAACACCCCCACGTAACCCGTGCCTGCACTGAAGAAGTACCAGCATGACAAGAAGGAAGGCTTTAGCCACCCCGTGACATGCCCGCAGTGCAGCAACTCTTCGCTGATGGACAACGGCCAGCATGCCGGCGTGGAGACCTCGGTCTGTCCCCACTGCGGCTACAAGTTCCGCAACGTAGGCTCAAAATTTATGAGATAGCCCGCACCAGTATGACTGATGGTCGATCTCGCGGTTGTCGAGCACTGGATAACAATAGGCTCCAGCATCGCAACCATCCTGGTCGTGTACCTTCTCTGGAGGGCCGTCAAGCAGATGGACGAGACGGTCAAGCTCAGCAGGATACAGGTGACGCACCGGTTCAGGCCCTGGGTGGGCCCGTCGAGCGGCATAGAATTCATGCGCGCCACCCCGGAGGGCAAGCACCAGTTTGTCATCAAGCTGCAAAATTACGGTGAGCTGCCGGCATCGAATGTTGTGGCAAATTTCACCATGAAGAACGAAATGCTCTCTAAGGATACGCTGAAAAGCTCGGCGCCTATGCACAGCTTCAGCCTCGGGCCCTTGCTGCCAAACATGGAGAAGCGGTACTGGTTCTTCGTCGACTCCGACGCGATGAAGCGGGCCAAGGACGACAGCGAGCAGATCTTCGTAGCACTCTACTTTGTGTACGAGTTTGCGCAGGGCCGGAACGGATACGGCATGATCAGCAAGTTCGATAGGAGTACCGATTCATTCGTGCACCTGGACATGTGGGTGGATTGACATTTTTGGTGCGCCTGACCTCATCCGGTTACCATCAGAGTCGTACTTTTCGGAGGTGCAAGAGGAGCCGGGTTATTAACGCCCTGCCACACAAATATCTCGACCCCCACCTTGCCGGCCCTCTCAGGCGTCCAGAATATGGAGGGCGACATCTTTATAGCTCCGGCAGTTTCGATGTTAAAATCTATCCACGTTAAGAAGAGCGTGGAGCCATCGGCATCCTTTATCTGAACGATATAAGCGAATGTCACGTTCTGGTTGGCGTCGCTGGATATTTTTGCTACTACCCCCACAGCCTCTCCGGCTGTTGCAGTTTCCAACTTATTGCCCGCGGTGTCAACAAAGAACGGTTCGGACACGCTTATCACATC
>CAYJSN010000010.1:0-42202 GCA_964373125.1 uncultured Nitrosopumilales archaeon | reverse complement strand
CACCAACTGTTCCGAACTACTCAAGGCCCTCAATGCAAAGTCAAACGAATCGTCAGCATCTCCAGGTTCAGCCTCGCCCACGCCGGTGTGGTTGAAATAGTTCATGGCATCGAACTCCTCAACCGACCTTGTAGCGTCAAGATCGATGCTATCAAGCGCGGCCCTCACACTGGCAGGCAGGTTACGCTCATTGTACTGCTTGTCCTCCAGCACGCGCATCGAGTCGTAGACGTTCAGCTGCGCCTGGTTTAGCAGGTAGAGGACGAGTCCCCTGTCCATCGCGTCGTGGTCAAACTGGCCGTACTCTTGGACAACGAGGCCGCAGGGCACGTCCGGAAATCCGCAGCCCAGGCTCGCTGGAGAGATGTAGCTCAGCGGCGTGTGGGACCAGTCAAAGAACCAGTTGTTGAACTCGCCCCTCACCGGGTCGTGGCCGTCGTGCGGGTGCCTCAGCCCCAGGACGTGGCCTATCTCGTGGATCGTAAGCGTTGAGAGGCCGGAGCCCAGGCCGAACAGCACGCGTTCGTCCACGACGACAACCGCGCAGCATGGAACGGTTTCGTTGGTCGGGTCCGGCGCGGCAGTGCCCAAGACGGGAACCTTGTCGACGTAGGCATCTGTGTCAAAAACAAAGATAATCGCAGGAACGAACACCGTATTTGCGGCCTCCTCCTGTGCCAGCCGCTGCTGCTCCTCCGTCAGGTTGCTGGTCACCCACTTGTTGAGCTCGGTTATGAGCTCGTTGCTCTTGACCACGATCATGTCGCCGCCGGGGATCTTCCTGATTGACATCGAGCCCAGGACCGCCTTCTGCAGGTCCCTCGGAAGCACGGCAAAGCTCTGGCCGGTAATGTCGGCCGACCACTCTGCGTGCGGGATGAGCTTCGTCAGGGCATTGATTACCGTGGGTTTGTCGATGAACTTGGCTGAGAGGTCCTCGAACGCGCGCCCGGCGGTCATGTCGACCAGGAAGACGTCCAGCCTGAAGTGCGGCTTGTAGACTGGCGTATACAGGTAGCTCGGCGTGAACAGCAGCATCACCGCGTCGTTGACATAGTCTGCGATGAGGCGGTAGTAATCCTCGCCCCTCCTAGCGTCGTAGAGGTTCTTGTGGAACTGCGCGAATACCTGGCTTTCCGATACCGGCACAAACGGGTAGAGCCAGGGGCCGGCCGTGAGGTCGATGAAGTAGAACCGGTGCTTGCCGCCGAAGCCCATCATACCCTCCCCGATAAAGTCCACATATGTGTCGGGATCCCTGGTTATGGTGCCGTAGGTATGGAAGAAGTCGATCTGGTCCTTCGGAGGCTTGAAGAAGTATAACGTATAACCTTTATCTTGGACGAGGTTCTCGTAGAGCCACACCTCCACCTGGTAGGCGTCGATCACCTTGTACTTCTTCTTGGATATATTCACGAAATCTAGGCCCCAGAAGGCCGGCTCCTTGTTGCTGATCCATTGTTTGATCGGCGGCGGGACATCGTTTTCAACGGCAATGCTCTTCATGAACGCGAAGAGCTCGCTGGCCTTTTCCTGTGGTATGCTGTAGAAGTTGTACTCGTAGTCATAGGTCATGCCGGCCGACCTGTTCTCGAAGTATATCATGGGTGTGTATGTTTGCACCAGCCGGCTCCTTATGTTCTCCCTATCATCGACCGTCCACCTCTCGCCCACCATCACCAGGTTGATTCGCATGTCTGTTTCTATGATTATGTCCTTGGGCTTTCTTTCCTCGGATAATGCGGAACCCGTGTTTGGAGCGGGGTTTGCCAAGGCTGGGGTTACCAGAAGCAGGCTTAGCAGTAAGGAGATGAGCAGGATCCTTTGCATTGGGGAGTGGTGCATGAACGAACTATTTTAACCATCTAAATCCAGGTTCTCTCATATCGGGGATCCGCGCCGACTCCAGCTATGCTACACAACGAATCCTTGCTGTCTGGCAGGCCTATGGTGTGGCTGAAGCAGCAGAATGGATATGTTGGTGCGGTACGGTTTTTGCAGTGAAACGGTTGCGGTGCTTTCCAGAACGAAGGATTATACTTCAGGATCATGCGGCACGCTTGTTCTCTGTTTATGTCGGCTCTGGCTTCCTCGCCGATCTCGTTCACGCTCAGGCGCTCCCATCCTTCGGCCATTAATCTTCGCTGAATATCCTGCAGGCCTAGGCCAACCCTGCGCATGTCCTGGATCCTGAGCCTCCTGCAAATCCTTGGCCAGCTGGATTGTAGTCCTGCCTCGTTCATTGGCGAACATAACGCAAGGCCGGCGAATACTTAACCACATGTGTGAATAATTCAGGAAAGTACACTGTGTTTAACTTGGATGTAGGTGCCGCCGGTGTGACTTGAACACACGACAGCTCGGTCTTCAGCTTCACCCCTCAAAAGGTCGAGTGCTTTCGGGCTTCCCCGCAAGAGGAAGGACTCCCAGGCTGAGCTACGGCGGCACAGCCGTTAATCTTTACAGCGAAGAATTTAACGGTTTTGCTCAGGCATGGATGATCTGTTACTTCATCCATGCAACATCCTTCACTCCTTTTCTCTTGTTCATCAGCCTGGCCAGCACGAACAACAGATCGGAGAGCCGGTTCAGGTATCTTATCGCCGCAGGGTTGACGCTCTCAATCGTGGAGAGCAGCACGGCAACGCGCTCCGCCCTGCGGGCCACAGCCCTCGCTTGGTGCAGCAGCGACGCCTCCCTGCTGCCGCCCGGCAGTATGAAATATTGTATCTCGCCGACCTCCTCCGTGTGCTTGTCTATTATATGTTCCAGATTTTCTATCATCTCGTCAGTGACCCTCGGGGTGTTGTTGGGGCTCTGGGGGTACGCTGGGTCCGCGAGGTCGGAGCCCACCACGAAGAGGTCGTTCTGCACCCTCTCGAGAACCGTCTTGACCTCATTATCGTCGATGAAGGAGAGCGCCACGCCTATCGATGAGTTCAGCTCGTCGACTTGGCCATAGGCATCGATCCTCACGCTGGACTTCGACACTCTCTTCCCGCCGATGAGCGATGTCTCTCCCTTGTCTCCGCCCTTGGTGTAGATCTTGACCAACGTTGTAACAACCGGTCCGGTTTTTATTAACGTTTAATGACCCACCAAGTCAGAAGCTTTAAACATGGCTGATTTTACATGGATCATAGTTATCATCCACTCAGGTGATTCGGGTGGGCCAAACTTTCTATGTGCTTTTACTGATCGTTATCGCCGTGGTCATGACTGCCGGGCTCACCGCCATAGCCTTTGCCTTTGACACGTACGTGATCAAGTCCGGCTCCGCCTTTGCCAACCTGAGGCCGGCCGAGGCCACCTCCGACCTGGCAGACGGCAGCATGCTGGAGAGCTTGGTCACGGAGATCCAGCGATTGATTTAAAATTCACCGCGTCCTGACTATGCACGTGAGCGAGGTCAGCTGTCCATACTGCGGCTCCGTCTTCAAGAACAAGGAAGAGCTCTCGAAGCACATAGACAGGATACACACCGGCTCTGGACTTCTAGAAGGTGACAAGAGAAGGTGGTAGCCGATGTCGCGGGATTCTTCCGGACCGCAAACAGGCTGAAGTGGACGGAGCGGAAGGGCTGGGTGGAGAAGGTATTTGTGAAGAGCGCCGACGCCGAGTCGGTCGCCGACCACTGCTACCAGATGGCGCTGATGTGCTTGGTGCTGGCCGACATGAAGCGGCTCAACAGCTCCAAGGCCGTGAAGATGGCATTGCTCCACGATCTGGCCGAGTCCATCATCGGCGATTACACGCCCGAGGAGATCTCCACCAAGGCAAAGAAGGAGGAGGAGGACCGGGCGATGAAGCGCATCTTTGCCGGGCTGCCCCCGAGGCTGCGCAGGAGCTACGAGAGGCTCTGGCAGGAGTACAAGCAAAAATCAAGCAAAGAGGCGATCCTAGTCGGCCAGGTCGACAAGTTCGAGATGGCCCTGCAGGCGCACGACTACGCCCACAAGGGGTATGATGAAGGAGCGCTGAAGGAGTTCGTCGACTCGGCGAGGACAAATGTCAAGGACAAGACATTGCTGAAACTCCTTAACAGTTTAAAACAGAGCGGCTCCTAGCTCAACCATGCAGTACTTCCAGGCGCTGCAGGTAGGCCAGAGGCGGATCAGGGATGCTACAGCGCTCCTGAAGAAGTACGCCAGCAACGCTATGCCCGCGATCGCGCTAAAGGAGAGCAGGGACAGCAACTGGGAGCCGGTCAGCGAGGAGAACCTTGCAGGAAGGGTGGAGGGCGCCCACGGTTTCATCATCTGCGTCTGCGACAGGGACGGCAACGCCAAGTCCATCGCGTCGTGGTTCAAGAAGGAGGATGCCGAGAAGATCGTGCAGCAGATGAAGGACGACGGCATGGCCGAGTACGTCGGCAAGATAAAGATACCAATCTGACTTTCCGGCATCACTTTACTGCATGAGATGTTTCGCATCCATGCCAGCATGATTTTTAAGTGGCAAACCTAGGTATATCGTTCGCAATGTCCGGTGATCGCTTTCCAGAAGAAATTTGAGCAGGAGATCGAGGTCAAGGGCCATCTCATAGATTCGATGATACTCACGAGGATATTCGACAAGATAATGGACCTCAAGGGCGAGTTCGACGTCCTTGAGTTCAGCATAGGCAAGGAGAAGACCGCGCCCAGCTACGCCAAATTATTGGTGAGGGGAAAGAGCGCCGAGCACCTCTCCGAGCTCTTGGAGGAGGTTTACCGGGAGGGCGCCTCGCCCGTCAAGGTCGAGGAGGTCGTGCTCAGGGATGCGCCGGCAGATATGGTGATGCCAGATGATTTTTACAGCACCACCAACAACCGGACCTACATCTTCAAGGGCTCCTGGATCGAGGTCGAGAACACGATGATGGACAAGTGCATCATGTACGACCAGGCCCAGAGGCGGGCCTACTGCAAGCCGATCAGGATGGTGAAGAAGGGCGATCTGATAGTAGTGGGCGAGAAGGGCGTCAGGGTCGTGCCTCCCGAGCGCCCGCGCGAGGGAGTTGACGTCTTCCAGTTCATGGGCAGCGCCAGCTCCAGCGAGCGACCCACGATCCACATAATCAGGAAGGTTGCGGAGGACATGCGCAGCATCAAGGCCAAGAAAGGAAAGATAGTCGTGGTGGCCGGGCCGGCCGTAGTGCATACCGGAGCAGCCGACGCGCTGGCCAAACTTATCAGGATGGGCTACGTCGACGTGCTCTTCGCGGGCAACGCGCTGGCCGTGCACGATATCGAGTATGCGCTCTTTGGCACCTCGCTGGGCATGCACGTCAGCGACGGCACGCTCGCGGTGAGAGGCCACAGGAACCACATGCGCGCCGTCAACGAAGCCTTCAAGGCCGGCTCGATAAAGACCATGGTCGACAAAGGCATCCTGAAGAGGGGCATAATGTACGAGTGCGTAAAGAACGGCATCGATTATGTTCTGGCGGGTTCCCTCAGGGACGACGGCCCTATACCGGACGTGATAACCGACGTTGTCGAGGCCCAGCAGAGGCATAAAGAGGCGCTGAAAGACGCCGATATGGTCCTGATGATCTGCACGATGCTGCACTCGATAGCCGTCGGCAACATGCTACCATCGGATGTCAAGGTAGTGGTGGTCGACATCAACCAAGGCGTTGTAACCAAACTGCTGGACAGGGGAACGTGGCAGGCGATTGGCATAGTCTCCGACGTTGGGGCCTTTTTGCCCATGGTCGTGCAGCATCTGGAAAAGTCAGGATAAGGACACGCCTGCGAGCTTCTTCTTGATCAGTTCCAGGACGGTCTTGGCGTCGGCCCTGCCCTTCGTGGAGCTCATCACCTTTCCCAGAAGAAAGTTGATCGTCTTCTCATTCTGAAGGGCGTCCTTCACGGCCTCCTTCTCGGCCTCGAAGACGCGCTCCACCACCGCTGCCAGCTCCCGGGTGTCGCTTATCTGCTGCGCGCTGAGCCGCTCCGCGACCCGCGACGGCATCTCCCCGGTCTTCACGATCTCCTGGAGTATCTGCTTCGCAGTTGTCCTGCTGACGGCCGACTGATCGACCATCCTTGCGAGCTCGGCTATGTGCGACGGGGTCACCTTCAGCGAGCCAATGCCGTCTGACGTATCCGCATAGGCCTTCAGGTCGGTCACGATCCAGTTCGCGATCTCCCTGCCGTTGCCGTAGAGCTTTGCACCCTCCTCGAAAAAGTCCGCGGCCCGCTTCTCGTCTACCAGGACATGCGCGACCTGCTCGGAGAGGCCGAACTGCTCCACGAACCTGGCCCTCCTCGCATCCGGCAGCTCGGGCGCCTGCTCCCTGAGAGTATGGACCACCTGGCTGCCGAGGTAGACCACAGGTATGTCCGGCTCGGGGAAGTATCGATAATCCTGCTCCTCCTCCTTTGTCCTGGACTGGATCGTCACCCGCCTCGCGTCGTCCCAGTGCCTCGTCTCGGATCTCACCTCGATCCCGCGCTTGCCCACGCTCTTCTGCCTAGATATCTCGAAGACCAGCGCGCGCTCCACCTCCCTGAAGGAGCCCACGTTCTTTATCTCGACCTTCTTTCCCCCGGCAAGGGAGACGTTGGCATCGCACCTGACCGAGCCCTCCAGCGCGGTGTTGCAGACACCAAGATGCTCCAGGATCGATGTCAGCTTGTTCAGGAAGAATCTAACATCCTTGGGTTCCGCAAAGTCCGGCTCGGTGACTATCTCCACCAGGGCAACGCCGGCCCGGTTGTAGTCAACCCGCGTGTAGGGCGATGTTTCCATGCTGCCCTCGTAGACGAGCCTGCCTGGATCCTCCTCGAGCTGCACGCGCCTGATCCTTGCCTTTTTGCCGTCGAACTCCACATGCCCGTCAACGCCGACGCTGCTCAATTCATAGGCATTGTACTGGGTTATCTGGAAGTTCTTCGGCAAATCTGGGTAGAAGTAGTTCTTCCTGTAAAATATTACGGCCTCGGGGATCCTGGAGTTCAGGGCGAGCGAGATCATGACCGCGTATGCAAGCGCCCGTTTGTTGAGGAGCGGCAGCGTGCCCGGCAGCCCCAGGCAGATCGGGCACACGTTGGCGTTGGCATCCCTGTCTCTGTAATCAGCTGAGCACGGGCAGAAGAGCTTGCTCCTCAGCGAGGTGAGCTGGCAGTGAATCTCGAGGCCTATCCGGGTACTCACAGGCCAGGCACCTCCCTCCCCGCGCCGCTGGCCTGCTCGAAGGCATAAGCCGCCCTGAGCAGGAGCTCCTCGCTCAGGTGGTCTCCGATTATCTGGAGGCCGATCGGCAATCCATTGCTGAAGCCGCAGGGAACCGATATCGCCGGCACGCCCGCAAGGTTGGCCGCCACTGTATCGATGTCTGCCATGTAGAGCTTGAGTGGGTCGTCGATCCTCTCGCCTATCCTGAAGGGCAGGACGGGCATTGTAGGTGCTATGAGAAGATCGAACTGCTTGAACATCCTTGCAAGCTCCTGCCTGATCAGCGTCCTCGCCTTCTGGGCCTTCAGGTAGTACCTGCCGTAGTACCCCTCCGAGAGTATGTAGGTCCCGATCATTATCCTCCGCTTCACCTCTGACCCGAAGTTGCTCCGCACCCTGGTGTAGTAGGAGTTCCAGGCGACGCCCTCCGGGCTGAGCCCTGCTCCATATCGCACGCCGTCGTACCTTGCGAGGTTGCTGCTCGCCTCGGCCATCGCGATCGTGTAGTATGATGCAAGTGCGTACTGCAGCGACTGCAATGATACTTCTTCGACCGAAGCGCCGAGCTCCTCAAACGCCCCTGCGGCGCCGTGGATCTTTTTCGATATTGCATCATCCGTCCCGTCGGAGACCATCTCCCTGATCAGGCCTATCTTGGTGCCGCGCATCCCGTCTTTGATCGTAGCAGTGTAATCTCTGCTGTCCACGTCCAGCGTCGTATGATCCATACAGTCCCTGTCAGCGATGCAGCTGAGGAGCAGCGCTACATCGTAGACGGACCTGCCCATCGGCCCGACGAGCTCTAGGCTGTTTGCAAATGAGACGAGCCCGTACCTGCTCACCAGGCCGTAGGTGGGCTTGAGGCCGACCACGGAGCAGAAACTGGCCGGGCATCTGACAGAGCCACCGGTATCCGAGCCCAGCGCGAGCGTCGCTTCCAGCGCGGCAACAGCGGCTGCGCTCCCTCCGGAGGACCCTCCGGGCACCCTGTCCACGTCCCAAGGGTTCCTCGTGGGACCGAAGCAGCTGAACTCGGTGCTGGAGCCCATCGCGAACTCGTCGAGGTTGGCCTTACCGATTATCACAGCGCCTTCCCTCTTGAGTCGCTCCACGACGGTCGCATCGTAGGGCGAAACATAATCCTCAAGCATCCTCGAGGCACAGGTGGTCCTGAGCCCCCTAGTACAGATGTTGTCCTTTACCGCGACCGCGAGGCCGGCCAGTCTCCCTGCTTTCTCGCCGCGCCTCACCATTCCGTCGATCCTTCTCGCATCGTCGAGAGCCGAACCGTTAAGCGATATGAATGCGTGGACGCGTTCATCCACCCTCTTTATCCTTTCAGTGATCTTTGCGACATAATCCTCGGCGCTGACCGAGCCGCTACCTATCTGCGCGGCCAGCTCTCCGGCACTCAGCCTGAACAGAGACATTCATCCACCTGCCTCCATCACACCATCTTTGGCGCCTTGACAAACCGTTCCTTCGTGTTCTTCACAACACTTAGGACATCATCCCTGCATTGCTGTATAGTATCGTCCCTGAACTTGGTGTAATCGACCTGCCTCCTGAGGGGCTCGGCCTCCTGCTGGACCTTATCGAGCGCGCCGAGATACGCGATGATCGACTCTACCTGTCTGGCATAAACCTCCAGCTCTTCCTCCTTGAGATCGATCCTCGCTAGCCAGGCGAGGTGCTTTACCTCCTCCCTGCTTACCATCAAACTCACCTATGGCGTGAGCCTATCTATATCTCGCGGATAAAACGTGGTGTCCCTTATATTATCTACACCAGTCAGGGTCATCAGGAACCTCTCCAGTCCCAGGCCGAAGCCTGCGTGCGGCGGGACGCCGTAGTCGAAGACGCGCAGGTGGTAGTCGAAGGCCTGCGTGTTCAGGCCCTGCTTCTTCATCCGTTCCACGAGCTCGTCCTTCCTGTTGATCCTGGTGCTGCCGGAGGAGATCTCGAGCTCGCCGAACATCAGGTCGAACGACTCGCAAATATTTGCATCATCAGGCTTAGGCTTGGTGTAGAACGGCTTCGACGAGGTGGGCCAGTCGGTCACGAAGTAGTAGCCCTGCATGATGGAACCTAACTTTTTCAGGTTCTCGGTCGAAAAGTCGTCGCTCCACTCGATGCGCTCGCCCTTCTTCCTGAGCAGCTCCAGCAGCTCGCCGTATGTATGTCTGGGGAAGGGGGTCTCCGGTTTCTTCATGGTCACCTGCATGTCTTCGAGTTCCTTGCTGTTCTTCTCTGCAACATAGTCTATCGCGTAACGGATCATCCGCTCCAGCAGGCTCATTACGTCATCGTAGTTCACGAAGGCCTGCTCCACGTCGATCGATGTCGCTTCGGCTAGGTGCCGCATCGTCCTCGAGGGCTCAGCCCTGAATATCGGCCCGACCTCGAAGACCTTCTCCATCGCCATCGTCAGCTGCTCCTTGTAGAGCTGGGGGCTCTGTGCGAGAAATGCCTCTCTGTCGAAGTAGAATATCGGGAAGAGCGCCGCGCCGCCCTCGGTGGCGGTGGCTATCATCTTCGGGGTGCTCACCTCGATGAACCCTTCCTTCTCGAGGAACTCTCTAACTGCTCTCAGGACGCCGAACCGTATCCTGAAGATGTCGCGTAGCACGGTCCTGCGAAGATCAACTGCGCGGAGATCGAGCCGCGTCTCTATGTTGGGCACGGTCTTGCTATAAACGGAGAAGGGCGATGCTTTTTTGGCAAGCGCGAAGATCTTAAGCTCCGAGGGGACGATCTCGACCCCGCCGGGCGCGCCCTCGGCGCTCCTGACTCTTCCCCTGACGCCCACGACGGAGTGCTCCCTGAGCGAGCGTATCTTTTCGAATAGAGCCTTGCCGCACTCATCCAGCTTGGCCGTCACCTGCACCTCCCCGTCCTTGTCGGTCAGCATGACGAAGACGATGTTGCCGTGGTCACGCATGCTGGAGATCCATCCCATCAGAAGCGCATTGCTACCCTCCAGGCCCGGGCCTATCTGTGAGGAATGGTGCGTCCTTCTCCACCCGCCGAGCTCTTCTTCCTGGCTCACACTCACATCACAAAACCTCTTCAGTATAAATTTAAGCATGGCACTGAGATTTCGCGAACCTGTTCTCAGAACACGGTTAGCCTTGCAAGCTCTGGAGCAGGGCGTTCAAAGCCTCGGCCGCCGCCTCCTTGGGAAGCGAGCCGTTCGAAAAGTTAGGCCTCCCGCCCCCCTTGCCGCCGTACTTTGCGAGGAGGGACTGCAGGATGGAGTTGCAGTCCAGTTTCAGGTTGTCGCTGCACGCGAATATCACGGTTGCCTTGTCGTTAACGTTGATGAGGATTGCTACGGTATCGGGCTTCTTGATGATCTCGCCGGCCCGCTTCAGCAGGGTGCGGTCGTCCAGCATCTCAAAGACCGAGGCGTAGACTGACTTGCCGTTGATGTGCTCCGCCCGGATCTTGCCGAGCGCCTGCTCCGTGATTGCCGCCATTCTCATCTTGTGTGATTCGAGCTCGTTCCTGAGATTCCTGGCCGCGGGCTCCAGCGTCTTCATGCTGGCGCCGAGCTCGCTCGCAACCCTGATGCTCTTCATGCTCATCTCCAGCGCCGCCATCTCTGCCGGCTCGCCGACGCGGAACTCGATCTCGTATTCATCACCTTCCCTGGTGAGGTGGGTGACGAGGAATAGGCCGCACTGACCGGTGCTCTCCACGTGCTCCCTGGCGCACGCGGCATAGTCGTAGCCCTCGACCTCCACCACCCTGACCTCTCCTGCTATGCGGTCCTCGTAGGCCCGCATCTGCGGGAACGACTTTCTTGCTTCCTCCAGCGATGCAAAGTTATGTGTCCTCACCTTCCTGTTCTCTCTTATCGCCCTGTTGGCCATCAGCTCGGCCTCGTACACCGCATCCAGCGCAAGCTCCGGGCACCTGATGTAAACCTTGTTTTCGGAATCCTTGTGCTCGACCTTCCTGACGAAGATGTTGCTGACGAGCCTCTGCAGGCTCCCCATGAAGATGTGTTCGGCTGTATGTGCTTCTTTCGAGTACAATGCGACGGATCCGCCCAGGATCACATATTAACCTAGTTTTTCTGTGCCGTCATTCGACTTGCACGTCTAATTTTCGTTCCTTCATGCCTGCATTCTCAATGATGGGTCTGCTACTCTTGACAGAACAGGATCGCCCCCCCCCCCCCCGACATTCGACTTGCGAAGGAGCTTATTCAGTCCTTTTATTACCGTGTCCCAAGGCGTAATTATAAAACCGTCTTCCGTCGTCACTTCGCATCGGCTCTCAGTTCGCAGAATTTCTTGCGCGACCTCGATTAGCGTGGCGTCATTTTTGATCTTTGTGATCCCTTTCACATAATTTTTGATAGGTTCCTGTGCTATTTCGCTGAAACTTTTTTTAGAGAACCCACTTCCAAAGATCATGTTCAGTAGAGCACGGTCATCGATTACGCCCACTGGCTCGCCATCCTCAAGAATAAGAATTCTCCGGACATATCTTCCTAGCATCAGCTCAAATACTTCGTCAACGGCAGCGTCTTTTTCTGCGACTACCAAATCCAATGTAGCAATATCGATTGCTCTTGGACTGTTTTCTGGCTGCGCATGCACGAGCCACTTCATCACGTCTGTAAGGTTGACATATCCGACCAGGGCAGAATCTTGAGTTATGAAGACCTGCGCTGTTCTACTAGATTCAATCATCATTAACATCACTAACAACGAGGAATTAAGAGTCGCTACATTCGGCCTGAGGTTCATAATTTTCTCCAAGTTGATATGGAACAACGCTTCTGGGGTTTCTTCAGAGCAAATCCTAGGATAGATATATCGCATAATGTCCAAGAACCTGACCTCGCCCTTTAACCCCTTGTCAACGACTGCTAGGGAGTCCACGGCTCTTTCTGAAAGAATCGTTGCCCCGAAGTACGCCGGAACAGAGGGACTTAGGCTGGGGGTAGCCCTGTGACCGATCTCCGGTGCTACGTCTTTTACCGAGACCGCAGTTAGCTCGAGCATAAACATTCCAAACAGCTGTAAAGTATTTAAATAGTAGCTTCGGAACCCTATGTGGTGGTAAATACTAATTTCACGGTATTTACAGTACCGGAACGGAACCAGAAGAACGGAATCGGCCCTCCAGATTCGATTTATGACAAACTCTTATACCGTCGAAGAACCAAAAAACACTTGTTGGACGATGTAGATTGCGTTATCCTAGGAGAGTTACTGAAGGATGCGAACGTCCCGGCCAAGAAGATCGTATCGGAACTGAAGCAGCATAGGATAGAGATGACCGAAAGGGGCGTTAGAAAACGGATAAAGCGGCTGCGGGATTTCGGCATTATAAAAGGTAACACCATCATCATCGATGATAACCAAGGGGGTAAGAATGTTGCCAGGATGGTCCTGGTGAAGTTCCGAAACACGAAGGATCTTCTCACTAGAATGGAAGATTATAAGAAATACCTGAAAGAATCGCCCTTCTGCATATTTGCGTGCAGGATTCGTGGCGATTTGGACTGGCTACACCTCAAATGCTTTCCGACGAAGGAGCTGGCCGATATGGAGGACGATCTATTCAGAACGACCTTCGGAGATATAATGAAAGAATACCGTTCCTACGATGCCGAGATGGTGAAGAGCAACTTTAACAGCATACTCACGGCGGAGATTGTCAAGAGGTATCTGGAGAGTCAGCAGAACCGCACCTCCTAGCCGTCACGATCTAGCCGGACGGTAGCGGGCAGCCAAATAGGTCGGATCCATTGGAACGTGTTGGGGAAACTGAGTACCGCTGATCGGCCGAATCCATTCTTGTATATCGGGGGCAGAAAGTCCCTGAATCAAGACATCTGCTATTATACTAGCGATATCGGGGCGTTACGCCATACTGTAAGGTTTTTATAATAACATGTTCTCTGTCTCGGTATGCCCGAGAGAACAATGCCGGTGTGCTTCACGAAGGAGCAGCTTGGGCTTCTTGAGAAGTACGCCAGGTCGAAGGGTATGCTGAATCTCAGCCAGGCTGTAGAAGAGATGCTCAAGAACGCCGAGTAACTCTCAGTATCTTTTCCTTCAGAATGTTACGTTTTTAAACAGTGTCAGCGCGCATATCTTCTGCATTGTCTAGCGTAGCGACGCTCGGCTCGCACTGCGCCCTGCAGGTGATGAAAGGGGCCAAGGACGAGGGCTTCAGGACGGTGCTGGTATGCGAGCACCGGCGGAAGAACCTCTACCGCAGGTTCAAGTTCATAGACGACCTGATTCCCGTTGACAGCCTGACCGAGATAACCAGCAGCACGGTGCTGGGCCGCCTGAAGGAGGCCAATTCAATCCTGATTCCACATGGGACATTGATCTCCAGCATGGACAGCGACCGGATCGAGGGCATCAAGGTACCCTTCTTCGGCAACAGGCGGATCCTGCGCTGGGAGGCCGACAGGAACCTGAAGGAGAAGCTGATGAAAGAATCGAAGATGCGGATGCCTAGGACGCTGAAGAGTTCCAAGGATATAGACGGGCTCGTCATAGTCAAGCGGCACGGTGCAGCCGGCGGCAAAGGATACTTTTTGGCGTGGGACATGAAGAGCTTTGCAGCAGGGGCCCGAAAGTTGAAGAAGCGGGGCCTGGTAAAGAGCGAGAAGGACCTCTACATACAGGAGTATGTCTCGGGCGTCCCGGTATACCTGCAGTACTTCTACTCCCCGCTCACCAACCAGGTCGAGCTGCTGGGCATAGACCGCAGGTACGAATCAAACGTTGACGGCCTCGGCAGGGTGCCGGCCAAGCACCAGCAGAAGGTTGGTTTAGAACCGTCGTACAATGTGATAGGCAACCTACCGCTGGTGCTGAGGGAGTCGCTCCTTGAGGAGGTCTTCGGCATGGGGGAGAGGTTCGTTAACGCATCCAAGCGGCTGGTGGAGCCTGGAATGCTGGGCCCCTTCTGCATCGAGGGCGTCTATGACGAGGACGGCGAGTTCGTGGCCTTCGAGTTCTCGGCAAGGATAGTCGCGGGAACCAACCTCTACGTGCAGGGCTCGCCCTACTCGGCGCTGCTCTACAACGAGCCAATGAGCACGGGCAGGAGGATCGCCCGGGAGATCAAGCTCGCGAGGGAGAACCGCGCCCTCCGGCTGGTCACCACCTGACACGGACCAGCGAGATGGGCCAGCCTCGGTCGGCGCAAAAAAGTTCTGGATATATCACATTGACTTGGGTTCAGCGGTACCACTGCCCAGCATTGCAGCAGTCTGGTCCAGCATCGTCCATTCCAGCGATGCCGATGGGTCCGTGCCGAGCAGCAGTATTATCAGCGGCCTTCCCGGCAGCAGCGGCATATCCTTCGTGCTCACCAGCACGGTGCTCTTGTCCACCCTGTCCCTGTCCCAGCCCTTCGCCTTGACAAATTTAACCTCGCCGTCCTTGAGCTTCAGCTGCACGCCGTATACCGGGGTCTGCTCGTTGTTCTTGACTGAGATCAATGTAAGTTTCTTGGTCTGCTTCACAGCGACGGAGACATCGATCATCTTCATCGGGGGCATTTGAGGCGGTGGCGTAACCGTGGCTCCGCCTACCACGACCTCGAACTCGGCGTACTCGCCCGAGTTGTTGATGTTGTCAAGCCTCAGGGTTGCCTTGCCCGTCTGCGATTCTGTGAATGTGAAGACCTCACCTGCAACACCTCCAACCGCATTCCCCGACCGTCTCACCAGCTCCTTCCCGTCCTTGACGATCACGAATGTGTAGCTGGCATCGAGCATTGCGCCCGAGCGAGCATCCATCAGGCTGAAGACGAAGGGTGCGAGCTTGCCGGGCTCGATCACGGGCGGGCCATCGAGCATGATGTGGTATGTTGACTTGGTGCTCATGGCCATAGCCTGTCCTCCCATTCCGCCAGTATCAGCAAGCGGCATTCCTGTTTCCACGGTTCCGGGTACCAGCGTGAATTCGGCGGTGGTTGCGCCGGGCGACATGGTCGCAACGTGGTCGGCAAGCTGGAGGAGTTGCTGATTCGGTATCATGTAGTGCACGATGACCTCCTCGGGGTTCGACGTATCGACCATCACGGAACGGTCTGGAAGCCTAACACCGTTCAGTGTTGCGGTGTATTTGTCAGCAACCAGTTCGCTTAACGATCTGGGGATAACCACCTCCTCGTGTACCAGTGGCACCAGGGCAAGGTAGTTCTTATCCCAGTTCATCGGCATGGTGAACTTTATCAGATTGCCCGTCTCATCGAATTCGAATTTCTGAATCTGGTCGTAGTACGTCCTCACAGCAATCTCGGTCTCCGAGCCGTCGGCCAGTGCGAAGGTAGTCGTCTCGCCTATACTCACATACGCATTGGTCTTTATCGGCGGGTCCAGCAGCGTCTTATCGGTATCTATCGAGTAGACCTCGATCTCAAACCGGTACAGTCCGCCTTGGGTGAAGATCGGTCCGGTCGCAAGCGCAGGCGCGTCAACCTCTCCTATCCAGCCATCAAGGATAGGCTCTTTTACAGCGTCTATCGTGACCCTCTCTGTATTTGCTGGCCTGACCTTCATTGCAAAGCTGCCCTTGTGCGTGTGGAACCAATCCATCATTATCGTCTTGTCGCCCTTCTTCATCTTCAGGAAGAACGTAACATGCTGGATGTTGGCGTCTGCGTTCTTATCAAAGAACCGTATCGTTATGATAGCTTCCTGCGGCGCCTCCGCAAATAGGGCGGATGGCTTCATATCAACGCTTACAGTCGCCAGCCTGTTGCCCAGGTTTGCCAGCATTGCCTCGTCGTGGCTGAAGCCGTGGCCGTAGACCGGTTTGATCGAAGTTGCCGCCGAGCCGAAAAGCAGGGCACTGCAGATAACAAAGATCGTCAGTAACGTAGCAACGCGTTGCCGCGCCCTCATCGAGCGAATCTTCGCTCACGCGCTATAAATACGTTCAGCGGTTTTTCGGAACTGAAAAAGATGTGCCCGTATATTGTCAAACAGATTCGTTGGAAGGCTCGGCACACCAAAAAGGGTAAAAAGGTGCACCCCCAATAGATGGTACAACTATGAAAACACGAATTCTGGCAGTAGCTGTAGTGGCTGTGGCAGGTTTGCTGGTGCCCTTGGCACTACTTGGACCGAACCAAGCTGTGAGTCAGGAAATGCCCTCGGAGGAAATGATGGGAATGGAGAAGGAAATTGGCAGGCACCTGGTTGACACGGAGACAATAAATCTCATGGGTAGGCTGGATAAGGGCGACTTCAAACTCCTGATGGACATCACACCGTACATGTCTGAGGGTGGACATGTCGCAATGAAGGTTCCATGCGGATCAGACGGAGCGCAGCTTCTGACCCTGTTGGCCGGAGTGGCTCCAAATGTAGCTCCAGTAACGATGGACTACGTGGCTCCACTCTCAAACCCGCCGGTGTCGTGTGTGTACCATGGTGAGCTAGGAGAAGGAATCACCGACATAGCGCTGGCCAACACATCTGACGAGCGGGTTAGGTTCCACGGAAGCGCAGGATACACTGTCACAATAACCATACACGGCGAGAAGGGCGTAGAACACGAAGGCATGTAACACAAACAACACTCACATCTTTTTTATTTACGGCTTGACCGATGGGTTTAAAATTCTTGGTTGATAACTGAGAATATGCGCATATGCTCCTTCCTGCCAAGTGCCACCGAGATATTGTACGAGCTCGGGCTCGGCAACAGTGTTGTTGGTGTGACCCATTCATGCGATTATCCTTCCGAAGCGAGAGGCAAGAAGATCGTTGTGCGGAGCTCCTTCGACGCCTCAAAGCTCACCAGCGATCAGATCGACAACATGATCGTCGAGCTCTTCAGGGAAGGCAGGGACATCTATGTCGTGGACGACAAGGCACTCAGGGAAGCTGACCCCGACCTGATAGTGGCGCAGGGCCTCTGCGAGGTCTGCTCGCCCTACTTGAAGGAGCTGGACAGAGCGATGGACATACTAAACGGAAAGCCCAGGACAGTGGTCCTCGACCCGCACGATCTTGGTGGGATACTGGCCAGCATCGAGCAGGTCGGAGAGGCCACCGGGACGGAGGAGAGAGCAAAAGAAGTCGTCACATCTCTGAAGAATAGAATCGAGCATGTCAGGGAGGTTACGACCAAGGCCGAACGCAGGCCGAAGATACTCTGCATCGAGTGGCTGGACCCGATCTTCACCTCGGGCCACTGGGTTCCCGACATGGTTGAGGTTGCAGAAGGGATAAACGGCATAAGTAGGAAAGGCGAGCCCTCTAGGAGGATGGGGTGGAGCGAGGCGCTGGACTTTGACCCCCAGATTATCGTCCTCATGCCCTGCGGCTTCGACACAGACCGCACCATGAGGGAGCTCTGGAGGATAGAGCGTAATGAGGAGTGGAAGAAACTCGGAGCTGTCAGGAGCGGGATGGTCTATGTTACAAATGCGAGTTCGTACTTCAGCAGGCCCGGCCCCAGAACAGTCACAGGCTTGGAGATACTCGCCAGGATAATCCACCCCGAACTATTTGGCCACCTGAAGGTTCCCGAGCAGTCCTTCAGAAAGGTTTACTGAGTTCCCTTGTCTCTCAGCGCGCTCTGGGCGGCGGCCAGTATCGCGATCGGTATCCTGTGCGGCGATGCGCTTACATAATTCAGCCCTATGCTGTCGCAGAATTCGATCGAGCACGGGTCGCCGCCGTGCTCGCCGCATATGCCTATCTCCAGGTTGCGCCTCGTGCCGCGGCCCAGCTCAACAGCAGTCTTCATCACCTTGCCCACGCCCTCCACGTCCAGGCTCTGGAAGGGGTTGAACGCCATGATCCCTTTCTCCAGATAGAAGGGCAGGAACTTGCCCTCGACATCTTCCCGGCTGAAGCTGAAGACTGCCTGCGTGAGGTCGTTTGTGCCGAAGCTGAAGAACTCGGCTACCTCGGCGGTGCTGTCGGCGGTCATGCAGGCGCGCACAACCTCGATCATGGTTCCGAACTTGATTGGCAGTTTTGTGTGATATTTCTCTTCCACCTCCTTCCTGATCCTCTCGTAGATCTGCCGCACGGCCCTGAGCTCCTCCGCACTACCCACCTGCGGCACCATTATCTGGGGCTCGGCCTTGACGCCTTGGGCCAGCAGTTCTGCGGTGGCCTCGCATATAGCGCGGATCTGGGTCTCGTATATCTCCGGGTAGGTTATGCCTATCCTTACCCCCCTATGACCCATCATCGGGTTTATCTCTGCGAGTTCCCTAGCCCTCTCCAGCATCCTCTCATGGTTCCTGCGCTCGTCGGGGCCAGATTGCTTCTCCCCGTAGATGGCCCTGAGCAGATCCTCGATCCTCGGCAGGAACTCGTGGAGCGGCGGGTCGAGCAGCCGTATCGTAACGGGATAACCTTCCATCACCTTCAGTATCTCCGCAAAGTCTGTCTTCTGGAGCGGCATCAGGTCCTTCAGCACCTTCCTCCGCTCCTCCTCGGTCCTTGCCATGATCATGTCCACGAAGATCGGGAGCCTGTCCCGGTCGTTGAACATCCTCTCCGTCCTGCAGAGGCCTATGCCCCTTGCGCCGAACTTCCTGGCCACGGTGGCGCCCTCCGGGGTATCCGCGTTGGCCCTGACGCCGAGCCGCTTGATCCCGTCGGCCCACCGGAGCAGCTGCTGGAATTCCTCGGTGATCTCGGGGTCGATGGTCGGGACCTCGCCCAAGTAGACCCTGCCGGTTGCACCATCGATCGTTATGATCTCGTCCTCCCTGACGGTGGTGCTCCCGGCCGTGAGCTTGTTGTTCGCATAGTCGATGCTTATCTCGGAGCAGCCGACTATGCACGGCTTGCCCATCCCCCTGGCAACAACGGCAGCATGGGAGGTCTTGCCGCCCCTGCTTGTGAGTATGCCCAGCGACTTGAAGAATGCCGGCACATCATCAGGCTTGGTCTCCTCCCTGACCAGTATGATCCTCTCGCCGTTGGAGCCCATCTGCTCGGCCTTCTTGGTGTCAAAGACAGCCTTGCCGCTGGCAGCGCCCGGCGAGGCCGCCACCCCCGTGGCAATCGGCTTTATCTTGGCGCCGTGGTCGACCCTCCTGTGGAGTATCTGCTCCAGTTCATCCGGATTGACGCGCATCAGCGCCCGCTCCTTCGTGATGAGACCTTCCTGCGTCATATCGACCGAGGTCTTCACCATTGCCGAGGCGTTCATCTTAGCGGCCCGCGTCTGGAGCATGTAGAGCTTCCCGTGCTCGATAGTAAATTCCACGTCCTGCGGCTCCCTGTAGTGCTGCTCGAGCTTGTTGCAGATCTCTAGAAGCTGGCCGTAGGCCTTCGGCATCTTCGACTGGAGCCGCTCTATGAACTCGGGCGTCCTTACCCCCGCGACAACGTCCTCGCCCTGCGCGTTGACCAGAAAGTCGCCGTAGAGGTGCTTCTCGCCGGTCTCGGGGTTCCTGGTAAATACAACGCCTGTTGCGCTGTCCTCGCCCATATTCCCGAAGACCATGGTGACCACGCTCACGGCAGTGCCGTGAGCTATCTCGGGTGTGATCTTGTAGTACTTCCTGTACTCGACGGCACGTTCCCCCATCCAGCTCCTGAAGACCGCGTCGATCGCAAGCTCCAGCTGTTGGTATGGATCTGATGGAAAGTCTTGCCCGGTGCGCTCCTGGCAGACCTTCCTGAACTGCTCGGTCAGGTCCTTCAGCGCGGCGGCGTCGAGCTCGCTGTCGTACTTTGCGTTCTTCTCCTTCTTCTTTGCATCAAGCAGTTTGGAGAAGATATCGTCGTCGACGCCGAGGACTATCTTGCCGAACATCTGTACGAACCTTCTATAAGCGTCCCATGCAAACCTAGGGTTGTTGCTCTGCCTTGCCAGCGCGCTGACGGTCTCGTCGTTCAGGCCCAGGTTCAGGATGGTGTCCATCATCCCGGGCATCGAGATGGGCGCGCCAGACCTGACAGAGACCAAGAGCGGGTTCTCCTTATCGCCGAACCTCCTGCCCACGATCTGCTCGAGCTTCCCGACGGAGGCCCTCACCTCGTCCATAAGACCCGAGGGAAGCCTGCCGCCGTTCTCGTAGTACTTGCTGCAGACCTCGGTGGTTATCACAAAGCCCGGCGGGACCGGCAGGCCCAGCCGCGTCATCTCGCTCAGGCCGGCACCCTTGCCTCCGAGGAGCCGCTTGTCCTTGCCGTCGGCCTCGTCGAAGAAGAGTACGGACTTGGTTTTCAGCATGCGGATCAGTCCAAACGTGCCTATTATCAAGCTTTACTCCGCCGCGAGAACTTTTTGCCGATCACTCAGAGCCGGTCGCGTCGATCCGCCGCCAAATATGCTCACAGCCGGCATTTTTTCCACTTCAGCAAATAGAAATGCAAATAAAGCCCCTGTGCAGATGTATTGCGATATGAGCAGCAAAAAGGCGCACCTGAACCTCATAGTAACGGGCCATGTGGATCATGGCAAGTCGACGCTGGTGGGACACCTGCTGTTCGATACGGGCGCGATAGACCAGAGGACGATCGACGAGTACGCAAAAGAGTCGGAGAAGACAGGCAAGGGAGACACATTCAAGTTTGCCTGGGTTCTCGACAAGCTGAAGGATGAGCGAGAGCGCGGTGTCACGATCGATCTAGCCTTCCAGAAGTTCGAGACCAACAAGTACTTCTTCACGCTTATCGACGCTCCCGGGCACAGGGACTTTGTGAAGAACATGATCACCGGTGCCTCGGAGGCAGACTGTGCCGTACTGGTCATCTCCGCAAAGAAGGGAGAGACCGAGGTTGCAGTAGACCCTGGCGGACAGGGAAGGGAGCATGCATTCCTGCTTAGGACTCTTGGCGTGAGCCAGCTCGCGGTGGCCATCAACAAGATGGACGACCAGCTGGTGAACTACAGCCAAGATAGATACAACGAGGTGAAGGCGATCGTAGAGAACCTTCTAAAGGGCATAGGCTACGATGTCAACAAGGTCAAGTTCATCCCAACCTCTGGATGGAAGGGCGACAACTTGGCGAAGAAATCTGAGAACATGAAGTGGTACACCGGACCAACACTCGTTGCGGCGTTCGACGAGTTCGTGGAGCCCGAGAAGCCGATAAACAAACCTCTGAGGATTCCGGTACAGGACGTCTACTCGATTACCGGTGCGGGCACAGTGCCGGTGGGCAGGGTCGAGACCGGACAGCTGAAGCCCAACGACAAGGTGATCGTGATGCCGGACGGAGCCGTTGGCGACGTCAAGTCGATAGAGACCCACCACACGCAGATCCCCGAGGCGCTAGCCGGCGACAACATAGGCTTCAACATAAGAGGCATAGACAAGAAGCAGATCAAGCGCGGCGACGTCATCGGCACCCCAGACAGTCCTCCGTCCGTTGCGAGGGAGTTCAAGGCGCAGATAATCATGATATACCACCCGACAGCGGTCGCGCCGGGATACACCCCGGTGCTGCACGCGCACACGGCCCAGACTGCAGCCACGATAACCGAGTTCGTTGCAAAGATCGACCCGAGGAGCGGCCAGATCGTCGAGCAGAATCCGAAGTTCCTCAAGAGCGGCGACTCGGCGATCGTGAAGGTAAGGCCGGTCAGGCCGCTCTGCATAGAGACCTTCAAGGAGTTCCCAGAGCTCGGCAGGTTTGCTCTCAGGGATATGGGAACCACGATAGCAGCGGGCATAGTGCAGGAAATAACCGAGAAGTTTACCAAGGAAAAGGTAGCGGCAAAGGCATAACGTGAATCTAGATGGTGCAGCAGGCACGGGTAAAGTTAACTAGCACCGATCTTGGAAAGCTCGACAAAGTTTGCACTGAGATCAAGTCTATCGGCGAGAAGATCGGCGTCAAGATCAAGGGCCCCCTGCCCCTGCCCACGAAGAAGCTGAAGATCGTTACCAGGAAGGCTCCCAGCGGCCAGGGCACCAACACGTTTGACAGGTGGGAGATGCGCGTCCACAGGCGGATAATCGACCTGGCAGCCGACGACAGGGCCATGAAGCAGCTGATGAGGCTGAAGATCCCCGACGAGGTTTACATCGAGGTCTCCCTAACCCAGTAGCCTTGCGCAGATAAAGTTGTTTTTACCAGTCACGGATCATCCTGCTTAAGGTTAAAATGTGACCTCCCAGACACTCTCCCGTATGGAGAGTCAGGGCCAGAGCGAAGGCATTGCGAACGTCGTCTATGAGTGCATGCGCTGCGGCACACAGGTAAGCGCGGAGGAGCTGAAACGGCTCCCGGAGATAAAGTGCATCTGTGGCTTCAGGGTGTTCAGGAAGTCAAGGGCGCCCATCGTCAAGCAGCTGAAAGCTATCTGATCTATCCTTACTCTTCTTTGTTGTCTTTTGCGCAGCTTGATCATCGCGTCTTCAAAAATTTTCTCCGATTCTGGCGCACCCTTAATTAAGTATATTAAAGCCTCTGCCACGCTAGCATTACGTTGCCCAAGAAAATCAAGCATGGCCTAGAGGTAATAATCGACAAAATAGTCAGGAAGGACGGCAAGGACAGGAAGGTACAGCTCACCGTGAGGCTGGATCCCCAGCGGTACGAGCGGAGGACGATGGGCGGGGAGAAAGGCTTCTTCGACAAGGCCGAACGGGTATTCGTCCCCGAGGAGGTCTTCAAGATCCTGATCGAAGAGATGACCACCCAGCCCATCAGATCCGTCGAGTCGACCTTCGAGGATCTTTACACACCCATACTGGAGAGCCAGGTCAGGGTGAGGCGCGCATTGAGGCAGGGGCTGAAGTTCGAGACGTCGATAGTGCCGTCCGAGGGCTACCTGGAGAAACACCTCAACACCAAGCAGACGGTCATCGTGCTTTACGTCGACATCGCAGGCTCGACCAGCCTGGGGATGGTGCTCCCGGGCGACAAGCTTGCCACGCTGATAAAGGTCTTCGTCCAGGAGATGTCATACCTAGTATCGGCGTACCACGGCTATGTCCTGAAGTCTGCCGGCGATTCCGTCATAGCGTACTTTCCGGCCGGCGCAAACCTAGCAGAGGTCTGCAGCAGCGCGATCAACTGCGCGAGGGCGATGACCAACATAACGAAGCACGCGCTGAACCTCGTCCTGGCAGAGGAGGGCTACCCAGAGCTGGAGATCAAGATCGGCATGGACATTGGCGAGAACCAGATAGTCAGGCTCGGTGGCATGGTGGACCTCTTGGGGTACACGATGAGCATAGCCGCGAAGATCGTCGAGCTGGCCGGGCCATGGCAGATAATCGTCGGCAAGTGGATCTACGACGACCTCCCGGGGCCGTTAAAGCGGCTCTTCAGGAAGCTGAGACTCAGCCCCGAGCTCTGGAACTACAAGGATTCAAAGGAGGGCAGGTTTTACAGCCTTTACCTGCTCGAGGAGAAGATAAAGCCTGTTAAACATGGCAAAACTGCCTAGAGCCTAGCGTGGAACCCTCAAATATTATAAGCAACCCTATCCATACTACATGGGCGATAGACTATGAAGAGGATTGAAGCTATATTTCCGGCGGAAAGGCTCTATAATGTTAGCGATGAGCTCAAGAAGGTAGGCGTTGGGGGCCTCACCGTGTATGACTCGAAGGGGCGCGGTCAGGTGCCCATCCAGCAGAGGGTTGCTGGCCGGGGCGGTCTCTTCACTCCCATGTTTAACACAAACTGTTGTGTCGTGGTTGTGGTGAGTGACAGCAAGGTCGAGCAAGTCGTGCAGGCGATTCTGAACAGCGCGGGCAGCGGGATGGCCGGAGAGGGAAAGATCTTCATCACCAACGTGGACCGGGCTGTCGATATAGGCAGCAAGAAAAGCGGGGACGAAGTTCTCTAGGCCGGCGCGCAACAACGACAATTTTATTTCATACTTTCACGGCAGTGGAACTTGGTAAATGAAGAGCAAGACATTTAACCTGCGATCCTTCTAAGGTGAGACATGAAGGTAACATTATCAGCGATAAAGGCCGATATCGGCGGCGTGGGCGGGCACACGAAACCCAGCAGGGAGCTCCTGAACACGGTCGAGGACGTCGTCAGGAAGGCTAAGATCGAGCTGCTGATCGATTACTACATCGGGTTCACGGGCGACGATATCCACATAATAATGAGCCATAAGAAAGGCGTCGGCAACAGCAAGATCCACAAGCTTGCGTGGGACGCGTTCAAGGAAGGCACCGAGGTCGCAAAGGAGCAGGGGCTCTACGGCGCGGGCCAGGACCTGCTGAAGGACGCGTTCTCCGGCAATGTGAAAGGAATGGGCCCGGGGGTGGCCGAGCTGGAGTTCGAGGAGCGGCCGAACGAGGCGTTCGTAGTGTTTGCAGCCGACAAGACCGAGCCCGGCGCGTTCAACTTTCCGTTCTACAGAACCTTCATTGACAGCAGGAGCAACACCGGGATAATAATAAACCCGGCCCTTGCCGAGGGCGTGGTCTTCAACATAATGGACGTGATGTCGGGCAGGATAGCCGAGCTCCGCCTCTGGGAGGACAAGCCCGAGGTCGAGGCCGGGCTGATGTACCCGGGCAGGTACGTCGTCGAGTCGATCACCAGCAAGAACGGCGAGCCGATCGTCTCTGCCTCGACCGACAGGCTGCACAACATAGCCGGAACCTACGTCGGGAAGGACGATCCCATAGCCATAGTGAGGTGCCAGAAGAACTTTCCCGCCACGGAGGAGGCCTGCAGCGCCTTCAACAACCCCCACTTCGTCGCCGGCAATACGAGGGGAAGCCATCACCTACCGCTGATGCCGGTCAGGCTCAACACTGCTGCCAGTGTGAATTACTCGATACCGATCGTCACTGCAACGGTATTCAGCATGCGCAACGGCCGGTTCACCGGACCCCACGATGGCTTTGATACCCCCGACTGGGACTACGTCAGGAACATCGCCTCGCAGCGGGCAATGGACATGCGCAACCAAGGCTTCATACACCCCGCAACCCTCGTGCCGGAGGAGCTGGAGTACAACAAGGGGTACGAGGCTAGGATGAAGAAGCTGCGGAGCAAATTTAAGAAGGCCAAGAAGGACTAACCTCCTGCAGGTAATGAGGCCCATCTTCATCATCAACTTCAAGAACTACCGGGAAGCCGCCGGCAGGAAGAGCCTGCAGCTCGCGCAGGCGGCCGAGTCCATTGCAAGGCGCGCCACGGTCAAGATAGTGGTGGCTCCGCCGCAGGCATCACTGGCGCTCGTTGCCAGCAGGGTCAGGATCCCTGTCTTTGCGCAGCACCTGGACGACTCCAAAGCGGGAAGCACGACAGGGTTTATGACGCCGGAGATCGTGCGTTCCTACGGCGTCAGCGGCTCCCTGATAAACCACAGCGAGCACAGGCTGCCGCACGCGAGGATAAGGCGTCTGGTCCGCGAGCTCCGCGGCCTGGGAATGGTATCTGTAGTGTGTGCCAGGACGCCCCGCGAGGTCAGAAGGCTGGCTAGGCTGGAGCCGGACTACATAGCCATCGAGCCTCCCGAGCTGATAGGGAGCGGGATCGCGGTCTCTAGGGCTAGGCCATCGGTAATAACCAGATCGATCGAGGCCGTGGGGAGCCGCAAAAACGCGCGGGTGATCTGCGGTGCCGGGATAGTCGACGGGACCGATGTGGCTGCCGCCATGAAACTGGGTTCCAAAGGCATCCTGGTGGCAAGCGGCATCGTGAAGGCAAGGAACCGGCGCGCAAAGATAAAAGAACTTGCAGACGCGATGAGCGCAAGAACACGCAGGGCTAGTCGCTGAAGGCTCTGGGCGGGTTCGCAAACATGTTTGATTGATCCATATGGTACTTCACGGGTACGTTCGGATCCTTCTGCCTCCCGGTCAGTATGCCGACTACCAGATCATCCTTCGCTATCGCACCCTGCTCCCGCAGCTTCTTTACGCCGGCAGGCACGGCGCCGGAGGCCAGCTCGCAGTCGAAGCCGTTGAGCCCGACCACGGACATGCCGTCGTACATCTCCTTGTCGCTGACCTGCTCCACTACGCCCTTTGTGAACTCCAGTGCCCTGAGGGCCTTGAGGATGTTTGAGGGCCTGCCTATCTGGATCGCAGTGGCCTCGGTCTTCGGCCTTATTCCGTTCTTGTCCATGTAGCTGTAGTAATCAGTGATGATATCAGTATCGACCTTGCCTTTGTTCCAGCGCAGCTTTGCGCCGCCGTACTTGCCGTTGTACAGCGTGTAGAAGGTGTTTGCGCCCTCCGAGTTGATCACGGCTATTTTGGGTATCTTTTTTATCCAGCCCCACTCGTAAAGCTCGATCAGGGCCTTGCCGGCGCTGGAGGTGTTGCCCAGCGCGCCGCCGGGATACACGATCCAGTCGGGCGACTTCCACTTCAGGTGCTCCATCACCCTGTAGACTATCGTCTTCTGGCCCTCGAGCCGGAAGGGGTTGACCGAGTTCACGATGTAGGCGCCCGTCTTCTCTGCCTCCTTTATCGATGCTGCAAGCGCGTCGTCAAAGTTTCCGATGATCTCGATCACCTGTGCCCCGAACTGGAATGCCTGGCCGAGCTTTCCGGGCGCAACCTCGCCCTTCGGTATGAAGACGTCGCAGCTTATCCCCTCATTCGATGCGTACATGGCAGCGGAGGCCGAGGTGTTGCCGGTGGAAGCACACACTATCCTCTTCACGTCCAGCATCTTTGCGTGGGTGAGCGCAGTGGACATGCCGTTATCCTTGAAGGAGCCGCTGGGGTTGTATCCTTCCGGCTGCAATAGTAGGTTGTCGGGCTTGACGCCGACGAACTCGGCAACCTTGGTCATCTTGTAGGGTCTGGACAGCCTGCCCTCCGCGCCGTCGAGCGAGACCAGAACCTTTGCGCACTGGGCAAGGCTCTCCGTGTCTATCTGTGGGAAGTTGATTAGCTCCCTGAAGCGCCAGACCCCGCTCTCGTTGTATATGTTGCCGCCGTGGTTCCTCCGCCCGTAGAAAACATCCCGCAGGTACTTGGGCGGCCGCTTGGTGTACCGCACATCTAGGAAGTGGCCCTCCTCGCAGTGGATCCTCGCCTCGCCTATGGGATAACGCAGCCCGCAGGCTGGGTCTATGCACTGCTGGTATGCCCCGTCTCTCATTTGAAATTCTGACAGCATCTGCTAGTTATATAAACATAGATTGGCGCTGATAGAATATCAAAATAAAATTGGTTAAGAGTGGTTGCTGCTTGCCCTCATTATCTTCGGGCCGGATCTCAAGTGGAAGTTCACGCAGCAATCGCACTCCTTCTCAATGCATTCCTTATCGGAGGCGTGACCGCATATGCCACATTCGCAATGAACCATGATGCATATTTGTCTCGCACACATTTAAAGATACTCGTCTCCAGGAGCTGCGCGTGCGCGTAAAACATGCCTGATGCCAGATGCCCGTGAGAATGCTACTTGGCCGTCTTTCTCTCAAATATCTTGAAGAGCCCCTGTATGATCCCGTCCAAGTCTTCGTCGCGCGGTTCTGGCATTATTATCTGCCTCAACTGGTTGATAGTGTTGGATATGGCCGAGCTGATCTCGTCGAAGCTCTCGACGTCGCCATAGCTGGCAGAGTAAAGCTGCTTCAGGCGCCCCGCTAGCATGGTGGTCTGCTCGTTCAGCACGATCTTGTAGTTTCGGTCGTTTACCTTGATTGTCTCTGTTACCACTACAGTACCTCCTCAGGTGATTGCCCTTAAGTTTTGCTATTCGCGGTGGTCCGGTTCAGATTACGATGTAGTCCAGCGCGATCGAGTTCGCAAGGAGCTCGAAGTGCTTCCAGCCGACTATGTAGCCGTTCCGGATCTCCGAGGGAAATATCCACCTGTTGGTCGTGCTGAAGCGTCTCTTTGCCTTGGTCTCTTCCTCGATCTTTTCGAGGTCCAGCTCCTTCTCCTCGACCTCGTTCGTTCTCAGGTTCCTTCTTATGGCGAGCACCTTCTTTACCAGGACCCTGCGGCCGAACTTCCATGATGTGGGGTCGTTCTTTCCCTCCTCGATCTCGAGGAGCTTGAGCTTGAACTCCCACCTGTTGAGCGCGTCCCTGCTCGTGATCATGCGCTCGTCCGAGTAGCTGGAATAACTCATCTGGTGGTACTTCCCTCAAGTCGGTTAAAAGCCTTCGTATCAGGCCTTCTGGAAGGGCATGGCAAAATCTTCGAGCCTTAGCGGCCTCTGCCTGCCGTCCGTCCGGATATAAATCGAGCCGTCGTACCTGCAGACGAGGTCGCAGGGGCTCGTCTTTCCGGGAGCCCAGACCTTGAAGTACTCCCGCCTCTCCCGCTTCTCATAGTTGCCGGCGCTCTTCCACTTCTTCGAGATGAACTTGAAGGCCAGGATCGCGTGCCGGTTGGAGTATCTTCCAAAGGCATCGAGCCACCGCAGGCAGCGCTCTATCTGATCCGCGGGCACCAGGATCGAGTTGGTGCTGCCAGACTTTGCCTCGATCGCGAACATCGTGTCGAGGACGGTGCTGGTTGCGACCACATCGGGGAGTCCTATGCTCGGGGAGCCTAACCTAAAGGCTTTCCAGCTGTCGCACTTGTTCAGCCTCTTGACAAGGGCTTCCTCCCAACTGTAACCCCGCTGCCGTCTTGTCCTTGCCGAACGCACCGACTGCAGCTCTGCCATCCCACCAGTTATCATTGCGACAGGGTTAATGAAACTTTCCTTGCCGCGAGTAAGGATATAAACTCTAGTGGGTTAGATCAGGCATTGCGCTCGCCGAAAGATTCCTGGACCATGTTTAGGGGAAACAAAGCGCATACTGGTCTATCCTCGTCAACGGTTGCTGCCAGGCCATCGTTCGAATGGCTAGCCGAGCTGGGCGAGATCGTCGCGTCGCCAGTTGTCAGCAACAGGATCGTCTACGTCCCAACCATGCTCGGCACGGTCCTAGCCCTGCGGACCGACGGCAGCGAGGTGGTGTGGGAGAGGTCGGCAGAGGCATCGATACTTTCCTCGCCCGCGCTCCTAGACGAGATGGTGTTCTTTGCATCGGCTGACCGCAGGCTCTACTGCCTGAACGCAAAGGACGGGAAAAAGCTCTGGGAGTTCGAGACCGGCGACAGCATCTGGTCCTCGCCCGCGCTCACAGAGACCGCGCTCTTCATAGGTTCGCTGGACGGACATATCTACTCCTTCGACCCAAAGAGCGGAAGGCTCGCCTGGAAGTTCCCGACGATGCGGATGATCGACTCGTCGCCGTGCATTGCCGACGGGATGGCGTTCGTAGGCTCGAGGGATGGGGTACTCTATGCATTCTCATCCAGCAGGCCCGGCTATATCGGCTGAAATTCAAAGTACGGCTCTTTGTTAACAAGACCGCACCTGACCATCTCGACCGGCATCCCGGCCTTCAACTTCGATGCGTCGCTGCACTCGATCTTCGCGACGAGCCTCACGCCTTCGTCCAGCTCGACCAGCCCGAAGAGCGATGGTTTGCCGACTAGGAAAGACTCGGAGAACTCGACCAGCCTTCCCCTCCTCCCGAGTTCGACCCACTCCACCTCACCGAGGCAGGAGGGACAGAGATCGCTCGGCGGCCAGATCGTCTTCCTGCAGGAGGCGCACCTGCTGGTGACGAGCCTGCCAGCGTTCAAAGAGTCGATGAATTTCTGCAAGGAGCCTACACACCCATTGTTACAAGCGAGGTGGACGTAGCGGCGGCGGCAAGGTTGTGCACCAAGCCTATCCTGCAGTTCTTTACCTGCCTCTGGCCAGCCTCGCCCCAGAGCTGCGCTGTTACCTCGACGGCCTGCGCGACTCCCGTGGCGCCGACAGGATGACCAGTTCCTATCAGGCCGCCCCGTGGGTTGACGGCGACGCTCCCGCCTATCGATGACTCTTCGACGAAGGAGCCGCCCTGGCCTTTACTGGCGAAACCCAGATCCTCGTATGCAAGAATCTCACAGATCGTGAACGCGTCGTGAACCTCTGCCACGTCAATCATGTCCGGTTCGATCCCTGCCATAGCGTAGGCGTCCTTGACGGCCAGGATCGTAGATTCCATCCTTGTGAGCTCGCTCACACGGCTGAAGCTGGCGGATACTGTTCGCTGTCCTATCCCGGTTATCCAAGCTGGCTGATCTGTGAACTCCCTCGCTCTCTCCTCCGACACGAGGAGTAGCGAAGCGGCGCCGTCGCAGGGGGCGGAGCAGTCGTAGAGCTTGACGGGCCTGACCACAGGTTTCGAGCTGAGCACGTCGTCGAGCGAGACCTTCTTCTGGAAGTAGGCCGCAGGGTTCATGGCCGCGTTGGCGTGGTTCTTGACGGAGACCATCGCCATCTGCTCCTCGGTCGTCCCGTACTCCCTCATGTGCGCCTTTGCGAACATCGCGGCCCAGTGCGCCGGGTGCTTGAAGACACCCCGCGCGATGTCCCATTCCAGCTTTGCTCCAGGGCTGTCTGCCTTCTCCGCGCCTATCACAAGCGCCGTGTCGCAGAGCCCCGAGGCGATGTAAGAATATGCCGAGATGATCGAGTTGGCGCCGGAGTTGCACATATGCTCGACCCTGTGCGAGATCTTCGGCTGCAGTCCGAGCATCTCCGATACGATGCTCGATGTATATTGCTCGACGCCGCAGGTTGCTATCAGCACGGCATCAACATCCTTCCGGTCGAGGTTTTCGCATCTTTTGAACAGATCCCTAGCGGCCTCGCCCGCGAGTGTGTAGAGCGAGTCGCTGCTCTTCCTGAACTTTGTCAGCCCGTAGCCCGCGACCGCGACACGCCTCATGCCGAATCAATCACCGGAGAGAGTTTGCAGAAGCTCCTTAAAGGAATTTTCCACGTCGCCGACAGGGTTGAACTGTACTATGGGAAGGGATATGCCCGCCTCGAGGAACCTGGAAAGATTCTTCCTGACCTCTGCCGGCTCCCCCGCCAGTGCTATCGAATCCAGCATACGGTCGGTCACGAACCTGTGCAGGTTTCCGAGCCCATTCTCCCGGTACTCGTCCGTTATCTGCTCGACCTCCTCCCTGAAACCGTGAGAGGCAAGGAACCCGGCGTATATCTTCCCGACCGCCGCGTAGAAGGCGATCGTCTTCTTTGCTCTTTCCCGCGCAAGCCCCGGATCTTTTGATACCGCGGTAATTATCACACATGCAATATCAAGGGACTTGTTCTTGGCCTTCAGCCGGGCAACAGTCTTCCCCACCTCATCGACCGGTCTGAGGAAGAATATCACGCCGTCAGCGATCTTTGCTGCAAGGTCGAGCATCCTTTCGTTCACTGCTGCCATGTAGATCGGGATCCTGGAACGCAGCGGCTTGAAGCCAAGCTTGAAGTCCTTCACTCTGGAATGCCTTCCCTCGTAATCAACCTTTTCGCCCGTACAGACGGCCCGCACGATCTCGACATACTCTCGCATCCTGGCAGTGTGCTCGGAGAAGCGTGTTCCGTGCCAGTTCTCCACTATGGGTCTGCTGCTGGCGCCTAGGCCGAGCAGTGCTCGCCCGTTGGAGATCGCATCCAGCGTGGCCGCGGCCATCGCGATGCTGGCAGGACTTCTCGAGTAGATGCCGACTATGCCGGTGCCCAGGAGCGAACGCTTTGTCAATGTTGCTATGCTACCGAGCATCACAAAGGCCTCCCTGCCCCAGGACTCGGGTATCCAGATCGATTCGACGTTGTGGGCATCGGCGGTCTGCGCGCATTTGATTACCTCATCGTGCTCAAGAAGCGTGCCCAAGCTGACTCCGAGGCGCATGAGGGTCAAGCGGTCCGAGGGGTATTATAGGTTAATGTTCCAATTTGATTTTTTGGATCCGGGTGCCATTCAACGCGAGCGAGTCCATTTCCTTCCCAGAGACTTGAGCTCGGCAGTAGCCTCCTCGATGTCCTTGTGGGAGTCGACCGATCTCCAGAAGACATTCTTATACTTTACAGCCCGGAGCTTCTTCTTCCTTGCCAGCAGCGGGAGCGTTGTCTTCTCTATATTGCCGTTCTTCGGGAGATACCTGAAGACCTTGCTCGAGAAGCAGTAGACACCGGCGTTTATCCAGAACTGGCTTATCCTGGGCTTCTCAGTGAACCCTGTGACCCTGGAGTCCTTGGCTATCTTCACTATGCCGAAGGGACTGGGCAGGGAGACGACGGCCAGAGCTCCCATAATATTATCGGTCAGGCTCTTCCTCAGGTTTGTCAGGTCGATGTTTGTGAGAACATCGCCGTTGAGCATGAAGAACGCGTCCTCACCGGCCAGCAGGGACTCGGCGTTCTTCAGTGCGCCGCCAGTGCCCAGCGGCCGTTCCTCGACCGCATAGGCGGTCTTCACCGAGAGCCTGCCGCCTCTGCCTATGTGGCTGATTATCCGCTCCTTCATGTAGCCGGCACAAACTACGATGTCCCTTATGCCGTTCTCCTTCAGCCACTCTATCTGCCACTCGATGATCGGCTTCCTGAGAACCTCGATCATGGGCTTCGGCCTCTCATCGGTCAGGGGCCTGAGCCTCTTGCCGTACCCCCCGGCAAGTATTACACCCTTCATGGGAAAAACTCGGGCCCGATGTTATAAAAGTTGTATGCTTCCGCCGAGATTTCACCTGTTCGTGAGCTCGTAGTGCAGCTCCTGATAGCACTCGACGCAGAGTTCTGCCTCCCCCGTGTGCTCGCATGAGAGAAGCCGCTTCTGCTCCCTTCTGCACTTCCCGCAGGCCTTCAATGAGATAATGGCTGCCCGCAATTATTTAAGGTGTAGACGCACCTCGGAGTACGCATTTCTGTAGCGGGGATCATCCTCGCGCGTCAAATCGGGATCGGCGCCACGCCTGACAGCAAGATGGTACGCGAAGAGCTGCAGCGGAATCACCGAGATCATGGGGTTTGTGTATTCGGAGCACTTTGGCATCTTTATCGTGTTAGTGCACAGGTCCGCGATCTTGCTGCTGTCGGTGACGGCTATCGTGGCTGCCCCGATCTGCTTCAGCGCGCGCGCTGCATCGATGAATCGGCTGTGTGCCCTGCTTGCTGCGGGCGCGACCAGAAAGACGACGTCGTCGGGATCGATGCCCGATATCGAGCCGTGGAGCATCTGCTCCAGCTGCATTCCCTCGGCATCGCTGAAGTTGCCCTCCTTCATCTTCAGGGCTGCCTCGTACGCTGTCGCTGTATCGGGCCCGGCGCCAAGAAAGAAGAACCTTGATCTAGCAGTGTAAGCATCGACCAGCTCCCTGACTTCATCCTCCGCATCAAGCACTGAATTTGCCAGCCTGTGGATGCGCCCGGGCTCGCTGTTCCCTGGCCTTGCGATCAGTGCAAGCGCCAGGAGTTCGGTGGTGTAGCCCATTGTTACGCAGTCTGACTCGTCGAACCTCCTGCTGCTCCTTAGAAGCCTGGCCGCCCCCTTGGCGCCCCTGTTCGCAGTTATGCCTATGCAGGTGATGCCCCTCTTCCTGAGCATGCCCAGTGCCTTGAGGGTAGTGCGGGTCTTCCAGCTGTGGCTTATCACCACGGCGACCGAGCCCTTCAGGCCCGGCGTGTAGCCAAGCATGTCCATCGCGTGCACAGCGTAGGCGTCAATACCACCCATCCGCAACACGTACTCGCCGTAGATGGCCGCATGAAAGGAGGAGCCGCAGCCCGTGAGGTAGACGCGCTTGTTTTTGAGCAGTTTCGCGACATGCGACGCGCCCTCCGCACAGTCTTCCACCGCCTGCTGCAGCGCTTCCGGCTGCTTCCTGATCATCTCGTACATCTTGTACATACCATCACCTAGGCGCGGTGGCAAATTAAATTTGTGAATCTATCCGGCACTGCTGAATTAGGCTACCTTACGGCGCCGGCCCTGCCCTTCATGATCTTCACTATGCCCAGCGCCATTACCCATATGCCCATTCCCAGCACCGCATAGCCGCCCGCAGCGGATGCGCCGGCGGCGGTGGCAACCATTGCGGCCGCAATGCCCCCGATTATTATCAGCACGCCGTTCACCAGCAGGAGCACAGAGACCATGGTGGACATTTCACGCATTGCCACAAAGAACGAAGCCGTGGAGAGTGCTACGGTCGTGCCGCCGAGGCTGATGCCCCTGGTCTTCGCGTCAATGGGCAGGAAGCCTCCGTCCTCCTTGCCTTGCTTTGCGCCTTCATCGGCGCCGTATATGATCAGCAGAACCAGCGAGGCTATCACAAGGCCCTGGGCAACTCTTACTGCCATGAACTATCTTAGCGAGCTGGGGTAATAAATCTAATGAACTCAGGAGATGAGGAGGTCGTACTTCACATGCTTGCCCACGAGATCGACCAGATCATCTGTATCGAGATGATCGGAGTGCGGTATGTTCCCGATCACGAACGCGCCGCTCAGCTCGCGGATGGTCTCGCCCGCTGTCCGCTCGACAATATCGCTCTCATGCACGCCGTTCACAACGATGCCTGCTAGATCCAGATCGTGCTCCCTGCAGGCCCGGACAGTTAGCAGCGTATGGTTCAGCGTACCTAGGCTGGCCCTGCAGACTAGCAGGACGCGCAGGCGCATCTCTTTGATCATGTCGATGACGAAGTAGTCTTTCCGTATCGGGACCATTACACCGCCTATGCCCTCCACCACAACGTATTCGTGTTTGCTTATCAGGCGTCTGAATGCCGAGAATACGTCGTCCATCCTGATCTCGATGTTGAGGGCCCGGCCCGCCACCAGCGGCGATGCGGCCATGGGGAGGAAGACGGGATTAACCTCACTTTCTGGATCCTTCGAACCTGATGTCTTGACGAGTAGTTCCGCATCTGAAGATCTGAAGCCTGTCTTTTGCGGGATACCTGTTGCAATCGGCTTCATTACACCGACATCGATGCCGTCACGTTTCATCGCGCCTGCAATTCCCGCAGCAACTATGGTCTTGCCCACGCCCGTGTCGGTTCCGGTCACGAAGATGCCGCTCATCCACCAATATTGCACCACGGTCATAATTATACTGTAAAAGCAGAACCAATGAGATAGCGCCAAGGATCAATAAATATAACAGATGAATGCAGATCGCAGCGATGGCGGAGAAGAGAAAGCCCCAGAAGCGGGCCGATTCGCTCATCACGGAGGGCAAGGATCCTCAGCAGGCCAACGCTGACCTCAAGGATGAGATTGAACGTAACAAGGAAACCCTTGAGAAGCAGAAATTTCTCATGCGCGAGGTGGACCTGCTTATCAGGTCTGGGTTTGATGCTATTGACATCAACAGGATCAGGGTCAAGCTGGATGAGATTGCAGAGAAGCGGGGAATCGAACCGGAAACGGTCCGCAAGGTCTTCATCCAGAACCTGGAATCGTATGACGCAATGGTCGGGTTCAGGGGCAAGATCGACCGTGCCCATGTTGACGAGGGTACCAGCGCCAAGAAAGTGGCCGAGCTCGAAGACAAGATGAAGGAGCTGGAGGCGGAATACGGCAGGAAGAAGACCGTCCTCGACGCATTTTCCAGCCTGCTCGAGGAGGGCATAGGCGTGGGAGAGATCCTGTGGCTGAAAGAGATCCTGGAATCATCAGGCATGAATATCGAAGGCCTGACCCAGCAGATCGGAGAGCTCGGCGATCTTACCAGGAAGATCGAATCGCTCAGAGACGAAGCGTCGAAGCTTGACGAGCGAGCGGCCCAGCTCAGGGCCGAGCTGAAGGAGCTCGGCAGCAGCCATTCGCAGCTCCAGTCCAGCGTGGAGCTCCTGAACTCCCAAGTGCTGGCGAAGATGGAGGAGATAAGGGGCAGGGCAGACGAATTTGTGGGCGATGCCAAGGACAAGATCGCCGCGCTGTCGGAGGAGATGAAGAAGAAGATCGCAGCCGTGGATGCGGAAGGAGCGGGCCAGCAGCTTGCAGCCATGATGGACGAGCTGAAGAACCGCGTGGAGCAAACATCGAAGGAGATAGTCCAGATAGCCGACACCGCTGCAAAGGAAGCCGCAGCCAAAGAAACGCAGGCCGCAGAAATGTTGTCAAAGCATGCAATACTGGGTTTGGACAGTGTTCACCAGCAAGCTCTGCGCGCATGCAAGAAATATCTCGGCCGCGCATACGAGACTGCAGCGACCGCGAAGAAGATCGAGTACATAATGCACTACGAGAACTTGCTCGCGCTGTTGAGAAAACAAAAATCAAAATGAACCTCACGTTGTAATCTCGACGAGACATCATACGCTATGAGTTGTTAAACTCGTCTCATGTGAAGAAAAATCTCGCAGATGCCCTGACTCCGATACATATGTAGTTATCTTTATTTACTCGTTCGATGTAGGAGTTGGCATGAAGTTCGGTTTTGGATTTAAGAAGGAGAAGGAAAAGCCGAAGAAGCAAAAGGCTGAGCTTAACGAGGAAGCCAACGTAGATGTCGAAAGAGATGCGCTGCTCGAGGCCGCCCTCCAGGCGACCGGTAGCGGTGGAGTTGCAATGAGAGAACCGGCGGTCTATCCTGAAGCGGGCGAAAAGATCCCTCCGCAGCAGACGGAGTTCTTCGCTGCAGAACAAGAGCAGGCACTTCCGGAACAGGCAGAGATCGTTGCTCCACAGCAGCCAGAACCCTTGCTACCAGCAGAGTCAGAGCAGGTGCTGGCAAAGGAGAGCGAAGACATGATATCAGCCGAGAAAGGGCAGATGGGCATCTTGCTCCTCCCAGACACCCACGATGTGGTGGAGTTCTGGACCCTCTACAGGAGGATAGAGGAGAGCGGTCTGAAGAGCCACGTTGGCCTTTTCAAGAAGATCAGCAACAAGTGGGCGGAACAGCTCTTCCCTGAATAGACATCAGATATACCGTTGGCCGCTGAAGAAATTTTCATGCCTGCATAGCTAGAGGCGACTCTGCCTTTTGCTAGCTCTTGCAGGGAAGTTAGGATGCTCACTTTGCTCCGCTGACAGACGCTTCGAGCGGCCATCCTTGAATCAAGCCGTGTCTTTCTGATGCTGACAACCTAGCATTTTTCGTACAAATGTTTCAAAATTCGAATTTTGAAACATCTAGCGTTGTACGTGCGTAATTTCATCTGTACCGTTATAAGGCTGCTCTGAATTACCTAACTGAATTGAAGCTCTCGGAGCTCGACAAGAGGTACGTGTGGCATCCCTACACCCAGATGAAGGACTGGCCGGCCTCTGACATAAGGGTCATCAAGAAAGGGCGAGGATCCTGGCTGATTGATACGGAGTGCAGGAGATACCTTGATGGCGTTGCCAGCATGTGGTGCAACGTCTGGGGCCACACGCGGCCGGAGATCATCAGGGCGATGATGGCCCAGATACGCTCGCTCCAGCACTCCACCCTCTTCGGCCTTGCGAACGAGCCCTCGGTCACGCTTGCGCGCATGCTCGTCGGGCACGCCAGGAGGATGTCGAAGGTCTTCTACTCCGACAACGGCTCCACCGCGGTCGAGGTGGCGCTGAAGATGGCCCTGCAGTACTGGCGCAACACGGGCAGGTCTAGGAGGAATCTGTTCATAGCCCTGAGGAACGGCTACCACGGCGACACCGTGGGAGCAATGTCGGTGGGATACATCGAGAGTTTCTTTGCAAATTACAGGAAGATGCTGTTTACAGTGAAGCGCACGCCCTCGCCCTACCTTTACAGGAGGCCGCGAGGGATGGGCGAGGACGAGTATGTTGAGCACTGCATAGACTCGGTGGAGTGGGTGCTGAAACGCGAGAATGACAGGATAGCTGGCGTGATAATGGAGAGCGGCGCCCAGGTGGCTGGCGGTGCCATCATCTATCCCAGAGGTTACCAGAGGGAGGTCGCGAGGCTCTGCAGGAAGCACGATGCCCTGCTGATACTGGACGAGGTGGCGACGGGCCTCGGCAGGCTGGGCTCGATGATAGAATATATCCAGCAGGGCTCGGTGCCGGACATCGCTGTCTTTGGGAAGATGCTCACCGCTGGGTATCTTCCGCTTGCCGCGACGCTCGCAACCGACCGCATATACAACGCCTTTCTGGGCGAGTATGAAGAACGGAAGCATCTTTTTCACGGCCACACATTCACGGGCAACCCGCTGGCCTGTGCAACCGCGATCGCCAACCTGAAGTTATACGATAAAGAGAGACTGCTTGAGAGCGTGCGCAGGAAATCCAGGATCATGCAGAGACGACTCGAGGAGTTCAGTTCATTAGAGATCGTCGGCGATGTTAGGCAGAAGGGGATGCTTGCCGGCATAGAGCTGGTGAGCGACCGGCGGAGCCGGAAGCCGCTCAAAGCCAAGGGGAAGAGGATCAACTACATGATAATGCGCGAGTCGCTGAGACGCGGGGTCTTCCTGCGCCCGCTGGGGCACATAATGCTGCTAGTGCCGCCCCTGGCCGTATCCGAGAAGGAACTGGGAATGCTCTTGGACACGGCGGTGGAGATAGTAAGATACGTCCAGAGGCGGGTTTGATTCCTGCGCAAAAATCGGTGCTGCATCGTTGTCAAACAACGGCACAAAAGATGTAAACCAAAATTTTAATTACCAGTTTACAACCATTGCTGCCTATGCAGCGCGACGAAGATTACATCAGCTCCTGCATGAACAAGGTTCTCTCCGGCCAGAAATTAACTATGGAAGAAGCATGGGGGCTTCTCGACCTCGACGACAGATACGTCCCGCAGCTTGCCGAGGCCGCGAACACGATCTGCAGGGAGTTGAATGGCGACGTCGTTGATGTCGAATGTCTGATAAATGCCAAATCCGGGAACTGCCCCGAGGACTGCGCCTTCTGTGCGCAGTCGTCAAGGTACCGGACCGACATAAGGAAGTACCCGTTCCTCAGCAAGGACGTGATCCTGAACGCTGCCGCAGAGGCGAAGGATGGCGGGGCCAGGAGCTTCTGCCTCGTCTGCGCCTGGAGGGAGCCGCCCGAGCCCGACTTTGAGGAGGTATGCTCGGTCGTGAGGATGATACGCGAGCGGGTCGGCATAGACGTCAACTGCTCACTGGGTTTCCTGACGGAGAAGCGCGCGATGCGGCTGAAAAATCTGGGCGTGAAGCGTTACAACCACAACCTCGAGGCAAGCAGGAGCTTCTTTGATAATATATGCAGCAGCCACACATTCCTGGACAGGGTCAGGACCGCACGGACCGCGAAATCCTGCGGGCTGGAGCTCTGCTCCGGCGGCATACTCGGGATGGGCGAGAGCAGGCGGCAGCGGCTGGAGCTTGCATTTCAGGCCAGCGAGCTCGAGCCCGAAGAATTCCCTGTGAACATACTGATACCGCGGGCCGGAACGCCGCTCGAAAATGCCAAGACGCCGGACCCGATGGAGGTGATAAAGACCATAGCTGTGTTCAGGTTCATACTTCCAAGATCGATCGTGAAGATAGCTGGCGGCAGGGAGGTCCACCTGCGCGAGCTCCAGTCGATGGCGCTGCTGGGCGGAGCGAACGGGATCATCACCGGCGGCTACCTGACGGTGGGGGGCAATTCGCCCGAGCAGGATATCAGGATGATAAAGGAACTTGGCCTCAAAGTATGAGAGCTTCTTCAGGGATGAGCTTGACGCCCTAGCCAGGCAGAACCTCTACCGCGAGCTGAAAAACGTCGAGGTTCTGGGATCGAGGGCGAGGGTGAACGGCAGGGAGGTTATACTCCTCTGCTCCAACGATTACCTAGGGCTCTCAAGGAACAGGCAGGTCGTGTCCTCCACGATAAGCGCGTTGAGGCGCGGTCTCTCTCAGTGCAGCTCCAGGCTTGTTTCCGGCAACGACCCCGCGCTGGAGGAGCTTGAGAGTAAACTAGCAAGGCAGAAGAACGTTGAGAGCGTGCTGGTCTATCCCACGGGCTACATGGCAAACCTGGGCGCGATATCCGGCATCGCGGGGAGGAACGACCTCGTAGTGAGCGACGGGCTGAACCATGCCAGCATAGTCGATGCCTGCAGGATGAGCAGGGCCGAGACCCGGGTCTTCAGGCACAACGATGCCGATGACTTGGAGTCTAGACTTGCAGGCTCAAAATTCAGGCAGAAGGTCGTCGTGACCGAGGGCGTCTTCAGCATGGACGGCGACCTGGCCGCGCTGGACAAAATAGGACGCACCGCGCGCAGAAATGATGCGTTGCTGGTGGTGGACGATGCGCATGGCGACTTTGTGTACGGCTCGCACTACCGGGGAACGGCCGAGCACCTGGGCGCGGAGCAGTATACTGATCTGCTTGTTAGCAGCATGAGCAAGGCCTTGGGCTGCTTCGGGGGCTACGTTGCCGGACGGGGCGAAATTACCGAATATATGATCAACAGGTCAAGGCCGTTCATCTACACGTCTGCACTGCCATCAGCGTTTGCGGCGGGCGCCATAACCGCCCTGAAGCTGGCAAGGAAAGGCTCACTGCAGAAAAAGCTCTGGAAGAACGTGCAGAAGCTCAGGGACGGGCTTATAGATCTGGGCTTCGACATCAGATCCACCAGCCACATAATACCGATCACCGTCAAGGACGAAAAGCTCGCGCTCAGGTTCTCCAGAATGCTGCTGGAAAACGGCGTGTTCGTGCAGGCGATAAGATATCCCACAGTCCCGCGCGGAAGTGCAAGGTTAAGGCTCTCCGTAACGTCGCTGCTCACTGAGGACGACATCGACGAGTCGCTGGAAGTTTTCAGAAGAACAGCAGCCAAGCTCAGGCTGGTCTGATGCCGTCGCATGATCTTTCAAAATTCGAATTCTGAAAGACCGTGATGCGCACCGCCGATCTGTAACCGAGGTATGCGGGAACGCGGGAACACAATGCCTTAAAACCCTAGTCCGGAAAGGGGTAACGTGTCATTTATGTCAAGATGGGCGCATACCGATAAGCCCAGCTTTGCTGATAGGATAAGGAGGACGATCAGGCCTCCTCCATCGCTTAAATCCCGGATCGAGCTTGCCCAGAGGAAACTGCAGGAACAGATAGCCAGGCTCGATACTGTTTATACAAAGCTCAGGACGAAGGACGAAACGATCTTCAAAAGGGTTGTAGCAGCACTGCAAGAACACGATACGCAGTATGCCACGGTCCTGTCAAGCGAGCTCTCCCAGATCCGCAAGATAAGCAAGATGGTGGGCCACTCTAAACTCGCACTTGAGCAGATCCACATACGGCTCAGCACCATAACAGAGCTGGGCGACGTGGTGGTGGCCCTCAGCCCCGCCATGGCCGTGGTCAAGAATGTGCGCTCCGGCCTGAACGGCATGATGCCCGAGGTCGACGGCGAGATGGAGGAGATATCGCAGCTTCTGAGCGGCATACTGGTCGAATCGTCCCAGGTTCCAGGCTCTTCAATAGCCTATGCAAACAGCACGACGGACAGCGAGGCGCAGTCGATACTGGAGGAAGCCGCTTCCCTAGTGGAGGGCAACGTCAAGGACAGAATACCGGACCTCCCCCTTACAATGAAGGAGAAGCCTGCAGAGCCTGCCGAAGACAGGCAGCCCGAGCCGGCCTAGGACTTGGCCGTTTTCTGGAGTATCTTTTTGATCCGCGATATCGTGGGATAGCTGTAGCCGCGCTCCCTGTAGCTCTTTATCATCATCTTCCAGTTCTTCAGCCTCCACCTTGCCTGCTCGGCCGTCAGGAGGTGCACCTCGCGCTTTATCTTGCTCTTCCTGCCCACCATCAGGAGGCCGTCCTTCTTTGCCTTCCACCTCCTGTGCGCGAACCGGAGGCCTAGCAGTAGATCCTCCAGCGGCATTGCAGAAAAGTACCCCTGCAGCTCCTTCAGGTCCCTCTCGCTCACGTCCTCCCTCGTGTTGAGCTCGATGCGGCTGAACTTGACGCTCTGCGCCACGGCATTACCTAACAGCCTTTGCTTATCAAGCTTTCAAAATTCGAATTTTGAAAAATTGCTAAAAATTATTTGAGCCGCACGGGGCAGCTGAGACGCGCTGAATCACTGCTTAACATTTTGGTATGAATATGAGAAGGTATCATGACAAAATAGGTTATCTTGCCAGCCCGCGAGGGAAGTACCGCATGGTCAGCTGCCTATTCTGCAGAAAGCGGGTCTGGTACAGGCGGGACATGAGCAACCCCTTTGCCAGAAACAGCGAGAAGACCTACGCCTACGAGTGCCTGAACTGCAAGATCATCATAATCGTGAAGAACGAGAGCGAGCGCAAGACACGCGGCACAAAGGGTTACTGGGACGACAAGACCATAGTACGTGGCAAGGTAATGAAGGTCCTAGTGAAAAACACCTAGTTT
>CAYJSN010000009.1:0-60515 GCA_964373125.1 uncultured Nitrosopumilales archaeon | reverse complement strand
CCGGTGAAGCCACTTAACGTGGACGAACAGTCCACGAACTTCCATCGGGGAGAGAAGACCCTGTGGAGCTTTACTGCAGCCTGTTGCTGCGGTATGGTTGAGGATGCAGAGTGTAGCTGGGAGCCTTCGAAGGCATCCTTCCGGGGATGCTGGAGGCGCAAGTGTAACACCAGCCATCTTTGGCTGTACCGCTCACCTCGAAAGAGGGACACCGGCAGGTGGGCAGTTTGGCTGGGGCGGCACCCCCTTGAAAAAATATCGAGGGGGCCCAAAGGTTGGCTCAGGCGGGTCAGAACTCCGCCGGTGAGGGTAAGGCCAAAAGCCAGCCTGACTGGATCTCTAAACGCAGGGGATTCAGAGGCGAAAGCCCGGCCTAGCGATCCATCATGTCCCCACTATTGGGGGCTGGTGGTGACAGAAAAGTTACCCTAGGGATAACAGGCTCGTCGCGGGCGAGAGCTCCCATCGACCCCGCGGTTTGGTACCTCGATGTCGGCTCTTCCTATCCTGGTCCTGCAGCAGGGACCAAGGGTGAGGCTGCTCGCCTATCAAAAGGGAACGTGAGCTGGGTTTAGACCGTCGTGAGACAGGTCGGTCTCTGCCTGATGGAAGCGCGGTAGCTTGAGGGGAAGTCGCCCCTAGTACGAGAGGAACAGGGCGGCGTGGCCTCTGGTGTATCGGTTGTCCGACAGGGCAAGCCGAGCAGCTAAGCCATTGAGGATAACCCCTGAAAGCATCTAAGGGGGAAGCCTCTCCCGAGAAAAGGCTACCATCCTTATGGACAAGGACGGCCAAAGAAGATGGCGTTGATGGGGTGGAGGTGTGCGCCGCGAGCTTCGGCGAGCGGTTCAGCCTGCCACTACCAAATGTCCAAGGCACACTCAAAGCCCTGGAGCGCAATGGCTATGCGTGGTGAACATATTTATTTTCAAATATCTTTGCTAACGTAAGTTGAAGCTGCTAGTGTACATGATGCGGCAGGACGATCCCAAGAAATGTACGGCTGCAAAGCTCGTGCACTTCAGGATCGCGGATGCAGTCAGGCGGGTTCCGAGGAACTCGATAGTGCTGAACCCGTTCTCGCGTGTACCGCTGTGCGGTGGCGATAAAGAAATTGCTGCCTCGGTAACGGCGATAGACTGCTCGTGGGAGAAGGCAGCCTCGGCCCTAAAACACAGTCACGGAATAGGCAGGCGGCTGCCTTTGCTGCTGGCCGGCAACCCCACCAACTACGGCAACCTGGGGAAGCTGAGCAGCGCGGAGGCCCTGGCAGCTGCGTGTGCGATCCTGGGATTCGATGACCTTGCAGCCGGTATAATGAACAAGTTCAAGTGGGGCCACACCTTCTTGGAACTGAACGGCGACCTGCTGAGGGAGTACGCAAACGCGAAGGATGCCGATGAGATACGCCGCATAGAGAAGGAATACTGGCCTGACCTGCAAATCTCATCGCAGTAAGATTCTAGCAATCCTAGAAGCATTACTAGATGTTTACTTCTTTCTTCTGCAGAAAACCAGATAGAGGCTAGCAGGATCTTCCGTATCTTCCATGATCTGCTCTAGATCGAACCCCAGAATTAAATCCATTATCTCCCTCCTGCTAAAAAACCTGATCTGAAAACCATTCACATCGTATATGCCGTCGGCAATCTGTCTTCCTTTCCCATAAAACCGGTCCTTATCGCTTCTAACAGAAAAGAAGTGGAATCCGTTGGGTTTGAGGACTCTCCTCACCTCGCCAAACAGAAATTTCAATTCCGCACTGGTAAAGTTCATGCTGAAGAACATGTGCGAGTACACAGCGTCAAACTCCTGATCTTTGTAGGGGAAACCTGTTCTAGCATCATACACCATGGCGGTTACGGGCAGGGCATGGACTTTCGCACGCTCCGCAACACTATCTATGGCAATTTTGGAATGGTCGAGTGTCTTGACAGCAATTCCCTTAGAGGCAAAGAAGATACAATCTCTCCCCTGTCCGCACCCAAGCTCCAAAAGTTCGTTAACATCGTGTCGTTTCATATGCTCATAGCAGAGTGTCGCAAAGCGGCTAGGCTCTTCGCCGAAGAAGGAAGAATCTTTACCGTATACGCGATCCCAGATATCGCTCATGTGGGTTTGCCTGCACATCGCTAATTTCAATATTGTGAGATGATTTGTTTGCGTGTGTCATTAACGACACCAGAACTTCTAGCAATTAAATTAAATACCACGCTGGCAAAGAGAGCGTATGCTATCGTACGTTGAACCTGTTTACCGTCCTCCCTCGGAGGGCCGCTCGCTCATCTTCCAGGTCACGGTGGGCTGTTCGTTCAACAAGTGCTCCTTCTGCGACATGTACCGCAACAAGCAGTATGTGGAGCGGGGCTGGGATGAGATAAAGACCGAGATAGATTATGCGGCCGGAGAGTTCCCTAGCATCGGGAAGATATTCCTGGCCGACGGCGATGCGCTCAACCTCCCGACCGAAAGGATGCTGCAGATCGTGGAGTACCTTTACAAATCATTTCCTGACCTGGAGCGCGTTTCCTGCTACGCGATGCCGAAGAATTTGCTGCAGAAATCAAGGGACGAGCTCGGCAAGCTGCGGAATGCGGGGCTGAACATGGTCTACCTGGGGATAGAGACCGGCTCGGATAGATTGCTGAAGAAGGTCACGAAGGGTGCAACCGCCAAAGGTATAATCGAGGCCTGCTCGAAGGCCAAGGACGCAGGGATGATTGTATCCTGCATGGTGATCCTGGGCCTTGGCGGGAAGACCTACACCGAGGAGCATGCAATAGAGACCGCAAAGGTTGCCAGCGCGATCTCGCCTGATTATCTTGCAGCGCTGACGCTTTACTTGGAGACGGGCGTGAAGGAGGAGTTTCTGACGAAGTTCGGCGAGCCTTTCATACAGTTAAACGACCAGGAGGTGCTGGACGAGCTCAAGCTGCTCGTAGAACGGCTCGAGCCGCGCTCGCCCGTCGTCTTCAGGGTGAACCACGCCTCGAACCCGTACCCCATCAAGGGAACCCTGCCTGACGGCAAGGCCGGGATCCTGCAGACGATAGCGCACCTCATGTCTCATCCCGAGTTATATCGTCCGAGTGAGATGCGGGGCTTCTGAGGCAATAATTCAAATACAAAAATCCCGCATACAGGGCAGGTGCGAGCTAGCGGGTGGGCCACTGCCCAGCGCAGAGGAAACTCCTCCCTCCCAGCAAGTGTGCGGCCCAGCGATGGGCAGCCAGAGATGGCTGGCAACGGCACAGAAAAGACATCCGAGTCAGGGCACGGTGATGGCAAAACCTGAGGTTCCTGCCGAGGAATGAAACTGCCGACCCGCACGGAGCAAGGCCAAACGGAGCCGATGAGCAGCTTGCTCAAGGCTCGGGTAGGCCGCATAGCCGAATCCCACCTAGAACAGAAGGAGGGTTACGGCTAGCACGCACCCTTAATTTTGTATTTGCAGCCCGCGCTGAAGGGTCAGGGGCGGAACCTTCGGTTGCCTGCTGTAAAAATGAATAATTATCGCTGTTTTCTTTGTTCGGGTTACTTCTTGTTGACGCGCCACAGCACGAATCCAGCCACAGCAGCCATCAGGCCGCCCAGCACCACAAGCACCATGAACGGAAAGCCTCCGGTGGCTGCCTGACCGCCTCCGCCCGCGGGCGGTTCCGAGAAGACATAGGCACCCTCCTCTCCGCCTTCCTCTATGTTTGTCTTCGCCCATCCCAGGATGTCCATGGTTCCGCTGCTCTGCGGGCTGGTGCTCCTTACGGTGTAGGCCACTCCGTCTATCGTGATATCCACCTTCAGCGTCTTCTCCCTGTATATGCCCTCGCGAAGGCTTCCCTCGCCGGCCGAGTAGATTGTGACAGCCTTGGCTCCCTCCTCTTCCTCGAAGCCAAACTCGGCTCCCTGCTGCTGTCCACTTATCGGGTTGAAGAGCGAGTGCCACTTGTCAAGCGTGAGGTCGACGAACTCGGTATAGTCTAAGAGAGGCTGGTTCAGGATCGTTGTAGCGTCCGTCTTCTCAAGCATGCTCATCAACTGGGGCTGCCTGGCGTACAGGTAACCCGACGGCAGGTTGATATCGACCAGACCGTACTCCTGTGTCTGGATCATTATTGGATCCATGACACGGAACCCTCTCCAGTTGAGGTCGATCAGCGCCGGGTCGTCGTAGGCAGCCGGCTGGATCACGAACCCTGTGATCAGCGCATCAACCTTTATGGACTGCTCCAGCACCGCCTTGTCGTTCTCGCCTTTCAGAACCATCTTGTAATCTATCTTCAGGTCCTCGACCAAAGCCGGGGACTTGCGCTCTTTTACCAGGGCGTTGTTTATCTTGCCAATAAGCTCGCTCATGCCAGGTGTATTCTTGTCGGCGCTGAACTTCAATTCATCATTGACGTTCTGCAGCATCGACTTTATCTGTCCGCCGTTCGGGTATTCTATGTATACTACCTGCACGGACCTGTATATGGCCTCGGCCGAGTCCCTGGTCGGGCTGATCACCGCATTGAGCTGGAACGCGAAAGCAGCGGGCATTGTTGCCAGCAGGATCAGAGATGAAAGCGATAACGCGAGAATTGCCCGGCCCTTCTGCATCACAGGCAGCTCCGCTTCTCGTTTTTATAAATCTTTAGAGATACCAAGTGAAGAGGCATGAAATCGTTCCATTATCTTTGGTTGCCAGCAATAAAATATTATATCAAGCAGGAGGAGCTTGACTGAATTGATAACCATCCTGGCCGGGGGCACCGGCTCGGTAAAGCTGGTGCGCGGCTTTGCTCAACTGGCGAGGGACTTGGCAGTAGTCTGCAACGTCGGCGACAACATCAGGCTTAACGGCCTATACATCTGCCCGGACATAGACACCATAGTTTACGGGCTGGCCGGTATCCTTGATACCGAGAGGGGCTGGGGCATAAGGGCCGACTCCTTCGAGCTCCTGAAGAATCTAGAATCTCTGGGAGGCGAGTCCTGGTTCAGGATAGGCGACAAGGATCTGGCAACGCATCTCGCGAGGACGACGATGCTGGCGGAAGGACATCGTTTGCTAGAGATCACCAGCTGGATATGCAGCAGGCTGGGCGTGAAGGTCAGGGTCATGCCGGCAACCGAGGATCATCTGGAGACCAGAGTTATTACCGATGACGGAGAGATGCACCTGCAGGAATTCTGGGTGAAGCACAGGGCGGAGCCGGCAGTCAAGGGACTTGCCTATTCGGGCGCGGATGTTGCCGAACCGCTGCCAGAAGCCCTGAACGCGATCGAGGCATCAAACATGATCGTGGTCGCGCCAGCAAATCCGGTCAGCAGCATCGGCCCGATCCTTGCGATGAAGCGGATGCGGGAGGCGCTGGCCAAAGCCAGGGAGAGATGCATCGCAGTTAGCCCGATAGTCGGCAGCGAGCCCGTGAGCGGCCCCGCAGCAAAGTACATGGGGGCAGTTGGCATCGAGGTATCGCCCTACGGAGTCGCCAAGTATTATTCTGATGTCATCTCCAAGTTTGTGCTCCATTCATCTGATGTGCAGCGGTACGGCAAGCAGATCGAGGATCTCGGGATCAAGGTGCACCACACCGACATAATGATGCGCAGGCCGAGTGATGAGACTAGATTAGCTTCCTACCTGCTCGCGCTGGAGAAGAGTGTGCGTTATTGAAGATCACAGCGATAGTTCCGGTGAAGACCTTTGTCGACAGCAAGAAGCGGTTATCAACGATCCTTAGCGTTGAGGAGCGCATACGGCTCTCCGAGGCGATGCTCCACGATGTCCTCGAATCGGTCTCCAACAGCGCCAGCATAGACAGGATCTTGGTCGTGAGCGGCGACAGCAACGTCCTGCCGATAGCGGGGCGGTTCGGCGCGGCCTTCCTGCACGAGGAGAGGGAGCGCGGGGTCAATGCTGCGGTGGCGCTGGCCGACCGCCTGTGCGCAGACCCGGGAACCGAAGCCACCGTGGTCATCCCGCAGGACCTGCCCCTCATGCTGCCTAGCGACATCGAGATGCTCTGCAGCTCAGCCAGCGAGAAGCGGTGCGTCCTCGTTACCCCCTCTCATAGGTACGACGGGACGAACGCCCTCCTGCGAAGGCCGCCCGGGATCATGGAGACGCACTACGATGAAGACAGCTACGAGATACACGTGCAGAAGGCCAGGGAGAAGAAAGCAGCAGTGAAGATCGTCCTGAACCGGAGGCTGATGCTGGACCTGGACGAGCCCGCTGACATGCAGCAGATACTCGCTGCCAACGCAGAGAACAGAACCATGTCCTGCCTGCGGGAGCTAAGACACAAACTTGGCCGGATTTCTTAAAAGGCTTTTATTTGGCATCGTCAAATCCTAGCCCGGAATGCAAAGCAAAGCTCTGAGGAGCAGGAAGGTGATCGAGGGCCCGGAGAGGGCACCGCATCGCGCGATGTACAAGGCGATGGGACTCACCGACGAGGACCTAAGCAAGCCGCTGATAGCCGTCTCCAACACCTGCAACGAGGCCACGCCCTGCAACATCCACTTGGGTCGTCTGGCGGTCAGGGCAAAGGAGGGCGTCTCTGCTGCCGGCGGCACACCGAGAGAGTTCACCACGATCGCGGTGAGCGACGGTATAGCTATGGGTCATGAAGGTATGAAGGCATCGCTGATAAGCAGGGAGGTGATAGCCGACTCGATCGAGCTGATGGTTCACGCCCACCAGTACGATGGCCTGGTCGGTGTAGCAGGTTGCGACAAGAGCCTTCCGGGCACGATGATGGCGATGGCCAGGATGAACCTGCCCTCTGTCTTTGTGTACGGGGGCACGATCATGCCCGGCGTGTACGAGGGTAAAAATCTCACAATACAGGATGTCTTCGAGGCGGTCGGCTCCTTCTCATCGGGGCAGCTCAGCCTGGAGCAGCTCAGGCAGATCGAGAACCACGCGTGTCCCGGCGCCGGCTCCTGCGCCGGTATGTACACGGCCAACACGATGGCCTCGATAAGCGAGGCGCTTGGCATAGCGCTGCCCGGGAGCGCGTCCCCGCCGGCCGAGGACGCGAGGAGGTCAGAGATATGCTTCGAGACAGGCAGGGCGGTGATGAACCTGCTCGCGCAGGGGATAAGGCCCAGGGACATACTGACCTTCGAGGCCTTCGAGAACGCGATCGCCGTGGCCAACGCGATAGGCGGCTCGACCAACGCCGTGCTGCACCTGCTCGCGATAGCCAAGGAGGCCGGTGTGAAGCTTACCTACAGCGACTTTGAGCGCGTAAGAAAGAAAACACCGCACATCGCGGACATGCGTCCGGGCGGCTTCTACGTCATGCTCGACCTTGACAGGATCGGCGGCGTGCCGGTGCTGATGAGCAGGTTGCTGGAGAAGAAACTGCTCGACGGTGATGTTCTTACAGTTACCGGAAAGACCCTGAGGGAGAACCTTGCGGGCATGAAGGTCGCAATTCCAGAGGATCAGAAGGTCATGAAGCCCATCGATTCGCCCATCCACACTACGGGGACGATCAAGATACTGAGGGGCTCGCTCGCTCCGGAGGGCGCGGTGGTGAAGATCGCCTCGGTGAAGAATCTGAGGTTCGAGGGCAAGGCAAAGGTCTTCAACCGCGAGGAGGACGCCTTTGACGCGATCTCCAAGGGAAAGATAATGGAGGGCGACGCAGTCGTGATAAGGTACGAGGGCCCCAAGGGAGGCCCAGGGATGAGGGAGATGCTGGCCGTCACCGCTGCAATAGTGGGCCAGGGACTCGGCGAGAAGGTAACGCTGATCACTGACGGCAGATTTTCCGGCGCAACCAAGGGACTGATGGCTGGACACGTCGCCCCCGAGGCCGCAGTCGGGGGACCGATCGGCCTGCTGAAAAACGGGGATGTGATCGCGATAGACGCGGAGAAGGGCAGAATCGATGTCAGGCTGACAAATAAGGAGCTTGCAGCAAGGCGCAAAAAGTGGAAGCCGATGAAGCCTAGGTACACCTGGGGAGTGATGGCAAAGTATGCGTCGCTTGTAGGTTCCGCTGCCGAGGGCGCCGTGACCTCGCCGCTTCTTGCCCGGTAAAGCTCCAGCAGAGCAACCGTAAAAATATAAGAACCTGCGACCTACGTCCGGGTAATGGACTGTGTTTTCTGCTCGATAATTAGCGGCAAGGGCTCGGCTACCCGCGTCTTCGAGAACGGTTCCTTCGTCGCCTTCATGGACAAGTATCCCATCAACAAGGGCCACACGCTGGTCCTGCCGAAAGTACATTATCAAACGATCATGGACATGCAGCTCAGGGACGTGGGCTTGTTGTTCAGCCTCTCATCGCACATAGCAAAGGCCGTGGTCAGGGCTGTCGGCGCTGACGGTTTCACCTTGGGTCAGAACAACGGCGAAGCCGCCAACCAGATCGTGCCGCACGTTCATGTGCACATAGTGCCCAGGTTCAACCACGACAGCGAGGAGGGGAGGTGGCCGAGCAGGAAGACCGCCTCCACGGATGAGCTCGAGCAGGTTGCGGAAAAGATCAGGAAGCTCATCGAACCGATAGAAACTGACTAGGACAACGGCTCCTCACGCGAGTTCCTTTATCATCGAGTCAATGTCTTCCTTCGTGAGTCCGATGCCATGCTTCGCGTCCCTCCTGGTCACTATATCGCCGCCCTCGAACGCGATCACCGTTGGTATGGACTCGATCTTGAACATGTCCCAGAACGGACTGTCGTCCTCGTTCACCTTTGCGCCCACGACCTTGTACGGTAACTTGCCCTCGTAGGACTCGAAGACCGGCCTGAACTTGGCGCAGAACGGGCACCAGTCGGCGTAGAATAGGACCAGATATCTTTCGCCGCTCACAACCACCTTCTCGAGGAAATCCTGATGATCTACGTGCTGCACTGCTGGAGCTGGGAACCCTGAATATTTAGTGCTTTCGTACGCCAGCGCTCCCTACCGGATCCTGTAGCGGAGGATTGCGGCGACCTTGCCCAAGCTCTCGATCATCCTTCCGTCCTCCGTCTTTGAGGAGATGACCTCGACCCTCGCGCCCGTCTTCAGTGCCAGCTCTTCCAAATGATCAACAAGGTCCTGCTCGACCGCCTCGTAATCCTGCGCGGAGCACGCGGAGCAGGCCTTGGCGTTCATCACCTGCTTGACCTGGATCAGCTTCTCGCGCTCGACGAACTTCTCGGTCTTCGTGCCGCACCTCTTGCACGCGACCTCAAGCCTGATCGTGTTCATGTTGTCATTGACTAGGACGAGTTCGGCGGCCCCGCTCTTCAGGATCTCTAGGATGTCGTTCAGCCCGTAGGCGGCGAGCCCCTTCTCCGAGTGTACCTCTGCCAGAAGCTTCTTTACCAGCTGCCTTTCCTCAACCAGCCTGTACTCCTGCAGTACGTCCTGAGCTTTATCAATTGCTTCCCGCACGCCTTCCCTTCCCGCATAGGATGTGTCGATCACTGCCAGGACGTTGTTCTGGAGCCTGTAGTCCAGGTACTCATGTTTCAGAAAATCATCCTTTGTTGGCCCGGGGCCAGCCAGTATCAGACCATGCACGCTGTAGCTCTCTAGGAAGGCCGTCTTTGTGTGCGCCGCGACCCTGTTGAAGTAGTCGTTGAGCTCCATCTCCCTGAGTCGCTCGTACCTCCTTGCAGATTGTCCTCCGGCCCTAGTCTTGCCGCTCACACCGGATGTGAGGTGCTCGACGATCTCCAGCCTGTCGCCCAGCAGCACCCCCAGGCCGGTCTCTGTGCTGTCGAGCGCCATTATGCCGATCACCTTCTCCTCCTTCAGCATCGACTTGAGCATGTCCGTGTGAAAGTGATCGTCGCACCTGTAGAGGAAGGTCTGGAGGGGCTTCGGCGGCACCACCTCGTACAGCGTTATCACCTCGCTGCCAACGCCGTTCGTCGGCAGCGCCCCGCAGAATATCACAAGCCCATTTTCCGGCGTCTCGCCGTAGAGCTTCAGCCGCTGCATCGTCTTTGTGAGCGCGTCCAGGACGTGGTTCCTGGTCGTATCGGATTTTATGTTTGAGGCTGTTCCATACTCTTCCCTGAGCGTCGAGACCACCTCGTGGACGGGCTTCCTCGGAGGTATGTAGAGCGAGACCAGCTCCGTACCACGGCCCGACTTCCTGGAGAGCTCCTCCAGAGTGCGTTTCAACCTGTAAAGCTTTACAGAATCATACTTGCCCATGCTATGCAGGTTCGGATTCTTCCAATATTAAGGTTCAAGCAATTAATTCTGTTGACCACAAGCTCAGGCCCGATCTTTTCCCAAAAATCACTTCGGTTCCTGCGGGCGGTTGTTCAGTCCCAGCTTCCTGCGCCACCAGTCTAGGAAGCGGCCGAAGAGCCCACCCAGCGCAAAGTTCACGATCGAGGAGAAGGCCGAAAGCGCAAGGACCTGCCATATCTCCAGATGCAGCACGAATATGTTGAAGACCAGATAGACGGGAACCCAGAAGGTGATCGAGGCAACGGAATCGACGATGTACTTGCGCTTCCTGTCCCTGTCCATCAGCCCATCTGCCGGGAAGACCCTACCATACGGGTATTGTTTAATGTTGCCTTCGACTATCTGATCATGTATTAAGATTATATTGCTCGATTCAACCAATTCAACAAGCATGCTACCGCGTCTGGAGTACATCAAGCAGGCCAGGCTGAGGCTCGGGATCACGCAGAGAAAGCTGGCCACGCTCTCCGGGATCAGCACCTCCATGGTAAACCAGATCGAGTCTGGCAGGAGCAAGCCCAGCTACGATACGGCGAGGAAGATTTTCGAGGTCCTGAGCTCGCTGGAGGGCCAGTCCTCCCTGCGCGCAGGCGACATCTGCAGCAAGAACCTCATCCACGTCTCAAAGTCGGACTCGCTGCACAGGGCCATCGAGCTGATGCGCAAGCATTCCTACAGCCAGATACCCGTGTTTGACACTACAAAGCCGGTCGGGCTGGTGAGCGAGGATGGCCTGGTCAAGCATATGGTGGAGAAGAGCGAGAAGGACCTCAGGGCGCTCAAGGTCGCGGACGTGATGGAGCCGCCGCCCCCGATCGTGGACGTCTCCACACCCGCAAAGGCTATGGTCACACTGGTCAGGTTCTCGAAATGCGTGCTGGTGGGCGAGAAGGGAGACATCGTCGGGATAATTACTGTCGCCGATACGCTGAAGATGGTCGAGTGATCATCTTACCTTGCCGGCGCGCCTGCGATGGCCCTGCTTCTTGTATTCTTGCTGCGTGCGCGCTTCTGCGACTTGGGTTCTTGTTTTGGTTCTGAGCTCAGAAGCTTCTGGATCTCCAGGAACTCCCTGCTCTGGGCCGCGTCCGCGATGGCCCGGTTCATTATCTCAAAGAGTACGTACTCCCTGGAGTGATGCATGCTGCAGTACTTACACGATGAACCTGCAGATTCCGTCATCTTTCTTCTGTGCCTCTGCGCCATGGACAGCATGATCTTCAGCAGCTTCTGGGAAGTCTCGCCTATCAGGGAATTGTAGCCCTCGACGAGGAACGAGTCCTCAAAGCCAAGGAACCTTACCGTCGGGGCATAGTATTTCTCGACCGCGCCCCTGACCTCGCGCAGCCTCACCACCTCGACCAGGCCGCAGTCTTTCAGTATCTCGATGTGGTGCCTGACCGTGGTAACGGCTTTAGCATGGCCGTGCCTGCCGAGCTCCCGGGCCAGGCCCTCGGTGGACATCTGGCGGTGGGCGAGTATGTGCAGGATCGCCGCCCTAGCCGGGTCCTCCAGAGCCCTGCACCGCTCGACGCTCATGGTGACTATGTTGGTTATCTTGCCCTCCCTGGTGAGAAGCGCCTGTGCCATGGGAACCTCCCACCCGAACGGTAAATAATCCCGGGGGTTAGGACGAGTTGTCCTGCGGTCAAAAAAGTTGTGTCTCACGCGATCAGAAGGCATATACCCTCTGGCTGATCTCGTATGGTGGGTGCGGCTGGATGCGCGTGCTTGCCTTCTCGGATTTCCACGGCGATGCGACGCTCATAGAGAGGCTGAGGCAGGAGTCGAAGGACTGCGACCTGATCCTCTGCTGCGGCGATATCACGCCCGCGCACGGCAGCACGGTCGAGACCGGGAGAAGGATCGGCGGGCTGGGCGCCAGGGTTCTCGCTGTGCCCGGAAACTTCGAGCTGCCCAACGATATGCGTGTGGTGTGCAAGGAGATTGGGTGGATCGACCTTCATGGCAAGAGTTTCGAAATAGGCGGGATAACCTTCAGCGGCTGCGGCGGCGGGAATACCGGGCCCTTCAGGACGCCCTACGAGCTGAGCGAGCAGGAGTTCGGGGATATCCTTGCGAAGGTCAGCGTCCCTGAAGGCTTTGTGCTGGTCACCCACTGCCCCCCGATGGGTGCACTGGACGAGCCTAGGAAGAGGCTCCACATCGGCTCGCAGGCGATAAAGGAATTCGTGGAGAAGAACAAACCAGTAATGCAGTTCTGCGGGCACATACACGAGTGCGGAGGGAGGGAAGAAACACTCGGCCGGACAAAGGTCGTGAACGTTGCGAAACAGATAAGGATCGTTGAGATAGGTTGATGATAACGATCAGTATCCCGTTCCATGCTTCTCGTAGAGCTCCATCAGGACGCCGTGCAGCGACTTTGGATGAATGAATGTTATCTTGCTGCCGTAGCTGCCCAGGCGTATGCCACCGACGATCTTCACGCCCTTGTCCACCGCCTGCTTAACATCGGTCTCAATATCGTCGGTGGTGATCGAGATGTGGTGTATGCCCTCGCCCTTCTCGGAGAGGAACTTCTTTATCGGGCTATCATCGCCCAGTGGCTCCAGCAGCTCGATCTTGGTGTCCTCGAGCTGGAGCATCGCGAGCTTGACCTTCTCTTGCTCGACGGTCATTATCTCCTTCTTGGTGACCTTCAGGATCTTTTCAAATGCCTTTGTAGCTTCCTCCACGTTATTCACGGCAATGGCCACGTGATCAATCCGCATAGCGGTCAGGGAGTTTCTCCAGCACGCACTCCATAAAAATCCATCGGTGAGTGATCCCCAAAGTTAGAAAGTGATCTTCGGCTGGTAGATGCCGAAGACTTCCCTGAAGACATTGCTTACATCGCCCAGCGTCCCGTAGGCCTTCACGGACTCGATTATGAAGGGCACCAGGTTCTCGTCGCCCGACGCCGCCGTTCCCAATCTCGATAATCCCTGCTCGACCCCTGACTTGTCCCTCGTTGCCTTGAGATTCGCAAGGCGTTCGACCTGCCTCCGCTCTATCTCGGGATCTATCCTGTGGATCTTCGGCTCCGCGACAGAATCATCGACGAACTTGTTCACGCCGACTATGACGCGCCTGCCCTCGTCGACCTCCTTCTTTATCTTGTAGGCGTTCTTCCGTATCTCCTCTTGGAAGTATCCCTTCTCCACTGCCGCGAGCGAGCCTCCCATCCGGTCTATGCGTTTGATGTAGCGGCTCACCTCGTCCTCGATCCGCCCGGTGAGGTGCTCGATGAAGTAGGAACCTCCCACCGGATCGACGGTCTTGGTCACACCGCTCTCGTGCGCTATGATCTGCTGCGTCCTCAGCGCTATCTTCACAGCCTCCTCTGTCGGCAGCGCGAGCGCCTCGTCCTTCGAGTTGGTGTGGAGCGACTGGGCGCCTCCCAGGACCGCGGCCAGGGCCTGCAGCGCAACCCTGACCACGTTGTTGTCGGGCTGCTGCGCCGTCAGCGATTCGCCGCTCGTCTGAACATGAAACCTGAGGTGCCACGACTTGCTGTTCTTCGCGTGGTACCTTTCCTTCATTATCCTTGCCCAAATCCTCCTGGCAGCCCTGAACTTGGCAACCTCCTCCAGAAAGTCGCTGGTGCAGCAGAAGAAGAACGAGAGTCTAGGGGCAAATTCATCGACCCTGAGCTTCCTTTCCAGGCACGCATCAACGTAGGCTATCGCGTTGGAGAATGTGAATGCGAGCTCCTGCACCGCGTTGGCCCCTGCCTCGCGCATGTGGTAGCCGGAGATGCTGATCGGGTACCACTGTGGCAGGTTCTTGGAGCAGTACTCCACCGAGTCGACGAAGAGTCTTATCGAGGGCTTTGGCGGGTAGATGTAGGTGTTCCTCGCGATGTACTCCTTCAGTATATCATTTTGAAGCGTGCCCCTGAGCGCGTTCTGGGGTACTCCTTGCGACTCGGCAACCGCGATGTAGAATGAGAGCAATGTCGTGGCTGTGGAGTTTATCGTCATTGATGTGCTGACCTTGTCGAGTGGGATGCCGTCGAAGCACGTCATCATGTCCTTGAGCGAGCTTATCGCGACGCCTGTCCTGCCGACCTCGCCCTCGGCGCGCGGGTCGTCCGAGTCATAGCCGGTCTGCGTAGGAAGATCAAAGGCAAGGCTCAGGCCGGTCTGCCCGTGCTCGAGCAGGAACTTGAACCTCTTGTTAGTCTCCTCGGCGCTCCCAAATCCGGTGTACTGTCTCATGGTCCAGAGCCGCTCCCTGTACATGCTGCGGTAGATGCCTCTGGTGAATCGGTACTTGCCGGGCTCGGAGTCCTTCAGGCCGTTCTTGCTGACGTCCTTGCCGGTGTAGAAACGCTTCACCGGTATGTTCGAATCAGTCCTGACACCATCTTTCATCGCTTGTGCCCTCCGAAGATCTTTGCTGCAAGTTCCTCGGCCGCCTCGTAGGGGTCGAGTTCTTTCTTTAGCATGAGCTCGATGCACTCCCCGTATCTGGTATTCTTGTCGAAGAGCGAGGAGACCTTCTGCCCAACTATGTCCAACACCATCTCCCTCAGCTCGGCCTCAGCCCTCTTGCGCTCCATTTCCTTATAACTGCTACTTCTGGCCTTGAGTGTCTCCTCGATACCCTCTACCAGTTCCTTCACGCCCTTCCCGGTCAGCGCGTTGGTCTTGAATATCTTGGGCTTGCGCTTCGCATCTCCGATCAGATCGCGGACATCGTTGAAGAGCTTGACGGCCCCTGTAAGGTCGCCCTTGTTCACCACGTAAACATCGCCAACTTCCGTAAGGCCTGCCTTCACTGCCTGGATGCTGTCCCCGGTCTGGGGGTTGAGCACCACCACCGTAACATCGGCTATGGCAGCGATCTCGACATCGAGCTGCCCGGCCCCCACGCTCTCGATCAGGATCTTCTTGAACTTTGCAGCGTCCAGCGCCCTGATCGCGTTCCTGACCGCCCTCGAGAGGCCGCCTTTGGCGCCCCTTGAGGCCATGCTCCTGATGAACGTTCCTTCGTCCAGAGCATGCTGCTGCATCCTCACCCTGTCGCCGAGGATCGCGCCGCCGGATATCGCGCTGGTCGGGTCTACCGCAAGAACAGCAACCCTGTGGCCCCCCGACCGGTATTCCTTGATGATCTTGTCTATCAGGGTGGACTTTCCTGCGCCGGCAGGGCCCGTTATGCCTATGGTGTGGGCGTTGCCGGTGCGCTTGAAGATCTTCTTCACGAGGTTCTTGGCCTCTGGCTCGTCGTCCTCGATTATCGAGATCGCCCTGGCCACGGCTGCCCTGTCGCCCCTGAGCAGCGAATCTACAAGCTCCCCGGCCATGGTTCTGGTTTGTATTTTGGCATTAAAAAGATATGCTCGAGCAAGCACCGAGGATCAGGAGCGCATAATGTTATTTCACCAGAATGGATTTTAAGACCCTTTTTCGAGTTAGAGACCATATGCTGCGGCAACAGCAGAGACCCCTGCGGATACTGGTGGCGAAGCTCGGCCTAGACGGGCACGACCGCGGAGCTCTGATCCTGTGCAGGGCGTTCAGGGATGCCGGGATGGAGGTCATCTACTCGGGGCTGTTCTGCACGCCCGAGCAGGTAGCAAAGATGGCAATCGACGAGGACGTAGATGTAGTAGCGATGAGCCTCCTGAACGGAGCTCACACGACGCTCTTCCCCAAGGTCGCAAAGATCCTGAAGGAAAAAGGAGCAAAGAATATCGTTCTCGTAGGCGGCGGGATAATCCCGCAGCAGGACAAGCAGATCTTGGAAAAAGAAGGGGTAACCGGAAACTTCGGTCCAGGCACACCGCTTGAGACGATAATAAAGCACATCCACGAAGAGGTAAGCAGGATCAAGGGCTCGAAGTAACAATTGATCGGGGCAGGATGTTTTTAGACTTCCGGCTCCTTCGGCCACATCATCTTCCTGATCTTCTTGCCGACCTGCTCCACCCTGTGGTTCTCCAGCTCCTTCATGTGCCGCTCGAACGCGACCTTGCCTTCCTTCTCGTAGATGCTGACCCACTCCTCGGCGAACTTTCCGGACTGTATGTCTGCAAGCACCTGCTTCATCCGCTTCCTCACGTCCTCGCCGATCACGGCCGGGCCTCTAGTTAATCCGCCGTACCGCGCGGTCTCGCTCACGCGCCTGTACATGCCCGTAATTCCATAACGCTGTATCAGGTCCACTATCAGCTTCAATTCATGCAGGCACTCGAAGTACGCCACCTCCGGCTGGTACCCTGCCTGCACCAAAGTGTCAAAGGCAGCAAGTATCAATGAATGTGCTCCACCACATAGATCCACCTGCTCGCCGAACCAGTCTGTCTCCACCTCCTCCTTGAAGGTGGTCTCAATGACTCCCGCCCTGGTGCAGCCTATGCCCTTCGCCATCGCCAAACATCGATCAAGGGCGCGCTTTGTCGCGTCTTGGTATACTGCAACAAGCGCGGGCGTGCCGAAGTTCTCGAGGTATAGTTCCCTGACCCTCTGGCCGGGGGCCTTCGGTGCCACCATTATCACATCGATGTCCTTCGGTGGCTTGATCCAGCCCCAGTGTATCGCGGCACCATGCGAGAAGCCCAAGGCCTTGCCGTTCTCGAGGTGCGGCTCGATCTCCTCCCTGTACACCCTGGCCTGCTCCATATCGGGGATGAGCACATGCACGATGTCGGAGTTCTTCACGGCGTCGCCAACATCCATGACATCGTGGCCGTCGTCCTCGGCCTTTTCCCAGCTCGAGCCTCCCTTCCTGAGGCCCACGATAACTTTGATGCCGGAATCCTTCAGGTTGTTAGCCTGTGCGTGGCCCTGGATTCCATATCCTATGACAGCAACGGTCTCCTTCTTTATCGGATCAAGCCTGACCTGATTGTCGATCCACTGCCTTGCCATGCCCGAACCTTGATCCGGACGGTATTAAAAACCATGCCTCACACACTGAATCAGAGCACAACATCCTTGCTAGATCTCCATCCGCTTAGAGCATTTCATGCATTCGACGATCACGACATCCTTCTTTCTGCGCCCTCGTTCTTCATCCATTAGCCGCCTGAACTTCTTTGAGCCGCACCGGGGACAGACGGGGCAGGCCCGCAACCCCCGCATCCTCACCACTCCTGCGGCTTGCTCTCCGATCCGGAGACAGTTTGCATTCTTTTTACACCACCCAATTTCTTTATTATCCGGGCCACCGACCCCGGTACCAGGTCCTCCCACCTCCTCCTCTTGAGCATCAGCTGTCTTATCCATGTCGAGTTGTACTTCGCCCGGTCGTGGAACTTGACATCCCGCACCTTTATGCCTGCATCACGCATCAGCATCGCAACGTAGGCATTGCCGGTATAGACAACGTCAAAGTGAGGCAGAAATGACTTTAGGTGCCCAGCCCACCTGGCGTTGTTCTCGTCGTTCACCACCGGGACTATGAAACATCTCGCAAGGTCGATCCTGGCCTCTCTCAGCGCCTCGTGGATCATCATGATGCGCTCCCCGGCCGTGAAGGGGTCCTTCTCCAAGTAGTTGAACTGCGCGCTGGCAATAGCGATGACGATCTCGTCGCACTCCTTCAGTATCTGTTTCACAAGTTCTAGATGTCCTTTGTGAAAGGGCTGGAACCTGCCGATTATCAGCGCGCGCACGGTAGATCAGGTCTGGGCATCGTATTTAACTGTAGGGCGTGGATCGGAACTTACAATAATACCAACGGCACAGGTTCATACGATGGAGCACTGCAACGCGTGCAATGCCGATGTGGAAGATGTCGGGACCCACATCAAGAGTGCTGAACACCTGAAGAAGATCGAGGAGGTAAAGAACAAATTCAAATCCAAGGCATACGGCAAAAGCAGAACCGGGTTAGGGGTTTAATCAGCTTCCGCCCAGCTTGCTCTTCTGCACATCGATCTCTTTCTGCTCGGTCTTCTTGAAGAGCGGCTCGACCCTGCCGATTTTGTGTCCCGGTTTGATCAGCATCTCCGCCGCCGAGTCCCAGCTCTGCACGTGTACGGAGCCGTCCATGCCGAGCTGCTGCCATATCCTCTCCGCCGAGGAAGGTATGTACGGCTCCAGCACTATTGCAAGCGTGTGAACGGCGTTTACAGACACGCAGATGCACCTCTTTGCGGCCTTCGTGTCTGTCCAAGGTTCCTTCTTCTGGAAGTACTGGTTGAAGTGGGCCGAGAACCTCAGGATGCGCTTGAGCGCCCTGTCGAGCTCGTTCCTGCCTATCAGCTCGCCAACCTCACCCGGCATCTTCCTGATCTCCTCGGCGCTCTCTTTATCAAGGTCGTCCTCGCCGGCAGGCGGCTCCGGCACCGTGCCGTCGAACTTCTTCTGGGTGAAGCTCAGCGCCCTGTTCACAAAGTTCCCCACATTGGCGATCAGCTCGTTGTTTATCCTGGCGGCAAAGTCGTCCCAGTCGAAGTTCAGGTCGACCTGGCTGTAGGGCGTTATCGAGGCAAGGTAGAAGCGCAGGTAGTCTGCCGGGTACGCATCGAGAAACTCCTTCAGGCTGATGTACCAGTTGCGGCTCTTCGAGATCTTCTGGGCCTGGAGCATCAGGTGCCCGCGGGTCGGTATGAAATCTGGTAACTTGTATTCCTCGCCTATGCCCATACGCATCGCCGGCAGAAACAGATAATGATGATAAACAATGTCCTTGCCTATGAAGTGGTGGACCTCGGCCGAGTTCCAGAACGCCTTTCCGTCGTATCCTCTGCTCTTCAGGTGCGTTAGCGCCGAGGATATGTAGCATAGGTGGTTGTCGAACCAGCCGTAGAGCACCTTCCCCTCGGCCTCCGGCAGCGGGACCTGCACGCCCCAGCTGATGTCGCGCGTTATGTCCCAGTCCTGCAGGCCGTCCTCGATCCACTTCAATACGTAGTTCCTCACATCGGGCTGGAGGTTGCTGTTCTCCGTCAGCCACTTCCTTAGGCGCTCTGCGAACTTTGAGAGCCTGAAGAAGTAATGCTTGGTCGTCTTCTTCACGGGAATCATGCCGCAGATCGCACACCTCGGGTCCTGGATCTCTGCAGGGACCCGGCCGCAGCTCTCGCACACGTCGGAGTACTGGTTCTCGGCGCCGCAGTAGGGGCATCTGCCAATAACGTACCTGTCAGGAAGGAATTTTTTATCGTGTTCGCAGTAGAACTGGATGACGTTATCATCATAGATGTGCCCGTTCGCGTGGAGCTGCCTGAAGACGTACTGCACGAACTCGATGTTTTCCTTCGAACTCGTCCTGTGGAAGAGGTCGAAGGAAACTCCAGCACGCTCAAAGTCCTCCTTGTCGCGCCCGTACCAGTAGGCGACATAGTCCTCTGGTCTCTTGCGCTCCTGCTCGGCCTTGATCAGTATAGGTGTGCCGAAATCATCGGTCGCGCAGACGTGTACCGCCTCGTAACCGCGGAGCCTGCAGTACCGGGTGAAGATGTCTGCCGGTATGTATGTCGATGCAACGTGTCCGAGGTGCAGCTCGCCATTTGCATATGGGAGCGCGCTGGTTACCACGATCCGTTTCTTGGGCTTACCTGCCACTTTTCTACTTCACTCTAGACTGTTTTTTAACCTATCTCCAGCTCTTCGCGTACTCCAGCTGCTTCTCCGTGGGTTTATCGATCCTGATGCCCATTGCCTCGAGGGAGTTGCGCGCCACCTGCAGGTCGATCTCCCGCGGTACGTCCTGCACCGCCTTTGCCATCCGCCTGTGGTTCCTGACTATGTGGAGTATTGACAGCAGCTGGTTAGAGAAGGAGAGCGCCATCACCTCTGGCGGGTGTCCCTCCGCTGCCACCAGGTTCGCGATCCTGCCCTTCCCGATGAGGTATACCTTCTTGCCGCTCTTCAGCGTATACTCATCTAGGTTCCTGCGCACCTCGCGCTTTGCCTTGTGGTGCGTCTCCAGATATTTGGTATCGACCTCGACATCGAAGTGCCCGGCATTTGCGAGTATCGCGCCCTCCTTCATGCTCTCGATGTGCTCGCCCCTGATGATCCCGGTCTGGCCGGTCGCCGTGACGAAGATGTCACCGAGCCTTGCTGCTTCCTTTACTGTGACAACGCTGAAACCATCCATGTGGGCCTCCAGCGCCTTGACCGGGTCGACCTCTGTAACGAAGACCTTGGCATTGAGCCCCCTGGCCCTGGCAGCGATCCCCCTGCCGACCCAGCCGTAGCCGCACACAACGATATTCTTGCCGGCAAATAACAGTCCCGTTGCCCGGAGTATGCCGTCGATCGTGCTCTGCCCGGTGCCGTACCTGTTGTCGAAGAGATGCTTTGTGTAGGCGTTGTTCACGGCGATGACAGGATATCTTAGCAGTCCTTCGCTCTCCAGCACCCTCAGCCTTATCACACCGGTGGTTGTTTCTTCGGTGCCGCCCATCGGCCTGAGCCTGGAGAACTCCTTCTCGTTGTGCAGCGTGGCATGGGCATCGCAGCCGTCGTCGGTAATGACATCGGGCCTAGTCCTGAGCATATCCCTGATGCAATCATGATACTCCTTAACGGTCTCGCCGCGCCACGCGAAGACCTTGATACCCTCCGAGGCCAAGAACGCGGCGATATCGTCTTGGGTCGATAGCGGGTTTGCAGCGCATATGCTCACGCTGGCGCCGAGCCGCTTCGCTCCCATTGCTAATACCGAGGTCTCCTTGGTTATGTGGAGGCAGAAGCCCACCCGCACGCCCTTCAGCGGCTTCTGCTTCGTCATCTTCTCGACTGTCCTCGCGAGTATGGGCATGTGCGAGCTGGCCCACTCGTAGGAGGTCTCGCCCTTCGGCGCAAGCTTGGGATCGGCGATATTGCACTTCACGGCACAAGCATAATATACCTACTGGATAAAAACGATTCTAAAATGACTTGGACGAAGCTCGGGCCGGCGAGTAGTATAGTGAGTGGAAAGGGCAAACAGTTCACCGTGAACGGAGTGATGGTGGCCGTCTTCAATGTCGGTGATAAGTTCTACGCGACCGAGGCGCTCTGCAGACACCAGGACGGTCCTTTGGCCGAGGGCAAGCTCGAGGGAGAGATCGTTGAATGTCCGTGGCACTTCTGGCACTACAATGTTAGAACTGGAAAGCTGATGGACTACATCAAGGACGTGAAGCTGAACACTTATCCGGTCGAAGTCAGGGAGAACGACCTTTACATCGATATTTAGACTGTAGAACGCCCGCGCTTGCGTTGACTATAGGGGGGCCTTCAAATACTCTGCAGGATTCGGTTCTGTAGAATCATCGGTTGTTTTAAATGGTTGTTGAGACGTGGTTGGGGTTAATTAGGAAGGCAAAGACCAAACATTATTGATAGACGCTATTTGCTTGTTGTTGCGATCTGCGAAAGCCCGCGTGTTTTTCAACTATCCATATTGCTGTGTACAATGCTGAACGTAGGCGCTTTACACGTTTCATTAGTTTCGCTCTAGTTAATCCCTCAGCGTATAATGTATCTTGTAATATTATCCATGGGTCATCATGATAATTATCTGTGATACGTATCTGATCGACGAGGTTAACTAAAGACAAGCGTAATTCCCAGAGCATGGCGTCTCGTCTGTCATTGGGTATTTGGTCCAAATTTTGTATAATTGTATCACTAAGAGTGAGTACATTATTTACCGCTATCACGCCGTTCGGCACCTGCAATGCCGAAACCATCATCTGCGCACCATTCAATCTACAAAATAATGCGAAGTGGGTTGTGGGAACGGCTCTCGTTTCAACTTGAGCGCCTTCGTCTGTTAACCACCGCGTAATATTGGTTCTGAGTTCTTCATATTCTGATGCCATATCCAAATCAGCCTTAGTGCTCTCTCCCTTTTTTACCTATAGGAACTAACACGAAGAGATACTACTCAACAATCAACAACCATTCTCAACACCCACTAGATTCGACAAGACCCAGGATTCAAGGATCGCTCTTACCATGCTGGTAAATCTATGCTAGTGAAGCGAAGCATGCTTGAGGAATTGCATGTGTATATGCTGAAAGCTAAAATTCCTAGTTATCAATCTAGTGAATGGTACTGCCGGAACGTCTGTGCCTATTGAAGTATCAAAATCAGCATCAAGCTCTCGCAAGGGTTTAATAGTACTTTATTATAGTCATACCTGATAAAAGTTGTACAAAGTAAGGGTCAAACGCAAGGGACAGGTGACCGTTCCTGCACATATAAGGGAAAAGATGAATATAGACGAAGGTTCTCTGCTTGAGGTTAAGGAGCACCCAGAGGGGATACTACTGAGACCGCTGTCGAAGATCAAGATTGGGAAGGTTGTAGGCAAAAAAAGGTATAAGAAGATAATCAACGAACTTGATCAGCTTCGTAAGGGATGGCGATGACGTCAGTAGCCGATACGAGGCTCCTACTTACCCTCCAGTTTCCTCCTGATGATGTGGTCAGGGATAACGTCCAGACATTTATTCAGAAGGAGATTGCACATGGGATTATATTGCCGAGTATAGTCCTGAGCGAGTTTTTGAAGATAGCAGGTTCGAGAATTGGGATACAGGCAACCGCTAGAACCATACGCATCTTAAAGGAGCGAGGAATGAAAGTCAAATCAATAGATGAAGAGTTAGCTATTGAAGCAGGAAAGTTACTTATCAAGCATACAAGTGTGCCTTTCGCAGATTCTCTGATAGCTGCGTTTGTATCCAGTAAAATTGCAGAATATGTTTTAAGTGATGACCCACACTTCAAGATTCTTGGCACTAAGATAAAATGGTTAAGTTTGTAATTAGGATCTTTCTCATACAATTTGTGTAACAGTTATCTAAGCTCATTGTTGGAATCAATGGACCGGGTGGGTTCCATCATTGCAGCCTGTCACCGCCAGCTGACCGCCGGCTCTGAGGCTGCAAACCTTCTGAGGTTTTCCAGCGTCCGCTTCCTGATCTCGCTCACATTCTTGAACTCTCTCACAATCTTCCCGTCCACGATAAGATCTGTGAGCAGCGGCCTGTATCCTGCTGAAGCCCTGCTCCCTAGTGTGGTAACAATATCCTGAAAGCTCTCGTTCCTGTAGACCTGCTTGGCACCGGCTATATCACCACGCTTAGCCCTCGGTATCCTTCTCCCATTCTCGATGACCTCGATTATCTTGAAACTGAAATCAACTGACTTGGCAGAGCTCACGGCCGTGCCGACGCCGAATCCATCAACGATATCCCTGAGCTGCGCAACCTCCTCCTCTTCCAGCCCGCCCGATACGAAGATCTTCACATGCTTGCCGTTACGTATGTTGAGCTCCCACCGTACCTCCTCTGCTATCTTGCGCCTGTTGCCCCGCCTGCTGCCCGGTGTGTCGAGCCTGACGCCGTCAAGCTTTTCTTTCAGCAGGTCCAGCGCCATCACCGACTCCGTCTTCTCGTCAGATAATGTGTCAACGAGCGCTATCCTGGGGATATCTTTTGGAATATGTTCGTCAAATGCTTGCCACGCTGTCCTCTGATCGTTGAAGACTAGGATCAGCGCATGCGGCATTGTACCAACAGCCTTCATTCCCATCAGCTCGGCGCCGAGCGTGTTGGAGGCATCGTCAAATCCGCCGATGTAGGCGGCGCGCTCTATCGTCGGCGCCAGCGCAGGGTGTGCGCGCCTCGTCCCGAAGCCGAAGATGTTCTTCTCCCCGGCAGCTATGCGGAACTTGGCAGCCTTGCTGGAGACACCACTGGAGAAGCAGAGGAAGCCCAGGACCGGATTTTCGTAAATTGATATATCGGCATAGTTGGCCTCGATCTGCACGACCGGCTCGTAGATCGGCGAGGCCCTCGATGAGAGAAAGATTTCGCCCTCCTCCATCGCCCGCACATTCACGTTCATGCCCTCCAGTAGCTTTGCTACTTCATAGATGCCAGTGACAACGCCCCAGTTGCCCTCTAAACTTCGGGCAAATACCTCGATGGTGACGCGCGGGTTCTTCCCCACCTTCCTCAGGATGTCCCTCGTGTATTCAAAGTAGACATCGGTGGTCCTGCCGGCCGTTATCTCGTCCTCCTTCGCCACCCAGAACTTGCGATCCTTCAGGTCGCGGCCCATGGATTCGATCTATGCTTGGTCGCCTTCCTTAACTCTTTCTACGATTGCAAGGTTTGGTAATATTTTATTCACCGTCGGAATGTCCGGGAGTTGCAATGAGTGAAAGGCTTAATATCGCAAGGCAAATTATCTGCTGCGATGACAAGGACGACGGTGTACTATAACCCTAGATGCACCACCTGCAGGAAGACGATTGACCGCCTCAAAGCTAACATGATAGACTACGAGCTGCATGATTTCTTCAAGCAGCCGCTCAGCAAGGAGGAGATAAGGTCGCTGCTGAAGATGGCCGGAGTTTCTCCTAAAGATGCGTTGAGGAAGAAGGACAAGATGTATAGGGAGCTCGGGTTTGCGGAGAAGGAGTACAGCGACGACAAGATAATCGAACTGATGGCAAAACATCCGGGGCTCATCCTTAGACCGATAATTGTGAAAGGCAAGAAAGCAGTCATAGCCAACAAGCCGGAGATCGCCGATGCGTTCTCGCGAGAGGCATAGCCGATGAAGCTCTACAACACGATGACAGGCAGAGTCGAGGAGCTGAAGCCGGCCGACAGCCAGGTCAGGATCTATCTCTGCGGCGTGACCGTCTACGACTACAGTCATCTGGGCCATGCAAGGACGATCATCGTCTTCGATGTGCTCAGGCGCTACCTGATGCACAAAGGACACAAAGTAAAATTCGTGCAGAACTTCACCGACGTCGACGACAAGATAATCAACGCCAGCAGGGGGCAGGGCGTGGAACCGGCCCAGCTCTCGCAGCGGTTCATAGACCAATACTTCCAGGACTTTGACAGGCTGAACGTCATGAGGGCCGATGAATACCCAAAGGCGACGACGCACATCGACGACATGCTGAAGATTGTGAAAGGACTCATCGAGAAGGGATTCGCATACACCACCAGCAGGGGCGTCTACTTCCATGTCCCAGCTGACAGCGACTACGGCAAGCTCTCAAAGAAGCCGCTGGACGAGCTGCAGGCCGGCGCAAGAGTTGAAGTAGACCCGGAAAAGCGGAGCCCGCTCGATTTTGCGCTCTGGAAGTTCTACGACTCCGGCCCGCTGTGGGACAGTCCCTGGGGGAAGGGAAGGCCCGGCTGGCACATAGAATGTTCCGCGATGAGCATCAAGTACCTCGGCAGCGGGTTCGAGGTCCACGGAGGCGGCGAGGATCTGATCTTTCCGCACCACGAGAACGAGATCGCCCAGTCCGAGTCCTTCACCAACAGCAGCTTCGCTAGGCACTGGGTCCATGTAGGCATGGTAACAATTAGGGGCGAGAAGATGGCCAAGTCGCTGAAGAACATCGAGCCGATACACACAGCATTGAAGAGGTGGGGCTCCAACGCCATACGGCTCTACTGCCTCTCCGGCCACTACAGGAAGACGCTCGACTTCGACGAAGAGCTGCTGGACGATGCTCTTGCAAGGTGGAAGGATATAGAAAACTGCGCCTTCGAGCTGGAGTTTGCGGAGGGACCGGGCGGACCGACCGAGGATGCCAGAAGAATAACAAATGAATCGATCTCCGAGTTCACGTCGGCGATGGAGAACGACTTGGACACGCACGGCGCACTTACGGCATTCACCAAGCTAGTCAAGGCGCTGAACAAATATGCTTCTGCCGACCAGCTGACGAAGGACATTGCCGATGCTGTCAGGCCAGGTTTCGATGCGATGTTCTCCGTCTTCGGCCTGAAGAAGAGCGAGGTCAGCGCGGAGGAGAGGAAGGAGATCGAGGCGCTGGTGAGGCAGCGCAACGAGCACAGGGAGAAGAAGATGTTCGCCGAGGCGGACAGGATAAGGCAGGAGCTGAGGCGGAAGGGCATCGAGCTCCTGGACCACAAGGGCAGGACCGTCTGGAAGAAGGTCGAGGTGCCGTGAGATTTGCCCGAGCTAAACTAGTCTTAGACCAGTGGCAAAATAAGGCTGACCCGGTGGCATAAGTCAGCCTTCGCGACCAAGAGAGCATGGTTCTGGAGATACTCTCGGGACTGATTGCCTCGCAGCTTGCGGTGGGCGCGCTGGTAGGCTTCCTGATCGGGTTCGGGCTGAAGAAGCTCACCAAGACCGTGATCCTGCTTTCGGCGTTCTTCTTCGGCGCCCTAGTATATCTGGATGCCACCCAGTACGTAAGCGTGAACTATGACAAGTTGGAGTTCACCATCAACACGCTGCTGCAAAAGCTCGGCGTTGACCTGGTCATACCGACATTCCTGTCATCGAGCTTCCCCCTGCTCACCAGCTTCGGCGTCGCCATGGCAGTTGGACTGAAGAAAGGCTAGGTCGTTCGGCTTACTTCTTCTTGGCCGCGGTGATTATCGATACAACGTCCCGGTCCTTCAGCTCGTAGTCCACCGGTAGGCGCAGTCCGTCCCTGATGTCCACCGCGTAAAGAATGCCTTTCACCAGATCCGTGTGTATCTGTCTCGCAAGGTCTTCGATCTTCGAGCCCGATGGTAGGAGATAGACGTCGGGCAGTATGTTTCCGTGCTTGTCCGTCAGTTTCTTGGAATCAGCAACTGGATACACGGCATTCATCCTGAGCAGCTTGAATACTGCAACATTTATCGCGTGCTGCACGCCCGTGCGCATGTACTCGCCGAGGATGTCACGCCTGATGAAGTTCAGGGCCCACTTCTGCTTGTCGTTGAGCTCGTCCTGCTTCGCGATGTCGAACCGTTCATCACCAGGCACGTACTTGATCAGGCCCTTGTTCTCCGCGCGCCTGAGAGTGAGCTCGGCCTCCGCGCTCGCAGGGACGATCATCATGTCCTTGTACTCCTCCCTCAGCCTGCGGAAGTTCTCCTGCGCCATCGGTATGTCCACCTTGTTGGCCACTATGAGCGTGGGCTTGGAGAGGTCCCTCAGGCTCCAGGCGAAGCGCTTCGAGTCCTCCATGCTGAATTCGTCGAAGTCCTTGCTCTGCAGGTCGCACTCCACCAGTGCCTGCTGCACGTGCAATTCCCTCACGCCTATGCCCGCAAACACCCTGGAGATCACCGACCCGATCTTTTCCCCGCCTTTCACGGCGCGCGCGATCTTTTCCCTGTTGCCCTCCAGCAGCTTCAGGTACCACATCACAAGCTCCTCCTCGATATCCCCGATATCGGCAACGGGGTCCCCTGACCCGACATCGGCAACCCTTCCAGCCGCATCGACGCTTCCGGAGGCATCGACGATGTGCAGCAGCGCGTCGGACTGTGCTGCAATCGAGAGGAACTGGTTGCCGAGGCCCTTCCCCTCCCATGCGCCCTTGATCAGGCCGGGCAGGTCGACCAGCTCCACCGGTATGAAGCGCCATCCGTCCAGGCATGTGGAGTTCTTCGGGTTGTCCTTCACGCCGAACTCCTTGTGCACGCACAATGTTATCGCATGACCCTGACCCACGTTTGGCTGCTTGGTCGTGAACGGGTAGGTGGATACCTCCGCGTAGGAGAGCGTTGCAGCGTTGAAGAAGGTTGTTTTGCCCGTGTTCGTCTTGCCTATCAGGCCTATCCTAATCGGCACAGGAGAGTGAGACAAGCAATCATTATTTAAATTATCTCTCACTTTCTGGCGATCTCTGGATCAGCCAGCCTGCTTCAGCCTTTCCAGCAGGCCCCTGATCTCCTCGACGCGCCACCCGATCTCCCCGATTTCGTCGCTGCTCAGGTCCTCGTTCCACTTCTCCAGCAATAACCTCGAGATCTCGCCGGCGTGATACACCAGGCCCCAGTAGGGGTGGTGCTCGGCGGTTGCGTATGCAAGTTCGGAGACCTCCTGGAGCCCGGAGAGCGCCCGCTTCAGCGCATCGGAGCCCTCGCCGTAGATCCGTATTATGCCGGCCTCGCTCTCGGCCCTGACCTGGAGCGCTATGCCCTCTGCCTGCAGGCGATCTGCGAGCTTCCTTACCTCGCCTGCTACCTTTTCCATGCTGGACATCTTTCGATGCGATCCCCGCGTCCTCTTATTAAGCTAACATCGCTCAGCCGGCTAGCCGCTGGTGTTCCTGCAGCATGCACCTGTTGTAGACGGCCCTTATGCCGTGCTCCGTTGCCTGCTTCGCGGCAGCGTCATTGCTTATGCCCAGCTGCATCCAAACCACCTTGGCGCCCTTGGCTATAGCGTCCTCCACTACCGGAGGCACGTCCTCGGATGGCCTGAAGATATCGACAATGTCAATATTACCGGGGACATCGCGCAGGCTCTTGTAGCATCTTCTCCCCAGGACCTCATCGGCTGTGGGGTTCACCGGTATCACGTCGTAGCCCTGCTCGATCAGGTACTTGGGAACCTCGTGGGCCGCCTTGGCCGGGTTCTTCGACATCCCCACCACCGCAATCCGCTTCATTGAGAGTATCTCCCGGATCTCGTCGTCAGAATAGCTGTCCCTCTCCATGCTTAACGATCAGGCGCACCGGAAGTTAAATATTGTTGGAATCTTCGGGCGGGGCAAACGTTGCATGCCCCCGGCCTGTAAAACTTAATAGTTATCGAAAGGTAGCTCCCAACCAGACAATATGCAAGAGTCCTACGTTAGCAAGAACCACCTCAAGATCCTGAACCTGCTAAAGCGCGCGGCGGGCAGGCATATCTCGGGGGAGACGATAAGCAAGAAGGTGCGGGTCTCCAGGGCGGCGATATGGAAGTACGTCTCCGCTCTCCGCAAGTATGGTTATAAGATCACGTCCAAGCAGGGCTCGGGCTACAGGCTCGTGAGCTTTACCAAGTTTTTGCTGCCCTGGGAGGTGGGCGGCGGGCTGGAGACAACGCTGATGGGGAGGGAGATCTACCACTACATGCTGCTCGACTCGACGCAGGACGTGGCGATCAGGCTCGCGGAGAGGAACGCTCCCGAGGGTACGGTTGTAGTTGCCGAGACGCAGAAGAAGGGCAGGGCGAGGGTGGGCAGGCGGTGGATGGCGCCAGCCGGAGGGATATGGTTATCGGTGATCCTCAGGCCGAAACTTCCCGCCGCGGAGAGCACGATCCTGCCGCTGGTAGGCGCCCTTGCCGTGTGCAACGCGATAAGAAAAGAGTATGGGCTGGATGCCAGGCTGAAGTGGCCCAACGACGTCGTAATAGGCGCAAAGAAGGTCTCTGGCGTCCTGGCCGAGATGAGCTCCGAGGCTGACAGGATAAACTACGTCGTCTTGGGGGTGGGGATCAACGCCAACATCGATTCTAAGAGGCTCGAGAAGACGGTGAGAGGCACGAAGGGGTTCTACGGGGCCACCTCGCTGATGGACGAGCTGGGCACGCCGGTGGAAAGAATAACCCTGCTGCGGCGGGTCCTTGCCGAGGTCGAGGAGCTCTACAACGAGCTGTGGGAGGAGGGACGGAGCACGCTCATAGAGAAGTGGAAGGAGCACTCTGCAACGCTCGGCACCACGGTAACTGTGTCGCTCAACGGCGCGAGCTTCGTCGGCAGGGCCGTTGACCTGGACTACGACGGCGCGCTGCTGGTGCGTCTTCCCAATGGCGACATAAAGCGCGTGATCGCGGGCGATGTCTATGTGCGGGCGTCGAGGAAGCTGAAAGCAAGGACGAAGAAGAGACGCGTTCGATGAGTATGTCTTCGTGCAGAGCCGCGCGCGGGAATCGAGGGCAATGATTAAATTATATGGCATAAGTGTGGTCTTCCATGTTCCAGTACTTCACCCCCCAGCAGGCCAACAAGGCGCTGCCCGCGGTCAGGCAGAAGTTCAACTACCTGAAGACGCTGAAGGACGAGATCGTGGAGATGCAGGAGAACCTGCAGAGGCTGGTCGATACCGACTCCTCGCAGGAAGTATATATGACGAAGAAGCAGGAACTGAACGCTGCCATAACAAAGCTATACAAGGCGATCGAGGACCTCGAGGCTATGGGCGTGATCATAAAGAGCGTCGACGACGGCCTGCTCGACTTTCCCTCGATGCGCTTCAACGAGGAGGTCTGGCTGTGCTGGAAGGAAGGCGAGAGCGAGGTGAAGTTCTGGCACGGCAAGAACGAGGGGTTCACTGGCAGGAAGCCTTTACCTATAAGTGATGAGTCTCTGGTTTGATGTCGGTCTGGCTGAGGGTCATCCGCATACGGTTCCTGCTCGCCTCAGTGATAGCAGTAACGGTCGGCCTCGCGATATCATGGTGGAAGTTCCATGAATTCGACCCGCTCTACGCCCTGCTCACATATGCTGGCGTTGCCTGTCTTCACGCGAGCGTTGACCTGCTCAACGACTACTGGGACTACAAACGCGGCATAGACAAGATAACAAAAAGAACGCCGTTCAGCGGCGGTACAGGCGTATTGCCGGAGAACCTGCTCTCGCCATCCAGCGTCTACAGGGCCGGCGTTGCATTCCTGGTGATAGGCTCGTCGATCGGTGTTTACTTTGTCCTAGTAAGAGGAATAACGATCGCGGTCATACTGATCTTCGCCATCTTGGCGATCTACTTCTACTCGACCAGCATAGTGAATGCCGGCCTCGGCGAGCTCTTCGTCGCGATCAAAGGAGCAATGATAGTTCTTGGTACATTCTTCGTACAGACTGCGCAGATAACGGCCGAGCCGCTCTATTCCGGGGCAATAATAGGTTTACTCTCCGCGTCGGTGCTCTTCGTGAACTCGTTTCCTGATTATGACGCAGATAAATCGAAGGGAAGGAGGACGCTCGTGATAATCATGGGCAGGAAGCGTGCGGCAGGCTTCTTCCCGTTCTTCCCCGCCGCGATCTATGGGCTCATCGGCCTCGGCATAGCGCTGAACATGACGGCTTATCTCTCATTGATCTGTCTAGCTGCGCTGCCGCTTGCAGTCAGGGCTGGCCGTATCCTGAGGCGGGATCAGGAGGACAGCGCGATAATGGTGCCGGCGATGGACTCGACAGTAAAGTTCTCGAGGCTGGCCGGCGCGCTTCTGACGCTCAGTTTTCTGATCGGCATCTAGCGAAACACAATTCTTAATAGATGTAATACTGAAGCGTTCTGGTGCTTTGAGTTGATCGACGGCTTCGCAACTACTGAAGGTACAGCTGACTTCAGGGAGAAGCATGAGGAAAAATCCGTGGCCGGGGGGCACTTCAGGTCTGCAGACGGCCTCTGGCTGACCAGCCTGGGCATGGGGACCTACCTCGGGGAGCCCGATGATAAATCGGACCAGATGATCATCGATGCCATCAAGCTATCAACGCTCTCCGGCGCTATCAACGTGATAGACACCGCGATAAACTACAGGTCGCAGAAATCGGAGCGTGCGATAGGCAGGGCGCTGAAGGAGATGATCAATGAAGGATCACTGAGCAGGGACCAGACCTTTGTATGCACGAAGAACGGCTACATCACCGACGACGGCGACCTGAAGATGGAAATCTGGAACTACCTGCAGACAAGGCTGATCAAGCCCGGCATTATCAAGCCTGACGATATATCATCAGGCTACCACTGCATGACCATACCGTACCTGAACGACATGCTGGAGCGCAGCCGGCGGAATTTGGGGCTGGAGTGCATCGACCTGATGTACCTGCACAACGCGGTGGAGGGGCAGGTTCAGGACGTGGGTATGGCGAAGTTCATGCAGATGCTGAAGGATGTCTTCCAGTTCTACGAGGAGAAAAGGAAGGAAGGAAAGATACGATACTACGGCATGGCTACCTGGAACTGCTTCAGGGTAATGCTTGGAAATATGGAATACCTCAGCCTTGCAGATGTTGTGAACTTGGCGAGGGAGGCGGGCGGCGAGAACCACGGCTTCAGGTTCATCCAACTGCCATTCAACATGATGATGAGCGAGGCTCTGATGCTGAAGAACCAGAAGGCCGGCGATGCAGTGTACTCGCTGATCGAGGCAGCCTCCATGCTGAAGATAGGCGTCTTCACCAGCGTGCCCCTGATGCAGAGCAAGCTGCTCGGAGCCGCGCCCAAGTTCGGCAACATACAGTCAGCCGCGGTCAGGTGCCTCCAGTTCGTCCGGTCCAGCGGCGTCCTGGCCCCGCTGGTGGGGCAGAAGCAGCTCGAGCACGTGCAGGATAACATCCAGGTTGCGAAGATACCGCCCTTCGGCAGCGAGGAGTTCAAAACGCTTATCGCAACGCTGACCAAGGCAGCGAACAAGTGAAATACCGCGGAAGGGCGACAGTTAAAGTTGATCTTCAACCATTAAAGAGAATGCTTATTACATCTAGCGAGGATGTTCTCCTGTGGTTCAGAAGACGATCCAGATAGCAACCTTCGGGGAGGACCAGCAGAGCATACTGGCCGGGATAAGGAACTTCCCTATCCATAAGCTGGCGCTGCTAGTCTACGAGGACGAGAAACCGGGCGCCGAGGAGTTTGCCAGAAGGATGAGGAGCACCCTCGGGATACCCGTCAGCCTGCTCCAGGTCTCGCGGACCAGCGTGATCAGGGACGTTATAGAGAAGGTCGCCGAAGTCATCAATACCGACTCCGGTGAATACGAGCAGCTTCTGATGAATGTTAGCGCAGGCGACAAGATGATCGGCTGCGCCGCGCTCTCTGCCGCCTTTGTGAACGGGATCAAGGCATTCGGGATGGACCACGCGGGATGCCCGATGCTGCTGCCCGTGCTGAAGCTGAGCTACAGCGAGATAATCTCCGATGCCAAGATACGGATACTCGATACGATCGACAGGGCCGGCGGAAAGGTGGAGAGTTTGGAGCAGCTCAGCGAACTATCTCACTTTGGCAAGCCGCTGCTGAGCTATCATATCCAAGGAGCCCGAGAGACTAGGGGACTCGCCGACCTCGGGCTGGTCGAGGTCGAGAGGATGGAGCGTGGTAAGATGGAAGTCACGCTGACCACGCTGGGGAAGCTGCTGATCGCGAACGGCGGTAGAAAGCAGAAGGTAAGCGAAAAATCGCAGACTCCTTAACAGTTAAACCGCGTCCTGAAGCATCAAAGAGAAACGTTATAGCGAATACTGCCTAATTATCTACATCACAGCTGTGATTTTTTCGGCATGGCAGTGCCACAAACACCAAGCCCCCTGAGGAAGGATGTGGCAGGACAATCTGCCCGTCCTTCTTCAACAATTTTTCAGAGTCGAGAATGCGATCCGTCGATGTTACAGGGAGCGTTTAACAGTTAAACGCTCTCCTTATAGTTATGAGTTGGTAATTACAGACAGATGAAGCTCTGGATGTTAGCGCCCATAGCGGCGGGAGTGATAGTAGCAGTTATAGTCGCAATATCTTTTTCCTCGCTGCAGCCACCATCGCCTAGCGTTACCGCAAGTTCAGGCGTGGAAACCCCGAAGCCCCTGGTGCCGCTGGAGAAGATAGTTTCAGGCGGGCCGCCAAAGGACGGGATCCCGTCAATCGACGATCCGAAGTTTGTGCGCGCAGCTGATGCTTCATTCATGCAGGATGGCGATATCGTGATCGGCCTGAGCCACGGCGGGGTAACGAAGGCCTACCCGCTCAAGATCTTGGTCTGGCACGAGATCGTCAACGACGAGATAGCAGGTATGCCTGTTGCTGTCACCTACTGCCCGCTCTGCTTCACCAGCCTGGTCTTTGAGCGTGTTATCGATGGTCAGGTCGTGGAGTTCGGAACCTCGGGCAAGCTCTACAACAGCAACCTAGTGATGTACGACAGGCTGAGCGATTCCTACTGGAGCCAAGCGATGGCGAAGGGGATCGCCGGCAGGTACTCCGGGCACGAGCTGAAGAAGATACCCTTCGACTTGGCATACTGGAAGGAGTGGAAGCAGCTCAACCCTGACTCGCTCGTCCTCTCGACCGATACCGGCAGCGCCCGGCCCTACGGCACCGACCCCTACGGCGATTACTACACATCGCCCGGCATCTTCTTCCCGGTGGAGCACAGCGATGGCAGGCTGGGGCCGAAGGAGATCGTGATGGGCCTAGAGTACGGCAACGATCTATCAGCCTACAGGCTGGATGACATAACCAAGAAGAAGTTGGTCAATGACTCGGTGGGCAATAATGAAGTGTTACTGCTCTCACTGCAGCCATTCATGGCCAGGGCGTACGACAGAACCGTTGAGGGAACGGAGCTGGAGTTCCACCTGGAGGACGGGAAGGTCAAGGATGTGCAGACGGGCAGCGAGTGGAACTTTGACGGCTTGGCGGTGTCTGGACCCATGATGGGCAGGCAGTTGGACAGGCTCGTGCTCGAGCCGAGCTTCTGGTTCTCCTGGTACACCTTCCATCCGGATACAGAGTTGTATAACGTTGGATGATTCCGGCTTCAACGCATGTTGTGCAAAGACATCCTTTCTTTCTTCAGCCTGTAGATCGTGATGGCGTTGAATCCGAAGATTACCGCTATGCCCAAATACGCAAGTGGCTGGCTGTACTGTATCAGGCCAGCGGAGAGGCCGGTGCCCACCACGCTCGGGAGCAGCGAGAGCACGTAGAGCATCGTGCCGCAGCAGCCCAGCGGCACCAACGAAAACATGGAGAAGAAACCGCTCATGAAGGTCCCGCCACTGTTACCTCCCAGCATCCCTCGCTTGGCATCAAGCCGGCAGCCGAGACCCTTGCTGTAGGTTGAGAGGAACATCTGCAGGCCCGTGCCGGCTCCAACTCCGGCGATTATGAAGGAATTGATCTGCAGTGCGGCATTGATTGCCGCGGCCGGAGGCAGTGCCGGGGTGGTGGCGACAACGACCAGCAGGTATGCCAGCATGCTGGCCACGCCCACGCTCACACCTCTGGCAAGCGCCTTCTTCACATTGGGATTGAGCTGCAAATCACCGTTGACAAACAGAGGCATAGCTATAGTAGCGCGTGTGCCATATTTTAGCAAAACGTGCAACTGTTAAACCGTTTGCCGCCGAATGGTCCGGAGAATGGCCTGCTCCTAACAAATTAATCTTGAACTGTTAAAGGCTAACCTTTTCTACTCTTTCTCACATCTTACTCTTAATGAATAAGCCATTCATGGCAGGAATAGCCGTTGGAGTACTGCTCACAGGACTGATCCTGGCGCCGTCGATGAGCGACATCCTCAGCGCCGAGGCAAGCCACTTCAGGGGCAAGTGGATGGGGAGCATGCTGAAGCTCTCCTTCACCAACGTCGCGGTCAATATACCGCTGATGAAAGGCTACCATGACGGAGAGGAAGTGTTCTACATCGCCACCGAGTCATCGGACAAGGTGCATGCCGAGCTGCTGACGAAGAAGCTCAACTGGAAGGTGGCCGAGGCCCAGGCACTGGCCAAGTCACCAGACTCCGCGCTGGCAAAGGTCTACATGTTCACCAACGGTCCCTCTGGGCAGGGATCGATGGGTAGGCAGCCGGACGTCTTTGACAGCACCCCGGCGCAGACCAGCGATTACAGCCCGCTGCGCAAGATCGTGCACGTTACTTGGAGCAGTGAGAGCGGTGCAAAGGAGCTCAAATCTGTCGCGGAGATAATGTCGGCCCAGTCTGCAGGACAGCTTACGCTGCAGGAGGCAACGACAGTGATGAACTACCCGATGATAAGATGGCCGGGCGGGGAGATGGCGATCAGGAATGAACCAATAACCGATGATATGGAGTACATGGGCGGCGGCCAAGTGACCAAGATCGACATGGCGAATATGAAGGCGACCTTCATCGCGCACAGGGGCTGGGGGCCAGATGGAAAGACGATCTACTACATCGTGACGGACGCGGTACCGGAAGGACCGGCCAAGATGATGGGCGTGGTGTATGCGCCGAAGACTGAGAGCCTAGCCGAGTCGGCCGCTGCCATCGACCTCTTCCAGTTCGGTAACGGGATAAGAGGCTCAGGGCCGATGGGCTTCCAGGCCGGCATAGGAGGCACAGCCGCGGGCGACCCGAACTACAGCCCGATGTGGAGGATCTCCTTCATCAAGTGGAACAACCCGGGCGAGGCAAGGATACTTGAGACGCTCGATGACATAGGCAAGGCAAAGGACAAGATAACGATCGAGCCCGCGATGGGCGGCAAGCACATAGTGAACTGTCCCTTCATCGAGGTCTAGACCCACCAATTTTTTTCTTAATCGATCCTAGCCGCCGGCATCAGGCCTTGTCCAGCTTCGTATAATCGGTCAGGTCCAGCGATGCGCCGCACTTGCAGCGGACCTTCACCTTGCTGCCGTCCAGCACGTACTCGATATTGTCGGTAACCTCGGTCGGGTGCTTCACGTTCCAGCCAGGACTGTGGAAATACTCGAACATCTCCAAGTTCTGCTTCTTACCGTACTTGTTCACCAGCTCCTCGAACATCTTGAGCACGACCTCGTCGCTCTCTTCAGATATGTTAGCCGCTGCCGTTTCCCCGTCTGCGCCTTCTGACATCGCAATCCCCAGCCATATCGGTGTCTGCCGACACTATTTGATAGTATCTACTTCGCGCTGAATATTTAAATACAAAATTTACCAGATGGCATCCATGCCGGTAGACCCAGTCTGTGGGATCGAGATGGACGAGAACGATGCCGTCATGTTCTCCCACGAAGGAAAGACGTACTGGTTCTGCTGTGACGGCTGCAAGAAGATCTTCGTGAAGAACCCCAAGAAGTACAAGTAGAGGCGTTTACCAGCCTTTACACTCCCTTTTTCTTCTCGATCGACGGGCTCACCGGAAAGGCCCCGCAGGTGGTGCAGAACCGCGCATCGGGTCTCATGCAACCCTGGCACTCGGGGCACCTGGCCCCGCACTCCGTCTCCGCCGGCGGGCCGAAGAACCGCCTGTAGATCTCGTAGTAGCGCATCTGCTCCTTGTCGCGGATCCTCACCGAGTCCCTCTCGGCATAGAGCTTTGTCTTGGTCCTGAACTCGTCGTCGCCAGTGCCGGAGCTGAAGCGCTGCGTCAAAATGTTGGTGCCGGCGCCCTGCTCGAGCGGCATCTTCGTTCTCCACGCTATCTCCTCGGTTATGTCGTCCTGGAAGCATGAGCGCAGGATCCATTTGCCCCGCCTCCTCCCGTCCTGCTCTTTTATCTTCAGCGAGTTCGGGATTCGTTTTGCAAGTTCCATGAACTCCGGGTCTAGGTAGGGCATCCTCACATCAATGCCAAGCTCGGCGCCGATCCTCGCGGATGAGAAATGCATGACATCCCAGAGGTGCCTGATCTCCTGCTCGAGCCTCTCGCCCTCCAGCTTCAGGAGATAGTTGTAGCCGAGAAAGAGCTCGTCGCCGCCGTCGCCGGTCATCACGCTGCTGAAGCCGCCCTGCCTGAGCGCCGAGATCGATGAATAAATGACGGCAGTGTTCCTGACCTCCATCGGATCGAAGGATCGCATTATCCTCACCACGTTCTCCACCGCATCGTCCACCTCCTGCAGCGTCAGGTCCTTTATCATATGTTTGATGGAGAACCTTTCTGCTACTAGCTTGGCATACCTGAGATCGGGCGAGTCGTTGTATGTCACGGTTATCCCGGTCAGGTCGAAGAGCTTCGACGCGATGCTGGCAAGTACGCTGCTGTCGATCCCGCCCGAGAGCAGCATGGCGTCACAGCGGTTCCTTTCCACGCTGCGGTGGAGGACCTCCCTGATCTCGGCGCAGATCGACTGTTGCATCCTGCCTAGATAGATATGAGACATTATTTTACGGTACTGTCAACCTGCTCGGAGATGAGCCTTCCGGCAGCTCGGACAGGTCTGTGCTTGTGAGAGGCGGGGCGGGCGCAAAACAATATTTATATAAATTGCGGGTGGAAGGTAAGCCATGCTCCTGCCGTCAGAGATCGAGTCTAGGTCACTTATACCGGCTGTCCGCGCCATCATAGCGAAGAAGCTGGCCGGCGAGCACGAGTTAAAGGAGGAAGGGATAGCCAAGATCCTCGGCGTTACCCAGGCAGCCGTGAGCCATTACGTCAGGGGCACCAGGGGCGATATGGAGCTCGTGAAGAAGCTCGGCGAGGTCCCCGAGGTCATGAGGATGATAGACGACATAACCAAGGAGATCGCCACAAACAACACCTTCGGCGCATCGACCATGGCAAAGTACATTGCGCTCTTCAACTACATCAGGCAGAGCCTGCTGATATGCGAGGTTCACCACGCACTGGAGGCGAACATCGACGAGGGTGTCTGCAAGACCTGCGAGAGCAACCTCCTGAAGATAGATTAACTTCCGCATTACGAAGTTTTGAAGGTCTTCTTCATCAGGTCAGCGGTAGCAGGGTTTGACTTCAGGTAGGAGATTATCGTCTTCGCGCCAATCCTCCGCAGGAAGTATCCCATACCGCCCAGCCTAGTCTCTTCTTCCGACCTGTTTCGCACGTAGTACTCGAACAACGCGTCAGTTACCCTCGGGACATCCTTTCTGGGAACGAAGCGCAGGTATTCCTCGTTTGTGTCCGGATCGACCAGCGGCCCGCCCTGGTGCCTCGCGTCCTCGGTGCCGAAGAGCGTGAGCTGGTACAGGTTCAATCCAGTGCCTATCCACCCGATCGTCTTCGTGGCGGGCCGGTAGCACTGCTTCTCGCAGCCTGTAACGCCAACCGACTCGGCAATGTCGCCCCACTTCTTCTCGAGCTCGTCGATCAGGTACGGCTCGAACTTCTCAGAGTCGGTGTAGGTCAGCCTGCACGTGTCCCTGCCCACGCACGCGCCCGACAGCATCCTGAGCTTCGAGTACTTTCTTGATGCTCCATCGTTCCTCCTGTACCCGTAGCCAAACCTCTGCATGTCCTTCTCGAACCGGTCCCTGTCACCGTCAGCTATGTTTGCGAAGAGCAGGTGCTGGTTTGGCGTTGTGAAGAGTTCGATGCCGGAGTAGTTGTCCATCAGGTAGGTGACCATGCTCTTCAGGTCGCCGTTCGGGCCGCCGTCGACTATCCTTCCATTCTCTATGAAGGCGCCGTAGCACCAGAGCTCACCGTCAGGCTGCCGCGTCCAGCCAAGGTGCAGGTTCCTGCCGCCGTAGTCAAGGTCGGGGACGGGCGGCCCGAACTCTAATTTGTCGTCGAGCTTTCTGACCTGCTCCCTGAACCATTCGATGCCCTTGAGCCTGACAACGTACTTCAGCCTGGCCCAGTGTCTGTTCTGCCTGTCGCCCCACTCCTGGTGGACCTGCACTACCCGGTCGAGGCCTTTCATCAGGTTCTCGGCGGTGAAGATGCCGAAGGGCTCGCCGAGGGCCGAGAACGTTGGCTTGCCTGACTGCTGCCCCTGGCTCCCGCCGATGTAGACCTGGAACCGCTCCACCCTGCCGTCATCGACGATCGGCGCGACGCCGATGTCGTTCGTCCTTAGCTCGATGCAGTTGTCCGGCACGTACCTGTTATTTTCATGGTCGTAGTGGATCGCCGAGAAGCCGATCTTGAACTTCCGATTGAGCTGGTTCGGGTCGTACGCAAAGCGTGTCTTGCCAGGCTCTCTGTCGGCCAGCCCCGCCTTCCTGAGGTAGCCGGGATCGACCTCGAAGACCTCGATGTAGGCCGCCGTGGGAAGCGCGAAGTACTTCCCTGCCCTGCGGGCCCACTCGTTGGCATCGAAGATCGGCGAGCGGTGCGATAATGGACATCCTATCACGTTCCTGGTGTTGTCGCCACAGCCGTTGATCGTGAAGAACCCAGATTTGGCAACCTCGCTTACGGCCCTGACCAGGTCCTGCTTCCTGACCCAGTGGAGCTGGATGTTCTGCCTGGTCGTGACACGGAGCGACGGCCTGCCGGCTGGATACGTGCCCTCCGGCCCTGCCGTGTACCTGTCGGCCACGGTATCGAGGATCTTCCACTGCTCCTTCGTTATAGACCCGCCCCCTGGTATGCTTATCCTCACCATGTACATCCAGTCCTTTCGGTTCCCGGTCCTCGCCCTGTTGAACTCCAGATAGATACCGTGCGATTTTGCGACCTGCTCGGCCTCCCACGAAAGGTTGTCGCGTGAGCGGTCCCTGAATTCGTTGTAAAGATCGTTCCTCAGCTCGTCGGACTTGAGCTTTGCTATCTCTACTTCAGAGTAGTCCTTCGGGTCTGTGCGAAAATTCGGCCGGATCTCTCGCATCTATGTTGTAAAAATGCTGTACAACGTATTTAAAACATGGTTCGGTCTTCCGGTGATCAGTTGCCACCCGATTCGAGCAGCCACCTGACGGGTATGTCCTGGTACTGTCCGTTCGGAAGGATCCTCCTCAGCGATATGGGTAGCGCCTTCTGCCCGAGCTCGTAGTCCGCGAGCGAGATCGAGTCGGTTATGCCAGATGCAACAGACACCAGCGTCGGTGCGCCCAGAGCCAGCTGTAGCGCCCTTGCGCCCACGATTCTGGCCCGCTCAAAGCGCGTAAGCCTTGGAGGACCGACGACGATCCTTGTTGCACCCTTTGGTTTCAGCTCCCTGAGCTCCTGCACGATCTCCTCTGCCCTTACCTCCTCCACCGCTGGAGCTTCCCTTTCGATCTCCTCGGTCTCGACGACCTCCAGCGGCTCGGTCACCTCTGCGACCTCGGTAACGGCCACTGTCTCCCGGCTCTCCTCGGTCTTGGGCTTTGTCTTCTTCTGTGCTTTGGTCGCGGCCTTCTCCAGCTCAGCCTCCGCTTTCGGCTTTTTGTCTGCTTTTGCCTTTGACGCTTTTTTAGAAGATTTGCCTGCAGATACCAAGAACGAATGCTGAATTAATTATAATCCAAATAAACGTTGCGAAAAGAGCGCCAGAACGAGAGCGCCCGATCAAACTTATCTACTTATAACCGCGCCGCGAATCTCGGGCATGCAGACCGGTTCGGTTTCGAGAGTCAAGCTCCTGCTCGAGCTCAGGGGCAAGGGCACCTGCGAGTGCGAGCTCGCGAGACACCTGGCCCCGCTCACGGTGGGCAGCATGATGCGGGCCCTGCCGGTCGAGGGGAGGGTCCACAGGTTCGAGGACAAGTTCGTGTACTTCGAGACCGGGCTCTCGGTCGGGGCCGAAAAGCAGCGGACAAGCTTCAAGCGTGGAGATTTGGCATACATGGCATCAAGCGGCTCTGTATGCATCTTCATCAAGGATACTAGCAGTTCAGGGTTAAACCCGATAGGGAAGGTGACCTCGAATCTGGAGCTGATCGAGGGTTCTGCTGCAGGCGATGTACTTGTGCTCAGACAGCCGGCTGCCTGACTGTCCTGACGATGTATTTTGTCTACGCCGCCGGCTTGCCCTGTTCCTGTATCAGCTCGTACACCCTGTGGCCGCTGTAGCCGCCGACACACCTGACCGCGCCCTTTGACTCTAGGGACTGCAGAAACGTGTTTGCGATGGATATCTTCACGCCGGTGCTCCTCGCGAGTGCCTGAGGAGTTATGCCCTTCAGCGCCTTCAGCGCGTTGAGGCCGATCTTCTCGTCCAGCAGCACGGTGATCCTGGTCTTCTGCTGCGCCTGTCCCTTGCCCTTCTCCTGCTTCTTCGATGGCTTGCCCGGGGCAGACTCTGCCTGCTGGTCCTGGGACTTTTCGGACGCCGAGACAGATCGCTTCTTTGTTCCTCCCATGTGTCTAGGGCGCAAGGAACCAACTTATTAACTAAATGCTCGACATGCTCATCAAAAAGGTTCATGCTTTTTATCTTGGCGCGGCTTGATCAGCTCCGGATGGATTACTCCGTTATGGCCGACACGTTCGAGATGATGGAGAAGACCACCAAGAGGCTCGAGCTCACGGACTATCTGGTCGGGCTGCTGAAGGCCACCCCGCCGGCACTCCTCGACAAGGTCGTCTACCTTATCCAGGGGAAGCTGCGGCCCGACTACGAGGGGGTCGAGCTCGGGGTGGCCGACAAGCTGGCGCTGAGGGCGGTCTCGATATCTTCGGGCCTGAGCGATGCCGAGGTCGAGGAACTGTACAGGCGCACCGGCGATGTGGGTGCTGCCGGCGAACTGGCGCTCCAGACGAAGGTGCAGACCGTTCTCTTTGAGCAACCTGTTACTGTGGAGCGCGTCTACTCCACGCTGGAGAAGATCGCCAGCCTTTCTGGTGAGGGTTCCCAGGACGCGAAGCTGAAGTACACGGGCAGCCTGCTGAACGACGCGTCGCCAAAGGAGGCCAGGTACATCCTGAAGATAATAACCGGGAAGATGAGGCTCGGCATCGCCGACTACACGGTTCTGGACGCGCTGGCGGTCGCTTTTACAGGCGAGAAGGAGAACAGGAGCATCCTGGAGCGGGCATACAACATATCGAGCGACCTCGGGCTGGTGGCCAGAACCCTTGCTGCCGACGGGCTCGATGCCGTGGGCGCGTTAAGGATCGAGGTCTTCAGGCCGATAAGGCCGATGCTTGCCGAGCGGGCATCAACAGCCGGGGAGGCCCTCGAGCGGACGGGAGGGACATGCGCCGCGGAGTACAAGCTCGACGGCGAGAGACTCCAGATCCACAGGTCCGGTGACAAGGTCATGCTCTTCTCCAGGAGGCTGGAGAATATAACGAGCCATTACCCTGACGCGGCTGATGCCGTAAGAGAATACGTTTCAGCGCGGGAAGCGATCCTAGAGGCCGAGGCGGTGGCGATAAACCAGGACACCGGCGAGTACCTTCCCTTCCAGGAGCTGATGCACCGCAGGAGGAAGCACGGCATAGAGGAAGCGATGAAGGAGTACCCGATCGCGCTCAACTTCTTCGACATCCTTTACAGGGAGGGGAAGGACTGCACGCAGCTTTCGTACAAGGAGCGGAGGAAGATGCTGGAAGATGCCGTCAGGAGCGACAGCCGTGTAAAGGTCATCCCTGCCATGGTCACGGGCAACACGAAGAGCATCGAGGAGTACATGGAGGAGGCGATAAGCGAGGGCTGCGAGGGCCTGATGTTGAAGAACCTGGAGAGCAACTACAGGGCGGGCGCCAGAGAGTTCGCGTGGATCAAGCTGAAGCGGGAGTACAGGAGCGAGCTCGCTGATACCCTAGACCTGGTCATCGTAGGGGCCTTCCACGGGCGCGGAAGGCGGGTGGGAAAGTACGGGGCGCTCCTGCTGGCCGCGTACGACCGGGATGAAGACATATTCAGGACCGCCTGCAAGGTCGGGACCGGCTTCACAGACGAAGACCTTTCCAACTTTTACACGATGCTGAAGGAATACCTGATCCCACACAAGGGCAGCAGGGTCGATTCGAAGATGGAGGCGGATGTGTGGTTCGAGCCACACATAGTCATAGAGATAATCGCGTCCGAGATAACGCTGAGCCCGCTCCACACCTGCGGGATGAACGCCATAAGAGAGGACAGCGGCCTTGCGCTAAGGTTCCCGAAGTTCACTGGCCGCATCAGGGACGAGAAGACAGCCGAGGACGCAACAACTGTGGTGGAAGTGATAGGCCTTTACAAGAAACAGCTAAAAGCCGTCAGGGAAACCGTGGCCGCCGAGGAGCGCTGACTTTGTCAAAAAGTTGGCAGCGAGAAATTGCGAGATATCTTGACAGACCAAAATTGAGGAAGGATTATTAGTCAGGTTTCCAATCTTGTATCTGTTGTATAGCGGGGAGCTGGAGCTGCAGGCAAAGCGGAAGACGTTGGCCGTGCTCCAAGATGAAATCGGCAAGTTGCTTAATGCAGGCCGTGACCTGGCAACCGTGTATTCGCTTGTGGTGAAGGGCGACACGAAGGGCGTCCAGCCCTACCTTGAAAGCATAAGGAACACAGAAGAGGAAGTTGAAAACCTGCGCAGGAAGATAACCAGGGACGTCTCCGAGATCGGAAGCCTGATGGTCAACAGGGAGGACATACTGAGGACAACCTACCTGATGGACGAGATCGCCGGCTATACGAGCGGCGTCGCGTTCAGGCTCTCCACGGTCAAGCCCGCCGTGCTGAAGAAGGACTTCGAGGTCGGGATCAAGGCGCTTCTGGACGATGTCATCGAGATGATCTTCAAGCTCAACGAGATGGCAAGGGCGCTGAGCATCAATCCCCTGACGGCGATCGAGATTGCGCCGGCAGTCCAGAAGCTGGAGAAGCAGGTCGACGAGAAGTACAGGGCGCTCGAATCAAAGGCGCTCTCCGACGTCGCCAATGTCAAGGACCTGCTGCTCCTGAAGGACGTTCTGGAGGGGATAGAGGGAATGGCAGATAAATGCCTGGAGACGGCCGACTCGTTCACGATCCTGGCAATAAGCATGTAATACTTTCCTGCCGGTCTTGTTGTTTATATGTGCGTGAATTTATTGCTCGGCTAGGTAGTTGGTGGGTTCATGGCCAAGGTAAAGGGCGAGCTGATAGAGAACAGGATCGTGGTCTGGGACCTGGACCAGTCCAGGCGGCTCTTCAGCGAGGGATTTTACGGAAAGCCGCTGGGGATCGCGAAGCCCAAGGGAACAGAGTTCAACACCCCGCTGATCCTCGACCTCATCGAGGGCTACTATCTTGCGAGGAACGGGAGGCTCACCATCTACAGCAAGAACGAGAGCAACGTGATCTCGGCCAAGCAGATGGGCGCAAAGTGCAGGAAGGAGTACGCAGATTTCGATTCCAAGTATCTTGTGTTTACGGAGCTTAGGAAGAACGGCTATGTTGTTACACCCGGGATAAAGTTCGGCTGCGACTTTGCGGTCTACGAGCACGGGCCCGGCATCGACCATGCTCCCTATCTAGTGCAGGTGGTGAAGCCGAAGGACCTGCTCACCGCGACATCGATCATACTCGCGGGCAGGCTTGCAACAACTGTGAGGAAGCAGTTCATACTGGCCCTCGCTAGGCTGAAGGAGAACAAGGTCGAGTTCATCTCGTTTGACTGGTGGAGAGCCTAGGACTATCCTGCCACTTCTGCGATGTACTGCCTAACATGTCCCGCGATTCTGTCGTATGCTTCTAGTGCTTCCCTGCTCATCTCGGCCTTGTACTCGGGTCTCCAGCTGCTGTATATCCTGACGTTGCTACCTGCAGGGTCTACGTGGATGTCGCCCTCCTCCAGAAGCACGGTTGTGAGCAGCGACTTTAACTCTGAATCTGTGTTCAGCCTACCGGCCAGCTCGCCTCCCTCCCAGTACAGTTCGGTGATCCGCCTGTGGATCACGCCACGGACCTTCTTCCTTGTCTTGGCCAGCAGCCGCTCGGCAGGGATTCCCCTGCCGCCGCTGACCACGAAGTGAAATTGATAATATGGAAGCGCGCCGTAGGTCGGAACAGGTTCGGACATCCTATCCTCTCCTCACAAGGTGAATGTGGTCGAAGTTCCTTCCTTTCACCTTTATGCAACCCTCGGTATCCACCATCAGGGGCGTCCCGCTGCGGTGGAAGCTGTAGTACGGGGGCTTCTCGACCTCGGCCTTTCCCCGATCGATGAGCTCGGCATCGAACCCGAGGTGCCTGAGGTGCTCCAGAAGGATCTTTCTAACGTCGGTCTCCAGATATTCTTCCTCGGCCTCCATAGCAAATAGCCCTATCTGTCCACCAAATAAAGATTTCAGATCGGCATTAATGTATAGATCCAGTCACAATGAAGATTCGAGTCTTATCTTTCAGAGGGGCGAATAAAGCCGGCATGCTATTTTTCATCCAGACCTTCTGTAAGCGATGCTTTTACCCTTCCAATCAAGAACGTTAAATAAACAGCGAACGCGGTGACAATTACAGCGTAAATTATCTGCGCAGACAAACTTTCAGCCTTACCTAGAAACTGCTCGAGGGCGTTCTGGATGGCTGAGTTCCACGCCAGTGCGGCAACAAGACCAAAAGCGGCGGTCATCAATGCTGAAAATTTCTCTACCAGTTCGATCCTTATCTTGGCCTTTTTCTCATCCTTGCTCATTCTGACCATATCCCAAGTTTTTACGATTTATAATACGCTGTCAAGATGTGGGAACAAGCGTATCAATAAACGCACTTGGCATCAGAACTTCCTGGGAGCATGCCAGCCGGCGATATTTTTGCGGGCCTGGCTTTAACATTTATTAGTGATCGCAATGTGCCGATCTCAAATGTCTCCCCAGCCTTCAAACTCAAAGCTAGCCTTTGACTGGAAGGTCGTGGCGATCACCGGCAGCGGCACCGGAATAGGTCAGGCCATTGCGATGAAGTTCGCCGAGAGCGGCGCCAGTGTTATCATAATGGGGCGGCGGAAGGAACCGCTGGACGCAACTTCCAAGATCCTCAACGAGATAATGCAGAGAGCTGGCAGCTCGGGGAAGGTCAGAGCCTTTCCAGGCGTGGACGTCAGCGACGAGCAGGGCATCACAGAGATGTTCGACCAGATAAAGAAGGAGTTCGGGAGGGTCGATATCGTCATCAACAACGCCGGCGTGTCCGGGCCCGTAAGGACATTTCCCGCCCAGCCGTACAAGGAGTTCAGGGAGGCCGTGAGCATCCATCTTACGGGGACTTTCTGGACCAGCGCCCAGGCGCTCCGCTGCATGCAGCAGGGCGCAAAGATAATCACGATCGCGACCTACTTTACGGAGGAGCGGCCCTACGAGCAACGCCCCTACCGGTTCCGGAGTCCATATACTGCTGCCCAGGGCGCAAAGAACAGGCTCGCCGAAGCTCTGGCGTGGGAACTCGTGCCGAAAGGCATCCGCTCGATCGCTACAAATCCGGGCCCGGTCCACTCCGACAGGATCTACAAGACAGTATATCCAAAGGCGGCTGCAGAGTTTCTCCGGATCGGAGGGTTCCCCGGCCTAAAGTCAACCGAGATCGAGAAGGTCACGCGCGGCGCCCTGCCGATGCTCGGCGAGCCGGATGATGTCTTCAGCAACGCGGTCATGGGCGTTGCCAACGATATCGCTAAGGAACGCGGCACCGCGAAGAAGGAGGATATCGAAAGCATTGCAAAGACGGTCAGGGAGTGCGTTGCAAAGATGCAGGAGATCGCTGAGAAGATCCAGACCAACACAGCCAAGATGATCGTGGACGGCGAGTTCCTCTCCCAAGAGGAGACTGCCGATATCGTTCTCAACCTTGCCAGCGACACCATCAGCAAGCTGGTCAATGGAAGAGTGATGCCGGCAGACAGGGTCTTCTACCCGGTGAAGCCCCTCATAGCCTGCAGCGTTCCCCAAGCTGACGGCAGGATTAACCTGAAGGACAAGGTCGTCATATTCACGGTTACATCGAGCGGGGCGAAGCACCAGCAGAGGGTGAAGGAGATCGCCGGCGCATTTGCCAGCGCCGGGGCCAAGTGCGTGCTGCTCTTCTCGAAGGATACAAGCGAGTCCGGGCTGGGCGTCTTCAAGGAGTTCCACACGCACATCATAGATCTGGCGGACGAGGACACTGTAAGAAAGATCTTCGGCACGGCCAGCAGCAAGTTCGGGCGGCCGGAGATCGTGGTGCATCTTACGGGCGACTATGACTATGATAAGGATCTCTCAGGACTGGCAAGGAAGGAATGGGACAGCCTTGTTGATAGGTACATAAACATACCAGCCCTGATCGGCAAGGAGGCCATCAACTCGATGGTGCCCGGCGCGCTCGAGGAGCCGCAGAGGTACAAGGACAGCAGGGGCACGATCATAATCGTCGGCCCGGACTCGCCGGTGGGAAGCAGGATCCCGGGGCTGGTCAGGGCTAGGTCTGAAGTTTTCAGGGGTGCGCTGCGGCCATTTACAGCAACTGTAAACCAGGAGCTGAGCGAGGTCCTGAAATCGATGATCCGTGTCTACCTCGTGCTGCCAGGCAATATAGAGGGCGCCGAGCCTGCCTCTAGGAAGCTTGCTGATACCTGCCTCTACCTCGCGTCCGGGCAGGCAGACGGCAGGGCCGAGGTCATCTATTATCCCGACGAGAGCAGATAGCGCGGCTATCCGAAGACATCCGAGATTAGCTTTGCCGCGATCGCGAAGAGCACTATGGATACGAGCCACTGCATCAGCTTCTCCCTGACGCGGAGCGATACCTTTGCCCCGAGCTGGGCGCCTACAAACGTGCCTGCCATCAGGATCGCCGCCAAGACATAGTCAGGATGACCCAGCGCAGAGTGCGATGCCAGACCTGCAACAGATGATATCAGCAGTATGAACTGGGATGTTGGCGCCGATATGTGCATCGACATGCCTAGGAGCACGACCATCAGCGGCACGAAGACGGTTCCACCACCAACGCCGAAGAGGCTCGCGAGGATCCCGGCAAAGAAGCTCGCGGCGTAGGAGACCGCCATTATCGTAGGAATGGGCGGACGCGCCCTCTCCTTCAGAGTGCTTCTCCGGAGGATATAGGCGGATGTCCCGATGAGTATCAGCGCAAAGTACAGCTTGAACAATTCGGCCGTGACCAGCTCGGAGATGTACGCGCCGAGCACGGCGCCCGGGATCGCGGCAAGCGCAAACCTGATGCCGAGCGAGTAGTCTATCCGCTTCTGCCTTGCGTATGCAATCGTGGACGATGCCGATGTTGAGAATACAGCAAAGAGGCTGGTGCTCGCAGCTTGGTAAGGACCCATGCCCATGTAAGTTAGAGCCGGCACTATGATGAAGCCGCCGCCGAGGCCGAGCATCGAGCCGAACGTCCCGGCTGCGAAGCTTATCGCGGCCAGTATCGGAATCTCGCCGGAAAGCACCAACTATCCTGACAGAATGGAGCAGAGTATATAAAGAAAGATGAATTGTTTAGTGCAGACAGGACTTGAGGATCATACTGATCGGTTTCGGCGTGGTCGGGCAGAACCTTGCCAAGCTGCTGTTGTCGAGGGGCGAGGAGGTCTACGCGCACTACGGCATGAAGCCCAGGATAGTGGGCGTTGTCGATAGCCGCGGCTCTGTTATTTCAACATCGGGGCTCGACCTGCACAGGCTTCTCGATGCAAAGAAGAACAAAGGAACGGTTTCCGGGTACGGCGACGGCGCTGAGACCAGCGCCGAGCACGGGAGCGGTGCCGTGGTGAGGATGATCGAGTCGGTCGATGCCGAGGTCGTGGTTGAAGTAAGTCCCACAGACCTGAAGACCGGCGAGCCCGGGATGACGCACATAATAACCGCGATAAAGAACGGCAGGAACGTCATCACGACCAACAAGGGCCCGCTCGCGATAGCGCTGCCGTCGCTCATCGAGCTGGCCGGGTACAACAATGTACTGCTCAGGTTCAGCGGCACCGTCGGTGGCGGCACCCCGGTGCTGGAGTTCGCGAAGCGGTGCCTGAGGGGCGACAGGATAGTCGCCTTCAGGGGGATACTCAACGGCACCACCAACTACATACTCACCAGAATGGAGGAGGGGCTGAGCTTCAGCGAGGCCCTGAACGACGCGAAGGAGAAGGGGTACGCCGAGGCCGACCCTACGCTGGACATTGACGGCTACGACGCGGCCGCTAAGCTTGTGATAATGGCAAACTGGGTGATGCGGAAGAAGGTAACCATGAAGGACGTAAACTTCACGGGTATAAGGAACGTCACGGCGGACGATGTGAGGAAGGCGCTGAAGAACGGCAACTCGATAAAGCTGATAGCTTCCAGCAATAGAGAACTCACGGTAAAGCCAACGGAGGTTCCGAGGAACGACCCGCTCTGCGTCAACGGCACCCTCAACGCCGTCACATTCTCATCGGAGAACTCCGGCGAGCAGACCATAATCGGGAAGGGTGCGGGCGGCATGGAGACCGCCACCGCCGTCCTGCGCGATCTCATCGAGATAAGAGAGAGCATGGGCAGGGTCTAGATTGAGGAAGTACGCATTGTCGAGGAGCGAGACCTCCGAACTTATGGAGCTGATAAGAAGCAGGTGGCCGCAGCCGGCCGTGCCGGGCAGTGTGAAGACCCTGCAGGTCATCGAGGTGGAGGAGAAGAGCATCCTGCTGGTGAGCGACGACCTGCTCGCCGTGAAAACCGAAGATCAGGTGCTCCCGCTGCTGGCAGGCGAGGAACTGCTGAAATTATTTCCGAGCATTACCGTTGATATGGGTGCGGTGAAGTTTGTCTGCAACGGCGCCGACGTGATGCGGCCAGGAATAACAAAGATGGACAGTTTCAGGAAGGGCGAGATCGTTGCCGTGAAGGACAGCGCCCACGGCAAATACCTCGCCGTCGGCCTTGCATTAGTTGACAGCGACGAGGCCGAGAAGATGGGAAAGGGTCCGGTTCTGGAGAACAAGCACCACGTGAGCGACAAGTTCTGGAATGCCTACAAGGAGAGCCAACAGTCCTAGAACTTTACCGACTCTTCTTTGTAGCCTTCCTTGGTTATGATGAGCATGTCCACACCGTCGCCGCTCGCAGCGTCCCTGGAGATCGCCGATCTTATGGACTTGACAGCGAGCTCCTTCGCGTCCTTTTCCGACATACCGGCCTTGTATCCAATCTCGATGACGCCTATCGCTATCTCCGCACCGGTGCCAGCGGTAGCGTAATCATCCGGCAGGAGTGAGCCCAGCGGGTCCAGCGTGTATATCACCGGCTTCGTGGAATCAACCCCGCCGATTATCACCTGGGTGAGCAGGGGGAAGTACCTCCTCTCGAAGAGCATGACGGAGACCATCTTGGCGATCGAGTTCGGTGGCACGGGCCTCCCCTGCTCGAGCGCCCTTATCTTGGCCAAGGCCTCGATCTGTCTTATCAGTACCTGCATGTCCGCCACCATGCCTGCACAGGCAGCGCCCACATGGTCGGTTATCCGGAAGGTCTTCTTCCCGGTCTTGCTGGCCACATAGGTCCCGAAGGAGATCCGCTTCTCGGCCGCGAGTATCACGCCGTGATCGAATGTGATACCAACTGCAGTAGCGCCCGGCATGAACTGTTCAAAGGCCATGACACCATCAGTCTATAACATGGTAAATTTAGTCCTTTCTATTCTATCTCGCGCTGATCCTGTCAAACTTTTTCATCACAGCTGGTATGTTCTCCACGACATCCGTCGGCAGTATGTGGAGGCCGTACTTCCTGTAGGCCAGATCGCCCGCAGAGCCGTTGATGAAGACCCCGGCGGTAGCGGCATCGAACGTGCTCATACTCTTCGCTAGCAGGCCTGCCACCAGCCCCGAGAGCGCGTCGCCGGTGCCGCCCACCGTCATAGCACAGCTGTGCGTTCTGTTCAGCGCGACCCTCCTGCCGTCGGAGATTATGTCAGTCCAGGCCTTCAGCAGCACGGTGGTACTGTGCTTCTCTGCAAAGCTCTTGACCGTCTTTATCCTGTCGTCATCGCTCCCTCCGACGTCTTGGCCGGAGAGGCGCCTGAACTCCCCAGCGTGCGGCGTCAGGACGGCCTCTCTGCCGGTAACGGCCGGGACAACCTCGGGGATCAGCGCGCTCGCGTCCAGCACCAGCTTCGCATTCATCTCGTAAAGCTCCGCGATCAGGCCGGTGAGCGCCTCTACCCTGCCCAAGCTCATGCCCATGCCTATTGCCGCAGCGTTGACCTTCTTTGGCAGCATGGTCACGAGCCGGTTCACGCTGCCCGGCGTCAGCCTGTCGTCAGGCAGCGGTAGCACGATCAGGCTAGGAGAGTAGGAGCGTACAGGAATAGCGATTGACCTCGGCACGGCCACATAGACGAGATCGGCCCCGCTCCTCAGCGCAGCGAGCGAGGCGATCAGCGGCGCGCCGTGGTAGATCCTGCTGCCCCCAACGACTAGTACCACGCCGTTGTCGCCTTTCTTGGACCTCCGGGATCTTGGGGGTATGAGCCCCGCGACCAGCTTGCTGCTCGCAACCACGGCCTTCATTCAACCATCCTCTCCTTAGGATAGACCTTTCTGGCAAAGACTAGATAAGCTGTGTGCCCGATCATCCTGAAGGCGGGCCTCGTCATGCCTGTCCTCGCCTCGATCGGGCGGATGATTATCTCGGAGCACTCGATATCCGCAAAGTTGTTCTCCTTGAGTTCCGAGGCGAGCATCTCCACCTGGTTCATTGTGGGGCAGACGGCCGCCACCGAGCCGCTCCCGCGGAGCGCTTCGTAGACCGGCTTTAGCACGGTCCAGGGGTCGCCCAGATCGATCACGGCAAGGTCAGCATCCCTCATATCAATTCCCTCCCTGATGTTGTGCTGGGTTATCGTCACGAACTCCTGCACGCCAGCCTTCTCCAGGTTCCGCCTTGCAATCTCGATGAACTCGGGCCTGATGTCGTATGTATAGACATGGCCGTCAGGCTTTACTATGCTTGCCATGAAGGTCGTGAGCGCGCCGCTGCCGGTGCCCACCTCCAGCACGACCGAGCCGCTGCGCAGCCCCGTCCTCGACACAATGTAGCCCATGTCCTTGGGGTAGATTATCTGGGTCCTCCGCTCGCTCTTCATCACGAAATCATAGATTGTGGGCTTCAGGAGGTAGATCTCCTTGCCCTTGGCGCTCATGATCTGGGAGCCGAAGGGCAGGCCTATCACCGCATCCATATCTATGATTCCCAAGTGCGTGTGCATCTTCCTGCCCTTGGCAACCCTGGTCAGCCACTTCTTCCGGGGGTTGTGGAAGAGCAGCACGTAGGAGCCCTCCTCGATCGTGCCCATCGGGTTAGCAAAGAATGCTGAAGATAAGAACCTAACTTTGGAGGTAACCTCACGTGACCAGTGTCACACTATGTCGTCGGAATTGCCGCCAAGCTTCCTTGCATCCCTTCCCTTCAGCCTCACATCGACCTTAAAGTCCTCCGGCCTTACCATGTCCCGCGTTATCCTTTTCACCACCAGGCCGCACTTGTTCTCCGGCAGCAATTTGTTCCGCGCGCAGCTGGCATACGCACAAGTCGGGCCCAGGCAGGGCTGCTCAAGCCACTCACACCACAGAACCTTTCCTCTCGGCTGGAGTACGTTCTTGGCGCATTTGAACCAAATGCATTTAGGCCAACAGATACCGTTCTGATCTGGACCTTCAACTCTCATACGAGTACACTCTGGGTCTTACGGTTATCTGCATTAGATTGGTAGTACGATGATTAAAGGTTTTTGCTGTAACTACGCGTACGCTCACTCGGGTCTGGAGATGTCACGTGTCCCCCAAAGAGGTCAATCACATCTTCTCCAGGGGGTCTATCCCCAGCAGGTTCAGGGCGTTCTTCATCGTGATCACAAAGGCCCGCACCAGTGCGAGCCTTGCCCCAACGACGTCGGGGTTCTTGTCGTGCAATACAGGCACCTTCTCGTAGAACATGTTGAAGAGCGTGGCCAGCGAGTAAGCGTACCGTGCCATGGTCTTCGGCGAGTGGCCCCCCGCCGCACCCTCGACGCGCATATCGAACTTTGCGATCTCCTTGATTAGCGCCACCTCGCGCTCGTCCTTCAGCAGATCCGTCTTCGCAACCTCCGTCCTGTCGCCGGTCCCGCCCTTCTCCAGGATCCTGCAGGCCCTGGCGTGCGAATACTGGAGGTACGGCCCCGTGTCTCCCTGCAGGTTGAGGGACTCGGCTATGTCAAAGGTTATGGTCTTGTCGAGGTCCTGCTTGAGCATGCTGTAGCGTATCGCTGCTATCGCGATGCTCTCCGCGACCGAGTGCAGCCATGCCTCGTCCGCGCCGGGGTTCCGCTGTCGCGCTTCCTCGTATGCCTTTTTGTGCAGGGCGTCGAGGACGTCGTCGGCATTGATGTAGATGCCTTTCCTGCCGGCCATATGCGCGAACTTCTTCTCGCCGATCTCCAGCCCGAGCATCTTCGCGGTCTCGGCACTGAGAGCCACCACCTCGTAGCTGAGGTGTTTGTATCGCTCGGCATCGCCTGCCAGCATCCCTAGAACCTTCGATATGATGTTCTGAAGCCTGCTCTGCCTTGTGTCTATCACCGTGATCGCGGTCTCGGCGCCGTGAAACTGCGGGCTTCCATCCCGTCCCGGCTGGAGCGTGCTGGCCCAGAGTGTGCTGTTGTCGTACTGGGTGACGTGGCTGCGGTAGCCAAAGGGATCAGGGACGAGGCCGATCTTCCATGCGGCGTAGGGGATGTCCTTCGCTATGTAGGTGGCAGTCCCGTCGCTCCGCAGCAGGACCTTCTCCTCGCCCTCGATGCCGGCCCTGATGACGAGGCAGCCGGCGTACTTCGACTCGGAGTCGTCCTCCACCTTCACCAGTTCCTTCTCTTGCATGGCCGAGAGTATCTTATCCCAGAGCTTGGACGCGATTATCTGCGACTCGAAGTTCAGGCAGTCGTAGCGCGTCTTCAGCCTCCAGCACGTCTTCAGCTGCTCGTCCAGAACCCGATTGGTCAGATCCCTTGCAAACTCGGCGATCTCCGAGTCGTACCGCTCGATCTCCTTCAGCACGTACCTGCGTTTCTCTGCCAAGTTGGCATCGCTTTCATACATCTCGTTCACTTTTACGTAGACCTCGTCGCCGCAGTAGTGGTCGAACTTCTTCTCCGTCTCCATGGGAAAGCCTGCAAATTTGAAACCGACGATTATGTCGGCCACCTGTAGCCCGGAGTCGTCGACGTAGTTCAGCACGTAGGCCCGGTGGTTTGTGAACCTGAGTATCCTGTAGATCGCGTCGCCGAGGACGACGTTGCGCACGTGGCCAACATGCAGGGCCTTGTTGGGGTTCACGCTGGTGTGCTCCACGAGAACTCTCCTTCCCTTGCCTATGTCGATTGCACCGTAGGTGTCGCCAACCCTGGAGAGCGTCTCCTGCGTCAGCCTTGCATGATTGGCCCTGAAGTTCAGGTAGCCAGCCGGATGCGCCTCGGCGGAGAGCACGAACGAATCTTTCTGGCTTCTGAGCTGGTCTGCGATGACGTGATGTATCTCATTCGCGATCTCTGGCGGCTTCTTCGCCAGCTGCTTGGTTAGCTGGAACGCAACATTGCTGTAGATGTCCCCGTACTCCGGCCTAGGCGGCTCCTCGACGGCGAACTCCACGCTGGGATAGTCAAGTTTAGCCAGGGCGTTGTTGACGAGGGACCTGACCTCACTTACCAGCAGCCTGAATGTCATCGCTCACACCCAAGAAATTGTAGCCAACATAATCAAGGGCCTCGGCCAGGCCGCTGCCGTTCGTCCCCCGCACAGATGCTTTCGCACGTGCCTTCACATCGTCGCTCGCGTTGCCCAGGGCTATGCTGTAGCCGCAGGTATCGAAGAGCGGCAGGTCGGTGGCGCTGTCCCCGATCGCGATGGATTCTTCTGGCCTTATGCCCAGCATCTCCAGCGCTACTCTGAACCCGACGGATTTGTTTATACTTTCGTGGTTCAGGTGGTATGCATACATGCTGTCCGTGATTATGACCGGGAGCCGGCTCTCCTTCAGGATCGCCGCCGCCTGCTCAATATCGAAGGTGCGCTCGAGCACCACCTCGGTGAACCGCGGGAAGACCGGCTTGGGTCGCACGTTCGCGATCCTGCCTCGCAGCATCTCATACGCCTTCTCGCTGTAGGATTTATCAGCCAGTAGCCTGTGCTCGTTGGGGGCACTGGTAACGACCCCGCCGTTCTCGCCGGCCGCGATCTTCGTGGTTCCCCCGAACACCGACAATACATAGGCCTCGACCGACGAGCGCCCCGTGACAAACACGACCCTGTAGCCGAGCCGCTCCATCGCCCTCAGCATGGAGAGCGAGCCTAGGTGGATCGTGCCGCCGCCGTTCTCCGTCAGCGTCCCGTCGATATCAATGGCAAACGCCCTGATCTTCATGCATCTAACGGGATAATTCCTCGCAATAAATTGTTATGGTCTATCTTTGGTTATTCGGTAGCTGAAAAGCTAAACTAGTCATCGACAACGCCAGGTGCCGGGCCGGTACAACGAGCGTCAGGTTATCATGTGTCCCGGCGGCTTGGTCGACTGCACCTTCACCTGGCCCTTCGGCAGAGTGAACTTTTTGTCTGGCGGTATCACCGATACCTTCACCGACGTGTTTATCGCGTAGTGTGCCGTGCCGTCGGGGTTCCTGTAGTTGGTCGCGACGCCGACCCGCTCCAGCTCGACCTTCACCTTCACAGTAGTGCCGTCCTCAAGCTTGAAGGTGACCGTGTCGCCCCCGACGCTCTCGTGGTCAAGCATCCTGAACTCGATCTTCTCGGGAACACTCGAATCTGTCATTCTTTGTGTGAGGGGCGCTCCGCTGTAAATATACTTTCCAGTAGAATCTTTGGCAGTCTCACATGACGGCGAACTTGCATAAAGACCAAAATCTATTTATCTCTAATTGGCGGGCAGTTACCTGTGGGCAGATTTCTGGGCAACTCTAGTTCATCCAGAGACGAGAGTAGGGCCGAGGAGCACGAGCTCAGGGCAGGTCCCGCTGGCTCCGATGTCGCCAAGCGCGACCTCTTCAAGAAGGGCGTCAACCAGATGGCCTCCGAAAACCTTGAGGCCGCCATACGCTCCTTCGACCTTGCGCTCAGGATCGACCCGCACTACGTCGACGCATGGATAAAGAAGGGATACTGCCACTTCCACCTTGACGATTACAGCCTTGCGATATCTTGCTACGACAAGGCGCTCGCGGTCGACGTCAACAACGCCGAGGCATGGAACCTGAAGGGTTTGGCGTACTACAAGATGAAGAACCACGACAAGTCGATCGAGTGCGCCGACAAGGCCATCGACATAAACCCGAACGACGGCATGGCATGGTACAACAAGGCGTGCTACCTGTCGCTCGCGAACCGTCACGATGACTCGCTCGATGCGCTGAAGCGCGCGATCGAGATCGACATTGCTTACGCAAAGAAGGCGGTGAAGGACCGCGACTTTGACAGCGTCAGGGGTGAGGTCACCTTCAGGCGGATAATCGAAGTAGTAGTACTCGAAGCAGTAAGGGTGGGCTACGACGTTGTCGGAAAGATGGTCTGGATAACCGGGATGGACAGGAGCGACATCGAGGAAGCCATCAACAACCTGCTGCTGAAGGGCCTGATAATACGGAAGGAGCGCAAGACGATGGGCGGCTGGACCGGCGGCAGGGAGGAGCACTACGTTCTCTCAAAGGAGCTTGCGGCGAAGATAGGCATAGAGAAGGAGATGGAGATCGCGAGGGAGTCGAGGATCAGCGGCCCGGTGAAACAGTTACGGGAACTCACGGAGCACTTGGCAAAGGCAAAGCGCGCCGTCGAGAAGGGCGACCTCCGCGAGACCCAGAACCACGTTGCCAAGCTTATAGAACCGAAGGAATTTGGGAGCATACTGATCGAGAACTTCTTCGAGGAGCACAGGGATCTGAGGGTCTACCAGCTCAGGATGAAGGACAAGGGGCAGGACTACCTGAACGCCAGCAGGGCCAACATCGTCGAACTGTTATCCAACATCGAGGCAAAGGTCAACGAAAAGATAAGGCGCATAGCTGTCACCTGAGTCTTCAGCAAAGTTTAAAGCACCTCTGCAGTTGGTCTTTGTTTGTTATGTCCAGCAGCATCCTCGACGAGCCGGTGAAGAAATTTATTCACAAGAAGATAGTCGCGCTGGACGCAGAGCAGACGGTCGAGAAAACAGCCAAGACAATGCGCGAGGAGCAGATCGGCAGCGTCCTGGTCACTGAGAAGGACGAGCCGGTTGGCATTGTAACTGAGCGTGACATCCTCTACAGGGTGGTTGCCGGCGGCAAGGACCCCGGCAAGTTGAAGCTGATGGATATAATGAGCTCGCCGCTGATCACTGTTGATGCTAACTCCAGCGTGAAGGAGGCCATAGCGCTGATGGTGAAGAACCAGATACGCAGGCTCGTCGTGAAGGAGGACAGGAAGATAATCGGTGTCGTCTCCCAGAGGGCCGTGGTGGGCGATGTCCACAAGGGAGATATCTCGATAGCAGAGGTGGACATACCCATAGGCGTCCTCTGCCCCTACTGCGGCTCCATGTTCGATAACAAGGACGAGCTCTCAAAGCACATAGACAGGATGCACCTGGGCGCAGGCCTTCTCGAGGGCGACGTCCGGCAGTACTGATTATTCCAGGGATCTATGTGCCCTTGTTGGCCTTAGATAATGCCTCAAACGCCTTTGCCTCGTAGTCGAATGCCAGCTGGAAGAGCTCGGAGGATTTTTCGTATTCCGCCGGGTCGCCGGTCTCGAAGTACTTCAGCATGTGCTCGTTGCTCTGCAGCTCGTACTCCAGCGAAAGCGTAATAAGCTGGTGTCCTTCCGCAAACCGGTCGGGCGGCTCGAGCGCCCTCAGTCGCGCCAAGGTCGAGCCGAGCTGTTCAAGGTTCCGCTCCGTGATCCTGATCATCTCCGTGTCATCGACCTGGTCGTGCTTCCACTCCATGATGGCGCCCTCGTAGCTCTTGGTCACAGCCTCGGACTGATCCAAGATCTCCTGCAGTTCGGCGATGTAGGTTTCCTGACTGGATGGCTGCGATGCCAGCACGGCGCTGACACCAACGGCCACGGCAATGGCACCAACCATCAGAGCTATCATAAGCTTTTGGTTAGAGCGAACGTCGCTTCTCCTTGGCACCTAGATCGGATGATTCAACTCTGTTAATAGCCTTTCTAGCGTTGTTACTTGCGCCGCAGCATGTACGCCTCGGCCCTTCTGTAGCTTTCGGGAGTTCCTATGTCGAACCAGTACCCGCGCATCTTTATTCCGTAAAGCGGCAGCCGCTTTTCCAGCATGGCGGGGAAGAGGTTCTTTGAAAAGTCGAAGAACCTGTTCTTCGGTATCAGGTCCAGCGCCTCGCGCTCCACGACATAGATGCCCGCGTTGGCCAGGTTGCTGAAGAAGCGTCGGGGCTTCTCGGCAAATCTCGCTATCTTTCCTGCCCTGTCGATCTTGGCAATGCCGTAGCCGGCCGGGTTCCTCACACTTTTCAGGGCTATCGTGACCATCGCCTTCCGCCTCGCATGGAATGATGTTATCCTGGCCAGGTCGAAGTTGGTGAGCAGGTCGCCCTGCACCACCAGCGATCTCTGGTCGAGATACTTTGCAGCGTTCCTGAAGGAGCCTGCCGTGCCCAGCGGCCTCCGCTCCACGGAGTGCAGCAGCTTCACGCCGTATTTTGAGCCGTCGCCAAAGTAATCGACGATCTCGCCGCGCTTGCTGCCCAGCGTAAGGACGATCTCCCTGAAACCGTGGCGCTTCAGGTGCAGGATCAGATATTCGAACAGCGGCCTTCCCGCAACTGGGAGCATGCTCTTCGCGATCTTCCGCGTCAGAGGGTACAGCCTTGTGCCGAGCCCTCCGGCAAGCACGACAGCCTTCATTTCGCCCGACCGTTTTTGCTCTGAAAGTATTAATATCCATTGCATGAAGACCCATGCATGCCTATATTTGCAAAAGTCGGGGAGAAGGAGATCACAAGGGCCATCGCGAGCATGTTCCACGAGACGCTGATGGAGTATTCGGATGCGGACGTGATAATAATCGGTGCGGGCCCCTCGGGGCTGATGGCCGGCAGGGAGCTGGCCGGCATGAACTTCAAGACGCTGATCGTCGAGCAGAACAACTACATCGGAGGCGGATTCTGGGTCGGCGGCTACATGATGAACCCGGTCACCGTGAGAGCACCGGCGCAGAGGATATTCGACGAGCTCAAGATCAAGTACAAGCAGGTTGCTGATGGACTATACGCGACGCCTGGGCCTAACGCGTGTTCGAAGCTAATCTCGGCTGCGTGCGACGCGGGTGTGAAGTTCCTGAACCTCACAAAGTTCGACGACCTCGTGCTGCGCGACAAGCGTGTCGCTGGCGTGGTGGTGAACTGGATGCCGGTCTCGGCACTGCCGAGGAACATCACATGTGTGGACCCCATTGCCTTGGAGTCCAAGATCGTGATCGACGCGTCCGGGCACGATTCCGTTGCGGTGAAGCGGCTGATGGACAGGGGCCTAGTGAAGTTCGCGGGGATGAACCCGATGTGGGTCGAGGAGTCGGAGGATCAGGTCGTGGAACACACGGGTGAAGTTTATCCGGGACTGATAGCTGCAGGGATGGCGGTAACAGAGACGTACGGGCTGCCCAGGATGGGTCCGACCTTCGGCGCGATGCTGCTGTCGGGTAAGAGAGCCGCCGAGATCGCTGCGCTGAAGCTGAAGGAAATCGCCCACGTAAGAGTTGGGCAGAAAGGTTCCTGACCCAACATTTTATCTCCATACCGATTCAGAGGCTTTCGTGGTTAACCTGCTCGAACTTCTGTCCGTTGCACAGCAGGCCTCCCAGCCTAGAGAAGAAGCCACGCGGCGTGCTGCAACCTGGCTGCTGCGCAATGCAAAGGTCTTCGTAGATAGCATTCTCTTCGCTTTTGGCGCCGGCTCTTTCGCCGATGCCGAGAAATCCCTTCGCAATCTCATGCGTCAGCGGCAGCAGGCCGGATCGCCCACCGAAGGCCCCGTTCTCGGTAATGAGCCAGAACATGCTTTCCGCGCTGAACTGCTTGGGGAAGGTTCTGCCCTTTATCCGCATTCCCTCAGCAGTGTAGTGTCCTGTTGCATAGATCCGGCCCCGGGATAATTTTACCGAGATCTCGGCGAACTTTGTGCACGAGCGGCAGTGGTTATCGTAAATCAAAACCGGTGCTGAATATAGCTGGTCGCTTAACTTGTGCACATGTTGAAATAGAGATCGTTGCTATTTAAGGGTTATAAGCGCAAAAAGCACTAAGACGTTAACGAAAGATACGTCTTTAGTTCAAAAGAT